>NZ_JABFTW010000001.1:0-540453 GCF_021404355.1 Halomonas sp. MCCC 1A11062
CGCTGATGTACAACGCCCTGGCTTCCGGCGAAATGCTGCCGAACGTCGAGCTGAAGTGGTACCGCACCTCCGTCGAGGGCAAGCAGGAGCACTTCTTCACCACCACCCTGACCGACGCCACTATCGTCGACATCAACCTGCGCATGCCGCACGCCCAGGACTCCACCAAGTCTGAGTTCACTCAGCTGATGGACGTGTCCCTGGCCTACCGCAAGATCGACTGGGAACACAACGTCGCCGGCACCTCCGGTTCCGACGACTGGCGCGCCCCGATCGAGTCTTGATCGGCTAGCACCAGCCCCACCCGTCAGCTCGCTGGGTGGGGCTGGTCCACTTTTCATATCTCCCATTTCTTGCTATCGAAACCTACCTCCGACTACCCACACGGTTTCTAAAGCAGACAACCCGCAAGGACTCAAATGCCCGCAAGAGCTTCAGCTACTCCTGGCAGCGCAAAGAACTCACGCATGGACTCATACGCGCCCAGTATTTTTCAAAGCAGGGGCAGGATCGGCCGACTTCGCTTTTTTCTTTACATGTCTACCATGATCTTTATACCTGCGGCACTTATGCTATTGGCCATTCTGGTGGGGGTTTCATCGAGTAGCGACGGTGCTGGTGTCGCGCTGTCACTCATCGTCATGCTCGCATGGATTCCATGCATGGTGATGATGGTGCTTCACTGCACCCGTCGCCTGAATGATTTTAACGCCACCGGTTGGTGGTTATTGTTATACTTCGTTCCTTTCGTAGGTCTACTTATCGGCTTGGCGTTGCTCTTCGCTCCCGGCACCCCGGGGCCCAATCGCCATGGCGTACCATCTACTCCAAATAGCGATGCAGAAAAAGCTCTTTGCGTCCTTGTCGTCATTATGAGCCTTGTCGTTCTGATGGCCAGTATTTCAATAATCGATGCTGGCTCACTTCGTTACTGAAAGACATCTATGGTATCTGACTGGCTGAACTGGAAGCAGGTTGAGTCGCTCCCCGTATACACGAGCCAGGATCCATACCACCTGCGCCGTTTATCGTCGCATCGGCTTTTTGCAGCACTGGGTTATCTATTGAGCCCCGAGTCAAGTGTGGCGTTGTCACGTAGAGGCAATCGGCGAATCCACACCCACAGCCGCCAGGCCACCAGCAGCCAGCCCAGGCTCCAGGCCAGCGCCGAGCCCCACAGCAGCAGCAGCCAGGCACTGCCGGCATCGATGGCCCATAGGCGAAGGACCGCTGCCGTGGCGAACAGCCCGGCCAGCGGCAGCAGCACTCGCTCCCGCTCCGGGCGGCCTTTGGCACGCAGAATCACGTGGCGCAGCATGATGCTGCTGGACAGCGTGCCCAGCGCCCCTACGGTGAAGGCGTGCAACGCGGTGCTGGCATGCTGCGGCGCCCACCAGCTGCGCGCCAGCAGCACCAGGCCGATGGCCAGCCAGGCATAGCCCAGCATCAGCACCTGCAGATCCGGCCGCTCACGGCAGCCTAACGGCCGCCAGTGCCAGATGCGAGTCAGCACCAGCAGGCCCGCTGCCAGCACCAGCAAGGCCGCCAACGGGCGCAGCAGATCGAGCAGCATGACGAAGGGCGCCAGCCCCAGCAGCACGATCAGCGCCGCCTCCAGACGCGGCTGCACGCCCACCCCGGCCTGGCGAAACTCTCGTGCGAACTCTCGCGCGAAATAGCCATTGACGGCCGGAACGATGACGCGACCACCCATGAAGGTCATCAGCAGCACCAGCCACAGCACGCTCTGATGCATCAGCGGCGCGGTGGTCGGCATGTCGTCGAGATAGCGCCAGGTCAGGGTCACTACTGCCAGCAGGCAGATCATGCCCAGCAGCGGCGACAGCAGCCGGTTGCGCCACTTCTTGGCGGCGATGAAGCGTGGCACCAGCCCCCCGGCCACCCACAGCGCGAAGGCTGCGTCGGCCAGCGAGGCCACCACGGCGCCCGGCCAGGTCAGCACGCCCACTCGACCCAACAGCCAGAGCGTCACCAGCACGGCCAGCTGGCGGCGCGGCACCGGTCCCAACAGGTAGCCGGCGATCACCGCCAGGGCGAAGCCGAACAGCATCTCGCGCGCATGGGCTGCCGGGGTCGCCAGCTGTACCGCTGTCCAGCCGTGATAGAGCGCCAGCAGCGAGAGCGGTACCATCAGGGCGGCATGCAAGGCCGCCAAGGGGAACAGCCAACGCCAGGCCGGGAGCCGCAGCTCCCCCGCTTGAGGGTCCGGTGCGTACGTAGACTTGGCAAAGTTTTTAAACATGTATATAAAATACTACTTAGAATGAACGCGCGAAACTGCGCCTCGAAAATTTCGCGAGGGTGTGATGAGAGAAACCGTGCTACGCCTGGGCTGGCGAATGCTTGCCTACGGAGCCATCGCTTTGGGCACCGCCGGGCTGGTGGTGCCGCTGCTGCCGACCACCCCTTTTCTGCTGGTGGCCGCCTGGGCAGCGCCGAAGGGTTCGCCGCGCCTGGCGCGTTGGCTATGGCACCATCCGCGACTGGGCCCGCCACTGCATGCCTGGCGCGAGCAGCGGGCCATTGCCAGAAGGACGAAGCAACTCGCCATCGTTCTGCTTGCTTTCAGTTGGCTGGTACTATGGTTCGGCGGTGCACCCGGCTTGGTGCTGGGGACGACAGCAGCGATTTTCGGCTGTGTGGCCACCTTCATACTGACGCGACCCGATGCCACAGCCATGCCCAGCGCGAGCAAGCAACGAAGCAGTGTTATGATAAGAAGATGTTAGCGCACCTTAATTGACGCCCATCAAGACAGGCCGAACTTCATGCATCTGACCCGTTACACCGACTATGCGCTGCGCGTTCTGCTCTACCTCGCCGTCAAAGGGGAAGAGCGGGCCACCATCCACGAGATTGCAGAGAGTTTCGGCGTTTCGCGCAACCATCTGATGAAGGTGGTCCAGGATCTGAGTCATCGTGGCTACATCACCACCATCCGCGGCAAGAACGGCGGCCTGCTGCTCAGTCGGCCCCCCGAGGAGATCACCTTGGGACGACTGGTGCGCGATACCGAGCACGAGCTCGGCCTGGTGGAGTGTTTCCGCGATCATAACGAATGCATCATCACGCCGGCCTGCCGACTCAAGCCCATTCTCAACGAGGCGATGGGCGCTTTCATGGAAGTCTTGGATCGTTACACCCTTGCCGACATGCTCGGCAGACGGCAGCCCCAGCTCGCGCGCTTAATGCAGATCCCGACAGGCGCCGCATAGATGTGCCAAAATCCGCTTTGGCTGTAAATCGAGGCCAGCCCTCGAGTGGAATTAAAAAAGACTGGCTTCACCGTGAATCAAGCATAAGGAGAAACCCATGAAGAAACTTACCGCCGCTCTGCTCGCCGGCTCTGCCGCCCTGGCCTTTGCCACCGTGGCCCAGGCCGAGCCCGATGGCGAGGCGATCTACAACCAGGCGTGCATGGCGTGCCACATGACCGGCGCCGCCGGCGCCCCGATCAAGGGCGATGCCGACGCCTGGGCCGAGCGCCTCGAGCAGGACATGGAAACCCTGTATGCCCACTCCATCGAGGGTATCGGCGCCATGCCGCCGAAGGGTGGACACGCCAACCTGAGCGACGAGGAAGTGAAGGCCGCCGTCGACTTCATGCTCGAGCCGGTGCTCTAATCACGCCATCAAAGCTCAGGCGGACATTTCCGCCTGAGCGGCGGGGCGGCTGGCCAAGATCGCCATCACGCGCCCCGCCGCCCCTTCGCAATACTCTTCCAGACATCACCACACCTCACCGTAACCAAGCCTGCCTACTCCCTCGGGACTACCTCTTCAACCTCGTCCCCAGTCCCTCCCGCGCATGATCCACGTCAATTCGATGACGTTGGTCAACTGGCATGATGGACAACAACATAAGCAACATTTCAAATGCATGTTCCTGGCAAGTCCTTTTCCTGGCCTCGAACAAGCGCTTGATAAGGAATGCCCATGTCCATCCGGCGCTACCCGCTCCTCACCCTGATTCTTGCCTGTGTATTTGGATTGTCGATGCTGCTCGGCGCGTCCGCGCAAGCCTTTGAACTTTCCCAGGTGAAGGCGGGGTTCCCCAGCGCCACGAGACTGGCGGAAGTGGAGGGAGAGCATGCCGCCAAGGCGGTCTACACCGGCGACACCCTGCTCGGCTACGCCTTCGAGACCGACGACATTGCGCCGATTCCGGCCTACTCCGGCAAACCGATCAACATGCTGGTGGGCATCGACCTGGAAGCTCGCATCACTCAGGCCACCATTCTCGGCCACGAAGAGCCGATCATGCTGGTGGGCATTCCCGAGCAGCGCCTGATCGACTATGCCGATGCCCACGCGCCCCATCACGTCAACGCGCGGCTACGCGTGGGCGAGAACCTGGATGCCATCTCCGGTGCCACGGTCACCGTGATCGTGCTCACAGAGACCGTCATGCGCTCCGCCCGCCGGGTCGCCGCCGAGCAGGGCCTGATTGACGACCCGCTGGCCACACCGCCGGCCGAAGTACGCTACGAGGTGTTCGAGCCGGCCGACTGGGAAACCCTGGTAGGCGACGGCACCATTCGCCGTCTGCACCTGACCCACGGCGAGATCGACGAGGCCTTCGTCGGCACCGCCGCCGAAGGCTACGCCAGCGGTCAGGCGGCCGAGAACACCTTCATCGATCTCTACGTCACCTATCTCAATGCGCCGACCGCCGGCCGCAATCTGCTCGGCGACATCGTCTACGAGCAGTTGATGGAGCGACTCGACGAGGGCGAGCATGCCATTGGGGTCATGGCCAGTGGCGACTACTCCTTCAAGGGCTCCGGCTATGTGCGCGGCGGTATCTTCGACCGTATCGAGGCCTCTCAGGGCAACACCAACATCGCCTTCCAGGACAGCGACCACCGGCGCATCGTGCGCCTCGGCATCGACGGGGCACCGCGGCTGACCGAGCGCGACATCTTCATCATCCGCAACGAGGCCGAGTTCGACCCGGGCGAGCCCTGGGAGCTGGGTTTGCTGGTGCGCCGCGCCGCCGGGCCGCTGGAGACCGAGTTCGTCCGCTTCAACGCCCACTACAGCATCCCCGAACGCTTCATCGAGCGCTTCGAGCCCCCGGTAGAGGAGGCCCTGTGGGTCCAGGTGTGGCGCGACCGCACCTTCCAGATCGCCGTGCTCGGCGCCGGCCTGACCGTACTGACGGCGATCATGCTGTTCCAAGACGTGCTGGTGCGCTATCCCAGGGTATTCAACCCGCTGCGGGTCGGCTTCCTGGTCTACACCGTGGTGTTCATCGGCTGGTATTCCCTGGCCCAGCTCTCGGTGGTCAACATCCTGACCTTCGTTCACTCGCTGATGGGCGGCTTCAGCTGGGAGTCGTTCCTCATCGACCCGATGATGTTCATCCTCTGGTCGTTCGTCGCCGTCACGCTGCTGATGTGGGGCCGCGGCGTGTTCTGCGGCTGGCTGTGCCCCTTCGGCGCCATGCAGGAGTTGATCAACAAGGCCGCGCGCAAGCTCCGGGTGCCTCAGTTCGAAGTGCCCTTCGCCCTGCACGAGCGGCTGTGGGCGATCAAGTACATCATTCTGCTGGCGCTGTTCGCGGTCTCGCTGCACTCGCTGGGCCAGGCCGAACGCTACGCCGAGGTAGAGCCGTTCAAGACCGCCGTGACCATGCGCTTCCAGCGCGAGTGGGCCTTCCTGGCCTATGCCCTTGGCCTGCTCGCCATCTCGGCCTTCACCCACAAGGCCTACTGCCGCTACATCTGCCCGCTGGGCGCGGGGCTCGCCATTCCCGCCCGCCTGCGCCTGTTCGACTGGCTCAAGCGCCATCGCGGCAGCTGCGGGACCCCTTGCCAGATCTGCGCCAACGAATGCGAAGTGCAGGCCATCCACCCCGACGGCCGCATCAACGCCAACGAGTGCCACTACTGCCTGGATTGCCAGGTGACCTACCACGACGACCGGCGCTGTCCGCCGATGATCAAGCGCCGCAAGCGCTACGAGAAGGCCGCTCGCGGCTCCTCGAAGGGCGGTGCCGTGGAAACCTATCCGGCCGATGCTGCGCAGGGCAGCCAGGCCAAACTGCAGCGCATTCCCACTCTTCAGGAGGAGTGAACCATGAGCGACAATAACGACCACATCAAGGACCTCAGCCGCCGCAACTTCCTGCGCAACAGCGCAGTGACCGGCGTGGCCGGGGCCAGCCTGGCCGGCGGTTTCGGCGCCGGTGCCCTGGTGCGCAGCCGCCCCGCCGAGGCGGCGACCAACAACGAGCACCACGTGGAGCCGGGCGAGCTGGACGAGTACTACGGCTTCTGGAGCGGCGGCCACTCCGGCGAGGTGCGCATCCTCGGCGTGCCCTCCATGCGCGAGCTGCTGCGCATCCCGGTGTTCAACGTCGACAGCGCCACCGGCTGGGGCATCACCAATGAATCCAAGCGCGTGCTGGGCCCCAACGCCCCGCTCAACGGCGACACCCATCACCCCAAGGTAAGCTACACCGACGCCCGCTACGACGGTCGTTACTGCTTCATCAACGACAAGCTGAACACCCGGGTGGCGCGGATTCGCCTGGACATCATGCGTGCCGACAAGATCCTCACCATCCCCAACGTGCAGTCGATCCACGGCCTGACCCTGCAGCGCGTGCCGAGTACCGAGCGGGTCTTCGCGGCGGGTGAGATGATCGTGCCGCTGAACAACAACGGCGAGTACCTGGACGATCCGTCCGAATACTGGACCATGATGACTTGCATCGACGCCGAGACCATGGAGTTCAAGTGGCAGGCGATCGTCGACGGTAACCTGGACAACTGCGACACCGACTACAGCGGCCGCTTCGTCGCCGCCTCCTGCTACAACTCGGCCCGCGGCATGACCCTGCCGGAAATGATGGGCCCGGAGCGCGACTGGACGGTGATATTCGACGTGCCGGCCATCGAGCGTGCCGTTGCCGCGGGCGAATACACCACCATCGGCGACTCCCCGGTACCGGTGGTCGACGCCCGTGAGCAGGCCCACCAAGGCCGCAACGCCTTTGCCCTCTATGTGCCGACCCCGCGCAGCCCGCACGGCGTCAACACCGCGCCGCCGGAAGGCAAGTACTGCGTGGTCAGCGGCAAGCTGTCGCCGACCTGCACCGTGATCGAGTGGTCCCGCGTGGCCGAGTGGTTCGACGGTGGCCTGTCCGACCCGCGCGACGTCGTGGTGGCCGAGCCGGAAGTGGGCCTGGGGCCGCTGCACACCACCTACGACAACCGCGGCAACGCCTACACCTCGCTGTTCCTCGACAGCCAGGTGGTGAAGTGGAACATCGAGGACTCCATTCGCGCCTACAACGGCGAGGAGGTGAACTACATCCGCGACCGCATCGACGTGCACTACAACATCGGCCACATCAAGGCCTCGCTGGCCTGTAGCCGTGACGTCGACGGCAAGTACCTCACCGCGCTGTGCAAGTTCTCCAAGGACCGCTTCCTGCCGGTGGGTCCGATGCATGCCGAGAACGATCAGCTGATCGACATCAGCGGCGAGCAGATGAAGCTGATCCACGACGGCCCGACCTACGCCGAGCCCCACGATGCGCTGATGATCCGTGCCGACCAGCTCAACCCGTCGCAGGTCTACACCCGCGACGACCCCTACTTCGCCGAGACCGTGGCCATGGCTCAGGCCGATGGCGTGACCCTGGAACGCGACAACAAGGTCATTCGCGACGGCAACAAGGTGCGCGTCTACATGACCTCGGTGGCGCCGAGCTTCGGCACCACCGAGTTCCGCGTGAAGCAGGGCGACGAGGTCACCATCGTGGTCACCAACATGGACACCATCGAGGACGTCAGCCACGGCTTCGCCCTGGTCAACCACGGCATCAACTTCGAGATCCATCCGCAGCAGACCTCATCGGTGACCTTCGTTGCCGACAAACCCGGGGTCCACTGGTACTACTGCAGCTGGTTCTGCCACGCCCTGCACATGGAGATGTCAGGTCGCATGCTCGTAGAACCCGCATGACGATGTAACCCGGCCGGCCCCGCGGGGCCGGCCACTGTCCTACTCGAGGTGACCGTAGTGAAACGTCTCTTTTCTTTCCTGGGTGGCTGCGGCCTGCTGCTGACGGCGACCTTCGCCTTCGGCGAGCTGCGCATCGCGCCCGGCGACGGTCCACTCCAGACGCATATCGATGCCGCCGCCCCCGGCAGCGAGTTGATCCTCACTGAAGGGCTGCACATCGGCAGCATTCTGATCGACAAGCCGCTGACCCTGCGCGGCGAGCCCGGCGCCATTCTCGACGGCGAGGGCAACGGCGACGTGATTCGCATTAGCGCCCCGGACGTGCGCATCGAGGGCCTGACCCTGCGCAACTCCGGCTTCAATCTGACCGACATGAACGCTGGTATCCATGTCGAGCGCGAGGCCCACCGCATCCATATCGAGAACAACGTGCTGGAGAACGTGGCCTTCGGTCTGTGGCTGTGGCACCTGGAAACACCCAGCGTGATCGGCAACCGCATCGCCGGCAATACCGGCGTGCGCTCCCAGGACCGTGGCGACGCTATCCGCCTCTATAACATCAGCGGCGGCACCATCGCCGACAACGACGTACGCGACAGCCGCGATGCGATTTACGTCGATACCAGCCGCGACCTGACCTTTCGCAACAACCGCCTGCGCGACTCGCGCTTCGGCATTCATTACATGTTCACCCACGGCGGCAAGATCGTGGGCAACCATACCAGCGGCACCCGCGCCGGATACGCGCTGATGATGTCCCGCGATCTGGAAGTGGTGAACAACCGCTCCGAGCGCGACATGAACTACGGCATCCTGATGAACTACGTCAACTACAGCACCATCGCCGGCAACGACATTCGCGGCATCACCGCCTGGCACGGGCCCGGCGGCAGCGAGCACGGCGTCACGCTCGGCGCCGAGGGCAAGGCGCTGTTCATCTACAACTCCCAGCACAACGAGATTCGCGGCAACCGCCTGGCCGACAGCGAGATGGGCATCCACCTGACGGCAGGCTCCGAGAACAACCGCCTCTACGACAACGCCTTCCTCAACAACCGTCAGCAGGTGATGTACGTGGCCACCCGCCATCAGGAATGGTCTCGGGACGGCCGCGGCAACTACTGGAGCGACTACCTGGGCTGGGACCTGGACGGCAACGGCGTCGGCGATACGCCCTACGAGCCCAACGACGCCGTCGACCGCCTGCTGTGGCGCCACCCCGAGGCGCGCCTGCTGCTGCACAGCCCCGCCGTGGTCGCCCTGCGCTGGGTGCAGCGCCAGTTCCCCATCTTCCGCGCCCAGGGCGTGCGCGACAGCGCCCCATTGATGCACGCCCCTAGCCCTGGGGAAGCCCTTAGTCCTGGGGAAGCCCTTAGCCTTGGAGAAGCCCACTCATGAATCCGGTAATCGAATGCCACGGGCTGACCAAGCGCCATGGCGACCTCACCCGCCTCGAGGCCCTCGATCTCACGGTCAAGGAGGGCGAGGTACTCGCCCTGCTAGGCCACAACGGCGCCGGCAAGACCACCACCATGAAGCTGATCCTGGGCCTGATCTCGCCCAGTGCCGGCACGCTCGAGGTGCTCGGCGGCGCCCCCGACGGCGCGCATGCCGAAATCCTGCGCCGCCATCTGGGTTACTTGCCCGAAAACGTCAGCTTCTACGAACAGCTCACCGGTCGCGAGGTACTCGACTATTTCGCCCGCCTGAAGCGCATCGATCGTCGGCAGGTTGATGAGCTGCTCGAGAAGGTCGGCCTGGGCCATGCGGCCAAGCGTCGGGTCAAGACCTACTCCAAAGGCATGCGCCAGCGCCTGGGCTTGGCTCAAGCACTGCTCGGCGAGCCGCGCCTGCTGCTGCTCGACGAGCCCACCACCGGGCTCGACCCTGCCGCCACCCGGGATTTCTACGAAACCGTGCGCGAACTGCGCGAGCGCGGCTGCACAGTGCTGCTCTCCTCACACGTGCTGCCTGGGGTGGAGCCCTACATCGACCGCGCGCTGATCCTCGGCGCCGGCCGGCGCCTGGCGCTGGGCAGCCTCGAGGAGCTGCGCCGCGAAGCCTCGCTACCGTTGACCATTCGCGCCAAGGGCCGCTGGCCCGGGGTCGACTGGACCGCCGGCTGGGACGACAGCCGCATCGCCCCGCGCTACCTCAACGGCTCAGCGCTGGAGCTCGGCGTTCACCCCTCGGCCAAGATGAGCGCCCTGCGCCGGCTGACCGGCACGCCGGGGGTCGAGGACATCGACGTGCTGCCGCCGACGCTGGAGCACCTGTACGCCCACTTCTCGGCGCCCGTCACCGCAGCTTCGTCCACCCCTGACCAGCGAGGCACACCATGAACACCACCCTGATCGTCGCCCGCAAGGAGTTCCAGGACGGCCTGCGCAATCGCTGGGTGCTGGCCATCGCCCTGATCCTGGCCGCACTCGCCGTCGGCATCGCCTGGTTCGGCGCCGCCGCCAGCGGCGGCATGGGCTTCACGTCGCTTGCCACCACGGTGGTCAGCCTGTCGACCCTGGCGGTGTTCCTGATTCCACTGATCGCCCTGCTGCTGGCCTACGACGCCGTGGTCGGCGAGCAGGAGTCGGGCACCCTGCTGCTGCTGCTCACCTACCCGCTCAGTCGCACCTCGCTGCTGCTGGGCAAGTTCCTCGGCCACGGCCTGATCCTGGGCGCCGCCACGGCGCTGGGCTTCGGCATTGCCGGGGTGGTGATCGCCTTCGCCGCCGACGGCGTGGCGCTCGGCGATCTGGTCGCCAGCCTCAGCCTGCTGATCCTCAGCAGCGTGCTGCTGGGCTGGGTATTCATCGCCTTCGCCTACCTGATCAGCGTGTGGGTGACCGAAAAGGCGCGCGCCGCCGGGCTGGCACTGGGCGTGTGGTTCCTGTTCGTGCTGGTGTTCGATCTCGGCCTGCTGGCACTGCTGGTGAGCGTGCAGAGCGGCGGCGACTGGCTGCCGTGGCTGCTGCTGCTCAATCCCACCGACGGTTTCCGCCTGATCAACATGGTCGGCTTCGAGTCCGCCCAGGCCTACACCGGGGTGACCGCCATCGCCCAGAACACCGCCTTCCATGCCGGCTGGCTGCTGCTGATCCTGGTCGGCTGGATCGTGGCTCCGCTGGGACTGGCCATCCTGCGCTTTCGCCACCATTCCGCCTGATCCCTGATTTGCCCGTTTCGGAGAAAGACCATGACACGCACTACCCTTACCGCCCTGGTTCTTGCCGTATTGCTGGCGGGCTGCAGCGGCAGTGAAGACAAGCCCCTCGCCGCGGCCCAGCCGATCACCGACGGCGACAGCTGCCACGTTTGCGGCATGCTGATCGCAGAATTGCCGGGCCCCAAGGGCCAGGCCTATCTGAATCGCGACGAGGCGGTACGCAAGTTCTGCTCCACCACCGATATGTTCGCCTTCCTGCTGCAGCCGGAGAACGAGAACCGCCTGAGCCATGCATGGGTCCACGACGTGGCCGTGACCCCCTGGAGCCGGCCGGCCGACGACGCCTTCATCCTGGCCAGCGAAGCCTGGTACGTGGCGGGCCACGACCAGCGTGGCGCCATGGGCCATACGCTGGCATCCTTCAGGGAGCGCCATCATGCCGAGGCCTTCAGCGAGACCCATGGCGGCGAGGTGCTCGCCTTCGGCGACATCGACCTGGAGCTGCTGACCGAGCTCGCGCGGGCGGATGCCAGCATGCAGCACCACGGCGGCATGCCCGGTCACGAAGGCCATGGCAACGAAGTGAATGACCACGCCGGTCACGGTGGCGCCATGCACGGCCACTGATACGTACCCACTGCAGGGGAGGGTCCAGCCCATGGTCATGAAGCTCGCCTCGCGTGCCATCGCCATGCTGCTGATATCGCTGAGCCAGGCCGTCTGGTCCGGCGATACCTCCTCTCCGGCGCTGGTCGGCGACGCGCAGCGCGGCGCCGACATGGCCAAGCTGTGCACCAGCTGTCATGGCTATCAAGGGCGCAGTGTGACTTCCCGCTACCCGAGCATCGCCGGCATGGACGAAGCGCGTTTCATCGCCGGCATGCAGTCGCTGCGGGCCGGCGAGCGCGGCCACCTGATGGCCAGCATGACCCGCGGTCTCAGCGATCAGGACATCGCCGACCTGGCGGCCTACTACTCACGGCTTGCCCCCCAGGCACAGCTTGAGCCCCATACGCAGCAGGAGCCGCGCACTGAGGGCGCCGACGCAAGCGTGCCGTGAAGCCACTCCTCGCCGTAACCGACACCTGACGGGGTCGGCGCGGCGCGCTGCGAGTGCTACCATCCCAGGCCTGTCGATCAGGAACCCGAACATGACCCGATCCCTTCGGCCACACGCCGCCCGCCGGCTGCTCGCCGGCCTGGTGCCTACGGCGCTGCTGGCGGCCTTTCCCTTTGCCAACGTGGCACTGGCCACCAACTACAACGTGAGCGATGTCGAAGCTCACGGCCACTGGCACTCGCTGGCCCTGTCGCTGGGCGAGGAGCGCCACTTCCGCGCTCTGGAGCAGCACAGCTACAGCGACTCCATTTTCAGCGTGAACTACACCCCCGGGGTGTGCGACCTGCCGTGGCTGGAAGTACGCGTCGAGCTCGAAGAGCTGCAGTCGGAGAGCCGCGTGGCCAACCTGGTGCCCGGCGACCTGCGGGTCGACTACGCCACCATCCACAGCGGCGCCGCGGAGTTCATCACCCAGCGCGGCGACCGCGGCTTCTACGTCAACTTCTATCTCGATGAGCTGGATCTGCTGCTCGATGAGATGCGCGACGGCGAGACCCTGCGCCTGCGCTTCGATCGCGGCGACGAGGACTACTGGTTCATGAGCTTCGACTTGACGGGTGCCGACGAGGCCATCGCCCGCGCCGAGCAACTGTGCAAGGCGGCCGGCTGATGGCAACGCTGCTGTTCCGGCTGGCCAACGTCTCCGAGGAAGAGGCCTGGGAGGTGCGCCGCCTGCTCGACGAGCACGGCTTCGATACCTACGAGACCCACGCCGGCTTCTGGCGCCTGGGGGTCGACGCCATCTGGCTGCGCGACGACACCCAACTGGAAGCGGCGCGGGAAGCGCTCGCCCGCTACCAGGCCGAGCGTCAGGAGCGGGTGCGGCAGGAACATGCCAAGCAGGTCGAGCGCGGCCAGGCGCCCACGTTGTGGCAGCGCCTGCGCCATCATCCCTTGCAGGTATTGCTGGTGGTGTGCGCCGTGGCAGCGATACTGGCGCTGACTTTAGTACCCTTCCTGGGCCTCATCTAGGCACTGCCTGAAAACTGCCTGCGCTTGGCCATACGGCGTTAAAAATCAGCTCGTGCACGAGTCCGAGCAAAGTACTCGACTGCCGCCGCCCGCGGGCGGCGGCTTGCCTTTGGCGGCTGGTGGTGTCAGCGCAGCAGCCGGGTATCCAGGTACTCCACCGTCAGATAGTCGTCGAAGGCCCACAGGCGCACGAAGCGGCTACGCTCCTGGCGCTCGCTCTCGCTGCCACCCCAGATCGTCAGGTCATTCGGAGCCACCGGCATGCCCTCCTTGAGCTGCTCGAACCACCACTCGGTCATCTCCTCGCCCCAAGGTTGGCCGTACTGCGAGACCAACTGATCCTTCACGGCCGCGTGATCCGCCACGTCGGGGTAAAAGGCCACCACCAGGGCCAGCCGGTCGCTGCCGGCCGGAAAGACGTAGCGCAGATCGGTCACCGGCTCGCCCTCCACCTGCAGCTCGCCGTCGATGAGTCGATCGTTGTCTTCGGTTTCACGTATTTCGATGTCCGTCACGCCGTCCTGCTCGAGCCGCTCCAGCACCGCTTCGGACGACATACCGAACTCGGCGCTGCGGTAGCCCGTGATCTCTTCAGCCGCGGTGGCGACACTCGCTACGATCAGCGCCAGCGCCGTGAACAACCCACCCGTCAGCGCCACCAGCTTCGTGGTCATCGCCATGCGTCCTCCCCTTGGGCTTGAACAGCCATCGTCTAATCGTCTTGTTCGGCCGCCACGACATGGATCACGCCGACCATGTCCCGGTTGTGATGGGGCTGGCAGTAGTACTCGTAGGTGCCCTCTTCATCGAAGGTACGCTCCCAGCTCTCCTCGGGGAAGAGGCGGCCGGAGGCGATCTCCTCGTCGGGGAAATAGATGTCGTGGTTGGAGCGGCGCTCGGCGTTGACCCAGCGCACCGTGGTGCCGACGCTGACCTCCAGTTCATCCGGCTGGAAGCGGTTGTTGACCATCTCGATCTCGACCACATCGCCGCCGGCCTGGGCCGCCCCGCCGATCAGCAGGGCGCCCAGCAGGCCAAGGGTGGTCAGAAACCGCTCGTGCATGTTCATTGCGCACTCCTCCTCGGATCCGGACGCATCACCGTGTGATGCGCGTGGCGTTGATCTCCACCATGTCTTCCTCGAAGTCGCCGGGAATCTCGGCGTCGAAGGCCAGACCGTACTGCCAGGAGACGTGGTGGAAGCGCGAGGCGGCATAGTCATCGTGCAGCGCCACGTTGAAGCTGTACTTGCGGTCGGTGGCGAGCGGCTTGTCGCCCTCCACGCCGGTACGCAGGGCCCGGGTCAGATAGGCGGTCCATACGCCGTTCTCCTCCGTCGCCGTCATGACCACCGCTTCGCTCTCGGAAAGATGTCGCTGCTCGAGGATATAGCCGCTCTCGGTGAGCTCGGCACCGCTCTTGTAGCGCGCGATATCGAGATAGACACCACCGCCCAGCAGCTCGGCGATCTCCGCCTCGTCCTTGAGCTTGTCCCAGCCACCCCGCGCGGCGCCGCGGCGGCCGCGGATCTCGATCTCGCTGCGACTCTCGCTGAGGTACTTCGTCACGCCGTTGAGCATGTCGAGGCGCTCGGCCAGCTCGCTCTGAGCCAGGGCTTCCGCCTCCGGCGCATCGGGCATGTAGGTGGAGTCGTGGTGACAGCTGGCCCAGCAGCCGCCGCGGTCGGCCATGTCGACCCGCTCGTCGGCAAAGCTGACGGTGAGCTTCATGGGGTTGTCCGGATCCATGCGGCCGCCGTCGACGAAGGGCAGCGGCGCGTGCTCGCCGGCTTCCCACTGGAAGCGCATGAACAGGTAGTCGTCATCGAAGGAGGCCTGCACGGTCATCGGGATGTGGCCACGCTTGTCGCCCAGGTCATAGGTCTCGATCTTCTCGGCGCTGGTGGCCAGCGCTCCGATCTGCGCCTCTTCGCCCGCATGGCACCACACGCAGCGGTCGCCGAAGCTGAAGGCGCGTCCGCCGCCGTGAGAGCTGCCGTCCTGGATCCACTCGATCGAGGCCTGGCCGGGCAGGAACAGAGTCAGGTCCAGCGCCGGCACGTCGCTCCAGTCCAGGGTCGCGGCGATGTCGCCTTCGGCCGCCACGGCTTCGCCCAGCTCCTCGGCTTCCAGCGGCAGGGCCGGCTCGCCGCGCTCCGGCAGATCGGTGACGGGCTCGTCGTGCTCGAAACGGGCTGCCCACACCGGCGACTCGTCCCAGTCTTCGGGCAGCTCGTGGGCGATGCCCTGATGGCACTCGATGCAGGTCTGGCCCTGCTCGAATCCACGCGCGTGCTCGCGGGCGGCGCGCGGCGCCTGCTGCTCGAGGTCCATGGCCGACCAGTCGTGGCAGTTGCGACACTCACGCGAGTCGGTGCGCAGCATCGAACGCCAGACGTTTTCCGCCAGGTGCAGACGCTTCTCCTCGAATTTCTCCTTGGTGTTGATGGTACCCAACATCCAGTGCCACACCTCGCGGCTGGCCTCGATCTTGCGCACCATCTTGGGCCCCCAGGAGTCAGGCACATGACAGTCCGAGCAGGTGGCCCCGACGCCGGTGGCGTTCTGGTAGTGGGGCCGGTCCAGGTACTCCTCGTGCACCCAACTCATCTCGTGGCACGCCGTGCTGCAGAACTTCATGCTGTTGGTGGCTTCCATCACGGTGTTGAAACCGCCCCAGAACAGGATGCCGGCAACGAAGAACACCACGGCGGCACCCAACGATGCCCCCATGATGGTGATCCTGCGCCAGTTTCGTAGACGCTCCCCCATGATCTCGCTCTCCCCAGAATGTCGTGCCACGAGTCTTGCTGTTGCTTATGCCTGCCTCCCGGTGGTGCCTGGGCTGTCGGCTTCTTCTGCAGGCGCTCCGCACGCAGCGACTGAAGAAGAAGCCGGAGCGCCGCGGGGCGCTCCGGCCGGCGGGCTTAGCCGCGCTCGTACTTCTTCAGACGGTTGTAGACGTTGAACTTGCCGGTCGGCGTGTTCAGGTTCTCGATGACTTCCTTGACCTCCAGGGTCGCGTCGTCGAAGACCACGATGGCGCCATCGTCCTGGTGGCCACGGCCGCGGGCCCAGATGGAGACCCACACCTCGGTGCCGGACTGGTCGTACTCCATGTGCACGGCCACCGCGTCATGCTCGGCGGGACGATCGGCAACGTGGATCGGAGTCAGCTCGCGGGTCTCCTTGTCCATGACCATGATCCACTGGTTGACGTCGGCCTCCGGGTGCATGGCCTGATCGATCCAGACGTGGGGCGAGTTCGGATGGCTGCGCAGGAACAGGCCCGGGCCGTCGGTCTCGACGGTGCCGCAGATTTCCCAGGCATGCTCCGGATGGCCCTCGGGATCGGTGCCCCAGAAGGTCACCAGGCCCTCTCCCAGGTGGGTGGTACCGGCCACCGGGCCGCACTCCGGATCGATCCAGTTGGCACCCGGGCCCGGGTGGGGGATCTGCCCGGTGTTGAGCAGGCCGACGAGCTTGCGCTCCACGGTGTCGACGAAGGCCATCTTGTGGCTGAAGTTCGCCGCGATCATGAAGTAGCGGCCGGTGGAGTCGAAGAAGCCGTCGTGCAGATATTCGGCAGACGCAATGTGGTCGATGCGCAGATTGTCGATATCGCTGTAGTCGACCTGCCAGACCTGTCCGGTCTCCTTGACGTTGACCAGGAAGGAGGGCGCATGAGGCGTATCGTAGAGCGCCGCCACGCGGGCTTCGTGGACGTAGTTGCCCTCGGTGTCGTAGCCACGGGTGGAGACGACCTTGAGCGGCTCCATGGTCTCGGCGTCGGCGATCACGAAGTGCGGGGGCCAGTAGCCGCCGCCGATGACGTACTTGTCCGCCCACTCGCCGTAGTGAGACACCGCCACGTCGCGGGCGTCGATGCCGATGAACACCTCGGCGGTCGCCTGGGGCGGGTCCATCCACAGGTCGATCTTGGTCAGACGACCGTCACGGCCCTGGACGTACCAGAAGCGGCCGTCGGAGCTCGACTTGGCCACGTGCACGGCATAGCCGGTCTCGGCCTCGGTGATGAGCTCCTTGGTGTCGCCGTCGATGATGCCCATGGCGCCACGGTCACGCAGGATGGTGACCATGAAGTTTTCCCAATTGCGGTCGTGCTGGGGCGAGTCCGGCCACTCTTCCTGGGGCACCAGGATGCGCCAGGTCTCGCGGATGTCGGCCAGCGACATCTCAGGCGGCTCTTCCGGGGTCTGCTGGATGTACTTCGAGATCAGGGTGATCTCCTCTTCATCCAGGATGCCGTCGAAGTTGTTCATGCCGCCTTCGGTACCCAGCGCGATGATGCTCTCCAGGCGGCGCTGGCCCATCTCCTGAGTGTTTTCGGGCAGCAGGTTGGGGCCGGTGGCGCCCTTGCGCAGGGTGCCGTGGCAGCCGGCGCAGCGCTGGAAGTAGATGGCGCTGGCGCGCTCCATTTCCTCGGCCGTCATTTCCGGGGCCGCGGCCTGGGCAGTACCCATCCCCATCATCGCGGCCAATGGAAAGCTCAGGGCAAAGATCCCCTTGGTCAATGCTCGCTTGTGCATATCGTGCCTCGCTTGGTTTCCCCTTCGGGTAGTGGCTGGCGGGTGCCCGGCATGACCTTTTCTTCTCAACCGCTCGGCGACCATGCGCTTCAGCCACCCCCCACCTGCCGCCATTAGTAGCAGCTTTGACTTTTGGCTCACTTGACCACTGTCAATTGATGCATTCTGGAGTTGACTTATGTCAGAAGAGGGGCGAAATAACCGGCGGCAGGCAAGCACCGGTCCGCTGGGCAGACCGGTGCGCAGGGTATGCATGAGGGCGGCATGGGCAGGGGTGAGCGTCAGCGACAGGGGCGCATCGCCGCGGTTCGCTGCTCCGGCACCACACTGGGCAGCGGCGAAAGCAGCTCCTCTTCTTCGGTATTGGCGAAGCGGCGCAGAGCAGCGATGTCCTCGACGTGCACACAGTTGCGCTCGCAGCTCACCCCGACCTCCTTGAGCCGGGCCATGGCCCGCGAGAAGCTCTCCGGCTTCATGCCGAGCCGGCCGGCGATGAGCAGCTTGTCGCAGGGCAGGCAGACGGTGGCCCGGTTGGTTTCGCAGGGGCACAGAGCAACGATGAAGGCCGCTAGGCGCTGGTAGGTCGGCTGGTTGGTCAGCTGGTCGAGCTGACGCACCAGATAGCGCAGCATGCCCGTCAGGTTAGCGAGCAGGTTGAGCGTCAGGCCGTGGTTGCGCTCCAGGGTGGTGAGAAAGTGATCGGCGGTGAACACCAGCAGGCGGGCATCCTCGGCGACGGCGGCGTTGACCGGGAACCCCAGGCGATCGAACATCGCCGCCTCGGCAAAGGACTCGCCGCGGGTGAACAGTCCCACCATGCACTCGTTGCCGTCCGAACTCTCGCGGAACAGCTTCACCCAGCCGCTCAGCACCACGTAGAAGCGGTCCGCCGGCTCGCCGGCGCTGAACAGCAGCGTGCCGCGACGATAGCTGCGCTCCAGGGCGCCGTCGGTGAGCAGTGCCAGGGTCTCGTCACCGAGCCCCGAGAACAGCGGTACCTGCCTGACGGCCTGCAGGGCCTCACGACTCAGCGGTGATTTCATAGGTTTCTCCTTCATCATGGCAGCTCCGGTTCAGCCTTCCGTGGTGGTCTGCGTCACCTGGGCCAGGTTGCCGCGAATTATCTCGGCTTCCGGCGAGTCCGGCGGCAGCACGTCGAGCAGGCGCTCCCAGTAGTCGCGGGCACTCGTCATTTCCCCCTCCAGGTAGGCCCGGGATCCGGCCAGCCACAGCCCCTGGGCATGGTAGGGGTCAATCTCCAGGGCCTGTTCGATCAAGCGCAAAGGTTCGCCGCTCAGGCCACCCTGACGCTCGGCCATGACGTCGGCATAGCGCGTGAGCAGATCGGGATCGCCGTCGCCGCCGTGGGCCATGGCCTCACGAAAGGCGCGTTCGGCGGCGTCCAGGTCCTCAAGAAATACCAGGGTACGGCCCAGCAGCACCCAGCTTTCGACGTCGTCCGGCTGCTGGGCCAGGCGGCCCTGGAGCTGCTGCGCCATCAGTTGGAACTGTCTTCGCAGCTCGGCTTCGGTGGCTGCGGTCGGCTCGGCAACCGCCATCTCGCCGGCGGGCCGCTGAGTGGCGAACACCTCTTCAGCATGCCCCACCGCCAGGTAGATGCCGATCGCCATGAACGGCAGCACGGCAATGCTGACGATGGCGGCAGCGCCCACCGCACGCGCCCCACCTTGTCCTGCGTCCGAGGGTGTTTCGTCGGGCTCGATGGCACCGCTGTCGAGCAGCTCGCGCTCCAGGTCGGCCACGGCCGTGGCGTACTGGGCCTGGGTCAGGGTGCCAGCGGCAAGGTCCTGCTCCAGTTCGTGAACCCGGTCGCGATGCACGCTGGCATTGACCGCCCGGCGCGACGGCAGCGTCTCTCTGCGTGGCTCGCGCAGCAGCGGATAGAGCACGAACGTCAGCGCCAAAACGCAGAGCAGCAGGGCAAAGAGTAGAAACAGTCCGTTCATCTCATCCTCCGGGAGCAGTCTTCATGACGCAGCCGTTCGAGCACGGCGCGCTCCTGCTCGGTGAAGTCGGGGCGCTCGGCCATGCCTCGCCGCCCGACGACGACGCGCCACCACACCAGGGCGCCGCCGAACATCAGCAGGAAGGGGCTCGCCCACAGCAGCCAGGTGTTGGCCTGCAGCGGCGGCCGGTAGCGCACGTAGTCGCCGTAGCGCTGGACCATGAACTCGACGATGGCGTCGGCGTCGTGGCCGGCCAGGGTCATGTCGTAGACCCGCCGACGCATGTCGGCGGCCAGCTCGGCGTTGGATTCGTGAATGGTCTCGCTCTGGCACACCGTGCAGCGCAGCTCGCGCACCAGGGTGTCGTACTGACGCTTCTGGGCCTCGTTGTCGAACTCCAGCGGCTGGCCGATGGCCAGGGCCATGGCGAGCCCCGCCGCCAACCACAGCGGCAGGCCCAGCAGGCTCAGGAACAGGGATCGCTTCATGATTGCGCCACCCTCCTCGCCTCGTTCTTGCGCTGCTGCGCCGCTCTCAGTTGCTCGGCTCTCAGCTTCTCGACCAGCGGCAGCACCTCGTCGAGCAGCAGCTGGCGGGAGAGCGGGCCGATGCGCTTGTAGCGAATCACCCCTTCGGCATCGAGCACGTAGGTTTCCGGCGTGGCGTAAACGCCCCAGTCGATGCCGGCATCGCCACGGGGGTCATAGGCAATGGTGCGGTAAGGGTTGCCGCTGACGCCGAGATAGCGCACCGCCGCCTCCCGCTCATCGCGGTAGTTGAAGGCGTGAATGGGAATGCCGCCCTGGGCCAGCTCCATCAGCAGCGGCTTCTCGGAGCGGCAGGTGCTGCACCAGGTGGCCCAGACGTTGACCAGCGCCACCTCGCCGATGAAGTCCTGCTCGGTGACCAGGCGCTCGGCGTCTTCCAGCGCTTCGAGAGCGAAGGCCGGCGCCGGCTTGCCCACCAGCGGCGAGGGCAGATCGCGGGAGTTCATGCCCAGGCCCACGAACAGCAGGCCGAGCAGGGCAACGGTGGCGACCAGCGGCAGTAACAGGCGAAGTTTCATCAGCCGGTCGCCTCCTGCGCTTGTGTAATGATCTCATCCGACCGACGCTGCGGCCTGACCACGCGGTTCCTGGCCAGACGGTAACGCTTGTCGCAGGCCGCCAGCAGACCACCGAGCGAGAGCAGAATCGCGCCGGACCACATCCAGAACATGTAGGGCTTGTAGTAGAGCCGGAAGCTCCAGGCATCGCCCACCAGCCGCTCGCCCAGCGAGACGTAGACGTCTCGGGTGCTCGAACGATGCAGCGAGGCCTGATTCATGGGCATCTCGGCGTGGGTGTCGTAGTAGCGACGCTGGGGCAGCAGCGTTGCCACCAGCCGGCCATTACGCTGCACCTCGACCACCGCCTGATCCGCATCCCAGTTGGGGCCACGCACGCTTTCCATGCGCAGCAGGGTGAAGTCGAAGCCCGCCGCCGAAGCGCTCTGCCCCGGCTGCATGCGCACGTCACGCTCCACCTCGTAGGTGTTGACCATGGCGATGGCCACCACGATCAGCGCCAGGCCGATATGGGCCAAATGCATGCCCAGGAAGCTCGGCCGCATGACCTTGCGCAGCCGCGCCGGCAGGGGTTGGCGCGCCGAGCCCATGCGCTTGCGCATATCCAGCACTGCGGTGAGTACGATCCAGACGGCCAGCATCAGCGACAGCGCCGTCATGGGACGCCAGGCGCCCAGGGTCAGCGGCCACAGCCCGCCGGCGACCACGCTGACCGCCAGCACCCAGCGCAGCTGACGAAAGGTCTCGCCAGGATTGGCCTGCTTCCACAGCACCGACGGCCCGAGGCCCACCAGCAGCAGTAGCGGCAGCATCACCGGGGCGAACACCGCATCGAAGTAGGGTGGGCCCACCGAGATCTTGCCCAGCCCGAAGGCATCCAGCGCCAGCGGGTAGAGCGTGCCGATGAAGACCGCGGTGCAGGCCACCGTCAGCAGCACGTTGTTGGCCAGCAACAAGGATTCACGGGAGTACCAGCCGAAGGCGCCGCCAAGCCCCACCCTGGGCGCCCGCCAGGCATAGACGGTCAGCGAACCGAGCAGGGTGAGCGTGAGCATGACGAGAATGAACACCCCACGCTCCGGGTCGGTTGCGAAGGCGTGCACCGAGGTGATGACGCCCGAGCGCACGATGAAGGCACCGAGTATCGTCAGGGCGAAGGTGATGATCGCCAGCATCAGGGTCCAGACCTTGAAGCCGCCGCGCTTCTCGGTCACCGCCAGGGAGTGGATCAGCGCCGTGGCGGTGAGCCAGGGCAGGAAGGAGGCGTTCTCCACCGGATCCCAGAACCACCAGCCGCCCCAGCCCAGCTCGTAGTAGGCCCACCAGGAGCCCACCGCGATGCCCAGCGTCAGGAACACCCAGGCCACCGTGGTCCAGGGCCGCGACCACCGCGCCCAGGCGGCATCGAGGCGGCCGCCGAGCAGCGCCGCCATGGCAAAGGCGAAGACCACCGCCATGCCTACGTAGCCCATGTAGAGCAGCGGTGGATGCAGGATCATGCCCGGGTCCTGCAGCAGTGGGTTCATGCCGCGCCCGTCCAGCGGACCCGGCACGACGCGTTCGAACGGATTGGAGGTGAAGATGGTGAAGGCAATGAAGCCGACGCAGACCATGCCCAGCACCGCCAGCACCCGCGCCAGCATTTCCCTGGGCAGCGACTGACTGAAGTAGGCCACGGCGGCGCCCCACGCGCCCAGGGTGAAGACCCACAGCAGCAGCGAGCCCTCGTGGCCGCCCCATACCGCGGTGACCTTGTAGATCAGCGGCTGGGTGAGGCTGGAGTGGCTGGCCACGTAGCGCACCGTGAAGTCGTCGACCACGAAGGCCCAGGTGAGCACCGCCATCGAAAGCGAGAGGAAAACGAACTGACCGGTGGCCAGGAAGCGACCGGTGCGCATCAGCCGGGCGTTACCGAGCTGGGCGCCCACCAGGGGCAGCACGCTCTGAGCCAACGCCAGGCACAGCGCCAGGATAAGGGCAAAATTTCCGAGTTCCGCCACCATGGGCCGGCACCTCCCGCTTTCCCCGGTGCCGAAGAGAAGCGCGGCGACCGGTCACTGACGAACGTGAGTGGCCGAGACGAACGGGATGAAAGACTAAGAGCAGGCGCGCCTCGACCGGCATGACAGGAATGGTCCGACCAATGGCGCTAAATATCTACACGCAATACTTCTTTTCACGGTGGGGTTGTGATCCATGTCAAACAAAACGGCGCGGCCGGATGTCGCGCCCCACTTCAGGCGACGAAAGCCTGACAGCGGACACGTCTGGACGTAAGCTAGGCACAGCGTTTTTCCCGCCTCACACTCACCGCGAACACTCACCGCGAACACTCATCACAAACAACAGGAGCTACCGTGCTGAAGCGAACTCTGATCACCCTGCTCGCCGCCGCCAGCCTGCCGCTGGCCGCCGCCCACGCCCAGGCGGCCGACGTCGTGCTGCACACCAACCACGGCCCCATCGGCATCGAGCTGTTCAAGGACCAGGCCCCCGAGAGCGTCGAGAACTTCCTCACCTACGTGCAGGATGGTCACTACGACGGCACCCTGTTCCATCGCGTGATCGACGGCTTCATGATCCAGGGCGGCGGCTTCGATCAGGACTTCCGCCAGAAGGCGACCCGCGATCCGATCGCCAACGAAGCCAACAACGGCCTGCGCAACGAGCGCGGCACCCTGGCCATGGCCCGTACCGGCGACCCGCACTCCGCCACCGCACAGTTCTTCATCAACGTCAGCGACAACGCCTTCCTCAACCACCAGGGCACCCACTCCGGCCAGGCCTGGGGCTATGCGGTATTCGGTCGCGTGGTGGAGGGCATGGACGTGGTCGACGCCATCAAGCGTGTACCCACCGGCAGCCGCGGCCCGTTCCAGGACGTGCCCCGTGAAGCCGTGATCATCGAGCGTGCCGAAGTGCAGTAAACGAGCACCACCCAGACACGACGACGCCCGCCATCGGTCGATGGCGGGCGTCGTCGTATGGGCTTGGGTGTCTTAGGGAAGCGCTGCACAAATCGACGAGCGGGATGAAGCACAAGGCGCACGGAGCACAGGAACCGGAGCATATGGGGTATATGTGAGGATTCCGAGCACCGCGCAACGCAGTGATTCGCTCGCGCAGGCATTTGTGCAGTGTTTCCTTAGCGTCGCAGCAGGTAGCGTCTGATACCGGCCAACACCAGCACGGCCGTTCCCGCACCCAGGGTATTGGCCAGGATATCGGCCCAGTCGCCGCCGCTACGGCCGGGAACGGGGATCTGCAGGTATTCGATGCAGATGCCGTAGAGCACCACGGCAATGAAGGTGCGCACCAGCGGCAGCCCGGCCAGACCGATCAGTCCCGCCAGGCCGGCATAGCCGACGAAGTGGTTAAACTTGTCCCACGGCAGGTTGGTGGGCATCTCGTCGCCAGGAGTCAGGCTGCCGATGGCAATGGCCACGGCCGCCAGCACGGCCAGCACCGTCCATAGACGATGGCGGTCATGCTGGCGCTGGAGCCAACTAGGTTCAGGCATGCTGGTGCTGGATGGCACGGTGATAGCGCGGGCTCAGGTCGTGCAGCGCCTCCATGAAGGCGGTGACGTTGTCCGGGTTGGTGAACTGGCTGATACCGTGGCCCAGATTGAACACGTGCCCCGGCCCTTCGCCGTAGCTGTCGAGGATACGCCCCACCTCGGCGCGAATGGCCGGCGGTCGGGCGAACAGCACGTTTGGGTCGAGATTGCCCTGCAGTGCCACCTTGTGGCCCACCCGGGCGCGCGCATCGGACAGTTCGGTGGTCCAGTCGAGGCCCACGGCATCCGGCCCCGCCAGGGCGATGTCCTCGAGCCACTGACCGCCGTTCTTGGTGAACAGGATCACCGGCACGCGCTTGCCTTCGTGGTCGCGGATCAGGCCGGCGACGATCTGCTCCATGTAGCGCAGCGAGAACTCGAGATAGGCCGGCGTGGAGAGCACCCCACCCCAGGTATCGAAGATCTGCACCGCCTGGGCCCCGGCGCGAATCTGCGCGTTGAGGTAGTCGGTCACCGCGCTGGCCAGGGTGTCGAGCAGGTCGTGCATCACGCTGGGCGTGTCGTAGAGCATGGTCTTCACGTGGCGGAAGTCCTTGCTCGAGCTGCCCTCCACCATGTAGGTGGCGAGCGTCCAGGGGCTGCCGGAGAAGCCGATCAGCGGCACCCGGCCGTTGAGCTCGCGGCGGATGGTCGAGACCGCCCGCATCACGTAGTCTAGGTCGCGCTCGGCGTCGGGCACGCTGAGAGCCGCCACGTCTTCGGCGGTGCGCACCGGCTTGCGGAACTTGGGTCCCTCGCCGGTCTCGAAGTAGAGCCCCAGCCCCATGGCATCGGGGATGGTGAGGATGTCGGAAAACAGGATGGCGGCATCCAGCGGGTAGCGCTCCAGGGGTTGCAGCGTTACCTCGCAGGCCAGGTCGTGGTTGCGGCACAGGTCCATGAAATCGCCGGCTTCGGCGCGGGTCGCGCGATACTCGGGCAGGTAGCGGCCGGCCTGACGCATCATCCATACCGGCGTGCGGTCCACCGGCTGACGCAACAGAGCGCGCAGAAAACGATCGTTCTTGAGATCCATGCAGGCAGTCATCCCCGGGAAATGTCGCCACATTGTAGCGCATCCTTTTCCACGCGGCTTGACCCGGGCCAAGATCGGAGACACCGCACAATCGTGAGCCGCGCCGGCGTTCCTGCTAGAATGCG
Source organism: Halomonas sp. MCCC 1A11062 (assembly GCF_021404355.1). Classification (NCBI taxonomy): domain Bacteria; kingdom Pseudomonadati; phylum Pseudomonadota; class Gammaproteobacteria; order Oceanospirillales; family Halomonadaceae; genus Halomonas; species Halomonas sp. MCCC 1A11062. Next base: position 25,556 of record NZ_JABFTW010000001.1, read on the forward strand.
GGATTCACTTCCGCCATCGCCGTGGTCTTGACCGAGGTACCCCGTGACCATTCGATTCATCGCCGCCTCCCGGCTGCCCACGCCCTGGGCCACCTTCACCATGCACGGCTTCGAGGACGAAGCCACCGGCAAGGACCACATTGCGCTCACGCTGGGCGAGGTGGCCGACGGCGAGCCGGTACTCGGCCGGGTGCATTCGGAGTGCCTGACCGGCGACGCGCTGTTCTCCATGCGCTGCGACTGCGGCTATCAGCTGCAGGAAGCGCTCAAGCGCATCGCCGACGAAGGCCGCGGCGTGCTGCTCTACCTGCGCCAGGAAGGCCGCGGCATCGGCCTGCTCAACAAGATCCGCGCCTATCACCTGCAGGACCAGGGCGCCGACACTGTGGAAGCCAACGAGCAGCTTGGCTTCGGTGCCGACCTGCGCCGCTACGACCTCTGCGTGCCGATGCTCGAACACCTGGGCATCCAGAGCCTGCGGCTGATGACCAACAACCCGCGCAAGGTCGATGCCCTGACCCAGGCCGGTGTCACCATTGCGGAACGCGTACCCCTGACCACGGGTCTCAACCCCCATAACGAGCAGTATCTCTCGACCAAGGCGGGCAAGCTCGGCCACATGATGGCGCTGGGCGATTTCACCCAGGCCGGCGACGTGGATATCGAACGCAAGCCCTGAGCCGCACCCGGCAGCGGGGCGCCCCTGACGGAAACGATCCCATGCCAGTAACGGAAACAACGGGCGGCCACCGCCACCACCTCATCGAGGAGCTGCTCAACAGCATCAGCCACGGTATCGGCGCGGTGCTGAGTCTTGTCGGAGTCGTGGTGCTACTGGTACTGGCTAGCATGGCCGCCCATGTGGACCCGTGGAAAATCGTCGGCATCAGCCTGTACGGCGTGACGCTGGTGCTGCTCTATGCCATTTCCACGCTCTACCACGGCGTTCGTCACCCCCGGCTCAAGCGTCTCTTTCAGCATCTGGACCACTGTGCCATCTACCTGCTGATCACCGGTACCTACACCCCCTTCCTGCTGGTCAACATGCGCAGTTCCACCGGCTGGACCCTGTTTGCCATCGTCTGGGGTCTGGCGCTGGCCGGCATCGCCTGCAAGCTCGCCTGGCCGCATCGCTTCACGGCCCTGCGAGTCGCCATCTATCTGGTCATGGGTTGGCTGATCGTCTTTGCCGGCGAAACGCTGAGTGCCAACCTGCCCACGGCTGGCATCGTGCTGCTTGCTGCCGGCGGCATCACCTACACCCTCGGTGTGGTCTTCTTCGCCATCAGCGCGATCCCCTTCAATCACGCCATCTGGCACCTGTTCGTGCTCGGCGGCAGTACCTGTCACTACTTCGCCGTCTACGCTGCCGTGCTGCCGTTCGGGGGTTGATGCTCGGCCAGCCTGAGCCGCTCCAGCCGGGCATAGAGGTACTCGGTGAAGAAGCCGTGCATGAGGAAGCGCTGACTCAGGTTCCACGGCCCGACCAGGTAGTGCGGGTACTTGTTGTAGGCCATCTCGGCCAGGCTCGGGTCGCCGATCAGTTGGCCGATGCGAATGGCGATGGACTGGTCGAGGTTGAAGCCGTTGATCGCGTCGCGGTACTCCTCGCGGGTCAGCAGCAGGCAGAACAGGCACATGAACAGCGCATGGGCGCTCTCGAAATCGAGCACCTGGGTACGTCGGCGCGGCAGTTCGAAGTCGCACTCTTCCAACGAACGCCAGTGCGCCCAGTTGATCGCCTGCGGCGTCAGGGCTGCCGGGCGCTGCCGCCAGTAGCCCATCTCCTCGATCACCCGGAACAGCTCCTGGTCGTGCTTGACGAAGCTGGCGTCGAGCATGTCCTCGATGCGGCTCGGGTAGAGCGTGAGCGGCTCCACCGTAACCTCCGGGCCGTTGTCGATGAGGAAGTTGAGAATGTTGGACTCGGTGGCGAAGTGGCGCAGGATCAATTGATTGGCGCTGGGGCTGACGAAGTGGATGCAGAACCAGCAGATCAACCGCTGCAGCAGGCCGTGGGCGCGAAACTGGGGCAGCGGCAGGCGCTTCACGAACCAGATCAGATGCAGCAGCACGGCCAGCAGGAACTGCAGCAGCGGGCGCAGCGACCAGCGCGTGGGGCGCTCCAGGTCGTCCAGCCACAGCCGCACCGCCGCCGGCTCGATGGGCAGGGAGTCGTCGAACGCCAGTGCGCGCAGGAAGGGGCTGCGCGGCCTCGGCCTGGTATCAGCCATGCTCGATCTCCTCCAGTTGCAGGGCGTAGAGCCGCGCCACCACCCGCGCGGTGCGCAGAATCGCCTGCTGCTGCTCCGGCGTGCGGCAGACCCGGTCGATCAAGGTATAGAGCTTGTCCAGGTGGGCATCGTCGTTCTCACCGTGGTAGCGCATGAAGCAGGTGTAACGGCCGTCGCCCTCGGTGGCCTCGTCGATCCGCCGCGCCCAGTCGCTGGCCATCTTCTGCCCCAGCCCTTCGATGATCCACATGGCACCGATCAGATCCACCGGATTGGGCTGGCTGGCGCGATACATCATGAAGGCGTGCAGCGCCTCGCTGCCGGCATTGCGCTGCCCGGCGCGGATCTCCTCCAGCGCGCCACCCGCCGCCACGAAGTCCGCCTCCAGCATCTCGTAGTCGCGATGCTCCTCCTTGGCGTGACCGATCACTTCCGAGCGCACATCGGCATAGTCACGCTCGAAGCTGGAGGCGCCGCGGGTGATCCAGCGCGCGCCCTCGATCACCTGCTGGCGCAGGTGCAGCAGCAGGCTGCGGTAATCCTCGCGGGTGAACTTGCCGCGCTCCAGGCGCTGGATGATCGGCACCCGCCCCAACTGGCGCTCGAAGTCGAACCACACGCGCATCAACCCTTGCAGGCACTCCTGTCCCAACTGGGTGGTGACCTTGCTTTCCATGGTTATTCCTCCACGACCGTGAGCTGCATGTAGACGTTATTGAAGCGACCGCTCTCCGGCACCATGCACAGGATGGTGTCGCCGGTTTGGTAACTCTGGGTGCGACGAAACTCGTCGAGCATGATGAACATCGAGGCGCAGCCGGTGTTACCGCGGGTATAGAGATTGGTGTACCACTTCTCTTCGGGAATGGCCGCGCCGGCCTGGGTCAACATGTCAAAGATCTTGCCGCGGAAATAGTGCGACGAGTAATGGCACAGCACATGGTCGATCCGGCCCACCTCGACCCGCCCCTCGTCGATCAGCCGTAGCAGGCCGTCCACCCCCAGCTTGACGATGTTGTCGAGCAGGCGAACGTCCTGGCGGATCAGCAGGGCGCCGGCGGCCTCCGCCTCGGCGTAGGTGGCGAAATCCTGCCAGCTGCGCGCTTCGCCTACCGCCCGGCCGACGCTCATGCACACCGGGTAGGCATCAGCGTGGGAGAAGCCGCGAATCCAGTCGATACGAAAGCTGCGCCGGCGCGGCACGCGCTCCAGCAGCAGCGCCCCGGCGCCGTCCGACAGCATCCAGCGCAGGAACTCGGCATTGAAGTCGACCTCTTCGGCAACCGCCTCGTAGCGGCTGGCCTTGAACAGCCGCGAGGCCAGCTCGCTGGCGATCACCAGCGCGTTATCGTGCTCGCCGGCCTTGAGCCCGGTGTAGGCCGCCTTGAGCGCCATCATGCTGCTCGAGCAGATGCCGTGGCTGCTGTGCAGCTCCACGCCGGCCACGCCCAGTTCGGCCTGGACCATGCTGCCGAACCCCGGCAGCACCAGATCGCCCTGGCTGGTGGCCACGCTGAGCATCTCGAGCCGCGGCTTGCCGAGGAAGCTGTCGTCAAGGCAGGCCTGACCCGCCCGGGCGGCCATCTCGTCGTTGCTGATCAGGGTGTTGTGCTCGGCATCGATGGCGTAGTGACGCTGGCGAATGCCGTTGGATTGCAGGATGCGGCGCTTGAGCCGGCTCGGCTTGCCGTGCACCAGGCCGAGCACCGCCTCGATCCGCTCGTTGTCCACCGGCTCGCCCGGCAGATAGTGGCCGCTACTGGTGATGTAGACGCTCATGCGGGATTGCCTCCGTGCTTGAGGTAGTGACGCAGGCAGCGCAGGTTCTCTTCCATGTAGGGAAACACGCACAGCAGTGCCATGAAGGTCAGGTAATAGGGCAGGTAGCGCTCGCCGCCGTGGGGCACCTCGACGGGAATCAGCCGCATCTGCCCGGCCCAGTCGAAGGAGACGAGATCGACCACCACCGGCCAGTTGATCACCATGATCATCGCCAGCATGTAGAACGGCAGGCTGGCCAGGTAGCTGTGTGCATGCATCTCCCAGATGCTGATGTGACGCCGGGGAGCGGCGTAGTGCACGTCCCAGTGAGCCACGACCTCGTGCAGCACCCAGGCCAGCAGACAGATCAGCAGCACCAGCACGTTGATGCGGTAGAGCAGGCACATGAGGATGGGGATGCCCACCTGAATGCCCATCGCCGAGTGCATCAGGGTCTCCTTCAGCCCCGAGGTCTCCTCGATGTGCGTGGCACGGTGGCAGCACCAGTCGACGAAGCCGGCGATTCCCCATAGCGGCAGGAAGACGTACAGCAGGACATGGATCAACAGCGTGTGGGTATCCATGGCGATTTCCTCTGTTTCAGCGCCTCTCACACTGTTCTTGCAAGGCGCTTACGTTTCATGGATGATGTTAGGAAACACTGTTCTATAACTAATATCCACCAGGCGCACGCCATTTGCAAGCGCCAATCGAATGGAACGGAACATGATGAAACAGGCAACCCACAGGCAGAGCTCGGCTTCGGATAGCGCAGCCGCACCGCAGGCAGCTCGGGATCGCTACCCCGATGCCCTGCGTGCCGGCGCGCTGCTGGTGGTGGTATTCGGCCACTGGATCGCTACCCTGCCGCGACTGGAAAACGGCCTGATGACCACCACTGATCACCTACTGCTGGTGTGGACCGGCGCCGGGGTGCTCACCTGGCTGCTGCAGGTGGTACCGCTGTTCGTCTTCGTCTCGGCCGCGGTCAGCACCGACGGCGCCCAGCGCCGGCTGGACCAGGGCCAGCGCCAGCTGCACTGGTGGGCGGGTCGGGCACTGGGCTTGGCCCGCCCCACCGTCACCTACCTGGCGGTGCTGGTGGCCTTCGTCCTGCTGGCGGCCTACACCGGCGGGCGCCTGCTCGGCCCGCTCAACCACTCGCTGACCGTGCACCTCTGGTTCCTGATGATGCTGCTGGGCGTGCAGGCGCTGCTGCCGCTGAGCGTGTGGGCCGACAATCGCTGGGGGCTCAAGGCCGTGGCAGGGCTGCTGCTGATCGCCGCCGCCGTGGACCTGTTGCGCGCCGGCATTAGCTCTCCCGGCGAGCTGCTGGAGCTGGGCGCTCGCGTCACCGCCAACGGTGGCGGCATCGGCTGGCTCAACGCCGTAGTGGTCTGGCTGCTGCCGCAGCAGCTCGGCATCGCCTGGAAGCGCGGACGCTTCTCCGGTCTGGGCTGTGGCCTCGCCCTGCTATTGCTCGGGCTGGTATGGCTGGCCGCCGCCGTGGCCTCGGGCTACCCCGTGGCCATGGTCGACGGCGCCTTCGGCGTGCCCAGCAACCTGCTGCCGCCCACCCTGGCGCTGGTCGGTGTGATGTGGGTTCAGGTAGGCGCCGCGCTGACCTTCGAAGCCCCGGTGCGCCGCCTGCTGGAGCGCCGCCGAATCGACCGGACGGTGACGATCCTCGGCGCCCTGGGTATGCCGCTCTACCTCTGGCACAAGCTCGCCGAACTGCCGGCCGCCTGGCTGGGCGAGCGCCTGGGCCTGCCCATCGACGCCGGCATACCGGGCGAGGTGGGCTTCTGGCTCGGCCGCCTGTGGTGGATTGCGCTGTGCATCGTGGCCGTCGCTCCCGTGATGATCGCAGTGGTGAGCTTCGAGATGCGCCGCAAGCGCGACGTGGTTTCCGCCACTGCTGCGCCGGCCATCCTCGCCGGCGGCGCGGCGCTGCTTGGCGGCATCATCGCCAGCCTGGCGCTCGGCGCCCTGCCAGGTGCCATCTTCGGCCTGGCCGGCGTCGCGGCCGCCTCATGGCTGCTGCGCGTCCACCCACAGCCGGCCGAGGCGCCATCGGAGCGCCTGGCGGAAAGCGCAAAGTGAGGGTAGCCGAAGGTCGTAAGCTATTTCTTACAAAACGAATCGGCAATTTCCTACACTCAGATTGACGCAGGTTAACGTCACCTAGCACTGTTAGTTGGCAAAGTAAAACCGTACTGAGCACGGAGGCTCAGCCAGGGACGACCGAGTCAGGAAGACTCACTATCCAGGGATGCTCGGGTGGAAGGATGCTCGAGGTGGAGGTAAGGAAGCGAAGATCCAGCCCGGCCGCAAGGCCGGGCTTTTCGTTTGAACAGAAACGCTCGGCAAGTATATCGCTGCCAATACGCCCCATCCAAACGCCGCCAAGGTTAAAAAGTAAGATCTTGAGTCTTGGGAGATTGCTCAGTAAACTTCCCCGCTTCAAAAAATACACTTGGACGTATGGATGCGTAAGCTACCTTATCTTGCCTTCCTCTTGGTACTCGCCGGATGCGAAGGTCAGGATGTTACAATGCTGACCTTTGACGAATCCTTGCGTGACACGCACCGATCAACAAAAGATGGTTCACCCGAGGTCAAGCAGGGCTACAGAAATGCTATCGAGGCATTGCTGAAAGACCAGGGCATCGACCCAAAAAAGGTAAGCATCCGCGTCTCACCGGATGACGACAATACCGTAATATTAAACACCCGCCCCAGAGTAGCTGAATCCGACGACTTCGAGTCCTTTCACAACGCACTCTCCAGCATTGTCGAGTCTCGGAGTGCATTACCGCTTACACTGACCTTCAATTTCGATAAAGAAAATTTGGGCTCCGAAGGACCAGAGATTCAAGAGAGACTCGCTGACTTGCCCGACGAGGTAGAAGCGGTGCTAGTACCCGACGGTGTCATTTTGAGCCATACCTATGGAATAGGTACTGTACTGGCAGCAGCACTGAGCGGATCAGACAGAGCTAGCAGCACTGCCTATTGCAACATCACTGCGAGTGTCGAGCCTAGCCTACCTTTCATTTTTATCAAGTATCTGGTAGATGACGATGGTGAAAATGGAAGATATGCCGTTGGCTGGAACTCAGTGGATGTTGATGTCACCCTGACGTTCAATGATGAAACTCTTCAGGATCTTCTCGATAAAGGCGAAATGATCGTAGCCCCTACGCTCAATAGCCGGGACTGGTCGAATGCACTGACAAGGGGTCGGCTCGGCAAGGTGGACCTGCAGCTTGGCTCGCTGGGTGTATTGCAGCATGACTATGCAGGCAGGGCCGACTACTTATCCCATTCCAGCATGAGAAGCCGATGTCGAACACGAGCAATCGAGCTTGGCTCCCCTTTCAGCTTCTATATGGGAAATACCATGGATCGCTTGGCGTCGTTTACTCCCCTTACTTCCGAGAACTGACTTGCCATAATTCCCATCGCTGACCCTGGCATTGGAATAGCAAGCCTAAGCCCTGTCGCTATCCAGACAGGGTCGGTAGGGCTCATTGGCTAAATGTCCACACCTGGGAAACCATACTGCCCATATCGAGTCTGCCCGGCTGGATTCACGACCACGCTACCGCCAAGAAAGCCGACTCGCGGTTTTCTTAGCGGTAGCGGAGAAGTAGAGCCTTTGTATTAGCTCGGTTCGCAGTAGCTCTGCCCGGTCGGTTTCAAGGCGCCAAGGTTGCCGACGCCTTCGGCGATCAGGCTGAGCTGACGCACCACCAGAGCACCGGTTTCCTCATCGCCACCGGTCAGTTGGCGGCGACGGAACTCGCGCTTGATGGCCTCCCAGCGCTGAGCTTCCTCGGCGCTCAGGGTGCCGCGGATCTCCTTGAGCTTGAGCAGGTTCTCTTCCGCGCCTTGGGTCAGCAGTTGGGCTTCACCGAGATAGTGGTCGTCGAGAATCGCTTCGAGCTCTTCGTCGGACAGGATCGGCGAGATCTTCTCGGCCAGACGGCTCATGTTGCGGTAGCTGCCCTGGAGGCGGAAGCTCGGCTCAGTACGGTAGGCATCCGCTTGAGCGCTCGAGGCGATGTACTGCTGATTCACCCGCAGCACCACCTCGCGTACCTTGAACATGTGCTTCAGCACCGCCACGATCTCTTCCCGCTCGGCAGCGCTGTAGTCGTGCTCGAAGTCGGTGCTCGGCACCTCGCGTCCCGCCGCCAGGTCGGCAAAACGATAGAAATCGTCCAGCCCACGGGTGGCCAGCGGCGCCAGCACCGTATTGGAGCTGATGGCGTTCTCGATGTAGGAGAGGGCGAACACCCCTTCCATGCCGCTCAACACGTCGCCGAGGTTATACACGTCGGCCCGGTTGGCCAGCATGTCCGGCACCTTGAAGGCTTCCCCGCTCTCGGTGTAGGGGTTGCCCGCCATGGCGATGCAGAAGCGCTTGCCGCGCATGTCGTAGGTCTTGGTGCGCCCCTCCCACACGCCGTCGATGCGCCGGCTGCCGTCACACAGGGAGATGAACTTCTGCAGGAACTCCGGATGGGTATGCTGGATGTCGTCGAGATAGAGCATCACGTTGTTGCCCATCTCCAGCGCGAGGTTGAGCTTGATCAGCTCGGCCCGCGCCGTGGAGTGGGCGGCCATTTCCGGGTCCAGCGAGGTGACGTCATGGCCAAGGCTCGGGCAGTTGATCTTCATGAAGATCAGCCCCAGACGATTGGCGACGTACTCCATCAGGGTGGTCTTACCGTAGCCGGGCGGTGAGATCATCATCAGCAGGCCGCTGTTGTCGGTACGCCGCGCATCGCCGACGGTACCCATCTGCTTGGCCAGGTTATCGCCGATGATCGGCAGGTAGCTCTCGGTGATCAGCTTGTTGCGCACGAAGGAGGTCAGCGGCTTGGGCATGAACTCCTTGAGCCGCAGCCGTTCGCGCTGTTCGCGCAGGACGACCTGGCGGCGCTCCTGCAGCTCCGACCAGCCGCGCAACACCTCCTGCTGGTGGTGACGCAGGCGCCCGTGGAAGTCGTCAAGCTGCAGCTCCAGAGCCTGCTCCGTCAGTCTCGGGTGCTGTCCCAGCAGCCCCTCGACGCGGAACGAGAGCTCGACATTGTGGGGCGCCGTGCTCAGCCGATCTGCCGTGTTCAGCAAGGCGATCGCTTCCGGCAGGTAGTGCAGCAGCGCTTCCTTGCCCACTTTCTTGGCATGCGCGTGCAACCAGTGTGAGGTGATCGTCCAGCGGGGGCCGGGCTGCCCGGCCACTACCGCCAGCGACTCCTCGAAGTGGCCGTAATGCCCCTGCTGCTTCATCGCAGTGACGAAGCCATTGACCAGCTCGGCCGCATACTGCGTGACGGGGATGCTTTCCCCCTCCTCGGCCAGCTGCCGCACCAGGTATTCCGCGGCGCTTCTGCGTTCGCTCGGCGAGCCGGCAAGCTGGCATTGGCTGACGAAGGCGTCCAGCAGTGGGGCGATCTCCTCGACCAGGGCCGCCAGCAGGTCCTCATTGCCCATGATCCGGCACAGCATGCCGGCCGACAGGCAGCGCGCGCGCAGGTTGCGGGCAGCGCTTTCGTCCTCGCGACACTGCGCCCAGTAGAGCATGGCCAAGGCACGCGGCAGCGGCCCATAGCCGAGCAGCCCGGCACTCTGTCGCGCCGGCCACAGGGTGCGCACGATCTTCGCGGCATCGTGGTCGTGAATGCCTTTTTCGTAGCCTTCGCGGTAACGCGGTGAAGCAAAGCGGCTGATGTGGCGCTCCAGCTCTGCCTGGTCCTCGACGTTTACCCGCTCGGCTCCGGGACGGGCCAGCTCTTCCATGACCAGGTAGGCCAGGTACTCGGCCCGGTAAACGGCATCGGTCTCCGAGGGCAGTGTGATAGCCCAGTAGGGCCGCAGCGCTTCGATGCCCTCATCCTGCAGCGGTGCGTAGAACTGCGTGCCGGTGAGGTGCAGCATGACCTTGTCATCGCGGGGCACCAGCGTCAGATCGAGATGCTGCTGGTTGACGCTGAAGCGGTGGCGTGGCCCCAGCCGGATGACGTTGCCGCCGGATTCGTAGATGTCGGCCCGGTCGCGTACGCTGCGCAGGGCGGCATCCTGGGTCGAGCGCAGGCGCCCGGCCAGATCGTCGGCCTCCAGACTCGCCCCCATGGCGCGCAGCTCTTCCGCCATGCTGCGCACCTTGGCCACCATCGCATCCGAGGCGAAGAAGCTGTGCAGGGCTTCGAGGGTCTCGAAGCGTTCGGTGCGCCGCTCCACGTTGTGCAGGATGCGCTTGCTGGCATCGGTCAGGGTGGTGACCCGGCGCTGACGCTCGTCCTGCAGCTGCTGCCGGCGCGCCTCGATGCTTTCGTGGGCACTCTCGCGCTGCTCCAGGATGGTGGCCAGGAACTCGTCGAACTCGCCGAACTGGCCTTCCAGCTCCTGCAGCTGATCCAGCATTCGCGTCATCAGCTGGTCGCAGTCGTCGGGTTCGCGCAGCGCCCCGACGCCATTGGCCAGACTCTGCTCGAACAGGCGAATCTGCGCGGCGAACTGGGCTCGTGCTTCGGCACTGCCCTGATCGCGCATGCGGATCTCGGCTTCGGAGCGCTGCTGATTGATGGTGGCGTAGATGCTCGAGATGTTCTCGGTGATACGGGTCTGCTGGGTGGCGTCGTTGCCGGACATGGACGACAGCATGCCCTGGATCATGTCGAGGCCGGCGGTCAACTCACGATACTCGGCCACGCACTTCGCCAGTTGATCCCGCGTTTCGGCCTCCTTCACTCGCTCTGCCAATGCCGCCAGGGTCTCCCGATAGCCGTTGAGCGCCTCGGGGGTGGCAAGGAAGTCGAAGGTCTGCCGGGTCAGGTTCTGCTCGGCCTTGTCGAGCGCCTGTTCCAGCTCTTTCAGGCGCTCCTCGTCGAGGTAGCGACGGTCGCGCAGCGCCAGCAAGCCGCCGCGATGGTCGCGCAGCGCCTTGAGATACGATACGAACTGGTCCGGTGTCTTCCAGCTGCTCGGCTTGAGCTCCCGCAGCAATTCATCCTGCCGCTTGCCGACGTTGTCCAGCGCCTCGGCCGTCTGCGCCCGAATCGCCAGAACCTTCTCGTACTCGTCCAGCATCAGTTCGGCGGTGTGCTTGAGCTGCACCAGCAGGTCGTGCATGGCCTGGAAGGTGGCCTCACCCAGCCAGTGGAACTGGTTGAGCGTGCGGTCTACCCGGCGAATGATGGCGTTGTAATGTCGCTCGGACGCCTGCCGCTCACCCACCAGTTGCACGATGCTGTTCAGCTCGGCAATGCCGCGCACCAGCTCGGGGTTGCCGATTCGCCCCAGCGGGGTATCGTTGCGCACGGCATCCTGGGCGTGGAAGCTCTCCGACATGAAGGGCGTGTCCCACACCTGGATCGGGTGTACCAGGGTCGGCTCGTCTTCCGAATGGAAGATCGCCAGATGGCCATTCTCGAGCAGTGCGAAACCGTGGCCGATCATCGGCGTATCGGTCTGCTTGCGAATCAGGTTGTAACGGTAGAGCACCACATGCCCGGTCTTGGGGGCATAGAAGATATAGAGAACGTCTTCGCCATTCGGCGAGCGCACCATGCGCTTGAAGCGCAGGTCCTCTTCGGGCACCTCGTAGGTCCTGAGCTCGCCGCTGTTGAGGTAGTAGCCCGAGGGGAAGATGATGCCGTGATTCTCGGGCAGCGCGACCACCGAACCGGCCATGTCGTCGATGCGCTGCACCACTTGCTCGGCGCGGTTGAACAGGTAGTAGCGCCACTGCCTCTCGTTGAAGGGCAGGATTCTGACCAGCAGCACGGCGCCCAGATCGGCGTACTCGAAGGTCGCATCGTCCAGCGACTGGGAGTCCGACTCCACCGGATCGGAGTAGATCCCCTCACCGCTGCTGGTGTTGTTCTCGATCTTGAAGGTGATGTTGCCGCGCAGGTTGTCGATGAAGACCGTATCGAGAATGTTCAGGTGCGGCGCGCGCCCCTGTTCATGATGGTCGCGGCCCGCCTCCTTCCAGGGGAAGGTAAAGCGCTCCGGCAACACGAGGTCGCGCTCGCCCCGGTTGTCGATGTAGCGCCTGACGCTGCCGTTGGCCGCCAGCTCCCAGCGGAAGACGCGCACGTCGGTCAGCTTTTCGCCTATCTGGAAGGCCGCCAGCAGCTTGCCGTTCAGCGTCACCAGTTGCAGCAGCACGGCGTTGCTGTAGTACTGCTGCAGCTCGCGGAAGTCCTGTACGAACCGCTCGTCGGTGAGGAAACTTCCCTCGATCGGCGCTTCCTGGAGCTCGAACCCCTCGTCCGTGTCTTCAAGGTAATAGAGAGAAAAGAGATCGCCGACCTCGAGCGCCTTGCGCAGGCCCAACTGCACGTTGAAACCGAACAGTATCCTGTCGCCGATGCGCACCATGTCCCGCGCAATGGCATTGTTCTCGGTGCGCACCCGAGCACGCCCCAGCAGGGCCATGCTGCTGCTACCGAAAACTCCCGCCCGCTCTACGTTCAGTTTATCGACTGACGCATGCAGGTTTTCTCCCTGAGTTCGCAAGCGCCGCTGAATGGTCTCGAACGCGGTGCTTTCCCTGACGATGCTCTCGACCTGAGATGGTCCATTCGACATAGTCTTCATCCTGGAAGTAGGCTGGCAATGGCAAGGACCGCAGCATGTGGGGCACATGGCGGTCCTGAAGCGAAAGGTCGGTCACCGGCAGGGTTGGCCCCGCCGACGACCGTTCGAGGCGACACCACTCGGGCGGTGTTGCCCCGGCCTCAAGCGGTTTCGGAGGACTTGACCGCCGGCTGGCTGCTCATTGCCCGGTTGGCGAGGCCCATCAGGGTCGCCTGAAGCGCCGGAGACTTGTCGAGGACACCCTGCACGGTCTTGCCGTAGCCAAGACCCTTGGCGAACTTCTCGAAGATATCGCCGTCGCCGCCAATCAGCTCGAACTTGGCATTCTGCAGCGCCGCGGCCATGACCTTGCCGTTCTCCAGCATGCCGATACGCTGAGCCTCGATCTGCGCCATGACCTCCTTCTCGTGCACTTCGAGGTTCATACGGAACTCCTCGAAATGACGCGCCTCTTCGGACATGTTGTCGTAGGCCCTGAGCTTCTCGACCAGGCCGTTGGCCTCGGCGCGAGCCATGGCCTCGCGAGCCTGGGCCCTTGCAGTGCCAAGTTTCTCTTCGCCCATCGCCTCGGTCTCGAGGCGCTGTTCGAGTACGCGCACCTCGGCCATGCCGGTCTCTTCCTCGGCCTTGGCGTTGGCCGTCTTGACCTCGGCCTGGGCCAGCCCTTCGCTGCGCAGCGCATGGGCACGCGCTTCCAGCACCTGGGCTTCGGCTAGACCATCGGCGGCGGCCATGGCCTGATGGCCACGCGCCTGCTTCTCTTCTGCCGCGGCCTTCTTCTCGGCGGCATCCAGCTCCGCCTGGGAGCGGATCAGCAGCTCTTCGGCTTCCAGCTTGGAACGCTCGAAGGTCGCCTCCGCCTGCCGCACTTCCTTCAGCTTGCGCTCTTCGGCCTCGGCCTGAGCAGCCGTCAGGCGAGTGACCTTCTGGCGTTCGGCTTCGGCACGGTTGCGAACGTCATGGATGTTCTCTTCTTCTTCCGCCACGCTGCGCTCGACGGCAATGCGCTGGCTGGTGATGTCGGCAATTTCCTTGCGCTCTTCTTCCAGCGCCTTCTCCATGCCGATCCGCTCGATCTCCACCGCCCTTTCGCGGTTCACGTCCTCGAGTTCGCGCGCCTGGCGGATGCGCACCTCTTCGATCTGTACGGCACGCTCGCGAGCCTTGGCCGCCATCTCGATCTGGCGCTGCTTGTTCTCGTCGGCAATCGCCAGCTCTTCGTCGGTCTTGATGCGAGCCGCCTCGCTCTTGGCGCGCTCCTGCTGACGAACCTGCTCGGTTTCGGAACTCTCGCGTGCCTGCAGGCTCTCGATCTCGCGACGCTGACGCGCTTCGGCGTCGGTCTGGGTCCGCTCCAGTTCCAGTGCCGCCTCACGGGCAGACACGTTCTTGCGCTGGATCTCCAGCTCCTGGTCGCGCTCCAGACGATTGGTCTCGACGTTGTGCAGCGCGGTGATCTCGGTGATGCGCTTGATGCCTTCCGAGTCCAGGATGTTGTTAGGGTCCAGTGAGCTCTTGGGCGTCTGCTCGAGATAGTCGATCGCCACGTCTTCCAGGATGTAGCCGTTCAGATCCTGACCGATGGTCTCGACGATGGCATCGCGGAACTGCTGACGCTCATCGAAGAGCTGCATGAAGTCCATCTTCTTGCCGACGGTCTTCAACGCCTCACTGAACTTGGCATTGAACAGCTCGTTCACTGCATCCCGGTCGGAAGCGCGGCCCACGCCAACCGACTTGGCAACACGCAATACGTCATCGGCCGTGGCATTGACCCGCAGATAGAATGCCACGCTGATGTCGGCACGCAGATTGTCGCGACAAATCAGACCTTCCTTGCCGGTACGATTCATCTCCAGGGTAATGACCGATATCTTCATGATTTCGGCCCGATGGATCACGGGCAGCACCATGGCACCGGTAAAGTACACTTTGGGTGTCGCTGAAAGATCGTTGACGATCAGGGCCTGGCCCTGATCGATCTTTCTATAAAAAGCCTGAAATAAAGCCAACAAGGCAAAAATGGTGATGGCGATGACGCCAACTGCCACGATCAGCGGCATGATCCACGACAAGTCCATTGCTTTAGTCTCCCAAGTTTCCCGCGCGTTTAACCCGGCTTAGCCGGAATGGAACTCTTTTTCTGGTACGACCCAGTAGGCCTTCTTTTCAGGCAGGTACTCGATGAGCACTGCCTTGTCCCCACGAACCAGGGGTGAATCGCTTCTTACCTGTAGAATCAAGTGCGAGCCATCGATATGCACGTCGGCACTTCCGCTAGTCGCTCCAACCGAGCCGGAACGAATCGTGCACAGCGCGCCGATGAGCTGCATGTCCTGGGGCTTGTGATAAGCCCGGACGAAGAGAGGGCGTAGCGGGCGGATGAACACCGCTGTGGCGATGAATGCGCCAATGATCGACACGATCAGCAGAATGACACTCAGCAGCCCACCCAGCCAGCCGCTAAGAGTATTGATTCCCAACAAAAGATCGGCGAAGTAGCTGATCAGCCAACCAGACAGGGAAAGTAACGTAATCACCAGAGGGAGCGGGACGCCTTGAAGCCCTAACGTGGCAAGCAACCCACCGAAATCCACCGCCCCATCGCCCCCGATGTCGCCATCCAGCGCATCGCTATCGACCAGTCCCGTCAGGGATACCAGCCAATAGATAACAGCCACGCAGAGTAGAACGGTAAAGAAAACGGTAGGAAAAGACGTGACAATAGAAAGGAATATCGACATTTATGCAATCATCCCTGATACAGACTTACCCAAGGCTGCCTGAGTGATCCTTGGCAAAGCCCCCTTCAACGACAGCTGTAATCAATTGTCGTTGCCAACCCCCGAGTCAACTGGATAAACTTAATGAGTTGTATTAATTCTGTCAACAGGCTTCCACGAGAAAAGGAGAGCGAAGTGGATACGCAAGACCTAATGTTACACCTCAGCGACACCACCTATGAAGGCCGCCACTTTCATGTCATGCCGATAGAAGGCAAAGAAGACGTTCTGCAAGTCACCGTTTCGGGTGCAGAAGAGGTGCCTGTCTACCTAACTTTCGACGAAACACAAATCCTTTGTTTCACTTACCTGTTCGATGAGAGCGAAGTCACTCAGGAGCGCCTTCCGGAACTCCTCGACAGCATGCTTCGGCTCAGCGTGCCGCTACCCTTGAGTGCCCTAGGCAAGATCGACCAGCGCTATGTCGTGCATGGCGCACTTTCGACTTCCGCCACCTACCGGGAAATCGCTCAGGAGCTCGGCTCCCTTGCTGACAACACCATCGATTTACTTGAATTGTTTGAAGAATTCTTAAAGTAAAAGGAAGGAGCCACAGGGAATGAGATCGATGTTCAAAAAAATCCTTACCGCCGTACGCGGCGGCGTCAACGAGCTGGGCGAGTCCGTCGTGGATAGCCAGGCAAACCGCATTTTCGAGCAGGAGATCCGCGACGCCGAGAACGAACTCCGCCAGGCGCGTCAGGAACTTGCCGCCCTGATGGCGGAAAACACCTCGCTCGGCCGTCAGATCAAGGGCTTTGAAGACGAGATTTCACGTCGAGAAGCCGAGGCGCACAAGGCCCTGCAAGCCAACCAGGAAGACCTCGCCCGTGAAGTCGCGGAGCGAATCGTCGAAGCCGAACGGCAACGCAGCGACCTTACCGCCACCCGCGCCAACCTGCAGGGCAAGGTGGACGCCATGCGCGAGCGCATGCAGCGCTCGGAGAAGCAGCTGGCCGAATACAAGCGCGAACTCCAGGTCGTCAAGACCAACGAGCGGGTGCTGCGCACTACCGCCCAGATCGATACCAACATCGGCAGCAACCAATCCTCCCTGAGCAGTGCCAAGGCCACCCTGGAACGTATCCGCGAGCGCCAGCAGCGTATCGAGGATCAGCAGAGTGCCAGCGTGCAGCTCGAGAAGGAACTGACCGGCGCCGACCTGGACGAGCGTCTCAAGGCTGCCGGCATCAATCAGGAAAGCGATGCCGTGGAAAGCGTCATGGCTCGCCTCAAGGCCTCGCGCAATCAGCCTGGCGCGTGACCAGTATCAGGAGCCATGCACCCATGGCTCCTGATTCCCTCCTGGCAAGACGAGGATGTCGAGCCGAGCATCAACACTCCCCTGGATTGGCAAAGCCTCAGCTCTCTTTTACAAGAGAGGCCATCGCTTGCTCCAGGCACCAGCTGTCGATGATATTGTGCTGGCTGCGCACCGCTAGACGTCCGGCTTCATTGATGACCCAGGCAATATCGCTCAACGGATGCCCCGTGAGCCGATGTGCCAACGCTTCCAGATCGAGACTCGATGCCGTGGGCCGCTTGGCCAGCTCACTGCGCAGCATGTCCCTCACGCCCTCTCGGTCGGCATAGGGAACCTCCAACATGTAGTCGAAGCGGCCCCGTCGTCGCAGTGCACTGTCCAGCGCTTCCGGCCGATTGGTCATGCCCACTACCAGGATATCGCGGCGGCCCGCCGCATCGATCAGGCGCAGCAGTTCCGAAATTTCCTCGATCTTGTGCTCGTGACGCACTCCCTCACGACTCGCCCCCATGGCGTCCAGCTCATCCATGATGATGATGCTCGGCGCTTCGCGCTCGGCCTGCTCGAACTCCTGGCGCAGCCGTAGGCTGGTCTGGTGAATGTAGGTGCTGCCGACTTTGCCAAGATCGACCTCCCGCACCGGCCAGCCGAGGTATTCCGCAAATTTTCGCACTGCATAGGTCTTGCCCGAGCCAGGTGGCCCGTACAGCAGTACCCCGTTGGGTGGCGCGACCTGCATGGCGGCATAGGCGTCCTTGCGGCGGTAATAGTCGACGATGTATTCATTGAAGAAGGCCTCCAGCCTGGCTTGTCCAGCCAGGCGGAAGGGCTCACTGGGCAAGGGGCGGCTGCCTTCGGCAGCCACCCGGTCGATGTCCAGCACCTCGAAGATCGCCCTGACATCCTGCAGCGTCAGCCACTGGTTGAAGCGCAGGATTTCCTGGGGCGAAAGCCGGCCATCGGCAACGCCCCCGGTCAGCAGGGAGATGACCAAATCCTTGCGCTGAGCAGCCGTCTCCGCTTCAAGGCTGGTCGGTAGACAGAGCTGGGCATCCGGCCAATAGAGCGCCGCTCCCCAATGGCCGTCGGGCATGCTACGCAGGGCGCGAGCAATGGCCATGAGATCGCGGGGGGACATGTAATCGGGCCGTTGGGCGATCGCCTCGATGGACAATGGCTCATGCTGTTTCTGGAACAGACTCACCCAGTAAGCATCGTTGCCGTATCGCTCGACCCAGCAGCGCCCTGCTTCCTGTCGCGGTGCCAACACCTGCTCCCAGGCCGCAGCCATGTCATGACCATGGGCCAGAACCAGGGCAACCTGATCCACCGGTTCGAGTGCGAGCACCTGATAGCCAGGCCCCTCGTGCTTGAGGCCAGCAACATGATGCTCGTGCCCCAGTCGCGTCCTCAGGGGAAACCAAGGGAACGAAGCCACCGTCACCCCCGCATCAGGCCAGCGAGATCGGTCACGTTCACCGAGTGTCCCGCGCCATGTTGAGCCTGAAGATTGAACAACTGATTATTGATCGACTTGAGCCGCATGATTTCGTTGTTCTGGACCGCCTCCTGGCCCTCTTTCACCAGGTTCGCATGCCGTTCGGCATCTACGCTCGTGGCAGAGCGCTCCGCCACGCTGCGGAACACATTGACCACGACTTCAGGTCGCTGGAGCATCAAGTCGTAAACCAGCGCATCCATCTCGTTGATGATCCGCTCGGCATCGTTGAGCGCCGCCGAGTCGCCGCGCTCGAGTTCCTCCAGGGCACTTTTCGACATACGCCGGAAGCGCTCGCTGTCGAGAGGCAGATTGCCAATATCGAGCTCACGCTCGTAGAGTTTGACCAACTCGTCATGGTACCCACTCAGCATCGTCTTGCGGTGCTGGGGCGAGTGCACCAGGCGTGAGAGGTCCTGGCGTAAAGCCCTCACCCGTTCGCTGATGCCCCGCCGCACTTCGGGGTCGACGGCACGTTCCGCAGCACGACGCTGCTCCTGCAGGGCAGCACCAATGGCACCTAGTTCTTGTCGTGCCTCCTTGCCCAGACGTGTATTGGCCTGCGCCAGCTCGCTATTGGCCTCCTCCATCTGGCTGGACAGCAAACCCTTGCCTTCCTCGCCGTCGAAGTTGCGGTGTCCATCGGTATCGGCATAGAGATGCCCCGTGTCGAAGGTCTGCCCTACCGCTGGAACGTCGATCACCACACGCAGGATGCCACTATCGTTCATGCGCCATTGGCAAATGACTTCGTCACCCTTGTTGATTGACATGCCCGGCAGCAGATCGCTGCCTGATATACGAAAAGCTCCAACGCTTAGATTCTGTTCCGGATCATCCACGTTTTCGGCATGCTGATACAGCTCCAGGGAGATGTGCTCGTTACTCTCTGAGCGCACGCCTCGGGCCGCTCGGAACGACTTGGTGCCTTCCGCGGGTAACAAAGTGCCCTTGGCGATCATGGGTTCGAGTGTGTTGATCGCTCCACCGCTTCCCATCTCCACCACCTTCGCCGAGATGGTCTGAGTCGCTGGAATGCCGGTTGCGCTAGCATGGGTTCTCAGAATCACGATCTGCCGGCTGGCTTCGGCGAGTGGCCGGCCATCGCTGCCGAACATGCTGATACGGAAGTGATTCTCTCCCTGCTGGGCGATAGGCAGTCGCAACGTCACCGACTCCTCGAGCTTTTGCCGGCCCGACGTCCACCCTCTGGAGCAGTCGACCTGAATTTCCAGCGCCTCGCCGCCCACCGCACCTCGCGACACTTTCAGCCGTGCGGTATCCCGGGAAGTACGTGCGGGGAAATCGTAGCGCAGCGCCAACTCCGCAACTTCCAGCGTGTTCCGCGACGACTTGCGTACGGAACCACCCTCTTCCCACTCGCGGCTTTCGGCAAAAATGGCGGCGCCATAGCTCACCGCGACCATGGGGTCGACCGTAGTGTCGGCCACGATATCCAGCTGCCCAGCGACTCGCTCTACCAACCATGGCGTTTTCGTCGGCCCGCCGATGAAAACGATACGAGCCACGTCGCTGGCCCGATAACCGTTCTTGGCGAGGATGTGTCGACACAACGCAACGGTTTCGTCCACTTGCGGCTCGATCAACTGACGCAGCGCTTCCCGACCGATCTCTAGATCGAGGTAGATTGGTTCGCCGCGCTCATCACGAGTGCCGATCTCGTCTCCGGAGACGAAAAGCGTTTCGACATCGCTGCTGGATAGCGCAATCTTCGTACGCTCGGTTGCCATGCGAGCGATGCGCAACAGCCGTTGGTAGCCAGGCTCAGTGAGAAAGTTCTCGGGTAGACTGAAGCGTTGCTGCAGCCAAGGGACGACCACGGCATGCAGAATTTCGCGATCGAAGTCACGTCCACCAAGCATGTTGATACCGAGGTTATCGAGGACATTGACCGCTCCACCGACACTCTGTACCAACGCCACATCGAAGGTACCGCCCCCCAGGTCGTAGACCAGGAATAGTCCGGTATCGAGCTCACCGGCAGCGATCGCCGCCATGGAGGCAGCGATCGGCTCCTGCAGCAGCCCTACGGCCTCGACACCGGCCGCCCGGGTAGCCCGAAGCGTGGCTTCGCTCTGCATCTGATTGAACGCCGCCGGAATCGTGACGATGCATCCTTCCACCGGTTCATCGGGGTAGGCCTTGAAGGCTTGGGCCAAGAGTTGACGTACGATATCCGCACTGGCCTGCTCTGCGGTCATCGTCCTGCCATGCCCCACGTGTAGCTCCGTGGAAGTTCCCATCAGGCGCTTGAAGCCGGCCGCCACATTGTCAGGTGACAGCACCATCTGCTCGAAGGCACGCTGCCCGTAAAGCTTGTTCCCTGACTCGTCCACGTAGATGACACTGGGCAGAACATTGTCTCCCCCCTCGATGGACACGACTTCCACCTTGCCCTGGAAATAGCAAGACACTGCGCTATTGGAAGTACCCAAATCGATACCGATGTACATGCTCAGCTCCTTCCCTTGACGATGACGCGACCGAGGTGCAACACCTCTCCTTGGCGAACGATGGTCGGCTCGATGGTCTGGACGATGGTCAGCTCACCCTCTCCAACCATCTCTTCGTTATTGATTACCTGTACCGGAAGATTTGGCACGTAACGCTGGTGAATATAATCCACCACCTCCAACTCCAGCGGCGCTATGAGTCGAGAAGTCTGCCGTGCCGAGTAGCGCAGCTGCGCAGCCTGTTGCTTGAATTGATGAGGTGGCAAGGCATCGAGCAGTGATTCACACAGCTTTTCGACACGCCAATATTCCAGAAGCATCCCTTTCGCGAGATCAATATCCATGATTGTCCTTAAATGACTTAGGCTTCACAGAGAAAGGAGTAAGAGGAAGAAGACAATTGCTATTACGCCCCATACCACGAAGTTGACAACGCCATTATCTGACGGTGGGTCGATTGTCGTCTTCTGGGCATCGAGAAAGCGAAGCTTGTCAGGATCATGGCCGAAACGCTCATGACCTTTTTGCAGCCACTCGGTGAGGTTCTGCTGATTGTATAGGTAGCGGCTCAGCTCGATACCAGCCTGCACCTCGAGCCACAGCATTTCTTGCCAGTTCGATCGCAGCCGCTCGCCAAATGAGCCCTCCAAGGGGTATTGCCGCTCGATCTCGATAAGATGACGAGCCGCATGAACCAGCGGCATGACCTTGGTCATCTCTCCGAGCACCCTATTGCACCGCACCCAAGCCCCGCGGACCAGCGCTTCATCAGTAGCGCTCTCCAACAACTCAACCAAACCTGGAAAGAGGCTGTTCTCGATGCTGGGCTCCGGATGGTGCTGCTCGTGAGCGAGAATCGTCGCCTCCAGCTGCTCCTGATCGCTCCCCAGGCTCTCCACCCAGCGGCCAAAATCCGGGGCATGCTCCTCGAGGTAATTGAGGTCGGCGATGTCCTGCAGCATATTCAGGATGAGTTCCGCTCTTTTGGCGATTCCCGGTACGCCAAGCGTCAATCGACGCGCCATGGTAACCAGCTCAGTGGCCCGTTCAGGGATGTAAGTATGTGCTCGAATGCCAACGTCCAAAGTGGCAGCAACGACTCTCATACTATGCGCCTCATCTACGCTCCTGCGCTGACATTCCAACCGGAGCGGTCGCGAAAGTACTTCCCAGCGGTTGAGGCATTCGAGCAGAGTCTCTGCCGGCGCATGGAAAGCCTCACTCTCGATCCCGCTGCCGATTTCCATATCGGCTTCGCTCTCGGTTTCGATGTCCAGTTCGAGGACGCTGTCGAGGAGCGTATTCATTTGCTGAAGGCTGGTGTCAATCTCGGCACCCAGCGCCTTCATTGGCTCATCACACCACCGCTGATAAGCCGTCAACAATTCTCGTGTGAAGCGGCACGAAGAGGAGGATTCCTCAATGCCCTCGAGCGCCTCCGACAACAAGGCAGGTAACCGCTCCTCTGCACCTCGGCTCAACGCCTCGAAGAGGTGTTTCGCTTGCTCGCGTGTATGGCGCTCCACGACTTCCTTGACCTGCTCGACATCCACCGCGGGAAAACCGCTGGCCTCGCGCTGCCGGGAGATCGACTTCGTTAGCTCATCGGGCTGAACGGCCTGCCACTGCGCCAGGAGAGATTTCAGCTCCGTCGCCGTCGCCTCACTACCCATGGCAATTCGAATCACTCCGAGATTGGCCGCGGCAAGCGGCGGCCAATCGGATAGGTCGGCCACCTTGCTATCACGCGCCGCCTCGAACGCCTGTGCGAAGGGCACTCCAGGCAGCCAAGCCACCTCTGCCTCAAGGCGAGGTAACGAGCTGCTCAAGGCCTGGTAATATTTCAGAGCTGCTTGCTCATCGATGAGATGGTCATCGACGATGTCTTCGAAGCGATCCGTAAGCACCTCCAGACTATCCTCTGGAGACACCTTAAGCATGAAAAAAGGGTTGTTCGTCAAACTTTCATAGGCCACGCCGTTACGTTTCGAATCAACTTCATCAACGGCTTCTACATCATCTACTGCTCCCATACTTCCCCCCATCCTGGCTTGGCTCCGGCTCTATAAAGAAATCGTTTATCCTGTTCTCAGGAAGCTGAAAAAGGCGAATCAGCCATCAGGAACGCGCGGATGTCACACTTATGAGGATGAGCATGCAGCCACTCCCTGATATCACAGGCTTTCTCGTAATCGGCATCGCCGAACTTACTGCGATACAGGTTCTCGAGTGACTCGCTGGCTTTCTCCTTGCGGATACGATGCTGCCACTGGTCGGTAAGAATGGCGTTAAGGTTACCCGCCAGTCCTTCAGCCACCAGCATCTCCCACTCGCCCTTGTGCAACCACACCCCACCAACCCTGGCGCTATAATCCAGACGATGAGCGTTGTCCTTCGCAACGCGAAATTTCCGCATGATTCCGCCGCTCATAGGGCAGATCAGCGCCCCCGGAGAATCTTCGGCCTCTATGCTCTCACCAGAGAATACATGCTCGGGATGCCGTTCCTTCCAACCGATATAATCCTCGATCAGAATCCAGTTTCCGCCGCAGTTATCACACGTATGGCAACGAAACAGATCGTCCAGAAAGCTGGGCACTAGATTGCCCGAATCACACGCAGTACACTTCATTCCCCGCTCCTAAAGATTATCATTACATCGCTTCATTGAGCCCACTGTCACGCCATCTCAAGTATCGGCACGCTCGACATTCTCTTGACTATTACCAAAGCCAAGGCGACTCAGCTCCTCGTCGCTATAGTGATCGAAACGGAAGAGATCTCCCTTCACATGATCTACTTTCAGTGGCTTGCCCCACTCTTCCTCGCCTTTCAACCCGTAATACGTCAACATATACGTTTCGGGCGTGTGATTATCAGGGACGAGCTTGGCTCCCAAAAAAGCCAAGAGGGCACCAAATGAAACAATAGGCCCAGGATATAGCTGAAGAAACTGTATGAATGTCGGACCTGAAAACCTGTTGACCATGACGGTGCTTGGCCCGAATACCAGGAAGCACCCCCCGACAAAGACCATCAACCCTGCCACACACATCACTACATTAGCGATGACCTTGGTTGTCTTGCTTTCTCTACAGTAAGCCTCATATCGAGACTCAAACCTTGGCACCTCTTTCTCTTCAGGTAAGCTTTCAAAATCAACTTCAACCTCACCAAACACTCTGTTCCCCACGACATTCTCTCTTTTTCAGTTAAAGAAAATTTCTCGCCTCTAGAGCACAACCAAAAGCCGACACAATGATCAGGTCATCACCTCCAATCGAATTGAAAGATCAGACCTGCTGTCGAACGACATCTTTAAAGCAGTGAAGGCCACGAGCCCAACAGGCATATAAAGCACAAAGCCCAGCCCGCCGAAAAGTAAAGACACGACGAGCCCACCCAGGGAATAGGCACACATAAAGACGAACATTGCCTTCCCGAATCTATCCTTCTTTTTCATGAAGGCTGCCAGCTTTCCTTCTTCCTCCTTCCCTAGCAACAACTCAGCGCCACAACTCGGGCAAGTGGCCGTCCGTGACTCCAGTAGCCCAGCAATCCATTGCGACTCCTCACAGAAACATGAACCACATGAAGAGCATTTAAAATCCAGGTCTTCCAACACAGCTTTTTCTTCTTTCTTACTCACTCTCTCATTCCCTGATAAAAGTAGGTTCAATTAGGTGTGCGATAAGCCTTTTTCTTCCTCACCGTGCTCAAGAAGCCTTTTTAACTTGGCTCGCCCGAGGGACTTGACCATTGGCAATGTCAATAGACTTGCTGGAGCGGTGGGCAAAGCACCAATGGCGAGCAGGATAAAGGAAGGAACCGACCATTTTTCCTGGCCAGGTTTGTAGGAGTACGCCATCAGCGCTAGGCCTGAGAGTACAAAAGCTACGCAGGCAAGAATATAAGGGTATAGAAATTCGGCATAGTTATTTACGGCATAGACCAGTCCACCACCTGCGACCAACACAGCGTATGCCATCACGCAGATGATGCCCATATCAAAACTTACTGCCTCCTTATCGACGCCCTGTTCTTTCAAAAAATCGAGCAAGGGAGTTCGAAGCTCTCCTGTATGCTTCAGGTGAACGACTCCCTCCTTCGGCCCCATACCAAACAGCGGTTTGTTGCTGGAATTACGAATCTCCCCAATGCAGGCCTGACTAGGGTCATCAGTCTTGCGACCACTCTTTGTCCTAAGCACCAGCTTCAACGATTCGTCATAGCCTTGGAGGTGATCATACAGGGACTGGAGAAATTCGATGTCGAAAGTCTGTTTGAAATTTAATGGAAGCATGGTTTTCTCATTAGTTTAGAAAGCAATTAAAAGCAACGAGGGAACTGCTCTCAACGATAATGGTTAAATATTCCGTGTCGAACACGCACACTACGCCTAGCGCCAGGTGATATCCATATTTCACGAGTCTTACCGTCAATAGAAAAGCTTGCCAGACAGATTGTGCCGCTCTGCTTAATCCCAGAGCGCAAGGTACTTTCTACTGTATGGCATTTACTAGTTTGAACATGGGTAAGCAATGTCTCCCGGTACGGAAAAGTCAACTCCACTACCGCTAACACCAACAGCAGATTGAGACCATGAGCCAACAAGTCGATACGATGCGACCAGCGAGCTAGAGCTTGGTTGACCACAAACAGGCCGAGAATCAACAATCCCACTGTCATTCCAGTCAGCACAGTGGCAGACAGCGAAGGGCTCATAACCCGGAAAAGCAAGGTATCGTACATGACTGACAGTACCATTGGCGGCAACACGAACATCGCAAGTATGAACATCGCAAACGTACGACCACTTTCATGCTCGCCAAACAGCATCAACAGATAAGTGGCGATCGCCAGCCAGGCTAGTCCAATCGCGAACAGCAGGCCGAAAGGGGCGATGATTAGCAGAAACCCATTCGCCCATGAACCAGCAACCATTAATGCGATACCTGCCAACACACAGGCACCGACGGCCAGCAGTCCCCAGAGGGAAAAAAGCGCCTCCAAGGCACGTACCAGAAGTCGGTTAGCCGTTTGTGTGATGCGCCCTACTGGTGGGCGTAAGGAATACTCGCTACTTAAGGACATGTAATTTCCTATTCTGATAGGCCTTTCATTACTGGCAAGACGCGTACGAAGGGATCACACAACTATGAAGCCCTCCGCTACCATCAGGGCAGACGCTTGGCGTCGGCCCTGATGGTTGTATGTTTCCGCCCCGCTACGCGGTTTCAGGCAATAGCGAGGCCAGGACCTTCGTGTAGAAGACCCGGCGATTGGCTTGTTGACTGCGCTTAGCGCAGGCGGATGTTCTCGCGCTACTTCTCTTCCTGAATCTGCTTCACGCTGGCTTCGTCCATGTCGCGCCAGTAGCGGGGGGTGATTTCCAGAAGGGCATCGAACTCCCAGAAAGGGGCTTCCAGGCGAGTATTCCAGGCATTTCTTGCATCATAATTAAGTGTGAAGGTCTTTACCTGACAGTCGGCCGCCTTACTCAAAAAGGCTCTTTAAACTCTCTGAAGCTTGTTTAGGTGACTCGGGTAGTAGAATGCGCCACGCTCCATAATACTTGGCGAAATTATCCTCAATCTCTTCTACTCCACCATCCTCAGGATGGTAATCATAACTTACCCTGGCACGGTTTTCGTTAAGGAATTCGACAGACTTGATGCTTATATTTTCTAGACGCGCTGATTCAATAATTACTGGAAGAAACCTGACCATGGCACGATCAAGGCGCGCTGATATCTCAGCACCGGTTATTTCATATATTTTTTCGTCTGGCACCCCCTCAAAAAATACCTCCACAATCATGTGTTGCGAACTCAAGGGGTGGTTCTTTGCCTCAATGAGAACCGGGAGGGTGTATTTTTCATAGTCTCTCAAATGTTGCGGATGAACAAACGTGGCTGCTTTATGAAAATCTGAATCTGAGTAAGCAGCCAGATATTCGAAAAACAACTCTATTACCGCCTCTTCCTCACCATAATTTTCGTCAGCCGATATCGAAATACTGAACAAAACAACTGCAACAAGAACAAAATATTTAATAGCGCTCATCATTCCTTTTCCTATCCCCACTAACACTGCAACAATATGAATCAATCCAAATATTCAGGACATCGCTGTAGTTGACCATTCCACAGGAAAGATCCCGCACTCCTTCATCATTATGGCAATCGACGGCGTAGAATATACGATCCTCTCCGGCATTCAGGAATTGTGCATAGACAACTCCTAAACACCCCAGAACTCCTCTTTTCTTTCTGGCAGAGCGCCATCAAAGTATTTTGGAAAAACTCGTGCTCACCTGGTGCAAGGAAAGGTTCACTCAAGCCATTTCTTCAGCGGACATTGAGTCTTTCCTTGGCCCAGTAGTCATCTTCCGCTCTATCGATGCTGAGGATAGCCGACATATCTTCCGGCATCGCCGTCAGCGGAGCAGGCGCCAGCCAACCCCTCATGCCTCTGGATTTCCCCACGCTACCGCCGGGGCAGACGCTTGGCGTCGGCCCTGATGGTTGTATGTTTCCGCCCCGCTGCGCGGTTTCAGGCAATAGCGGGGCTAGGGCCTTCGAGTAGAAGGCCCGGCGATTGGCTCGTTGACTGCGGTTAGCGCAGGCGGATGTTCTTGCGGTACTTCGCTTCCTGGATCTGCTTCACGCTGGCTTCGTCCATGTCGCGCCAGTAGCGCGGGTTGCGGCCCTGCTGCTGGTCCGCCGCCGCCGTGGTGGGGTCCTTGTGGCGATGAATCTCTAGGCCCGGCACATCGGGCAGCGGCTGCGAAACATCCATGTAGCGCTGCAGGAACTGCCAGGCCGCGACCAGCTCACCGGGCATCTTGGTCGGCGGAAACTGGGCATCCAGCTTCTGCCGGATCCGCTGGAAGGGGTGATAGAGAATCAGCGAGTAGGTGGCACTGCCCTGGGTATCGGGGGAGCTTTCCAGAAAGGCATCAAACTCCCAGAAAGGGGCTTCCAGGCGAGTCTTCCAGGCATTCCTAGGATCATAGATGGTGAAAAGTCCCGTTTGGCGATTAAGCTGCCAGAGGGGAGCCTCTCGCATGCCATAAAATACGGATGGATGTTTTTTTTCCAGATATCGCCCCCCTCGCCAAAGAATCAAACAAATCGCTACCACAGGCAAGCACAGGCCCGCATTAATCAAGAAACCCGCATAAAACTCCTCAACACTATCTCCACCGAATGCCCATCGGAAAAAGTCAAGAACCGTCAGAAAAAGAAACCCAAATAAAAACAAACAAAATCCAACAATAGCAAAACCCATTACCATATGAAGATATTTCGCCATGGCTGTGTAATTAGGCGGCATAACAACTTGATGATCGTAACGTACCTTTATAGCTTTGAAAACCTCGTCACCTTCCAGCCCACTACTCGCACGTTGCTCCTCCCAGTTCTGGGAAATGGCAATATTATTATAGCCATACTCTTCATTAGTGCCATTATCCTGGGTCCGCCGGTCCCAAGAAAGCCGAGAGCCAATAATAGTGTCTCGCTCAGGGTTCGCCACCTCCCACTGCTGACGCTTGGTGGGGATATAAGCGCTATCGGCGTAGTAGTCACCGAGATGTTCTTTAGCGGACATTGAGTCTTTCCTTGATCCAGTAGTCATCTTCGGCTCTCTCGACGCTGAGGATGGCCGACATATCGTCCGGCATGGCTGTCAGTGGAGCTGGCGCCGGGTAGATGCGCCGGCTAGGGCGCAGCGGTATCTGCGTCGCTTCACGGAATTGTACCTGAACGTCCCAGCGATATTCGGTGCTGCTGCCAAAGCCACGCATGGCCTCGTTGGCGGGAGAATGCACAAAGTAGGTGATGTGCTGCGCACCCAGCTGCGTAAGCAGCGGTTGAAAACGAGTCGAGGATCTCTCCGTCCATGAACTGCCTGCTGGCGAACGATAGTGCGATCCCTGTACCAATCGCAGCACCGTGACATCGTTCAGCTCTCTCCCCATACCGGGCAAGGCGCTACGTACCTCGATGGCGGTGTTGATGGCCTGGCGCGGATCGAACTGAGCTTGCCATAGCTGCCCCATTGGCATGACCGTTTCCACTGGAGAGGTATGGGTGTTGCCCAGCTTGGCGAGCAGGGAGTCGCGTTCCACCGGGCTGACCCTACGCAGTGAAACCTGGATATTGGCGAATATACCCTGTAAGCGATAGTAGGCTTCCTCCGGCTCCTCCAGCCATGGGGCACGGCCACGCTGATCGCCGAAGGGGCCATGCTTGATCCACTGCTCCAACGGACCATCGGTCAGCAATATACCGCCCACGGCACCGCCCAAGAGCAACGCTAAGCCGACCCAGCCCACCGGGCCGCTGAATAGCATCAACATCGTGGCACCTACCGCTGCCACACCATAAGCCAGCGCAGCGTCATTATCCCCTTCACGCATACGCCCAATAGCGTCCCAAGTCATGGATATCGCCATCAGAAAGCCTGCAAACTTGGCAACTGCCCAGTTGACCTTTATTAAATCAGGAAACAGACGCGTTATTATATTAGCCTGACCATTTCGCACCAAAACTCTTTGACTAATATTGCTAATCTTAACAATAGCAACTTTAGGCGCCTGATGCCGCCGAGCTATATAGTCACTTACGTTCAATGTGGCGAGGCTTAAATCAACCAGAGCGGTCACGGTATCAAAGCGGGCTTTCGCTCTTTCCTTTACCGCACTAGAACTTTGCCACAAATTAACTGACTGTACGACGACCATAATATAAGGCAGCCGTGTAGCTTCCGTGGCGCGCTCAGCAAAGCCAATACGGCTGCTGCCACGGCGTACCAGATCGGCGGCGCGTGAATCGGCAGGCGCAAACACGAAGCGTACCTCCCGGGCTTCGCCTACCTCGGCCATGGAGCGAAGCCGCTGTTTATTGGTGCCGCCCAGCAACTGACCGTCCGAGGTGCGATACACCTCACCGTAGAACTGGCCCTGCTGGTATTGCTGCAAGTGCAGGCGATCCGCTCTCGTAAGCCCGAAGGTCATGCCCGTGGCGACATCCTCAACACCGAGCAAGACCATACGATCCAAATTGATCCCATCCAACGGGCGAAAGGTGAGATCGCCCAGCAGGCTATGAAACGCGCCGCGCGAGGCATTGAAGGCGGGTAGATAGATTCTGGCCGTTGCGGACGTGCGCTGGCTTTCGCTTGCTACCTGGCCCAGCAGGTTCCTGCCGCTCTCGGCGATCTTGCCGAATACGCTATCGAGAGCATCGGCCCAGCGCTTGAGTTCATCCAGAGTGCCGAGGCGAGCCATGGCAGCCAGAAAAGAAGCTTCAAAGGTCTGCAGGTCGTCCTTATCCGGAACGTCGTTGCGTTCGCTCTCCTCGGCCAACGCCCTTGGGCGGAAACGACCGCTACCGTCATTGATTTCCTCCTCCGGTAGTACGAAAGGCACCTCGACTGGATGAGCCTCGCTGTCGGGGAAGCACATGGCGTGCAGCGGTTCGCGGCTGCCATCCTCGAGCAAGGAGAGTAGAGTGCGTTGGGCCTTTGCCGGATTGGCAGTGTGGAACAGACTGGGAATGTCTTGATCTACCAGGGTGTCGACTCGTTTCGGGTCGAGGCTCAGGGCGGTGAAGCACTGCTCGGCAAGGCAGAAACCACTGATATAGTCTCCCCCCTCCAGGCTGAAGTAATCCGCCAATATCCGCTGGTAGACCGCATTGCCCAGCAAGTCGGCGAGGCGATTCTGGTGAAACTCCCAGAGACGATGGGCAATGTCTCGTGCCAGCGTGGCCACGCTGGTGTGAAACTCCCCACCCAGGTAGCGCAGCGCCGGCTGCGAAGCAAAGCGGCGCAGCGGGTTGCTCTCACCCCCTAGGCGCTCGGGCATGACGCGCTTCTGCACCAGCACGGCGCTGCGAAAGTGTGGCCGGGAAGCGCAGCGCTCGAGCAGCAGCGCCAGGTAGTTCTGGGCCAGCTGTGTCTGGCTCAGGGCGTGGCGAAGTTCGAACAAGGGGTCATGTATGACGAGGCCCG
The DNA here is from genome assembly GCF_021404355.1 of Halomonas sp. MCCC 1A11062. Taxonomy (NCBI): domain Bacteria; kingdom Pseudomonadati; phylum Pseudomonadota; class Gammaproteobacteria; order Oceanospirillales; family Halomonadaceae; genus Halomonas; species Halomonas sp. MCCC 1A11062. The sequence goes on from NZ_JABFTW010000001.1 coordinate 56,203, forward strand.
GTATCTCACGCTGCCTGGCATCCTCAAGAATGTCGCTGCCTTCAGGCAGCTCTTCCCAAACTGGCGGCTCGCTGGCCTCTTCCATCTGCACGGGTGTGCTGCGGTTTGCCTGACACACCGACTCGACAGCAGCGGCACGCAGACCGACCTCCCGCTTCAGAGGCGAGTCATCCCTGTTGGCTTCGTTCCAGGCGCCGTTCACTGCGTCCGAACCGCCTCCATCGAAGCGCTGCTGCTCGCTCAAGGCTTGCTGGTAAAGCGAGGACAATACGCTGCCCGAAAGATCCTCGGTCCAGAGCGGCGGGTGAGCGACCTGCATTTCCAGACTGGCGCTTCGTTCGCGCTGCGGCGTCAGCCGCTCGGCGGCCAGCAGCCTTCCGCTTGCAACGCGTTCGGACGGATCGCGCAGCGAAACGGACTGGAAGCGCTGATTGATCGCCGTAGGGTTGGCTTCCAGATGGTTCAGTCTGGCCGCCGACCACTGCACGTCGGAGAACGCCACCTTGACCTCGCGGCCCATCCAGCTCATTTCGCGCCGGGCCGGCAGCCAGATTTCCGTCAACGGCAGCCCCACGGTGGGACGACGGTCCTCCACATAGCCATCTGTCTCGCTGCGGTGCTGTGCCAGATCGACATCACGGAACTGCCACTCACCCGACTCGGAGACACCCACCTCGATCTCTCGCCATATGGCCCCCCGATAATGGATGTAGAGGTAGCCGGGGCGACACGGCAGGGCGTGGGTAGCATCGTCCTGCAGCGACTGCCAGAAAGCCAACGGGATGACGGGTTGCACGACATGCGCTTGGTGGACGGTATGCCGCTCATGCTCTTGCCATGGCGTGACGCCTACGTTGCCGAACAGCGGTACTCGTATCGGCTCACCTTCGCTGGCGATCTCCAGCCAGACGTTACGGCGCGGTTGCCCTTCCCAGGCCCAGCCATGGATGCGGCTCAGCGGTTCCGGCAAGTCTTCTTCCTCGACTGCCTCGGCAAGGTCCACCTGCTCCTGCTGGTTCTCCAGGTCGAAGAAGACGAAGCGGTGGCCCTCGGGGTGGTCCTTGCCCATGACCTGAATGAAGAGCTTGGGTTCTTCACACGCCTTGTGCTGGCTCAATTCCTGGCTCATGTGGCACTCCATTGACTAGGGGGTTGCATAGGCTCTTCAAGGGCAACGGCCGGATCGCTTTGCCGACCCAGCGCCTGCTCGAGGTAGGCACTGGCAAGAAAGCGGCGGTAGGCTGCCGGGTCATCAAGACGCTCGCCCGGTTGGCGGAACGCCTTCCAGGCCCTCATCACCCGAATATGGCGCTCGAGTGCGGCTTCCTGCCCGGCGGTAAGTGCAAGCTGAGCCGCCGCCTCGGCCTGCCGGAGCGGATCGACGTGTTGCACAGACACTTCATCGTCGGCACATAGCGCATGCCATGCGGACGCTGCCGGCGTTCTCGGATGCGCTTCGCCGTGCCATATCCAGCGCTCAATAGGACCGAACCAGGCCTGGCTGACATGTTCGGGAGTAGCAAAGAGCACTGCCGCCACGTCTGGGTGGTAGTACCGCAACATGCCTTGGCGATCGCCGTAGAAGGCAACGCTCAAACAACGGCGCAAGTGCGTAAGCACCGCATCTTCCGAAGCTTGGCTGGCCACGACGATACCCGGCGAGACTCCCTTGCGCGGGTCCTGGGCAAATGCCTGCAAGAGCTCGTCAGGTGCATCGTTTATCCGAAGCACCACTGGGCTCCGCTTCAGGAAGTCGGCATAGGGCGTTTCCAGAAACAGCCACTCGTATTCGAGCTTCGGTACCCGCTGGTACAGAGAGGCGAGTGTCTGGCCGGTCTCTTCGAGAACCAGCCAATGACTCAAGTGGCGGCCCTTCCCAACGAGCAGCTCGGACAATGTATCGGCGCGGATCACCCTCATGACGCTGCACGCCCCCTGCAAGGGCAGTCGGACAGGGGGCAGCTTCCGTCACGCTGCATCTGGCAGCGCTCGATCATGGGGATATCGTCGGCCATGGCCTGATCGAGACGCTTACCGAATACCGGCCCCATGGTGACATTCTCGTGCACTTCCCCCACCGCCTCCCGCGGCAGCGCCGGTGCCTGGGCGGCCTGGCCGCTGCCGGAGCCGGGGCTGCCTCCGGAGTTGATCTTGACCTGGCTACCGACGATGGTGACGCCGCTGGGGTCGAGCTTGACGAAGCTGCCTCCGGCCTTGAGGGTGATCTCGGCGCCGGCTTCGATCACCACCTTCATGCCCGCCTTGTGGTGGATCTCCTGGCCGGCTTCGACCAGTAGGGCGCGGCCGTATTTCTCGTGACGGCTGGCGTCGACGATGAGGTGGTCGTCGCCGTCGATCTGGGTGTGGCGGCTGCCGTGTACCGTCAGGTGATCGTCGGCGTGGATCTCGCCGATGCGGTCGTGGTGCACGGTGAGGAAGCTGTCGTTGCCGATCTCTTCGGTGCGGTCGTTGTGGGTCAGCAACTCCAGGTCTTTCTGGGCGTGCAGCCAGATCTGTTCCTGGCCGGCTTCGTCTTCGAAGCGCAGCTCCTGGAAGCCTTCGCCTTTGTGACTCTGGGTGCGGATGACGGTACGCGTCTTGTGCGCCGGCAGTTCGTAGGGCGGCGTATTGACGGCGTGGTAGGTGCGCCCGGTGATCAGCGGTTGATCCGGGTCGCCCTCGAGGAACGACACCACCACCTCATGCCCAATCCGCGGGATGGCGAGACTACCGTAGCCGCCGCCGGCCCAGCCTTGGGAGACACGCACCCAGGCACTCGCCGTTTCATTGGGTTCGGCATAACGGTCCCAGGGGAACTGGACCTTGACCCGGCCGTGCTCGTCGCAGTAGATCTCTTCGCCCTCGGGGCCGACGACGAAGGCGATCTGCGGGCCGTCGACGCGGGGCTTGGCGTTGGGCGTGGGGCGCCAGGCGCGGTCGGCGGGGGTGAGGATCAGTTCGTTGTCGAACTTGGTCATGGCTTCCGAGCCTGCCCGACCCCGCAGGCCTAGGCCCGCCGCATCACTCTGCGTAACACCATCCTCTTCCAGGGCCTGGGGCTGGCTGCCGGTGTGCTTGACCTTGACCACCTGCCAATCGCAGTTGAGCTCACTGAGGTCGTGGTCGGTGAGGGTGAACTTGACCCCTGGGGCGAGCTCGGGCAGATCGCTCTCGGCGACGCAGGTCAGGGCGCCGCTTCTGAGGTGTTCGAGACGGATGCGGGTGAAGGCGTCGCCGGAGGCGTCGGCCTTGTAGCGCCCGGGGTAGTCGTAGTGTTCGTAGTCGTCCCTTTGGGCGTGCTCTTCCAGGTCACCCGCGGCGTGCTCGTGGAGCTGGGCATAGGCGGGGTTCTTGAACGAGTAGTCCTTGAGCGTGACCGAGGCCGGGGCGACCCGGGCGAGCTGCTGGAGCTTGCGCACGTGGCGGCTCGGCGGGGTGCCGCCGGCGCGGCCGTGGTAGGTACGCTCGCCCAGGTGGGCCAGGGTCTGGGGCGCATCGGCGAACACCAGACGATGGGCGCCGTTCGGCGCGTCTTCGAATTCGTGGAAGTAGAACAGGCCCTCTTCGGCGGCCAGGCGCTCGACGAAGGCGAGATCGGTCTCCCGGTACTGCACGAGGAATTCTCTTTCCGCCAGATCTCGGGTGACGGCGAAGGCGACGTCGGTGAGGCCACGCTCGTCGCACAGGGTGTTGAGTACGGTAAGCGGCGAGACCTCCTGGAAGATGCGCGAGTTGTGGCGCAGGTCGAGGCGCCACAGCGCCGGGCGGGCGACTAGGGAGTAGAGGGTACGGCGATGGCCGCGGTCGCCGCGACCGAACTCGCTGACGACGGCGTGGACCCGGCGCAGCACCTCGCCGTCCTGCCAGATCGTCAGGCTCACCGGGCGGTCGAGCAGCTCGGTGGCGGAGAGGCTGCCGTCGCGGCTGGCGAAACGCACCTCGAGGTGGAAGGGCTGCGAGAGTGCCTCTTCCAGGGTGAAGTCGATCACCGCCAGCTCGGCGCTGTCGACCCCGGCGAGGTCGAGGGTGAACTGGAGTCCGGTGCGGTCGGCCATGTCAGCTGCCCTCCCCGCTGGCGGAACCGATCACCACGCCGCCGCAATCGACGGCGTGGCCGGTGAGTGCTGCCGGCTTGCCATCGATCAGGATGGTGCCCGAGCCCTCGGCAATGGAGCGCGGATGCGAGGGGTGCTTGGGCTTGTCGTGCGGGGCCAGGGGGTCGCCCAGGCGCGCTGCCGGTTTGCCGTCGATGATCACGGTCGGGCTGCCGGCGGTGACCGGCGTCGGCGGAAAGCCGTCGTGATCGGTGCCGATGTCACCCACGAGTACCAGTTTGCGTCCCATCTGTCGTTCTCCTGTCGCTATTCGCCTAGTCCCACTCGGCGGGCGCTTCGAAGCTGGCCACCTCGAAGGCATTGACGTGCATGCGTGCAAAGCCGGCCTGCTCCAGGCTGCGTATCGCTGACTGGCAGGCCAGTGGCAGCCGGGCGTTGAGCGGTACGCCGTTCAGGCTGAGGCGCGCCGCCCGCAGCAGGCGGGCCCCGTGTCCGCTGCCCTGCCACTCGGGCTCGACGAAGAAGAAGCGCAGCTGCCAGGCCGCTTCGTCATCCGGTCGGCACGCCAGCAGCATGCCGAGGGTAGGCCCTTCGCCGTGACGCAGCTTGAGCAGCCGACCCTGCCAGCGAGCGATGTTGCCGCCGTCGCGCTGCAGCCACTGGCCGTGCTGCACGGTGAACTCCAGCGCCCGGCGCAGGGTGGCCAGGCGGGCCTCATCGCGCAGTACCCAGGGAGAGTGCCCTTTGGTATCGGCACGCCGGGCCGCCTCGAGGAAGGCGTCGATGTCTTCCATCGAGGCCTCCTCCAGCCCTTTCACCGCCTCCTCCGTGCTGGCAGGCGCCGCCTCCTTGCGGCGTTCGCCGCCGAACAGGCGCTTAAAGGCTGCCAACATCGAAGCCTCCTTCGGCGTACAGCGCGGTGGGCAGCTGGAAGCCGGCGACCAGTGGGCGGGTGAAGGGGTTGCGCGAGCCGGTGGCGTAGAGGCGATAGCGCGCCGTGCCACCGTCGACCTGGAAACGCAGCTCCAGGTCGCGCTCGCCGGCGCTGGTGATCTCCGCCTCGTCGAGCAGACGGAACCAGGCCCAGGCGCCGTCGCGGCTGAGGCTGCGCGGCGAGCGGTTGACCTGGCTCGGCACCAGGGTGATGCGGCTCTCGTTGCCGCCGCGCAGGGCGTTGGGCCAGATCATCGAGACCCGCGAGCTGGCGCTGTGGGCGTAGTCGATGATCTGCCCGTCGATGTTGATCACGCTGCGGCGCTTGTCGGCGCTCAGGCTCACCGGCTCCAGGGCGAACTCCACGTCGAGCACGCCGTCGCGGCCGAAGTAGGCCTGGCGGATCTGCTCGGCGCGCTGGAAGGCGGTGAACACGCTCTGACGCAGCAGCGGACTACCCTCGGCGTCGACCAGGAACTCGGGAGCCTCTTCGATGAAGGGACGCAGGTTCTCCTGATAGAAGCGATCGAGGATGCCACCGCCGGCGAAGAAGGCCTCGAAGTCGGCCAGTGCCACCTCACGCGAGGCGCTGGGCACCAGCGGATAGCGGCCTGCCAGACGCTCCTGATAGGGCCCCACCACCTCGTCGAGCCACTGGTGCTCCAGGTGACGGATGGCGCTGGCCATCATCAGCTGCCAGCTCTGGTCGGCCAGACTCTCGAGCATGCGATCCACCGGGGCCGGGGTGTTCTCGGCAATGCGCTTGAGGTTGTGGATGGGGTCGCCGCCGCGCAGCGCCAGGCGGTCGCGGGCGCTGAGGAAGGCCGCCCGGCCCGGGTCGCTGGCGCCCTGCACCTGGCGCAGGTAGTCGCGCAGTTCGCCGATGGCCACCTTGATCTCGGCGATGTCGGCCGGGTTGTCGCCGCGGGCGTCGAGCAGCGCATTGAGATCGCGGAAGTTGCGCTCGATCTCGCCGGCCAGACGGTAGCGCGGCGAGCGCTCCAGCGCCTGGCGGGCGGTCTCGTCGTCTTCCGGCAGCTCGGGGTAGAGCCGGGTGTGGCGCGCCACTTCGCCGAGCAGGCGATCCAGCGGCCGGCTGGCGCCGAGCAGGGTATCGGCCACGAACACGGCCTGATCGATGTCGGGCAGCGGTACCAGGTAGAGGTCGTCGAGCACCTGACGCCAGGTCACGTGGTAGTCGCTGACGTAGCGCTCGTGCAGAGCATCGCGCAGCTGGCGCTCGTCGGCGGCGCTGAAGGCGATGTCGTCACGCTGGCCCAGCACCCAGAGGTCGATCATCGCCAGCTCGGTGGCCTGTTCGATCTCCTTGAGGAAGTAGCCCTCGAAGCCGTCGCGGGTCACCAGGCTGGGTACCTGCAGGCGCTCCAGCTCGTCGTCGCGGGCCATGAACACGGCGTTGAACGACGGTCCCACACCCTGCGGGAGTTCGAGCACCGCGCCGCTGCGAGTGGAGCTCTCGGCCTTGAGGGTGGCGTAGACCCGCTCATCCATGGGCTGACGCGAGAGCTCTTCCTGAGCGGCCTGCAGACTGCCGCGCAGTGCCGCCATGGCCTGCTCGGCGTGACGGTCGCCGGAGGCGATCTGGCCTTCGAGGTCGGTGTGCGCCATGGCGTAGGCGAGGTGGTCGAGCAGGCGCTCCTGCACGCTGCCGCGCTGCGGGAAGGCACGCTGCCAGCGCCGCGCCATGTAGGCTTCGACCCGCTCGGGCTGACGCCCACTGGCGTCGGACATCATGCGCAGCACGCGCAGCAGGGCCAGCTTCTCGTTGCTGCCCGCCTCGGCGCGGTTCATGTCGTCCATGATGCCGATCATCAGCGAGGGCAGGAAGTGGTAGCTGAGCATCGCCAGATAGGCGCTCTCCACCTGACGTCCCACGGCGTGGCCCTGGTAGAGGCCCATGTCGGCCAGCCACGGCAGGTGCTCACGATAGTCGCCGAACTCCAGGGTGGCGGCGCGCAGCCGGTCGAGGGGCTCCAGCAGCGCATAGCCGGTGGGGTCATCGCTGCGCAGCTCGTCGGGCTGGGCGGCGAGGAAGGCCTCGGCCTTCTCCTCAACCGCCGCCAGCGCCTGGGTGTTCTTCTGGTAGAAGTGGCTCCAGCCACCCACCAGCGCCAGACCGCCCACCAGGCAGGCAAAGGCACTGGTACGACGCAGGCGACGCCGCCTCCGGGCGGCACGGGCGTTGTCGCCGGCCAGCCCCGCCTCGGGGTAGATCACCTTCTCGAACAGCTCCTCGGTGAAGTAGAGCGCGCTGCGCGCGGCGCGGTGGGCCGGCTGAGTGGTATCGGCCATGCCGTAGCGGCGAGCGGCGGCGTCGACGAAGGGATCTTCCGGCACGCCCTGCTGGTACACCGAGGTGAAGTAGGTGCCACGCACCATGGCGGCGGTGGAGTAGCGGTCGCTGGAGAGCGCCTCGCGCAGGAAGCCGAGCAGCACGTCGCGCAGGCCGGCGAGCTGGCGCACGAAGCGGAACACCGATTCACGCTCCTCGCGGTCGCGGCACTCGGCCAGCAGCGTGGGCAGGCTGCGGTTGAGGCGCTCGAGCATGGCATCGTAGGAGTTGGCGAACTCGTCGGCCCACTGATCGATACGCTCGACGCTCTCGGCGCTGAAGGTGAAGCCCAGCGGCGCCCGGCGCGCGGCGCGGGAGTAGTGGCGGAAAAAGTCGTCGAAGCCGTGCAGCAGGTCCATCTTGCTGAAGGTGACGTAGACCGGCAGACGCGCGCCGTGGCGCTCCATCAGCTCGCGCATGCGCGCACGCAACAGCGAGGCGTAGGCCTTGCGCACCGCTACCCGGGCATCGCTCAGCCGCGCCAGGTCGAGCACCAGCACCACGCCGTCCAGCGGGCGCTGGGGGCGGTTGTATTCCAGCCAGCCGACGAAGTGATCCCACAGCCGGCTCTGCATCTCTTGGGGCTCGCCCCCTTCCAGCGCGCCCTGGGTCAGCAGCTCGCCGTCGGGGTCGATCAGTACCGCCTTGTCGCCGATCCACCAGTCGAAGCCGTATTGATTGCCCTTCTTGCCCTGGCCGGAGGCCTTCATCACGTGGGTCAGCGCGAAGTTCTGGCCGGAGCGGTTGATCAGGCTGGTCTTGCCGGCGTTCTCCACGCCCATCACCAGGTACCAGGGCAGCTTGTAGCGCGCTCCGGGACCGGCGCCGAGGTTGTCGAGCAGCTCGTGCAGGGTGGCGTTCAGCGTCGCTTCCTGCTGCTCTACCTGGGCCAGCACCGGGTCGAGCTGCAACTGCTCGTTGTGGCGGCGCTCGTCGCTCACCTCGCGCAGCCGGCGGGCGAGGCGGATGCCCCACACCACCGCCACCAGGGTGGCCAGCGCCAGGGTGGCCAGCAGACGGTTGAGCCAGGGCGCCAGCGGGTAGCTGTCGCGTACCTGCCACATCGGCCCCAGCCACCAGATGGCGGCGACCAGTGCGGCCAGCAGCAGCCACCAGAGCACGGCGGTGAGTTTGCTCGCCTGCTTGCCGATGCCCTGAGCCTTGTTGCCGTGCATCTTGGCCCGGTTGAGGTTGCTTTCAGCCCTGGAGGCGCCGGGTACCCAGCGACTCAGACCGGACTTCACACTTTTCCACATGAGCCTTAGCCCTCGTCCCTGTCGATGATGATGTTGTCGGTGGTGATGCTGCTGTCGGTCGTCTCGGGGTGCCGATCAGCTCGTGTTCGAATCGTGTTCATGTGCCAGTTCATGCGCCCTTCCCCAACGCCCGCTCGAGTCGCTCGAGCAGCGCCGGCTCCCACTGTTCCAAGCCCAGGCCCGCCAGCGAGGCGTGCACCGCGCGATAGTGCTGGGCGGCCAGCGCCGCCAGACCGGCATCGCGCAGCAGGTCGGCGCTGGCCAGCCGCCAATAGGCGACCTCGCGCGGCGAGCGGGCCTCGGCCAGGCCGCGGTCGAGCCCCGTCAGTGCCGCTTCGAGGCCCTCTGCATCGAGCTTTTCGCGCGCCTCGGCGAGCCCCTCCTGCCACGGATCGCCGCCGCCTTGCTGTCCGCCCCCGGCGCTACCGCCCGCGGCGGCCTCCAGCCACTGGCGGGTCTCCGCGTCGACGAAGGCGCTGCCGTCGTTGAAGGTCAGCGCCTCGATGCCGGGCAGACGCTCGACGAAGCGACCCGCCTCATCGCGAATGGCCGCGGCGCAACGCGGATGGCCGAGCCGCTCGGCGGCGCTCGCGCTGAGACGGTGCCCCTCCAGCCAGTAGGGGCTCACCGCCAGACTGTTCTCGATGCGCTTCCACAGCTCGGCGTCGGCGCCGCGAGAGAGCGCCTCGCGATACTCCGCCACCCGGTCGGCGGCGGGTGGCGCCAGCTCGGAGCGGACGCCGTCGCGGGTGGCCGGCAGCGCCTGGATGGCATGCCAGATGGCGTGACGCCGCAACCGATAGCCGAGCGGGTCGCTCGGGCTCTGCTCGTTGAGGAAGTCGGCCATCTTCAGCAGCGCCTGCCGGTTGCCACGCTCGTTGCCCGCTTCCAGACGCATCTCAGGCAGCTTGGCCGTGGGCGCCGAGGTACCGCTCGGCGCGGTACTTGGTGAAGCCTCTTCCCGCGACGGCGCGGCGGTGGACGCCGCGGCCTGGCTGGGGCGGGCCTGACGCAGCAGGCGCTGCAGGTCCACCAGCGGCTCATCGGGCAGTTCGAGCCCCCGGGCCGCCGCCAGCAGGGCCTCCAGGGCACCCTCGCAGGCCTGGTGCTCGTCGGCGGCGTTGTCGAAGTCGAGGGTTTCCGCCAGCGTCAGCGCACGCTGGGCGAACTGGAGGAACAGCCGTGGCCGCAGCCGTTCGCCCTGCACGCCGCCGTAGGGGTAGGCCTGGTTCCACCAGCCTTCGAGACTGCCGGCGAACAGCCGCAGCGAGAGGGCGAAGCGCACGCCGTCGCCGCCGCGCTGCAGGCAGTGCAGCAGGTGGCCCAGCACCTTGAGGTCCTTGCCGGTTTCGCTCAGCAGCCGCACGGCGCGGGTCTCGGCGCCCTCCCAATCGACACCGCCGTGCTGCAGCGAGCCGATCTTCATCATCTCCTCGTCGAGCCAGGCATAGTCGGCGCTGTCGACCACGGACCTGCCCACGCCCTCCGGGGGGAGCGCGGCCAGCAGGCCTTCCAACTGTGTCTCGTTGACGATTCGCATCTCTACCTCACCAGCGACAGGCGTCGCGCAGCGGCTGAATCGCCTGGCGCAGCCCGGCGGTCTCGAAGCGCAGGCCGTCGAGGGTGGCCTGATCGCTGCCCAGTACCAGCTCGTCGGCGTCCAGCAGCTGCTGCAGCGTGGCGATGGCCGGCAGCCCCCGGCCGCCACTGACCACGTAGCCGCCGTCGCGGGCCTGCCATACCTGCTCCAGCTCGCGTCCACCGGCCCGTAGGCGCACCTGCACCCGGGGCGCGTCCAACGCCTGAGGCAGGTGGAGCTGGAAGCGGGTGATGGTCTTCTCGCAGGCGATCACCAGCTGCGGCCGCGGCGGCACGCTGCCCAACGCCGGCGCGCTGATGCGCACGTCCTCACCCTCCTCGCGCACCAGCAGGCCCATATCGTCGCCTTCGCGCTCGGCCTCCTGGGCGTTGATCGCGTGCCACAGGGCGGGGCGCAGCTCTTCGCTCATCGTCTCTTCGTCGAAGGTCAGGAACAGGGCGTCATAACAGCCCAGCCGCTCCAGGCGCGAGGACTCGGCCGCGCACTCGCGGGCCTGGGCCACCACGGCCTCGGCGGTGTCGCCCCAGGCGTCGGCGGCAACGATCAGGCTCACGGCCAGCGCCAGCCACGGCGCGCGGCGGAAAACAGAGGTCGAACTCATTTGGCATCCAGTTCCAGCAGTCGGCACTTGTGTGCCAGGGTGCGCTTGGGCAGGCCGAGGCTCTCGGCCGCCAGGGCGCGGTTGCCATCGAACAGCAGCAGGCGCTGGCGAATCAGCTCCGCTTCGTAGTCGCGCAAGGCGCGACGCAGATCCTTCACGCTTTCGGCATTCGCCTTGACGGGCGCTGTTGAGGCGCTGCCATCGTCATCGGCCTGCGCCTCGCCATCGGCCTGGGCTGGCAGCGCCTCGGGGGCGACATCCTCGCCGGGGCGGGTCATGGCGCAGGCGTAGTCGATCAGGTTCTTCAGCTCGCGCACGTTGCCCGGGTAGTCACGCTCGCGCAGCTGGCGCAGCGCGGCCGGGGTGATGCCCATCTCGCCGCGCCCCTCGCGGGTACAGAAATCGGCGACGAAGGCTTCGGCCAGCTCGGCGATGTCCTCGCTGCGTTCGCGCAGCGGCGGCAGGGTCAGCGGGAACTGCCCCAGCCGGTAGTAGAGATCGGCGCGGAAGTGCTGGTCGCGAATCCGTTCGCGCAGCGGCTGGTGGGTGGCCGCCACCAGGCGCAGGTCGGCGCGACGCTCCTCGCTCGAGCCCAGCGGCCGGTAGCAGCCACTCTCCAGCACCCGCAGCAGCTTGGCCTGCAGCGGCAGCGGCATGTCGCCGATCTCGTCGAGGAACAGGGTGCCACCGTCGGCCTGGCTGATCAGCCCTTCGCGGGCCCGGTCGGCCCCTGAGAAGGCGCCCTTGGCGTGACCGAACAGTTCCGACTCCAGCAGCGATTCGGGAATCGCCGCGCAGTTGATCGCCATGAAGGCGCCTTCGCGCCGTCCCGAGAGCCGATGAATGGCACGAGCCACGCGATCCTTGCCGGTGCCGGTCTCACCCTGCAGCAGCACCGCCAGGTTGGTTTCCGCCGCCCGTACCACCTGGCTGCGCAGCGCCTGCATGGCCGGCGAGCCACCCAGCAGATCCGCGGCCAGCCGCTCGGCCAGGGCCTGGCGCCGGGCGCCGTCGCTGAGCTGGGCCAGCGACTGACGCAGGCTCGCCTCACGCTGACGCTCGCCCTGGTGGCGGGTCAGCCCCGCCCACAGTCGGCACAGCAGCGCCTCGAAGGCAGCGAACTCGCCGTCCGCCTCGAGCCGGGCGAGGGTAGCCGCTTCACCGGCCATGGCCAGGGCACCGAGCCACTCACGCTTGCCGTCCAGCGCCCGCAGCGGACGCACCACCAGCTGCAGCCCACCGGAAAGCGCTGCCACCTGAGCCTGGAAGTCGGCGTGGTCGAGCCGCGAACGCGCCTCCAGCAGGCCAAGGCGCAGCGGCTTGCCCTGACGAATGGCATAGGCATAGGGGTGACGGAAGTCGTCGCAGTCGAAGCGCACGTCACTACCATCGCCACCCAGACCGTCGGCACCCAGCCAGCGTCCGCTGCCGTCGAGGTAGAGACAGCTGACCCAGGCCAGCTGGTGGCTGGCCTGGAGAATGCCGCTGGCGCAGGCGCGCAGCTCGGCGGGCGAGGCGCTTTCGACCAGCGCCAGCGCGCGCGCCATGCCGTCGAGGCCGGGCCCCGTCGGCAGGTCGCCTTCGCACCAGCGCATGTCGATCGCCTTCGCCGTCATCGCTTACACCACCTCCGCGGTAAAGGCGCCCGCCTCGTCGACGCCCAAGGCCACCCGGGTCACCGGCTCGCGCCGCGCCATGCGGTCGAGCAGCGCCCGCGACACCGGCGGCAGCAGCTCGCCGTCGATCACCGACTCGAGCATGCGTGCGCCGTTCTCGCTGCGGGTGGCGCGCACGCAGATGGCGTCGCGCAGGGCCTCGTCGAGCACTACTTCGGCCTGGCGATGGCGCGAGCGGATACGCTCGGCCAGGGTGTCGAGCTTGGCCGCCACGATGTCGCGCAGGGTGTCGGCGCCCAGCGGGAAGTAGGGCACCACTTCCATGCGCGCCAGCAGCGCCGGCTTGAAGAAGCCCGCCAGCACCGGGTAGAGCGCGTCGTCCAGCGCCGCGGGCTCGTCGGCGTGGGCGACGATGGCCTCGTAGCCGAGGTTCGAGGTGAGGAAGAACACCACGTTCTTGCAGTCGATCAGGCGCCCTTCCCCATCGGCCAGCTCGCCTTTGTCGAAGGCCTGGTAGAACAGGTTGAGCACGTCCGGGTGAGCCTTCTCGACCTCGTCGAGCAGCACCACCGAGTAGGGCCGCTGACGGATCGCCTCGGTCAGCAGACCGCCCTCGCCGAAGCCCACGTAGCCCGGCGGCGAGCCGATCAGCCGCGACACGGTGTGCTTCTCCTGGTACTCGGACATGTTGATGGTGGTGAGGAACTGGCGACCGCCGTAGAGACGCTCGGCGATCTGCACCACGGTCTCGGTCTTGCCCACGCCGCTGGGGCCGACCAGCAGGAAGGCACCCAGTGGGCGGCCGGGACGGCGCAGGTCGGCGCGGGCGGTGAGCAGGTGACGATGCACGCGCTCGATGGCCACGTCCTGGCCCTGCACCAGCCGGCCGAGGTGCTCGGGCAGCTCGGTGAGACGGGTCAGCTCATCGCTGGTCATGCGCTCCACCGGCACCCCGGTCCAGTCGCCGATGACCTGGGCGATCTGTGCCTCCTCGACGCTGGCGTTGACCAGGGCGAACTCCTGCTGCAGCTCGGCCAGACGCGCCTCGTGGCGGGCCAGAGCTTCGTGCGGATCTTCTTCTGCGACGGCGCCCCCATCGGCAGCCTCGCCGGCGCTCTCTTCAGGGCTCTCGGCGACACCCGCTTCAAGGCCTTCTTCAAGTCCTGCTTCAAGACCTTCTGCAAGACTATCAGCAGGGCTCGCGGCGACGGCATCCGCTGCCGTCACGCCGTCGCTGGCCACCTCGGCCTCGGCAGCCGCAGGCTCGGCGTCAGCGTCTTCTTTGCCCGCTTCGAGCAGCTGACGATGCAGCGCGATGATAGCGTCGACGCACTCGCGCTGGTCGATCCAGGCCGCCTCGAGCCGCTCGACTTCCTCCTCCAGGCGTGCCAGGCGGGCGTCGAGTTCGGCCTCGCGGGCCGGATCGGGGCTGCGCCCCAGCAGGCGTTCGCGGTCGAGCTGCTCGCGCTCGCGCTGGGCCGAAATGTGCTCGCTCTTGAGGTGGCTGAGCCGACGCGGCGGCGTATCCAGCGCCTGGGAGAGCCGCGCACAGGCGGTGTCGAGCACGTCGATGGCCTTGTCGGGCAGCTGGCGGCCGGCCAGGTAGCGCGCCGAAAGCTCGGCGGCGGCGCGCAGGCCGCTGTCGCCGACCAGTACGCCGTGGGCGTTCTCGTAGGTGTCGCGCAGGCCGCGCAGGATCATCAGCGCCTGGTCGACGCTGGGCTCGGCCAGGGCCACCGGCTGGAAGCGCCGGGAGAGCGCCGGGTCCTTCTCGAAGTACTTCTTGTACTCGCGCCAGGTGGTGGCGGCGATGGTGCGCAGTTCGCCGCGGGCCAGGGCCGGCTTGAGCAGGTTGGCAGCGTCGCCACCGCCCTCCTGATTGCCGGCGCCGATCAGGGTGTGGGCCTCGTCGATGAACAACAGGATCGGCCGCGGCGAGGACTTGACCTCCTCGATCACCGCCTTGAGGCGCTTCTCGAACTCGCCCTTGACCGCGGCACCGGCCTGCAGCGCACCGAGGTCGAGACTCATCAGCTCGACATCGGCCAGCGCCGAGGGTACGCGACCCTCGACGATGCGCGCGGCGAGACCCTCCACCACGGCGCTCTTGCCCACCCCGGCATCGCCGATGACGATGGGGTTGTTCTTGCGCCGACGACCGAGGATGTCGAGCATCTGGTCGATTTCCGGATCGCGGCACAGCACCGGGTCGAGCTCGCCGCGCCGGGCCTGCTCGGTGAGCGAGGTGGCGAAGCGTGCCAGGGCGCTGTCGCCCTGAGCGGCCTGGGCCGGACGCCGCCCGGCGTCGCCGGACTCGGCGCGGGGCGCTTCGGCGGAGTCGGCGGCCAGCCGCTCGAAGCCGCGACGCAGTCCCTCACGATTGATCTCGGCCAGCAGCGCGGCGCTGCGCGGTCCCACATAGCGCCCGGTGTTGTGCAGCAGGGCGGTGAAGATCAGGCCGCTGCGCAGGCTGTCATAGCTGAATTCGGTCGTGGCCAGCAGCCAGGCGTCCTGCAGCAGCTCGACCAGCAGCGGCGAGAAGCTCGGCGTGGTGACGGCCAGATCCCGCGGCGGGCGGGTCTCCTCGGCCAGCCGTGCGCGCAGCTCATGAAGGTCGACGCCCTGCCCTTCGAGCAGGCAGCGCAGGTCGCACAGCGGCTGATCGATCAGCGCCAGCAGCAGATGGCCGGCGGTGACCTCGGGGGCCTGCTGCTCGGCGCACAGCACCGCGGCCTGCTCCAGGCCTTGACGGGAAACGGCGTTGAGACGGCCGATGAGCGCGGGAAGCTCTACCCTGAGCATGGGATCTCCTAACGGTAAATCTGATCGAGAAGGGTACCGACCTGGGCCGCTTGCTGATCGAGCGTCCAGGCGAAGCCCAGGTAGGCGCCAACCATGGCGACGGCGAACAGCGCAAACACGCTCCACACCGGCATGCCGCGACCGCGGTGGTGACGTCCCGGCATGACGTTGTCGAGCGGCCGGGTCAGGCTGTCCTCGGGGGTGTCGCTGAGGGACGCCAACTGGTCGCCGAGGGTGCGCACGATGTGCTCGTACTCCTCGCGGCCGTGGTCCATGACCTTGTAGCGTCCCTCGAAGCCGAGACACAGGCAGAGGTAGATGAACTCCAGCATGTCGCGGTAGCGCTGCGGCTCCTGCTGCAGCCGGGCGAGGATCGAGAAGACCTTCTCGCCGCCCCAGGTCTCATTGTGGAAACGCGTCAGCAGCGAGTGCTCGGCCCAGCTGCTCTGGTGCCCCCAGGGCGTGCCCATCACCGCCTCGTCGATGAACGAGCAGAGCACGTAGCGGAAGGCCAGCAGCGTGGGCCGGTCGTAGCCCTGCTCGGTGAGCTCCACCTCGATGGCGGCGATCTCGTCGACCACCTGACGGTAGAGCCGGTCGAGATCGCCCACGCCGTCGAGCTGGCGCACCCGCAGCACCATGCCCAGCAGCGAACTGGCGGCGTCGGCCAGCGGGTTGAGGTTGTAGCCGCGCAGGCGGAACCAGTACTCCTCGTCGGCGTCGAGCTGTTCGGCATGGCTGTGGATAAGCCGCTCCAGCCCGCGCTCGTCGATGCGGTCCTCATGGCGGGTGGGGGCATAGCGCGCCACGGCGCCAGCCTCGGGTTCGTATCGCGTGGTGGCAAGTTCTTGCATGGCTTAGCTCCTGATCGCCCAGAACTGCATTTCGAGCCCGGGGAATTCGCCCGCCACGTGGAAGGCGAAACCGCTGGCACCGTCGAGCATGCTCCAGGCCTGGCTCTGCCGGTCGAGACGGAAGTAGCTGTAGCCGGCGTGGTAGGGCAGTTCGCGCGGGGCCACCGGCAGCGGCTCCAGCGGTACGCCAGGCAGCTGCAGGCTGATGAGGTCGCGGATGCGCTCCACGCTGGCCACCTTGGTCTGCTGCAGGAACAGCTTGCGCAGCCGCTCGTGGGGCATGTCGGCACGCACCGCGAGGATGAAATCGGCACTTTCGAGCAGGGCCGGATCGGCCAGCGGTGCCACCAGCAGGCCGTAGCGGCGCGACTGCAACTGGATCGCCAGCGCGCGCGGCTCGAGCACGGTGGAGAGCGCCTGTCGCAGGCTCTGCATCAGCATGCGGAAGGCCCGCTCGGGGTGGTCGTGGTCGTAGGCCGGATACTCCGGCGGCAGCCGCGACTCGTCGGTGAAGGTCACCAGTTCACTGGCGGTTTCCAGCATGGTGGCGAACAGCCGCTCCGGGTGCAGATGACCCAGGCGCGCCAGGTGCTGGAAGCGCGGCTGGGCGCGGTTGAGCAGCTGCAGCAGCATGAAGTCGGAGACGTCGGCCACGCCGGCCTGGTGCGGCGAAGCGAGGCGATGGGCGATATTGCGCGCGCGCTCACGCATCAGCCCGGCCATCTCGCCGACGAAGCGCTGCAGCACCGGCGCCGCCTGCACGTTGAGCAGCGTAGGGATGAACTGCTCGTCGAGCACCAGGCTGCCGTCGGGGCGCCGCTCGTGGATGCGCGCCACCGCCAGGCAGGTGTAGGCGCTGCGGTCGTCGCGCTCGAGCAGCAGCCTGGGCGCGACCCGGGCGACATCGAGAATGGCGGTGTCGCCGTCGCGGGAGTGCAGGTCGCGCACGCTGCGCTGGGCCAGGCGATAGCGGGTCGGCAGGTCGTCGTCGGGCCAGCGCACCTCGCCCACCGCATCGGTGGCCAGCGGCAGGCAGAGGTAGACGAGCTGGTTGGCGATACCGGCGTCGTCGATCTCCAGCGGCTGCGGCTCGATGTCGTCTTCGGGCAGCAGGAAGGCCGTACCGTCGGGCATCACGCCGCTGGCACGGCTGATGGCGATGCGCCCGAAGCTCAGGTACTCGGCGTTGAGCTCCAGGGTCTGGAAGCCGTACAGGGCGTGGCTGATGCCGCGCAGGCGCGTCTCGAGCAGGCCCTCGAGGCTACGCTGCTGCTGCTGGAAGTGCTGCGGCTTGATGAACAGCCCTTCGCTCCATACCACTCGGTTGCGGCTGGCCATCAGTCTTCCTTCCTCAGCTCGGCCTCGTCGGCGCGCAGGTGCACCAGCAGGTGGTAGTCCTCACTGAGCGAGGCGACCCGGACCACCTTCTTCCATTCGGTCTGGTCGGGGTTGTTGTAGAAGGCGATCAGCCCGATGTAGCGGGTCTCTTCGTCGATGTCGAACGGCTCGTAGAACTTCCACTGCCCCGGCAGCAGGGTGAAGTCGTCATGCGAGAGATAGTTGGTGCCCAGGGCGCCTTCCAGGTCGTTGAGCAGCTGCTGGTGGTCGGCCGCCATCAGCATGGAGTCGTCCTTGAGCTGCAGGATCTGGAAACGCAGCGGCGTACCCTCGCCCTCGAAGTTGGGATTGACGTCGGGCTCGGCGAGCATGGCCAGGTCGACCCGGGTCGGGCGGTCTTCGGGGTGGCCCACCGGGACCGAGGGATCACGGATCACCTGCCAGGTCTTGCCGATGGTGGTACAGCCGCTGAGAACCAGCGCCAGCAGCAGCACCGCCAGCCACGTCAAGGAGCGCCCCGAGGCCTTGCTTGCGCGCAAAAGTCTTGTACTCATGTTTCCTGCGTCCCGTCTTGTTGTGTTCACTTGGCTTCGCGCTGCTGACGTCGCACCGATTGGTCGTAGGCCTGCTCGAACACCTCCCAGAACAGCT
The DNA here is from genome assembly GCF_021404355.1 of Halomonas sp. MCCC 1A11062. Taxonomy (NCBI): domain Bacteria; kingdom Pseudomonadati; phylum Pseudomonadota; class Gammaproteobacteria; order Oceanospirillales; family Halomonadaceae; genus Halomonas; species Halomonas sp. MCCC 1A11062. Next base: position 74,262 of record NZ_JABFTW010000001.1, read on the forward strand.
TGGCGAAGCCCTGCTGACGGCCGGAGTTGAGCTCCTGGTAGTAATGGCGATACATCTCCCAGGCCCAGCTGCCCTCGTCGTCGAGACGGTTGCCGGCACCGCGATAGGCGTGGAAGCGCTTGAGCAGGGCATCGGGGGCGAAGGCATCGAGGATCGCCTGCAGCGCCTCGCCGATGGCCTCCTCCACCGCCGCCTGATGCTGCCCCTGATGGGTCAGGCACTCGGTGACGGCCGCCGGCGCCGAGAGGTGCACCGGGCTGCGGCGGGCGGAGAACATCGTCTCTACCGTTTCGCGGTAGGGCTGGCCCAGGCGCAGCGGGTTGTCCTCGATCGGCTGCAGGCGGCGGTCGCGCAGCGGATAGCGGCTGTCGTCCTGGGCGCGGTGCAGCGCCTGCAGGCCTTCGATGGCGGCGCGCAGGGTCTGGCCGGCCTCGGCCAGGAAGTTGAGCTGCTCTTCGCTGTCGGCAAAGCGCAGCTCGGCGCCGAGTGCGCGCAGCAGCGGATCGCTGCCGGTGGAGCCGGCGCCGGCGGGTACGCTGTCCTGCCAGCGCTCCTCGAGCTGCTCACCCACCGAGCGTTCCAGATCGTTCAGCAGGCCTTCGTCCATTTCCCGGTTCATGTTGGTATCTTCCTCGTATCGTCGATTGGTCGGCGTCGCTGCGCGCCACTCCAGAGAGCCGTGCTGTCCCGTGTCGCCATGCCGCTGCTCGGCCAGTACGCCGAGCAGCGCATCGTCATCGCCTTGCGCCGCGTCATGCTCGTGGGCCAGGGCAGTGAGCGGATCGCGCTGGCTGGCGCCCGGCGTGGCCTCGCCCAGGGCCTCCAGCGGGTCGTCGCGGCGCGGCGGCGGAAAGGCGGCCGAGTGCGCGGCCCGGTACGGCACCACGCCCTGCTCCGCCAGCACCTCCTGTTCGTCGTCGACCAGCGCGGCAAGCGGCTGGGCGCCGGGCAGGCCGGCCTGGCGGTCGCCCAGATGCACGCGCACCCGGTATTCGCCGATCCCCAGCTCGTCGCCATCGCGCAGGGCGACCCGGCGCTCGCGGCCCAGCGGCAGCGTGGCCTGATTGATGAAGGTGTGACCGCTGCGGTCGATCAGGCAGAACTGGCCGTCGGCCCTGCGGATCTCGGCATGGGCGGGGCGGATTCGCCCGGCATGGTCCTGCAGCAGCCAGTCGTCGCTCTCGGCGCTGCCCAGGGTTCCCCCCGAGGCCGGAAATACATGGCTGCTGGTGGAACGCCCCTCCAGCCGTTCGCTGTTGAGCACCACCAAGGTGACGGCGCTGGCGGCGACCTGGGGCCGGGAAAGATACGTCATCGCGTTACCCTGTCATCTGAATGCGCACCCGGCGCCGCCCCGAGGCGGCACCGGCTTGGGGATTGACGAAAGTGGTCCAGCCGAGCTGACAGCAGCCATGGTCGCCAAGACGCATGGGCTGCACCGCGCTCTCCAGCAGTTCCAGTTCGAGGTCGTAGGCCAGCGGCTCGCGCAGTACGAAGCTGACCAGGGTCTTGAGCGGCGCATGCTCGCAGCCGTCGGGCAGGAAGTCGCGGAAGCGGGCCAGGCTGAGCCCCTGCAGGCACAGGGCGAACTTGCCGCCCACGTCGGCGACCCGCTCGCCGGCCACCATGTCCTCGCCCAGGGTCATGGCGCCGAGGCCGGTGCGGCTGCGCTGGTCCTCGGGAATCTCGACCCAGCGGTGCACCCACTGCTCGACGCTCACGTCGTCGAGGTCGAAGCAGTGACCGACCACGCTCTCGACCACCTCGGGCGAGCGCGAGCGCCCCGCCAACAGGCCGGCATAGGCCAGCATCTTGCCCCAGTTGATCGGCGCCTCGCCGCGCAGCTCCTCGTCGGCCAGCCCCACCAGGGCGAACACCGCGGCGGAGAAGCCGTCGCTGGCGCCATCCTGGTAGCGCACGTAGTGGCGGTACTTGCGCCAGCTGCGATGCACCAGGGTCAGCAGGCGGTGGTTGAAGAAGTCTAGAAAGTCGCGGGCGACCCCTTCGTGATGGGCCGCCTCATGGGCTAGCGATTCCAGGTAGTAGCCGGGCAGCGGCGACTGGGCCCCCTGCAGGCCGAAGAAGCTGACTTCCAGCGCGTATTCGCCGCTCGGGCGCGGTTCCAGTGCCACCACGTCGCTGCCGGGGAAGCCAAGCGACGCCGAGGCGCTGAAGCGCACCCGCTCGCGACCGGGATGCACGTCGGCCACGCGCTCGAGATCGTCGTCATGGTGACGATGCAGCAGCTCGACGAGCTGGTAGAAATCGTAGCGCCGGGCTCCCTCGATCAGGGCCAGCGGCGCTAGATCAGGGGTTGTTGGCCCGACTGTAAGGTCCATGCGTAACGTTCCTGGTTGTGACGATTGACGACGTGGAGTTCGTGGAACGAGTTGATGCTGGCGTAGAGCGAGAAGAATCGTGCCAGCACGCTGCCGAACAGATAGAGGCTGCCCTCGTCGCCGAAGGCTTCCTGGTCCAAGGTCATGACCGAGCGCAGGCCGCGTACCGGCAGGCCACGCTTGAGCCGGTCGATGGAGCGGGTCTCGATGTTCAGCACACCGGCCAGACGCTTCTGCGACACCCGCTCGGCCTGGCGGTCGACCAGGGCACGGAAGTCGTAGGCCCGCAGCACCGAGCACAGCGCATCGCGCTCGAGCAGCGACAGGTAGTTGAGCGATAGGTTGGAGATCAGCGTCCACAGCAGGCTGCCGTCCAGGGTCGGGCGCAGCGCCGGGGTGGGCCGGGTGATGTTGCGATAGGCGGCGAACACCGGACTGGTATCGGTGGAAGCGATGATGTCGCCCACCGCCAGGCGCTCGGGCAGGGTACGGTTGCTGCAGGTCAGGCGCAGCGAGATGGTCTCGCGCATGCCGACGCAGGCCTGCTCGTCGCCGCGCACGAAGGCGATGTCGTGGTCGAAGCCGTCGCCGCGCAGGCTGTCGCGTACCCGCACGCGGAAATAGCGCGCCTCGCGGCCGCGGTCACGTTCGATCTGATGCTGGAAGCTCTCGAACGGCACGTACTGACGCGGCTCGCCGCGCATCTTGCCGCTATCGCCCTCCAGCCAACCCTGTACCGCGTCGACGCTGAACACCTCGTAGTGCTCCGCCGCGCGGCTGCTGGGGCGAATGCGGTACTCGCTGCGCTCGCCGTTGAGGTCGATGGGGTCGGCGTCGTGACTGAACAGGTTGATGGCCGGGGCGCAGAACAGCGCCAGATGCTCGTCGCGCACCTTGGCGTCCGCCGGCAGCGTGCGTGAGAAGACGAAGCGCAGCACGATGAGCGAGGCCTGGCGCGCCGGCAGCAGCCGACCCAGCCCCACCAGATCGACGAAGTGGAAGGCCTCGGGAAAGCACAGGTACTCCTGCAGGATGCGATAGCCCTGGTGCACGTTGCGCGGATAGGGCAGCAGCGCGTGCTCGCGCTCGAAGCCCACCGGAGAGAGCATGTCGCGAGGCAGTGGAACCACGGCGCCATCGATCTCCAACTCCAGGCGCGACAGATAGTGGCCCAGCCACAGATAGAGCGTGCGTGCGGTATAGCCGCCGCCGCCCAGATGCAGGCGCAGGTTGTCGATGCCCAGCGCATCCAGCGACTGGTCGCCGTCCACGTCGAGAGCCAGTTCGACGATGGAGGACTCACGGGAGTGGCGCGCCTCCACGCCGGCATGCATCAGCGGATAGAGCGCCACGTCGTGGCAGATACGGAAGCGACAGGCGGTGCCGTCGATGGGGCGCGCCGCCAGCGTGGTGCCGGCGGCCACCTCCTGGCGTCCGCTCAAGGCACCCTTGTTGGGCGTGAACTGCATGATCGTCATGCTCGGCACCGGGCGCAGATAGTTGGGCCACAGCATGGAGATCAGCGAGTGGGTCAGCTCGGGGAACTCGTCCTCGACCTTCTCGCGCATGCGTCCAGTAAGAAAGGCGAAGCCTTCCAGCAGGCGCTCGACGTCCGGGTCCGTGCTGCGCTCGGAGAGGAAGCGGCTGAGGCCGGGGTTGGCCTCGGCGAACTCCCGCCCCTGCAGCTTCAGGTAGTCGAGCTCGTCCCGGTAATAACGATTGAGCATGCACGCCTCGCTTCCTGGCTGGGGCTAATCGGCTTGGGTACTCAGTTCAGGCACTGGTAGCGTTTGTCGTTGAGCAGCAGATCGATGGTGGCCTGGCCCTGGTCGCGCCCGAGATCCACCGTGGCGTGCACCTGGAAGCGCAGCTGCAAGGGGTCGCTGCCACGCGGCAGCGACTCCACTTCCACCTGCCGCACACGCGGCTCGAACCGCTCGATGCACTGGCGAATGGCACGCTGGATGTTGCGTTCCAGATCGAGCACGCCGATGGTCGCGTCGTTGAAGTCGAGAAGCCCCAGCTCCGGGGCACATTCGCTGTGCCCCGGGTGGCTGTTGAGCAGATCGACCAGATGGCGCTTGATGGACTCGACGATCTCGGCAAGGCTCGCCTCGGCGCCGCCGGCTTCCGGTCGCTCGGGAGCCGCCAACCGCTCGAACAGCCGGTTGCCGAGCACGCCACCACGGTGAATCGTCATGGCCGCGCCCTCCCCTTACTCCTTGTCCAGACGACCCACCAGCGACAGCTCGAAGTTGGCGCCCATGTACTTGAAGTGCGGACGCACGGACATGGAAACCTGGTACCAGCCCGGATCGCCTTCGACGTCGGAGACCTGGATCGAGGCGGCCCGCAGCGGACGACGGCTGCGCACCTCGGCCGGGGGATTTTCCTGGTCGGCAACGTACTGGCGAATCCACACGTTGAGCTCGCGCTCGAGATCCTGACGCTCCTTCCAGGAGCCGATCTGCTCGCGCTGCAGCACTTTGATGTAGTGAGCCAGGCGGTTGATGATGAACATGTAGGGCAGCTGGGTGCCGAGCTTGTAGTTGGTCTCGGCGGCCTTGCCCTCGGGGGTGTTGGGGAAGACCTTGGGCTTCTGCACCGAGTTGGCCGAGAAGAAGGCGGCGTTGTCGCTGCCCTTGCGCATGGTCAGCGAGATGAAGCCCTCTTCGGCCATCTCGAACTCACGGCGGTCGGTGACCAGCACCTCGGTGGGGATCTTGGCCTGCAACTGGCCCAGCGCCTCGTAGGTGTGCACCGGCAGGTTCTCCACTGCGCCGCCGCTCTGCGGGCCAATGATGTTGGGGCACCAGCGGTACTTGGCGAAGCTGTCGGTGAGGCGCTCGGCGAGCAGGTAGGCTGTATTGCCCCAAAGGTAATCTTCGTGGCTCTCGCTGACCGTCTCGCGGTAGTGGAAGGTCTTGACCGGGTTCTCCACCGGGTCGTAGGGCATGCGCAGCAGGAAGCGCGGCGCGGTCAGGCCCAGGTAGCGGGCGTCCTCGGACTCGCGCAGGCTGCGCCAGCGGGCGTACTTGGGCCCTTCGAAGATCGCCTTGAAGTCCTTGATGTTAGGCAGCTCCTGGAAGCTGTCGATGCCGAAGAAGCTCGGCGCCACCGAGGAGAGGAACGGCGCGTGAGCCATGGCGCCCACTGCGGCGGTGAACTGCAGCAGCTTGATGTCGGGGGTCGAGGGCGAGAAGTCGTAGTTGCCGATGATGGCACCCACCGGCTCGCCGCCGAACTGACCGTACTCGGTCGCGTAGACGTGCTGGTAGAGCCCGCTCTGGCTGAGCTCCGGCGCGAACTCGAAGTCCTCCAGCAGCTCTTCCTTGGTGGCATGCAGCAGGTCGAGCTTGATGTTCTGGCGGAAGTCGGTGCGGTCGACCAGCAGCTTGAGCCCGCGCCAGGCCGATTCGATCTGCTGGAAGCCGCGGTCGTGCAGGATCTCGTCGACCTGACTGCCGATCTTGCGGTCGAGCTCGACGATCATGCGGTCCACCACCGCCTTGTTGACCTGCGGCGCCGCGTCGTCGCTGCGCAGCAGCTCGGCAATGAAGGCGGCCACGCCCTGCTTGGCGATGTCGTAACCGTCCTCGGACGGCGCCAGGCGGGTCTGCGCCATCACCTGATCGAGAAGGGAGCCCTCGGCTTTGGCCTCAGCGGCCTGCCCCTGCGTCTGTGCCATTTCGCTCATTGTACGTGCCTCGAATCTTTTGCCTGGCCGGGAACTTCATGCGCTGTGGGCGCGCTCCCGGAATGCCTCTGTGACGCGGGAGCCTCAGCTCTTGGCGTCGTCGCGAGTGTCCAGCAGCTCGAGTTCGGCGAGCAGCTGCGTGCGCGCTTCGTCGCTCTCCATCAGCTTCTGCAGCTGGTCACGGAACGCAGGGACGTTGCCCAGCGGGCCCTTGAGCGCCACCAGCGCCTCGCGCAGCTCGACCAGCTTGCGCAGCTCGGGCACCTGGCGTGCCACGCTGTCGGGAGTGAAGTCCTCGAGCGACTTGAATTCGAGGTTGACCGGCAGGTCGCCGGCGTCCTCGCCCTCCTCGAGGCGATTGGGCACGCTGGCGGTCAAGCTGAGACCGGCTTCGCGCATTACCGACTTGAAGTTGTTCTTGTCCACCGAGAGCTTTTCCCGCGCCTCGATCGGCGTGGCCTCGGCACCACCCTTGAAGTCGCCTACCACCAGCAGCTTGAGCGGCAGTTCGGTTTCCGCCTGCTGATCGCCGGTAGCCGGCACGTACTTGATGTTGATGCGCTCTTTAGGCGCAACGGTTCCTTCCTTCGCCATTGGAGAAGCTCCCTGATGGACCGCCTTGTTTGGAATCGCAACAGCTGAGTCGCTACAGCTGCGTCGACAACGCACCACGCCCTGTCCGCATCAGCCCACTCTCAGTCAGGCAGATGCGGTCAGCATTCAGGTGAGAAGCGTTATCGCCCTTGCTCGTGAGGCGAGAGAGTAATCAGGCTTGCGGCATGTGCCAAACGGCCCGATCGGCCGAGTGACGGTTACAATTGAGACACAGAGTGTCGTTTCGGCTTACACGCAATCCGCCACAACCCCCGCGGCGACGCGGGTCGTTGCTGAACGCAGGCCATTGCTGACAAGCGGATGAGCGAATGAACTACAAAGCTTGTAGGTGATCGCTTACACGAATATAAGAAATATAGGGCAAATTGATACGTCATTCGCTTCACCTCGAAGTACGATGAATGACGCTGGCAGTACGAGAAGAACCAGTACCCCTCAAACGAATCGGCCGGGCATGCGCCCGGCCGATTCCCTTCCCCGCGGCAAAGACCTCAACCCAGACGTGCGCGAATCGCCGCTTCGATACCGGCAGCATCGAGGCCACACTCGGTCAGCAGTTCGGCGGGCTTGCCGTGCTCGACGAAGGTGTCGGGCAGGCCCAGGTTGAGCAGCGCCACCTGCACGCCCTCGGCGGCAAGCAACTCGTTCACGCCGCTGCCGGCGCCGCCGGCTACCACATTCTCCTCCAGGGTGACCAGCAGCTCGTGGTCGGCGGCGGCGGCCAGAATCGCCTCGCGATCGAGCGGCTTCACCGAGCGCATGTTGAGGTGCGTGGCATCGAGGGATGCGGCCACCTCGGCCGCCGGGCCGTTGAGGCTGCCGAAGGCGAGCAGGGCGACCCGCTTGCCGGGCTCGGCGCCGCTCTCGCGGCGCAGCTCGGCCTTGCCGATCGCCAGCGGCTCGAGGTTCGAGGGTATCGCCACGCCCGGCCCGCTGCCGCGGGGGTAGCGTACCGCGGCGGGTCCCGGGTGATGGTAGGCGGCGCTGAGCATGGCGCGGCACTCGGCCTCGTCGGCCGGCGTCAGGATCACCATGCCGGGCACGCAGCGCAGGTAGGAGAGATCCATGCTGCCGTGGTGGGTGGGGCCGTCTTCGCCCACCAGGCCGGCGCGGTCGATGGCGAAGGTGACGTCGAGCTCCTGCACCGCCACGTCGTGGATCAGCTGATCGTAGCCGCGCTGCAGGAAGGTGGAGTAGATCGCCACCACCGGCTTCGCCCCTTCACAGGCCATGCCGGCGGCCAGCGTCACCGCATGCTGCTCGGCGATGGCCACGTCGTAGTAACGGTCGGGATACTCCTTCGAGAAGCGGATCAGATCGGACCCCTCGCGCATCGCCGGGGTGATGCCGATCAGGCGCTTGTCGACCGCCGCCATGTCGCACAGCCACTCGCCGAAGACATTGCAGTACTTGGGTTTTTTTCTTGCGGGCACCACCGGCGCACTGCTGGGCGCATCGCCATTCTTCTCCAGCTCGTTCTTTTCCAACTTCGTGATGGCGTGATAGCCGATGGGGTCGGCCTCGGCGGGCAGGAAACCACGTCCCTTGCGGGTCTTCACGTGCAGGAACTGCGGGCCGTCCAGGTCACGGATGTTGCGCAGGGTCTGGATCAGGGTGGGCAGGTCGTGGCCGTCGAGGGGGCCGATGTAGTTGAAACCCATCTCCTCGAACAGCGTGGCAGGGCTGACCATGCCCTTCATGTGCTCCTCGGTGCGCCGCGCCAGCTCCAGCGCTCCCGGCAGGTGCGACAGCACCCGCTTGCCCTCTTCGCGGATGGCGAGGTAGGGCTTGCTGGAGAGAATGCCGGCCAGGTAGCTGGCAATGCCGCCGACGTTCTCGGAGATCGACATCTCGTTGTCGTTGAGCACCACCAGCAGGTTGGCATCGAGGTGACCGGCGTGGGCCAGCGCCTCGAAGGCCATGCCGGCGGTCAGCGCACCGTCGCCGATCACCGCACAGACGCGACGCTTGTCGCCGCGGGTGGCAGCGGCCAGGGCCATGCCCAGCGCCGCCGAGATCGAGGTACTGGAGTGGCCTACGCCGAAGGTGTCGTAGGGCGATTCGGCGCGCCGCGGAAACGCCGCCAGGCCGCCGTACTGCCGGATGGTCGGCATGGTCTCGCGCCGGCCGGTGAGGATCTTGTGCGGATAGGCCTGATGGCCGACGTCCCACACCAGGCGGTCGTGGGGCGTCTCCAGGGCATGGTGCAGCGCCACGGTGAGCTCCACCACTCCCAGGCCGGCGCCGAAGTGACCGCCACTGCGGCCCACGCTGTAGAGCAGGTAAGCGCGCAGTTCGTCGGCCACCTGCAGCAGTTGGGCGCTGCTCATGGCGCGCAGAGCCGCCGGGGTGTTCAGCGAATCGAGCAGCGGGGTTACCGGGCGCTCGACAGGTATTACGTCGTAGAGCTTCATTGCGATTCGGTCGTCCTGGCTGTCATGCCGTATGGCGGCTAGTGGTCGCGCTCGATCATGTAGCGGGCCAGTTGGGCCAGCGGGTCGCCCGCCTCGCCCAGCGGCGCCAGCGCCGCCAGCGCTTCGTCGGTCAGCTCTTGGGCCCGGCGACGAGCGCCTTCCAATCCCAGCAGGGCCGGATAGGTCGGCTTGTCGCGGGCGGCATCGGCACCCGATGCCTTGCCCAGGGTCTGGGTGTCGCCGATGACGTCGAGAACGTCGTCGTGTATCTGAAAGGCCAGACCGAGCGCCTCGGCGTAGCGATCCAGCGCCGCCACACGAGGATCCTGTTCGGGTACGGCCGTCAACGCCCCCATGCGTACCGCGGCGCAGATCAGCGCGCCGGTCTTGTGGGCATGCATGGTGGCGAGTGCCTCGACGTCAGGGTGGCCGCCAACGGCCGCCAGGTCCAATGCCTGCCCTCCCACCATGCCGTCGCGACCGGCGGCGACGGCCAGCGTGAAGATCAGTGCCGGCAGGCGCGGATGCGCAGCACGGGCGAGCACTTCGAAGGCCAGGCTCTGCAGCGCATCGCCGGCGAGTATCGCCGTGGCCTCGTCGAAGGCACGGTGCACCGTGGGCTGCCCCCGGCGCAGGTCGTCGTCGTCCATGGCCGGCAGGTCGTCATGCACCAGCGAGTAGGCATGGATTAGCTCGACGGCAGCGGCAGGCGCATCGAGCGCCTCGTCGCTGGCCCCGAGCGAGCGTCCGGCCAGATAGACCAGCAGTGGGCGCAGGCGCTTGCCGCCCACCAGCAGCGCATGGCGCATGGCGGCTTCCAGGCGCGGAGCCGGCGGCTGGCGCTGCTCGAAGGCGCGCGCCAGGAAGGCATCGACCCGAGCGCGGTCGACCGCCAGGGTGGCGGAAAGAGAGTCAGTGCTCACTGTCGTCCTCCGCGCTCGGGCCGGCGAAGGGTTCGAAGTCGATGCCGCCGTCGGGACCCTCGACCAGGGTGCGCACGCGCAGCTCGGCCTCGTCGAGACGACGCTGGGCATTGCGGGTCAGGCGTACGCCCTGCTCGAAGGCGGCAAGCGAGCCCTCCAGCGTCAGCTCGCCCGACTCCAGCTGCTCCACCAATTGCTCCAGTCGCTCCACGGCAGCGGCGAAATCGACCTCGGCTTCATCGCCCACCGTCTCGCCCATCGCTTGCTTGTCACGCTCGGCCATGACACCCCTATTGGTCACCGCTGTTTTCAGGAGGCACAGTATACACGCACAGCCCTATACGCACTGCCCCAGGGGTCGTCTGCCCGCGCCGAGTCACGTGCAGCGCGCTCATCTTCGCGACGCAGCATTTTCATCTTGACGCGTATCGGTTGTGTTAACATGAGCGCCCTGTTCCCAGCCTGAACACCGGATGGCACCACGCCGTTTCGGCACCCTCCGGTCTTCCAGCACAGCACGCGGCGTACCACGAAGGGGTTGATTCGACCATGGCCAAAACGTCCCTGGACAAGAGCAAGATCAAGATCCTGCTGCTCGAGGGCGTCCACCAGAGCGCGGTGGACAATTTTCTGAATGCCGGTTACACCAACATCGAGCATCTGCCCACCTCGCTCGACGAGGCGGCGCTGGTAGAGAAGGTGCGCGACGCGCATTTCCTCGGCATTCGCTCACGCACTCAGCTCACCGAGCGCGTGTTCGCCGCCGCCGAGAAGCTCAATGCCGTGGGCTGCTTCTGCATCGGCACCAATCAGGTCGACCTGAATGCCGCCCTGATACGTGGCATCCCGGTATTCAACGCTCCCTACTCCAACACCCGCTCGGTGGCGGAGCTGGTGCTGGCCGAGGCGATCATGCTGCTGCGCGGCATCCCCGAGAGAAACCTCCGCGCCCACCAGGGCGGCTGGTTGAAGAGCGCCAAGAACTCCCACGAGGCCCGCGGCAAGACCCTGGGCATCGTCGGCTACGGCAATATCGGCGCCCAACTCTCGGTGCTGGCCGAGTCGCTCGGCTTAAACGTCATCTTCTACGACGTGGTGACCAAGCTCGGCATGGGTAACGCCAGCCAGGTGGCCAGCCTCGAGGAGCTGCTGGCACGTGCCGACGTGGTCAGCCTGCACGTACCCGAGCTGCCCTCCACCAAGTGGATGATCGGCAAGGAACAGCTGGCGCTGATGAAACCCAGCGGCATCTTGATCAATGCCTCCCGCGGCAGTGTGGTGGTGATCGAGGACCTGGCCGAGGCACTCCAGGCCGGCCGTCTCTATGGCGCCGCCATCGACGTCTTCCCGGTGGAGCCCAAGGGCAACGACGAAGAGTTCGTCAGCCCGCTGCGCGGCATCCCCAACGTGATCCTCACGCCCCACGTCGGCGGCTCGACGCTGGAAGCCCAGGAGAACATCGGCATCGAGGTTTCCGAGAAGCTGATCACCTACTCCGACAACGGCACCACCGTGACCTCGGTGAACTTTCCCGAGGTGGCACTGCCGGCCCACCCGGACAAGCATCGCGTGCTGCACATCCACGACAACGTGCCGGGCGTGCTCTCCGAGATCAACCGGGTGCTCTCCGAGAGCGGCATCAACATCTCCGGGCAGTACCTGCAGACCAACGACAAGGTCGGCTACGTGGTCATCGACGTGGACAAGGCCTACGGCGAGCAGGCGCTCGAGGCGTTGCGCAAGGTCGATCACACCCTGCGTGTACGGGTGCTCTACTCCGAGACCAACTTCGAGGAGTGAGCAAGCGGCTCACCGCCACTAGACCGCCGCGCCTAGCGCGGCGGTCTGCGTTAAAGGCTCTGAATGTCGATGACGTAGCCGATGATCGGGTAGCCGGCCTGCTTTGCCGCCTTCTCGGCTTCCAACTGGGCTTCGAGCTTGGAAATGCTGGTGGAACGGTGCTCGAAGACGGTATCGGCTTCCAGCTTGCGTGTTCTCACTGCAAGCCGGACCAGGTGGCCGGTCTTGTAGGACTGGGCAGACATCCCGGCCGCCCCGGCACTCTTCTGCTTGCCCTTCTTGGCACGACTCTTTTGCTCGTCCTTCTTGTCGCCCAGCAGGTCGCGCACCGGCGACGGCTCGTGGCCGGGCTTCATGAAGGCATCTATCTCGCGCTTGATGCTCCGCTCGAACTCGCTCAGTTCGTCGCTCATTCATCCTCCAATGACAGATGTTCGCGCCCCGTTTGGAACATATCAGAACCTCGCCGCTAGAATGCCTAACCCAGGTTATGCGAGGTCGAACACTTGGTTAGATGCGCAGCCCTTGTGGTTAGACGCGCAGCCCCTTGCTGTGCTAATCATTTCTTTTCAAAACGTATATTGCCGCCTTCACAAGGAAAAGTGCATGCCGACTAGCGCCGCCTACCTGATCGTAGTGCTGGTGTGGGCCACCACGCCACTGGCCATCAAGTGGAGCGCCGAGGCGGGGGCGCCCGTAGGCAGCGTGCTGTTGCGCATGGCGATCGCCTTTCTGGCGGGGTTGCTGGTGCTGGTGGTCCTGCGCAGCGGACTACGCAGGGACCGGCGCGCCATGACAAGCTACGCGGCAGCGGTTCCCGGAGTATTCGGGGCCATGGCCCTGAGCTATCACGCCTCGATGACGCTACCCTCCGGCATGATGTCGGTGATTTTTGGCATGGCGCCGCTGATCTCGGGGCTGATCCTGCAGCTACTGCCCGGTGCCGTGAAGCTGCGTCGCTGGCACTGGTTCGGCTGCACCCTCGGCCTGGCGGGGCTGGGCGTGGTTTTCGCCGACAGCCTGGTGTTGGGCAGCGACCAGCTGCCGGCCCTGCTGATGATGGTCCTTGCCGTGACCCTGTTCTGCGGCAGCGGCATCGCCGTGCAGCGGGTAGCGGCCGGGCTCGGCCCACTGGAGCAAACCCTGGGCGCCCTGGCCCTGAGCCTGCCGTGTTTCTTCATCCTGTGGCTGGTCAGCGGCGAGCCCATGGCGATACCGCTCAGCACACGCGGCCTGTGGTCTGTGCTCTATCTGGCGCTGTTCGGCTCGCTGCTGGGCTTCCTCTGCTACTTTCTGATCCTGTCGCGGCTCTCGGCCGCCAGCGTGGCGCTCGTCACCTTGATCACCCCGGTACTGGCTCTGGGCCTGGGCATGACGCTCAATCAGGAGCAGCCATCGTCCTCCATGCTGGCGGGAGCGGTACTGATCCTGGTGGCGCTCGGCGCCTACCTGTTCGGCGACAGGTTGGCCCGGCTGAAGGCCGAGCGTGAGGCCACGCCCTCCTGAGCGCGGCTAGAAGCAGGTCTGCATCACCTCGACCACTTCCAGCCTCTCATCGACGCGGCAAACCCGCCGCCACTTGTCGAAGGTGAGACAGGGATGTGACGCGCCGAAGGCGACGATGTCGCCCACCCGCACCCTGCCATTGCCCACTTCGGGCTCATCTTCGTCGTGAGGCAGTTGCACGAAGGCGTGCTGATCCATCAGCTTGGTCACGCGCCACCCCGCCACCGAAAGCGTGCGCCCCGGTCGCTCGTCGCCTTCACGATAGCGGCGCAACGGTTCGGGCAGCTGGTCGTGACCGATATCGCGCTTGCCCATGCCGACGATGGCCAACCCCGGCTCCGGCAGCGACAGCACCTGGGCGAATACTTCGAGCGCTGGCTTGAGCCCGCGCTCGAGCTCCGGCCGGCGTCCGAGGATGTCATGCTGGGCCTGACGATAGATGCCGTGGTCGTGCACCACGTAGCAGCCAGGGCGCAGCACCGGCACGAACTGCTTGCCCAGATGCGCCTCGCGGAACACTTCGGCGATCATGTCATACCAGGCCGAGCCGGACGCGGTGATCAGCGGCCGGGGGCTCTCGATCAGGGCGTCCTTGTCCAGCGCCTGGGCCGCTTCCACCAGTTGCCAGGCATAGGCGCGCACGGCACGCTCGGGGTCGTTGCCGTGCACCACCCCCTCGTAGCCTTCGAGCCCGCAGAGCACCAGCGCCTGCTCGCTGTCGATACGCTCGGCGAGCGCCATCACCTCGTCGGTATCGCGGCAGCCGCAGCGCCCTCCCGGCACGCCCAGCTCGATCAACACCTGGAGGCGCAGGCCGCGGGCGGTGAAGTAGCGCGCCAGCTGGTCGGCGTTCGCGACGCTGTCGACCACACAGTAGAAGTCGGCTCCCGCCTCGATGAGCTCGGCGACGATGGCCATGTTGGCTTCGCCGACGAGCTGGTTGGCCATCAGCAGACGGTTGACGCCATGACGGAAGGCCGCCCGACACTGTGGTGCGGTAGCCAGGGTGATGCCCCAGGCACCGGCGGCAAGCTGACGCTGAAACAGCTCGGGGCACATGGTGGTCTTGCCGTGCGGGGCCAGCCGCGCGCCGTGGTCTTCGCAAAAACGCTGCATCCAGGCCAGGTTGTGGGCCAGCGCCGGCTCGTGGATCACCGCCGCGGGTAGGCTGACGCCCGACAGCAGGCTGGTCCCGACTTCCGGCATGCCCTTGTGCTGGGTCTCGAGGTCGGAAAACGTGTGGTTCATGCTTCACTCTCGCTGGGTGGACACAGGAAGCGCGGCACATCCTCTTTGGTCGTAGAGGTATCGAAATGTGCACGTGTCAGGCTAGTCTGGTGCAGGGCACGTTGCTACAGGATACGACAATGACTACTACCGTCGACGAGCGCCCGGTAATTCGTCGCGACCACCGCGGTGTCGCCACCCTGACGCTGAACCGTCCGCACCAGTTCAATGCGCTGTCCGAGGCTCTGCTCAAGGCCCTGGGCGGCGAGCTTTCCCGCCTGGCCAATGATGACTCGGTGCGCTGCGTGGTCATCGCCGCCGAGGGGCGCGCCTTCTGCGCCGGGCACGACCTCAAGGAGATGCGCGCCACCCCCGACAAGGCTTATTACCAGGCGCTGTTCGCCCAGTGCGGCGAGGTGATGCAGCGCATCGTCGAGCTGCCGGTACCGGTAATCGCCCGGGTACAGGGCCTGGCCACCGCCGCCGGCTGCCAGTTGGTGGCCAGCTGCGATCTGGCCGTAGCGGCCAGATCGGCGCGTTTCGCGGTGTCGGGCATCAACGTCGGGCTGTTCTGCTCGACCCCCGCGGTGGCGCTCTCGCGCAACATCGGTCGCAAGCGCGCCATAGAGATGCTGTTCACCGGCGAGTTCATCGATGCCGAGCAGGCGTTCGACTGGGGGCTGATCAATCGCGTGGCCGACGACGAGGCGCTGGACGAGGTGCTCGACCAGCTCACCGCCAGTCTGTGCGCCAAGAGCGCCGTGGCCCTGCGCACCGGCAAGGCGCTGTTCCAGCGACAGCTGCAGATGCCGCTACGCGAAGCCTACGCCCTGGCCGGCGAGACCATGGCCTGCAACATGATGGCCGAGGACGTGGCAGAGGGCATCGATGCCTTTATCGCCAAGCGGGAGCCCCAGTGGCGACATCGCTGAAGCGCCCCCCTGCGAAAGAAGAGTGGAAGCCATTTCCGCAATCGAGACAAGCTAGCACCGAGCGGGTATCCTGTTGCAGGCCTTGCGGCCCAGATCAACGCAGAGGATATACGCAGGTGAGTGAAGTCAAACGCAGAACGGCGGGGCGTCCGCCCGGCCCTGGCAAGAGCGCCAGCGGTCATAGTCAGTCGCTGGTGCGCGGCCTCAATCTGCTCGAGCGCCTGGCGGCCACGCCGGGCGGCCTGGCGCTCTCGGAGCTGGCGGAGATGGTCGACCTGGCCCCCTCCACCACGCACCGCCTGCTGCAGGCACTGCAGGGGCAGGGCTTCATCACCCAGGACGCCGCGCTCGGCGTGTGGAAGGTCGACGTCAAGACCTTCCGCATCGGCAACAGCTTTCTCGAAGCGCGCGACTTCGTCGCCGCCAGCCGGCCTTTCCTGCGTCGGCTGACCGCCGAGACCGGCGAAACCGCCAACCTGGGCATCCGCGACGGCGCCACGGCAGTGTTCCTGGCCCAGAGCGAGTCGCCGCAGATGATGCGCATGATCACCCGGCTCGGCTCCCGCGCGCCGCTGCACGCTTCGGGGGTCGGCAAGGCGCTGATGGCCTGGCTGCCTGACGACGAGTTCGAGCGGGTGCTGGCCGAACGTGGCCTGACGCGAGTCACCGAGAATACTCTGCATACCCCGGAGTCGCTGCGCGCCAACCTGGCCGAAGTACGTCGTCAAGGCTTTGCCTGCGACCGTGAGGAGCATGCCATCGGCCTGCACTGCGTGGCCGCGTGCCTGCACGATGAGCACGGCACGCCGCTGGCGGCGATCTCGGTATCGGGCCCGGTGGCTCGCATTCCCGAGTCGCGGCTGCTGGAGCTGGGTGAGCTGGTGCGCGAAACCGCCGCCGAAATCACCGCCCGCCTGGGCGGGCGCGTGCCCACCGAAGCGGCGGTGAAAGCGTGAAACCGGCCCGCCCAGCGGGCTAGCCCTTGTCGCCGATCCGCTCCAGCTGCCGCTCGAGCTTGCGCATCACGTTGAGCAGGTCGCGATACTCACCGGCGGTGAGGGTCGCGACCAGCTCCGCCTCCCAGGCCTGGGCCTCGGGGATCAGCTTGGTCAAAAGCTTCCGCCCGGCAGCGGTAAGGTGCAGGTCCTGCTGACGTTGATCCTCGGGCGCCGGCGTGCGGCTGATCAACCCGCGCTCCTCCAGCCCTTGAATCGCCCGCGACACGCGGGCCTTGTCCATATAGGTGTATGCGCAGATCTTCTTTGCCGTCAGCTCGTCGCAGTGGCTGAGCCAGGCCAGTATCCGCCACTGGGCGATATTGAGCTGGTAGCGCTCCTCGTAGAGTTCGGCCAGCGCCTGACTGATGCGATCGGCCAGGCTGTTGAGCCGGTAGGGCAGGAACTGATTGAGATCCAACTCTTGCTTGGTCGGCGGCCCGGCCAGGTCCTCGTCGCCCTCCATGGCGAGACCGGCCTGGCGTTCTTCTTCTGTATTCATCTCGAGACTCCTCACCCGCACTTGGCAGCGATCAATAGAGCAGTTGCGGCAGGAACAGCACGATACCCGGGAACACCAGCACCAGCAACGCACGCGCCATGCCGGCCACCCAGAACGGCGTCACGCCGCGGAAGATCGTGCCCGTGGAAACATCCGGCAGCACCGCCCGCAGCACGAACACGTTCATTCCCACCGGTGGCGTGATCAGGCTGATCTCGATCACGATCACCACCAGAATGCCGAACCACACCAGGTCGAAGCCGAGCCCCGCCACCACCGGGAAGAACACCGGCACGGTGAGCAGCAGCATCGACATGCTCTCGAACACGCAGCCGAGCAGCACGTAGATGGCGAGTATCACCAGAATGACCATGAACGGAGCGATGTTGAGCCCGTTGACGAAGGCCAGCAGGTCATTGGGCAGCCCGGCACGGTTGATGAAGTTGGCAAAGATCAGCGCGGTGAGCACCACGGCGAACAGCATGGCGGTGGTACGCACGGTGTCCATCAGCACGTTCATCAGCACCTGAGGGGTGAGCGCCCGGCGCAGCAGGGCGATGATGAAGGCGCCCATGGCGCCGATGCCCGCCGCTTCGGTGGGGGTGAACACGCCGAGGTAGATGCCGCCGATCACCAGCACGAACAGGGCCAGGGTGCTGCCCACGCTCTTGAGCGCCTGGAAGCGCTCGGGCCACGGTACCTTCTCGCCGGCGGGACCGGCCGCAGGGTCGCGCCACAGCACCCATTTCACTGCGACCAGGTAGAGGATGATGCCCAGTATGCCGGGAATGAAGCCGGCGGCGAACAGTTCGCGGATGCTGGTTTCGGTGAGGATGCCGTAGATCACCAGCATCACGCTGGGGGGAATCAGGATGCCCAGGGTGCCGCCGGCGGCGATGGAGGCCGAGGCCAGGGTGTCCTTGTAGCCGTACTTGCGCATCTGCGGCATGGCGACCCGGCCCATGGTGGCGGCGGTGGCCAGGCTCGAGCCGCAGATGGCGCTGAAGCCGCCGCAGGCGACAATGGTGGCCATGGCCTGACCGCCCTTGCGGTGGCCGAGGAAGCCATTGGAGGCGCGGAACAGCGCATCGGACAGCCCGGCGTGGGAGACCAGGTTACCCATCAGGATGAACAGCGGGATCACCGACAGACCGTAGTCCATGGCGGTGTCCACCACCCGCCGCGCGGCCATGGCTTCGGCGGCGTTCCAGTTGCCGGTGAGGAAGTAGAAGCCGGCGAAGCCGACGATGCCCATGGCAAACGCCAGGGGGACCCGCAGAAAAGCCAGCAGCAGCAGGGCGGCGAACCCATACAGCGCTTCAGTCATGATCGCCTCCCTTGCCTTTCTCGGGGCTGAGCGGGCCGCCGCGTTCGAGCACGCCCACGCCTTCCAGCAGGTAGCCGGTGGCGCGCAGCAGCGTCAGCGCGGCCGAGACGGCCAGCATGATCGAGATGAGATAGATGAGATAGCCGTTGGGGATGCGCAGAAACTCGGTCACGTCGCCCCACTCCATGGCGCGCTCGGCCAGCGCCCAGATACGCCGCGCCATGATCCACAGTGCCCCGGTGACAATCAGGTTGACCAGCACCTGGCGGATCCAGATCAGGCGCGCGGGAAACACGCTGTCGAGCAGATCGACGCTGACGTGCTCCTCGCGCCAGCACACCACCGGCAGCGACAGGAACACCAGCGCGGCCAGCATCAGCTGGGTCAGCTCGACGGTACCGAGAATCGGCGAGTTGAAGAAGTAGCGTCCGGTCACGTCCGCCGTGGTCAGCAGCATCATGGCGAAGAGGGTGGCACCGGCCACCCCCTCCAGCGTCAGCTGCATGACACGGCCGACTCGCAACCAGAGCGTGGACGAGGTCGGCATGGTCTAGCCTCCAGAAACGTACAGCGGGTTACTGGCGCACGACGCGCTCGGCGATACCTTCGCTCTCGGCAGCCAGGGCCAACTGCTCGCGGAAGTGTGTCAGGGCAGCCTCGGCATCGACCCCGCGATCCGCCACGGCGTTGGACCACTCGGCGATCAGTTCCTCGGTCACACCGCGCAACCGCTCGATATCCGCTTCGGGCGCTTGGGTGAAGGTGGCGCC
Source organism: Halomonas sp. MCCC 1A11062 (assembly GCF_021404355.1). Lineage (NCBI taxonomy): Bacteria > Pseudomonadati > Pseudomonadota > Gammaproteobacteria > Oceanospirillales > Halomonadaceae > Halomonas > Halomonas sp. MCCC 1A11062. The sequence goes on from NZ_JABFTW010000001.1 coordinate 93,309, forward strand.
ACGCTCCTGGCCGAACTCGACGCCGCTCTCGTCGGAAACGTCCATCATGTAGCCGAACAGCCGCGACAGGTGCTCACCGGAGACGGCCTCGATCGCCTCGCGATCCTCGGGCGAGACCTGATCCCAGAACATCGGGTTCATGACGATGGCGAAGCTGCCGCGATAGAAGCCGCCATCCACAGTCAGGGTGTGCGGTGCCACTTCGGCCACGCGGAAGCTGCGCAGGCTTTCCAGGGTCAGCATGGCGCCGTCGACCACCCCCTGGGAGGCGGCTTCGTAGACGCCGGTGGGCGGCAGCGCCACGCCGGTCACGCGCATGGCATCGGCCAGCCCGCTCATCACCCCGCCACCGACCCGCAGGCGCTTGCCCGCCAGCTCGTCGATGGAGCCGATCTGGTCGCGGGTGAAGATTTGCCCCGGCCCGTGCACGCCCATGGCCAGCACGTCGACGCCACGATGCTCGTTGGCCTGGGCCAGATATTCCTGATGCGTGTGCCAGTAGGCCGCAGCGGCATCCTCGGAGGAGAACTCCTCGAAGGTGGGGAACTCCGGCAGCTGGGTGGCCAGGAAGCGGCCGGCCATGTGCGCGTGGAAGATCCAGCTGGCATCGGCAATGCCATCGGCGACGATCTCCATCTGCGCCGCCGGCGGACCCATGTCGTGCACCACTTCGACGGTCACGCGGCCCTCGGTGGCCTCCTCGATCCACGCCTTCCAGGTCGGCCAGACGATGGTGTTGACGCCGTGATTGGGGCCGCCCCAGGTACTGACGGTGATGGCGGTCTGGGCCAGCGCTGGCGTGCCGAGGCCAAACCCGAGCGCCGCTACGGCGCCGATCATGAGGCGGTTGGTGGTTTTCATTGTGAGCTCCTGGATCGTCACGGGTGGCGTACTCGCGCCACGTGGTGGCTTTGCATTGTTGTAATGGCTGCGTCGCTGTCTTCGGCTGCGCTCGCCGGTGACGACGCGGCCTATGTTAGTCAGCCTCACCTTGCCGTTAGTTAATTTCCCGTGCAACTAATTTTACAGAGTTTCGTTATTAGACTTAGGTCGAAAAAGTTATTAACCATATGATCTAAAGCAAATTATGTTCATTCTATCATCGCTTGATTTGCGTATTGGTCCGTGATTTGCTGGACATATAGTTTCAAACACAACTATGCTGGCAGCATTCCGGCACCGCTGGTGGGCGGAACACGGCCCACGTGACGACCCTGACGACCCTGGAGGAACCATGAGCAAGAAGTTCGCTTCCCACGCCGATACCGAAGAGAAGCAGGTCAGCTTCACCCAACTGGCCGAGGGCCTGTACGCCTATACCGCCGAGGGCGACCCCAACACCGGCGTGGTGATCGGCGACGACAGCGTGATGGTGATCGACACCCAGGCCACGCCGATCATGGCCCAGGACGTGATTCGCCGCATCCGCGAGGTCACCGACCTGCCGATCAAGCATGTGGTGATGAGCCACTACCACGCCGTACGCGTGCTGGGCGCCTCGGCCTACGGTGCCGAGAACATCTACGCCAGCCAGCACACCTACGACCTGATCGTCGAGCGCGGCCAGCAGGACTACGAATCCGAAGTCGGCCGCTTCCCGCGCTTGTTCAAGGGCGTCGACTCGGTGCCCGGCCTGACCTGGCCCAACATCGTCTTCCAGCAGGAGCTGACGGTGTTCATGGGCAAGCGTGAGGTACGCATCATCCACCTCGGTCGCGGCCATACCAAGGGCGACACCATCGTCTGGCTGCCCGAGGAGAAGGTGATGTTCTCCGGCGATCTGGTCGAATACGGCGCCACCCCCTATACCGGCGACGCCTACCACGAGGACTGGCCCGCCACCCTCGACCGCCTGCAGGCGTTGGCCCCGCAGAAGCTGGTGCCGGGTCGCGGCGAGGCGCTCACCACCCCCGAGCAGTGCCAGGAGGCGATCCAGGGCACTCGCGACTTCCTCGCCGACATGTACGAGAGCGTCAAGGCGGGCAAGGCGGCCGGCAAGTCGCTCTCCGAGTGCTATGCCGAGACCTACGCCAAGCTCAAGCCCAAGTACGGCCACTGGGTGATCTTCGACCACTGCCTGCCCTTCGACATCACCCGCTGCTACGACGAGGCCGGTGGCGAATACCCCGACCCGCGTATCTGGACCGCCGAGCGCGACACCGAGATGTGGCACTCGCTGCAGGAAGTCGTCGCAAACCAGTAACGACAACGATACCCGGGGACGTCCCGGACCAGGCCTGCCGCCGGTACGCCACCCGGCGGTAAGCACGAGGGGAGCACGATGCCAACCACCTACAACAATCCCGTCTACCCGTACCGCCGCGCGCCGGAGCTCGACCGTGGCGACGTGCGCCACTGCCCGGTAGTGATCGTCGGCGCCGGCCCCACCGGTCTGGCCATGGCCATCGACCTGGCCCAGCAGGGCATCGCCAGCGTGGTGCTCGATGACAACAACACCGTCAGCGTCGGCTCGCGGGCGATCTGCTTCGCCAAGCGCACGCTGGAGATCCTCGACCGCCTGGGCTGCGCCCAGCCGATGGTCGACAAGGGCGTGACCTGGCAGCGCGGCCGGGTGTTCTTCCAAGAGCGCGAGGTTTACGACTTCGACCTGCTGCCGGAAGAGGGCCACCGCATGCCCGCCTTCATCAACCTGCAGCAGTACTACTTCGAGGAGTACCTGGTCGACCGCGCCAATGAGCTCAACGAGCTGATCGACCTGCGCTGGTTGCACAAGGTCATCAAGGTCGACAGCCAGACCGAGCGCAGCGAGGTGCTGGTCAGCACCGAAGACGGCGACTACCGCCTCTCCTGCGACTACCTGCTGGTAGCCGACGGCGCCAACAGCAGGATTCGCGACATGCTGGGCCTGGAGAGCAAGGGCCAGGTGTTCCAGGACCGCTTCCTGATCGCCGACGTGATCATGAAGGCGGAATTTCCCACCGAGCGCTGGTTCTGGTTCGACCCGCCCTTCCACCCCAACCAGTCGGTGCTGCTGCACCGTCAGCCGGACAACGTCTGGCGCATCGACTTCCAACTGGGCTGGGACGCCGACCCGGAAGAGGAGAAGAAGGAGGAGAACATCCGCCCGCGGGTGCAGGCGATGCTCGGCGCCGACGTGGAGTTCGAGCTGGAGTGGGCCAGCGTCTACACCTTCCGCTGCCGCAAGATGGACAGCTACATCCATCGGCGGGTGTTCTTCATGGGCGACGCTGCCCATCAGGTCTCGCCCTTCGGCGCCCGCGGCGCCAACGGCGCGCTGCAGGGCACCGACAACCTGGCCTGGAAGCTGGCCCGGGTGCTCAAGGGCCAGGCTCCCGCGGCACTGCTCGCCACCTATGACGACGAGCGCCAGCACGGCGCCGCCGAGAACATCCTCAACTCGACGCGCGCCACCGACTTCATCACGCCCAAGAGCCGGGTGAGCCGCCTGTTTCGCGACAGCGTGCTGGAGCTGGCCGAGCACTACCCCTTCGCCCGCCGCCTGGTCAACAGCGGCCGACTCTCCATGCCGTGCCGCTACGACGACTCGCCGCTCAATGGCCACGAGACCGAGGGCCTGCCGCTCGAGCTGCGCCCCGGCAGCCCGGCCAAGGATGCGCCGATCGGCCTGGCCGGCCGCCGTGCCTGGCTGCTCAACCAGCTCGGCGAGCGCTTCGTACTGCTGCTCGACGGCCGCGTCGACAGCGCACGGGCCGAGGCCCTGCGCAGCGAACTCGCTCCGCTGCTCGAGCACCGCGACGACCTGGATCTGCTGATCGTCGGCCCGGCGCCGCACGCCCTGACCGAGCTGCCGCGCAGCCGCCAGATCGAGGACGTGGAGAACCTGATCGGCGAGCGCTACGGCCTTAGCGCCGGCATCGCCTACCTGCTGCGCCCCGACCAGCATGTCACCGCCCGCTGGCACGACGTTACGGCGGCAGCGGTCGGCGAGGCGATGGACCGCGCCCTGGGCGCCTATCTCGCTCCTTCCACCGTTCAGGGAGGCACCCATGCCACGGCTTGAGCTCAACCCCAACTTCACCGACCCGGACGCCTTCTACGCCGCGCTCACCGAGCTGCACCGCGAGCGTAGCGAGGCCGAGAGCGAGCGCATCAATGCCCGGCTGATCCTGCTGCTGGCCAACCACATCGGCGACCAGCAGGTGCTCGAGGAGGCGCTGACCATCGCCGGCCAGGCCACACACGACACCGCCAAGCAAACGGCTTGAGCAAAGCAAAATTCGACAGGACGTTGAGACAGAGGACCTCCGACATGACGACCCAGACGCTCGAGTACCAGAGCGGTTTCCGTAACCACTTCGCCAGCGAGGCGCTGTCCGGCGCCCTGCCGGTGGGGCAGAACTCGCCCCAGCGCTGCGCCTATGGTCTCTATGCCGAGCAGCTCACCGGCTCGGCCTTCACCGCCCCGCGCCACGCCAACCTGCGCAGCTGGCTCTACCGCATCCGCCCCTCGGTGGTGCAGAGCGAGTATCGGCCGCTGGAAAACCGCCGGGTAGCCACCTCGCCGCTGGCCAGGCCCGCCGCCGATCCCAACCAGATGCGCTGGGACCCGCTGCCGATTCCCGCCGAGCCCACCGATTTCATCGACGGCCTGCTGACGATTGCCGTCAACGGCGACGCCGGTACCCAGGCCGGCTGCGGCGTGCACGTCTACGCCTTCAACCGCGACATGACCGAGCGCTTCTTCTACGACGCCGACGGCGAGCTGTTGATCGTGCCGCAGCAGGGCACCCTGCGCCTGCGCACCGAGCTCGGTGAGCTCGAGGTCAAGGGCGGCGAGATCGCGGTGATTCCCCGCGGCATGAAATTCCAGGTGCGCCTGGCCGCGGGTTCCGACGCCGCCCGCGGCTACGTCTGCGAGAACTACGGCAGCCCCCTGGAACTGCCCGGCCTCGGCCCCATCGGCGCCAACGGCCTGGCCAACCCGCGGGACTTCGAGAGCCCCGTGGCCGCCTATGAAAATATCGAGGGCGACTTCGAGCTGGTGGCCAAGTTCTCCGGCCGCTTCTGGGTGACCAAGCTCGGCCACTCGCCGCTGGACGTGGTGGCCTGGCACGGCAACTACGCCCCCTACAAGTACGACCTGGCCAATTTCAACACCATCAACACGGTGAGCTTCGATCACCCTGACCCCTCGATCTTCACCGTGCTGACCTCACCCTCCGACACCCCGGGCATGGCCAACATCGACTTCGTGATCTTCCCGCCGCGCTGGATGGTGGCCGAGCAGACCTTCCGCCCGCCCTACTTCCATCGCAACCTGATGAGCGAGTTCATGGGCCTGATCCACGGCGAGTACGATGCCAAGGCCGAGGGCTTCCTGCCCGGCGGCGCCAGCCTGCACAACTGCATGTCGCCCCACGGCCCCGACGCCGAGACCTTCGAGAAGGCCACCAACGCCGAGCTGACACCGCAGCGCCTGGATGCGACCCTGGCCTTCATGTTCGAGAGCCGCTATGTCTTTCATCCGACCGAAGCGGCGCTCAACGCGGACATTCGCCAGCGCGACTACGTCGACGTGTGGTCGACCCTGCGTTCGCACTTCGATCCCAAGCAGCCCTGACAGCCTTGAGCGCTACAGAACAGCCCGAGAGACGAAACGCTGAACCGGACGGGGCCGACGAGCCCCGCCCCTGACGAAAGGATTGTGCCAAGATGAAACTCGCCACTTTGAAAAACGGCCGCGACGGCGAACTGCTGGTGGTCTCCCGCGACCTCACCCGCGCCGTTTCCGCCACCGACATCGCCGCCACCCTGCAGCAAGCCATCGAGAACTGGGACGCGGTGAGCCCGAAGCTGGAAGCACGCTACGCCGAGCTCAACGACGGCAGCGCCGAGGGTGCCTTCAGCCTGGACCAGAGCAAGCTGCACTCGCCGCTGCCGCGCAGCTACCACTGGGCCGACGGCTCCGCCTACCTCAACCACGTCAAGCTGGTGCGCCAGGCGCGCAACGCCGAGATGCCCGAGACCTTCTGGACCGATCCGCTGATGTACCAGGGCGGCGGCGACAAGTTCCTCGCCCCCACCGAGGACATCGAGGCGGTCAGCGAGGAGCACGGCATCGACTTCGAGGGCGAGATCGCGGTGATCACCGACGACGTGCCCATGGGCGTGACCCCGGCGCAGGCCGCCGGCCACATCAAGCTGATCATGCTGGTCAACGACGTCAGCCTGCGCGGGCTGATCCCCGGCGAGCTGGCCAAGGGCTTCGGCTTCTTCCAGGCCAAGCCGGCCTCGAGCTTCTCACCGATCTGCGTCACCCCCGACGAGCTGGGCGACGCCTGGCGGGATGGCCGCGTTCACCTGCCGCTGACGGTACACCTCAACGGCGAGAAGTTCGGCGAGCCGGAGGCCGGCCCGGACATGATCTTCGGCTTCCCCGAGCTGGTCGCCCATGCGGCCAAGACCCGCTACCTGGGCGCCGGCGCCATCATCGGCTCGGGCACCGTCTCCAATCCCGACCCTGACGGCGGCCCAGGCAAGCCGGTCGCCGACGGCGGCGTGGGCTATAGTTGCCTGGCCGAAGTGCGCATGGTGGAGCAGATCCTGCACGGCGCGGCCAAGACGCCCTTCATGCGCTTCGGCGACCGGGTGCGCATCGAGATGTTCGACCGTGACGGCAACAACATCTTCGGCACCATCGACCAGCAGGTAGTGGCCTACCGGCCCAAATAATCCAGCCAGAGCAAGCCAGCCAGAGTGACGCGACACAAGGAGCCACGCATGACAACGCTGTACGGCTATTTCCGTTCGTCGGCGGCGTATCGGGTGCGCATTGCGCTCAACCTCAAGGGGCTGGACTACGCCCAGGTGCCGGTCAATCTGGTCAAGGGCGAGCAGCGGGACGAGGCCAACCTCGCCCGCAATCCCCAGGGGCTGGTGCCGATCCTCGAGACCGACGAGGGCGTCCAGCTTAGCCAGTCGCTGGCGATCTGCGAGTACCTGGAGGAGCGCCATCCCGAGCCGGCGCTGCTGCCGGCAGACCCCGAGGGCCGCGCCCGGGTGCGCTCGCTGGCCCAACTGGTGGCCTGCGAGATCCACCCGCTCAACAATCTGAAGGTGCTCAAGTACCTGGTACACGAGCTGAAGCTGGACGAAGCGGCCAAGCTGGCCTGGTACCGCCACTGGATCGCCGAGGGCTTCACCGCGCTGGAAGCGAGGCTTGCAGGCGAACCCGCCACCGGCGAGTTCTGCCACGGCGACAGCCCGACCCTGGCGGATCTCTGCCTGGTGCCGCAGGTGTTCAACGCCGAACGCTTCGAGTGCGACCTCTCGGCGTATCCGACGATTCGCCGCATCGCCGAGCGCTGCCGCGCGATGGAAGCCTTCGCCAAGGCCGCTCCGGGGGCACAGCCGGATGCAGGTTGAGCAACGCCGCGCTAATTAGGCTATATTAAGCAAGCTAACGACTGGCGGGCGCCGCCCCTCCCTGTTCCAGCTGGAGCGGGAGAAGCGGCGCCCGTCGGTCGTTGTCTTTCGCCCCCGAGCGCCCTTCGAGACGCCCTTCGAGAATGAGGTCAATGTGCTGAGGCTGAAGTCCCCTGCCACGGTGATCACCCTGGCGGCCCTGACCGCGCTGGGCCCACTGGCCACCGACATGTATCTGCCGGCCATGCCGGCCATGGCCGAAGCGCTCGATACCGGGCCCGATCAGGTGCAGCTGACCCTGAGCCTGTACATGGCCGGCTTCGCCGCCGCCCAGCTGTTCTGCGGCCCCTTCTCCGATCGCTTCGGGCGCAAGCCGGTGATGATCTTCGGCTTCAGCCTGTTCCTGGTCGCGAGCCTGCTGTGCGCCTTCGCGCCCAGCATCGAATGGCTGCTGGCCGGGCGCTTCCTGCAGGCGCTGGGGGGCGCCACCGGGCCGGTGTTGGGTCGTGCCGCGGTGCGCGACATCTACGGCCCCCTCGAGGCCGGACGCATTCTCTCCTACATGGCCAGCACCATGTCGCTGGCCCCGGCGGTGGCGCCCATCGTCGGCGCCGGTCTGCTGCTGCTGTGGGGCTGGGAGTCGGTGTTCGTGCTGCTGGCACTCTACGCCGCCGCCATGCTGCCGCTGCTGATCCTGGCGCTGCCTGAGCCACTGCCGCCGGAGCGGCGCCAGTCGATCCACCCCAAGGTCATCGTGGCCAATTTTCGCATGCTGCTCGGCCAGCGCACCTTCATGGGCTATACCCTGACCAACGCGGCGGCCTTCTCGGGGCTGTTCGCTTACCTCTCGGGCTCGTCGTTCGTGCTGATCGACTTCCTCGGCGTCTCGCCGTTCCAGTACGGCCTGTTCTTCACCCTTATCGTGGCCGGCTTCTTCGTCGGCACCTTGCTCAGCGGCCGCTACAGCCACCGGCTGGGCCGCGAGCGGCTGGTCGGTCTGGCCAGCCTGATCTGTGCGCTGGGCGGCAGCTTCATGCTGTTCCTGGCGCTCTTCGGGGTGTATGCCGCCTGGGCCGTGGTCGGGCCGCATGTGCTGTTCATGGTCGGCATGGGCATCTTGATGCCACAGTCGATGACCGGCGCCCTGGCGCCCAACCCCCACTGCGCCGGCTCGGCCTCGTCGCTGTTCGGCTTCCTGCAGATGAGCATCGCCGCCGCGATCGGCAGTGCCGTGGCCCAGTTGCACGACGGTACCTCGCGCACCATGGCCATCGTGGTGGCCCTGGGCGGCCTGATGGCCGTGGCCAGTTTCCTGGGGCTGGTACGGCCCGCCGAACGAGCCATGAGGGTGGAGCAGGCCGAAGGGGGCAAGCCATGAGTGCCATGACTGCTGCGTCGCCTCCCAGCCGTCTCGTCATCCTGCTGCTGGCGCTGGCGGGCTTTGCCAGCATGGCCTCGATGCGGGTTACCGACGCCATGCTGCCGGCACTGTCCGAGGCCTTCGCCCGGCCGGTGGCCGACGTGGCGCAGAACATCACCCTGTTCGCCATCGCCTACGGCCTCATGCAGCTCGCCTATGGCCCGCTGGGCGACCGCCACGGCACTCTGCGGGTGATCGGCCTGGCCACCCTGGCCTGCGCCGTGGGTGCGCTGGGTTCGGCGCTCTCCGAGTCGCTCTCGATGCTGCTGCTGTTCCGCACCCTGAACGGCGCCACCGCCGCTGCCATCATCCCGCTCTCCATGGCCTGGGTGGGCGACAACGTGCCCTACGAGCAGCGCCAGGTGACCCTGGCGCACATGCTCTCCGGCGCGGTGCTGGGGTTGATCTCGGGGCAAGTGGCGGGCGGCTTCCTGGCCGATACGCTGGGCTGGCAGGCGGCCTTCGTGCTGCTCACGCTGCTGTTCCTCGGCGCCGGGGGGCTGCTGCTCACGACCCTGCACCGCCAGCCGCAGCTGTCGCCGCCCAAGGCCGACCAGGGTCGCATCGCCTTCTTCTCGCGCATCCGCGAGGTGCTGCTGATTTCCCGCGCCCGGCGCATCCTGGCGCTGGTGTTTCTGGAAGGAATCGCCGCCTTCGGCGCACTGGCCTTCGTTGCCAGCCACCTCTATACCCGGCTGGAGGTTTCGCTGACCCAGGCCGGGCTGATGGTAGCGCTGTTCGGCGTGGGCGGACTGATCTTCGCCGCCCTGGCGCGACCGCTCGTCACCCGCCTGGGCGAGCCGGGTCTGGCGGCGGGCGGCGGCGTGCTGATGGGACTCGGCTTCGTCGGGCTGGCGCTGGCGCCGCTGCCGGCCCTGGCCACCGCCAGCGCCTTCGCCGCCGGACTGGGTTTCTACATGATGCACAGCACGCTGCAGATCAACGCCACCCAGATGGCGCCTGCCATGCGCGGCACCGCCATGGCGGTGTTCGCCGGCTGCCTGTTCCTCGGCCAGTCGGTAGGCGTCAGCCTCGGCGGGCTGATACTGCGCCTGGCCGATAGCCTGTGGCTGCTGGCCTGCGCCGGCGTGTGGCTGCTGGCGCTGGGGCTCACCTTCGCCTGGCTGCTGCGCCAGTGGCACGGCGAGCGGGCTGCCGCTGCCGTGACCTCATAGCCCGCCGCTCATCGAGTCGCTGCGAAACCGGCCACCCAGCGCATGGCCTCTTCCAGCTCGCCGTGATGGAACACGCGCATCTCGGTACGCGGAAACAGCCTGTCAGCCAGCTTGGTGGTGGTCTCGATCCAGCGCTTGTCGGCGATCACCGCGGCGCGCTTGAAGCGGTGGTACTCCCCCAGCTTGCTCAGGGCATAGGAGAGATCACGCAGCAGCGCGCCGGGGGTCATGTGGTCGAAGTCGGTCATGTCGGCCAGCACACCGATCTGCTCGTGCTCCTCGAGCTTCGACTCGATGGCGGGAATGAGAATGTCGTAGTCCTTGCTGTGCAGCGTGCCGGATATGCGGAACGCGGCGACATACTCCGGGGCGGGCAGTGTCTCGATCATGGCGGGCTCCTCCTTGGCTGCCTGAACCTCTTGTCCTTTAGGTAGCGTCCCTCGGCTGCGGTTCCCACCGGCGCACCAGTCAGCGCCAGAACGGCTTGCGCAGCTCGCGCTCGACCGTGGCCCGGTCGAGGCCGATATCGGCCAGCAGGTGATCGTCGAGGTGGCGCAGGTCGTAGCGAGTCCGGTGACGCTGCTGCCGGCTCCTGAGCCAGCGGGAGAGATGAAGAAAGCGTTGGGTAAGCATGGCGGCATCTCCTGTCGGTGGTTCTGACAGGCTATGGCCGGGAGGAAAATCAATACAGATTCATCATGAAAATAGTTTTGCAGTACAGATAGAGCTATTCTGACTCTGTACCGCCCAATTCCATCGCCTCTGTACCGAAAGGGAGAAAGGCTCGGTGAATCTGTCATGAAACGTTACGATCAGGTAGCGCAGACCCTGACCCAGCGCATCGAGCAGGGCCAGTACCGCGTCGGCGATCGGCTGCCCTCCGTGCGTACGCTGTGCGCCGAGCTGGGGGTCAGCGTCTCCACCGTGCAGGAGGCCTACCGTCGCCTGGAGGAGGCCGGCCTGGCGGAAGCGCGCCCGCGCTCGGGCTACTATGTGCTGCCCCGGCCGACGCCGAGCCTGCTGCCCAAGGTGTCGCGCCCCGCCCAGCGTCCGCTCGACGTTTCCCAGTGGGACCAGGTGCTGGAGCTGGTGGCCCGCTCTCCCGATGAGGACCGCCTGCTGATGCTGGGGCGCGGCATCCCCGATCTCGCTGCCGTCAGCCTGCGCCCTTTGCAGCGTCAGTTGGGGACGCTGCACCGCCACGTGGCGGCCCACGGGCTCAACTACGACAGCCTGCAGGGCAGCCTCGCACTGCGCCGTCAGGTCGTGCGGCTGGCTGCCAAGTCGGGCTGCCTGCTGCACCCCGACGACGTGCTGATCACCACCGGCTGCCAGGAAGCGCTCTCGCTGGCCCTGCGCACCCTGACCGAACCCGGCGACGTGGTAGCGGTGGACTCGCCGAGTTTCTACGGCACCATGCAGATCCTCAAGGCGCAGAAACTCAAGGCGCTGGAGATTCCCACCGACCCGCGGACGGGCATCAGCCTGGAGGCGCTGGAACTGGCGCTCGAGCAGTGGCCGATCAAGGCCATCCAGATCACGCCCACCTGCAACAATCCCCTCGGCTATACCATGCCCGAGGCCCGCAAGCGTGCCCTGGTCGCCCTGGCCCAGCGCTTCGACGTGTCGATCGTCGAGGACGACATCTACGGCGATCTCTCCTTCGAGGCGCCTCGGCCGCGCACGCTCAAGAGCTTCGACGACGACGGCCGGGTGCTGCTGTGCAGCGCCTTCTCCAAGACGCTGGTGCCGGGGCTGCGGGTCGGCTGGATGGCGCCGGGGCGCTATCGCGACCAGGCCCTGCACATGAAGTACGTCTCCACCGGTGCCTCGGCCACGCTGCCGCAGCTCGCCGTGGCCGAATTCGTCCAGCACGGCCATTACGAGCGCCACCTGCGCGAGATGCTGCGCCAGTACCGCCGCCACCGCGACATCATGATCGACTGGGTCACGCGCTACTTCCCGCCGGGTACCGGGGTCAGCTTTCCCCAGGGCGGTTTTCTGCTGTGGCTGGAGCTGCCGGGCGATATCGACTGCGTGCGTCTCAAGGAGCAGCTGGCGAGCGAGGGCCTGCACATCACCCCGGGCTCGCTGTTCTCCGCCTCGGGGAAGTTTCGTCACTGCCTGCGGCTAAATTACGCTGCGGCAATGACACCAACCGTCGAGGCCGGCATCAAGCGTGTCGGTGAAGCGGTGGCGGCGCTGCTGGAGCAGGAGCAGCCGGCCTGACCGGGGCTTCGTACGAAAAGAGGTTAGAGGGTGAAACTGCCACTCGTTCTAGCCATCGCCGTCAGCTACGGCTCGCTGCCTTGCAGTACCGGCAGCAGATAACGCTGCCATAGGGACTGCTCATGCTCCGGGCGGAAGAAGCCGAAGTGGCCGATACGGGTCAGGCCCGCTTCCCGTGGCTGGATACGCAGCAGAGTGCGGGGCGCATTGACGTAGAAGCCGTGCAACGACTCGGTGTTGCGCGCTGACATGAAGTCGTCGTCGCTGAAGGAGAGCGATACCACCGGCGTACGCACGGCGGCGAAGCGTTCACGCACACCGGGCTCCGCCCCTACCGCATACTCCGGATGCAGGCACCAGCGCCGCCACTGCTCAACCACACCACGGGGCAAGTCGCCGACCATGTTGAGCCGCTTGCCGGGAAAATAGCCCAGCAGCGGGGTGAGCAGCGGCACGGCACCGAACCAGAACAGCCACACGCGCCGCTTCAGCGCCGGCGCGTTCTCACGCCAGTAGCCGCTGCCGCAGGCCACGGTGACGATGCGCTCGAGCCGCTCGTGCCCCGCCACCAGCGGCGGTATCTGTCCGCCCAGGCTGTGGCCGATCCAGTAGCGCGGCAGCCCCGGCGCCTGATGCTCCAGCGCCGTGAGCACCGCCGACGCATCGAGCTGCGCCCAGTCCATGATGGTGGCCGGAAAACCGCTCAGCCGCGCCGGTCGCGACGCCCCCATGCCACGGTAGTCGAAGGTGGCCACGGCCATGCCTTGCCCCGCCAGCCACTGCGCCAGCGGGGCATAGAAGCGCTGAGGCACGCCCATGGCAGGGGCGATCAGTACCGCCGCCGTGGGTTTTGCCGGTGTGACGAAGCGAGCAGCGATGGCCACGCCATCGCTGGCTTCTACCTGCCGTTCCTCGAGCTGGGGTTCCATCACGTTGCCTCCTCACCATGTCGGGACTGCCGCCGTGCGGGCTTCTCGAACCATGGTAAGGTGTGGAGCCAACTCCACAGTCAAGGAGTTTCCTCATGCTGATCGGCGAGCTGGAAAAAGCCAGCGGGCTTGGCCGTGACACCATCCGTTTCTATGAAAAGCGTGGCCTGATCACGCCCCCGTCGAGACGCGACAACGGCTATCGCGACTACACCGAGCTGACCCTGGCGGAGCTACGCTTCGTGAGGCGGGCCCGCGAACTGGAATTCAGCCTGGACGAGATCCGCGAAGCGATGCCGCGCTTTCGCCCCGAGCCCCCCTTCTGCGACGAGCTGGAAGCCCGCTTGAGAAAGAAGCGCGAGGCGTTTCAGACCCAGATACGCGAGGCCGAAGCCAAGATCGGCATGATCGACGATCTGCTTGTGCGGCTGGCTGCCGCTGCTGTCTGAGCCATTCGGAAGCGCTCTCGAGTCGCTCAATCGGCTGGCGGCCGCGTGACCCAGCCAGCGAGCGTTTCGGCATTGGGGCAGAAGCTCGTGCACTCTTCCAATGAGGCGTCATGACGCTGCGCCAGCCAGCAGGTCGCGACTTTCGGGCAGGCGCTGCACACTGTGCGCAGGGCATGAATGGCCGGATCGCGGCCGCAGGCAACGGGGTCGAGGCCGAAGCGCCGCATCATCACGGGCAGCAGAGTTTCCGCTGGGGCGAACTCCGTTAGTTCCCGATCGGCCAGGCAACGAGCGATGGCCTGCTCCAGCGAGGGGCTCATGGGGTGCGCCAGATCATGGATCAGCGCGCTCAGCGCCTTCGGCTTGCAGCAGCGCAGCTCGAGCAGGGCACGCTCGCCTTCAAGATAGTGGTGCAACTGCTGCTCGTCGCCTGGTGGTGGACGGCTCTCTTGGGGAGGTCGAGGTTTACTCATCGAGGCGCTCCTCTATGACAATTCTTACCCTAGCGCCTCTGCCGAATCTCGCTTTGACCCTGCTCAATTTATGATCAATGAAGTGAACCCTTGCTCACTCCCGGGTCGTCGAGCATCAGCCGTCGGAGACCTCAGCCACGCCCCACCGCGCCTCCTCGACGGCAGCCATCACCCGCTCGACGTCGCCGACGCGGTGGGCCAGCGCCAGGGCCAGTTGGGCCAGGAACAGTCGCTCCTGATGCTCGGGGAGTGAGTCCAGGGTCTCGGCCAGGCATTCGTAGGCCCGCTCCAGGTCGGCAAAAGGCAGTGTGGTATCGGTCATCTCATTTTCCACCCAGGGCGGTCATGATGGCGGGCTCGAAGTCAGCAGGGTCGAGCCGCTTCCAGCGCGCCGCCACGTGGCGGTCGGGGCGCACCAGGTAGGCGCTGCCGGTCTCGGCGCCGTAGGCGGCGAACAGGCTGCCATCGACGTCCTTCAGCGCGCTTTCGGCTGGCGCCTCACGAGCAATGGCCAACAGGTCGATACGCTTATCCTGCGCCTGCAGCACAGCCAGCCGCTCTGCCAGCGCGGCATCGACCTGGCCATCCCGGCTGAAGTACAACAGGGTGAAGCCACTGCCCAGGTGGTCGAGCAGGTAATCGCCCTCGCCCAGGCGATGGTTGCACAGCGGTGCGCCTGGGATCGGCCCGGCAATGAAGCCGGCATCGTCGGGCATGGTCAGCGGGCTTCCGGCGTAGGTATAGGGCGTGACCTGGCGCGGATTGGCGAAGCCGCTGGCGTAGTCGTTGGTGAGCGCCAGCGTCAGGGCTGCGTCGCGCATCAGCCGGTAGCCCCGGCTCGGCGGCGTCATGAAGCGGGTGCTCTTGCCGGCGTTGGTGAAGACGTCCAGCGTGGCACCGCGGCGCTCCGGGCTGTAGCTGTCGAGCAGCCGATCCGGTGCCAGCCCCTTGAGCACCCAGGCCAGCTTCCAGCCGGCGTTGGCGGCGTCGGCCAGGCCGTTGTTGAGACCGCGCACGCCGAAGATCGGTACCAAGTGGGCGCTGTCGCCGATGAACAGCACCCTGCCGTGTCGATAATCATCCAGCGCAAGGGTGTAGGCCTTGTAGAGGCTCCACCATTCGAGCTCCCAGTCGTCACCCTCGCCCAGCACCTCGCGCACGATCAGACCTACCCGCTCGCGGATGCTGGCCTCCGCCACCGCTTGGTCCGGGTCCTCGTCGGGGCCGAGCTGGTAATCGATACGCCAAATGTCGTCTGGCTGTTTGTGCACCAAGATGGTGGTATCGGGCAGGGCGGGGGAATGGAAGAAGGCGCGCCGCTCGGTGGGAAAGCCGGAGCGTAGGTGGATGTCGGCGATCACGTAGCGGCCCTCGTAGGCCTCGCCGTGCAGCGCCAGGCCGAACGCCTTGCGCACCACGCTACGCGCACCGTCGGCGGCCAGCAGGTAATCGCACTCGAGGCGATAATCGCCCTCCGGGGTGGACACCTCGAGGGTCACGCCGCTCTCGTCCTGACTCACGTCGGTCACCGCGCTCTGCCAGCGCAGCTCGACAAGCTCGCTCTCGCCGGCCTTGTCGATCAGGAACTGCTCGATGTACTGCTGCTGCAGGTTGATCATCGGCAGGAAGCGCTCCTGCTCGGAGTGGGGCATCTCGAAGCGGAAGATCTCGCGGTCGCGAAAGTAGGTACGGCCCCGGGTCCAGCCCAGGCCCTTCGCCACGAAGGGGGTGTCGACGCCGAGCTGCTGCAGGATCTCCAGGCTGTGACGGGAGATGCAGATCGCCCGCGAGCCGTCGTTGACAGTGGCCTTGTCGTCGAGCACCACGCTCTCGATGCCGTGGCGCGCCAACTCCAGCGCCGCGGTGACGCCCACCGGACCGGCACCGACGATGGCCACCCGATGGCGCACCGCCCGGCCATCCAGCTCGGCGGGACGAACGAAGGGAAAGTGGGGATAATCGAAATAGAGCGAGTCGGTCTCGGCGCGTCCGGCGGGTCGCATGGGCGGCTCCTGTTGGCGTTGTGGCTAATGACAGCCTACCCCGGGAGCGACCCGGCTGGTGTCCCGCAAAAGCCGGGACAGCCGTTACATGCACCGGTGAGCGGCATAAGCGGCGGAAAGCCTCGTGGCAGCTCGACGAAGCCCTCTTGAAAGCACCGCTTCGTCGACGTCTTGAGCGCCGGAGAAGTAGACCAGGCTGAGGCAGGCCGATACTTCGCTCCCCACACGGATGGGCACTGCAATGGCGTCGTGGGCGGCCTCCCGCCCCGAGGCCATGAATCGCTCCCCCGGGACACGGCGCGAATGACCAAGCCCATCCGCTTCGGCCAGCAGCACCCTCAGAAAACTCCGGTTACTGGCCAGTTCGGCCACGGGCCCGCCCAGGGCAAGCAGCTTTCTCAGTAGACGTTCGCGCTGCGCCTCATCACAGCTCGCCAGGTAAGCGCGACCCACTGCAGAACGCAGCAGACATGGCGTGAAGTCCAACACGTTGCAGTGCATTACCCGCCCACCGAGAGAGCGTGAGCTTTCGATCACCCGCATGGCCGCCCCCTCTTGGATGCACAGGTCAGAGGGCCAGCCGAAGATATCATGCAGCTCCCGTAGGGTGGGCAGGGCCAGCTCGGCCATCAGCTCCACCGTCGTCTGGCGCTCCCCTAGCGCCGTCATGCGACGGGCCAAGCGGTAGCGTCTATCCGCCAGACCCTGAGTGACCCAGCCCCGTTCGCTCAGGGTCGCCAGTATCCGCAGCAGGGTACTCTTCTCGAGTCCGGTCAGTTGGTGCAGCGCTGCGAGACCAAGGGGTTCATCTGCCTGACCGAGGGCGGTCAACACCCTGAGTCCTCGGTCTAGGGCACGGATCGTCTTGGGCATACCATCCTCATCTGCACGAAACAGTTTGTATGAAATAATTGAAGCGAAATAACTGGGGCGGAATAAAAAAGTGCCAATGTATCCATTGGCACTAAGTATGCGAGCTAGTGATAAGAGCGAGCTATGTCGTTTCCATTCAAGAGTCGTTCAGAACTGGAATTGCACGCTGGCCTGGATACGACTGGCATCATCGGATTCGCCGTTGACCCGCTTGATATCGGAGTGCTGATATTCGATACCGGTGGAGAGGCGCTGATTGACGTCCCAGATCAGATTGACGAAGGAGTACTGGATGCGATCCGCATGACCTTGGAAGCCGGCAATGTCGTCGGGCAGGCTCTGGCTGACCCGTGAGGTGCCGATACCGCTGGACCAGTTGCTGGTCCAGTTGTGCTCTAGGGAGACCCCGAAAGCACGCAGGTCCACGGTCTCCAGAGAGCCGTTGGCATCGAGATAAGCGTCCGGAGTGCGCGCAGCGACCGGTGCCGCCGGCGCCATGCTGAGATAGCGACCCAGCCCGCTGCCAACGGTGGCATTGGCCTTGAAGCTGGTGGCGCTGCCCAGCGGTAGGGCCAACTGGGCGGCCACGCCATAGCCGGTGGCGCTCTCATCTACGCCGGTAGTGGCCTCATTGGTGGAGAACTGACGCACCACCCCGGAAATGCCGAAGGTCTGACCGTACTGGTAGCGTGCGGTCAGGTGCGGCAGCTCGGTCTCGGACTCCACTCCACCGATCGGCGAGATCAGGCTCGAGGGCTCCTCAAGGGAAATCGAGAAGGCATTGGGCCCGGCGCGGTGAGTGTAGCGCACTTGGTTGACCAAGCCAGTTGCGTAGCCAATGGGCCCGCCCAGCTTGAGAATCCGCGGCGTGCCGTGGAAGTGCATGAAGTTGGTCCAGCTCTTGCCGGCCAGCACACCCATGTACTCACCGTAGGCATGCCGCAGGTTGAAAGAGCCCCCCGGCAGGAAGTGTCCCTCGACGAAGGTGGTCACAGTACCACGGTCGGTACGGGTATGGGTGCGGAAGTTGAGCCGCGACTCGTTAGCGGTGAAGCTGGTCCGCCCATCGGTCTCGTTGGCCGGATTGAGCAGATTGAGCGGCTCGGTCACCTCCCCGAGGTCCGCATCGAAGTCGTAGAAGGCATCGAACTTCGCATAGCCGCCGAAGGCCAAGTCGGTATTGGTACCGGGAATATTGAAGGTCGAGCGGTGGTTCCAAGGCGGACCCACACGGCTCGGTTCGCCGGTGACGACCGGCTGTCCGGCAGGCACCACATCGAAAGCCTGGGAAGTTGCGACAGCAGTCAGCCCCACCGGCAGCATCGCCGCCAGTGCAATTACCTTGTTATATTTCATTTTTTAGTTCCTCTTGGATAAGAACAAAGCGTTTTTATAATTCGGGACAAGTCGATGTTTGCGGGCTGGACACCTCCTGTTAGTCGAGTTCAAGACACGATCTCCCCAACCCACCGAGCCAGTGGTCGGTGGGTGGCGTCACGCTGTTACGGCAAGACGAATCAGGTCGTCAGTAGAGCTTCTTCTGGGGCGGTCCCGAGAACTTGAGTTCGCCGACACTGAGCATGTCCACCTCCACCAATGCCGGGCCGGGATGACCCACCGCCTCGGTCAGCACCGCGCCGAAGTCATCGCCGTGGCTTACCTTCCAGCGCCGGATGCCCATGGCATCGGCCAGCTGCTGAAAATCGGGGGTGTGCAGCTCGTTGTAGTACTGGCGCCCCTCGAAGTACTTCTCTTGGATGCCGCGCATCACCCCGTAGCCGCCGTCGTTCATCACGACCAAGGTCATGTCGAGCTTTTCCTGAGCCATGGTTGCCAGCTCGCCGAGCCCCAGCGCCAGGCCGCCATCGCCGACCAGAGTGACTACCTTGCGCTGGGGCTGGGCCACGGCGCAGCCGATGCCGTGGGCCAGCCCCAGGCCGATGGCTCCCGCCAGGGAGTGGATATTGGTCAGCGGACGCTGGATGGGCAGCAGCCGACTGCCCCAGGTGCTGCCGGAGACAGTGATGTCACGTACGAAGATGCCGTCCTCGGGCAGGGCGGCACGCACCGCGTCGCTGAGCTTGGCGTACTCGCCCACCTGGTCACGCAGGGCCTGCTCGGCCTCGGTCACCGCCTTGACCACCGTCGTGTCGTAAGTGGCGTCCGGCTCGCGGCCCGCCAGGCGGTCAGCGAGACGGCTCAGCACGTCGGCACAGTCGCCGCACAGGAAATCATCGGCCCGGTAGTTGCGATGGGCGGCGGCGGGATCGATATCGATCTGCACCAGAGGGCGCGGCAGTTCGACTGAGTAGGTCTTGGTCTCGTTGCTGCGCAGCCTTGAGCCGGCAACGATCATGAGGTCACTCTCGGCGAACAGCGCCTCCACCGAGGCAGCATTGTGGAAGGCGCGCAGGCTGCGCGGGTGACCGTCGGGCAGCACTCCCCGGGCATGAGTGCTGGAGACCACAGGGATGCCCGCATCCGCCAAGCGCTTCACCGCCTTGCCCGCCTCCAGGGTGCCGCCACCGATCCACAGCATGGGGCGCTTGGCTGCCTCGACCCGTGCGGCCAGGGCATCGATCTCAGCATCGCTCACCGCCGCCGGGGTGGGCGGCGCTACCGGAGCGGTTTCCACCCACGCTACCTGAGCGGCCTGGATGTCGATGGGAATCTCTAGGCTCACCGGCCCCCGCGGCAGGGTCAGCGCCTCGCGGATGGCACGGTGCAGCAGGGGCACCGCCTGCTCGGGGGTACAGACCCGGTAGGCAGCCTTGCCACTGGCCTTGAGGAAGGTGAGCTGATCCTTGGTCTCGTGGATGAAACCGGCATCCCGATCCAGGTAGGCCTTCTCCACCTGACCGGTGATGTGAAGCAAGGGCGTGCCGGCGTTGAGAGCCTCGAGCAGAGCACCAATAGCGTTGCCGGCGCCAGCTCCGGTGCTGGTCAGCGCCACGCCCAGGCTGCCCACCCGGGTATGAGCATCGGCCATGGTCACCGAACCGGCTTCGCCGCGGGCGGGCACGAAGCGGATCTTGTCGCGGCGGCCAATGGCGTCGGCAATCGGCAGGTTGTGGATGGAAATGACGCCATAGACGGCGGAGACCGCATAAGCTTCGAGGGTACGGGCGATCGCTTCGCCGACGGTAATGGTGCTCATGGTGAATTCCTTTGTTGTGATTGCCGGCGCGGCGTCAGTTGGCCCAGCTCATGGGCTCGCTTTCCAGCCCCAGATAGAGGCTCTTCTGCTGCATGTAGGCCTGGATGCCCTGACGGCCCTTCTCGCGTCCCAGGCCGCTCTCCTTGTAGCCACCGAAGGGGGTGGAGATGGCGAACTTCTTGTAGGTGTTGATCCACACCGTGCCCGCCTCCAATCGCGCGGCCAGGCGCAGGGCGCGGCGGTAGTCGGCAGTCCAGATACCGGCGGCCAGACCGAAGACGTTGTCGTTGGCCAGTCCCACCAATTGCTCCTCGTCGTCGTAGGGCAGTGCCACCAGCACCGGGCCGAAGATCTCCTCCTGACACACCGCGCTGTCATGAGGTAACCCCTCGATGATGGTGGGCAGGTAGTAGCTGCCCCGAGCCAGCTCGGCATTCTGTGGCGCCTCGCCACCGCACAGTATCCGCCCCCCCTCGGCACAGGCCTGGTCGACGTAGGCGGCCACGCTGTCGCGGTGGGCCTCGTTGATCAGCGGCCCAAGATGGGTGCCCACAGCCTCGGGATGACCCACGCGCAAGCCGCGGGTGATCTCGAGCAGGCGGCTCATCACCTCGTCGTAGCGGCCACGCGGCACGAAGAGCCGCGAGCCGGCGATGCAGGCCTGGCCGGCAGAGCTGAAGATGCCATAGGTGATGCCCTGGGCGGCCTCCTCCAGGTCGGCGTCCTCACAGACGATGGTGGGCGACTTGCCCCCCAGCTCCAGCGAGGTGCCAATCAGCTTGTCGGCGGCGATATGGGCCAAGTGACGACCGGTTCGCGTGCCACCGGTGAAAGAGATCTTGCGCACTTTGGGGTGGCGCACGAGGGCCTCTCCGATCACGCTGCCACGCCCCGGCAGCACGCTGAGCAGCCCCTTTGGCAGGCCTGCTTCCTCGAACAGCTCGGCTAGCTTCAGCGCCATCAGCGGCGTGGCCTCGGCGGGCTTGAGCACCACAGCGTTGCCGGCGGCCAGTGCCGGGGCGACCTTCTGCATCTCACTGGCGATGGGCGAATTCCAGGGGGTTATCGCTGCGATCACGCCGAGCGGTTCATAGGTACTCAGCGTCATCAGATCGGCGCTGCGCGGCGTGGGCAGCTCGCCCTCCAGGGTCTCGCAGGCCGCTGCGAAGTAGCGGGCGGTGCCGGCGGCGCTTGTCACCAGGGCACGGGTCTCGGCCAGGGGCTTGCCGTTGTCGCGAGTCTGCAGGGCCGCCAGCTCTTCGAGACGCGACTCGATCAGTTGGCTAACCCGGTAGAGGATGGTGGCCCGCTGGTGTGGCACCAGGTCGCGCCATTCGGGGCGGCGCCAGGCAGCGTCGGCCGCCTCGATGGCCTCTTCCACATCCTCCAGGCTGGCAGCCTTGAGCCGGGCGTTCACCGAGCCGTCGGCGGGAAAGATCGAGGCCAGGGGGTCGCCGCGGCCGACACGCCACTCACCGGCAATGAAGATCGGTTGCGTCATCGTCTTGCTCCTTTCACTCACACCGTCACCGGGTCCAGCACCTGGCGACAGGCGCGAACCACCGACAGGGCGGCGAGCATCGAAGTCTTGGGGTTGTGTTCCAGGGGGCGGCCGTTGAGCTCGATGCGAAACTCGCCGAAGCGCCCCTTGACATGGATACGGTGGGTATTGCGGGTCGCCGCCGGGTCGGCGGTGAGACGTACGGTAGTGGCCTGCATACCGATGCCGGCCAGGGCGATGGTCGCCGCCACGTTTGCGTTGGCCGGGAAGAGGCGCGCCGCCTCGCCGGCAGTACCCTCGTAGAAGACCGTCGCCTCGCGGAGGGCGTCGAGGTCCACCAGTTGCTCGGCGTGGCTGCCTTTCCAACTGCGCGGTGCCTTGCAGGCCTCATAGGTGACGCTCTCCAGCCCGCCCTCACGGGCGGCGGCCAGGCCGTCCATACCTGCCACGGCACCGGAGAGCACCAGCATGCGCCCGCTGCCCGCCTCGGCGGCCTGACGCAGGCGGCCGTAGAGCCCCTCGTCGGCCAAGGCACCAGTGGCCACGATGGCCAGGGTCAAGCCGCGGGCAAGCACCGCTTCACCGTGCTCGGCGAGGCCTGGCTGGCCGGCGCACTCCACCACCAGCTCGGGGCGCTCCTCGCACTGGGCAACCGAGGTCAACACCTCGACACCTGCATCCAGCCGCTCGCGAGTGAGGGTCACCTGGGACTCGGGCACCACCACCCAGGCCAGCTCCAGGCCCGCCGGCAGCAGGCGGTGCACTTCCTGGGCCATGGCCCCATAGCCGATGATCATCAAGCGTTTGGTCGTCATTGCGGAGGTGTCCTCGGGGGTCAGAGGTGGTGATTGAAGCCGCCGGACACATCCAGAGCGGCGCCGGTGGTGAAAGAAGCCATGGGCGAGGCCAGGAACACCAGCGCACGGGCCGGCTCCTCGGGGCGCCCCAGGCGCTTCATCGGTATGCCGCGCTTGACGGCAATACCGGCGACCCACTCCTCCCAGCCCAGCGACTTGTCGTCGCGAGCCTCGAAGCGCCGCCGCCACTGACCCGACTCCACCATGCCGAGCAAAATGGAGTTGACCCGGATGCCCTCGTCGATCAGCTCGTGGGCGAGCGAATGGGTCATGTTGAGCAGGGCCGCGCGTGCCGCCGAGGTGGCGATCATGTGGGGCTCCGGCTGCAGCGCCAGCAAGGAGTTGACGCAGGTCAGCGAGCCGATATCGGAGGCGGCGAGCTGGGTACGGAATGCGTTCAGCGGATTGATCACCCCGAACAGCTTGAGGTTGGCTTCGGCCAGCCAGGCCTCTCGGGGGGTGTCGTCGTAGTGCGCCACGTAGCCCTGACCAGCGTTGGCGATGAGCATGTCGGCGCCACCGAAGCGCTCGGCCACCGCGACGGCGAAGTCAGCGCAGGAAGCCTCGTCGAGCACGTCGCACGCTTTGGTCAGCAGCTCGGCTTCGGGAAACGCTTCTCGCAGCTCGGCCTCGGCGGCGGCCAGGCGCTCGCCATTGCGACCGCAGAAGGCCACCCGTGCCCCTTCGGCCAGCAGCAGGCGCACGGTCTCCAGGCCGATACCCGAGGAACCGCCGGTGACGACGGCGACACGTCGTTCGATCAGAAAGCTCATGGCAATCTCCTAAGGGGTCTCTGACGCGTCGGCGGCGCCGAGCAACGAGCGAGAGAAGTCGTCCAGGGCCCGGGCGAAGGCCTCGGGGGCGTCGATATAGCTGGCGTGACCGGCCCGCGGGATGCCGCCATAGGGCGCCCCCAAGCGGACGGCCAGGGCGTGGGCATCCTCGGGCGGAGTGATACGATCCTCGTCGCCACATACCACCAGGGTCGGTACCTCCGGTGTCGCCGGCAGGTAGCGGGCCAGGGTGTCATTGGCAAGCATCCAGCCGGCCTGGGCGAAGCCCGCCACATGGAGCTTTTGCATCTCCGCCTCGACCCGGGCGATGTCCGTCGTGTCGGCGCCCTCGCGCAGCAGCCGCGGCGCCCTGGCCCGGGCGTAGGCGGCATGGCCCTGAGCCTCAAGCTGGGTCCAGCGGCTGCGATAGACCTCGTCGCGCTTGGCCGCCTCGGCATCGCCGTAGCCCTGGGCCGGATCGGCCAGCACCACCCCGGCCAAGCGCCCCGGATGGGCAGCCAGGTAGGCGGAGGCCATCATGGCGCCCAGGGAGTGACCCACCAGCACGCAACGCTCGATGCCAAGCGCTGCCAGCCAGGTTTCCAGGCGTGCGGCATAGTCGGCAGCGGTGGGAGCCTCACCCGCCAGGGGCTGGCTGTCGCCATAGCCCGGGGCATCCCAGGCCAGCAGACGATAGCCAGGCAGCTGCTCGGCGAGCTTCGCCCAGGAGCCGGCGCCGGAGCTGATACCGTGCAGCAGCACCAGCGTCGGGGCCTTGCCCGACGCCCCATGGCTCCGCTCCCGGTAGCACTGCACAGCGCCGTCCAACTGCAGGCGTTTGGCATCCACGGCCGACCTCCTTAGTTGCGTTTGACCTTGGACAGAGGATGATCCTCCGGGTAGGTGGGGATCTGCGGCTTGTGCGTACCCAGCATCACGCACATCAGCGCCTCTTCCTCACCATGATTGAACAAGCCCCGGTAGATGCGCGGCGGAATGGAAATCACATCGCGCTCCTCGAGCACGGTTTCCATATAGTCGTCGCCATCCTTGAGAAAGAGAGTGATGGTGCCCTTGAGCACGAAGAAGACTTCTTCCACGTCGTCGTGCACGTGTAGAGGCCCTTCGCACTTGGCGGGCAATACCATGGTCGAGAAGGTAAAGTGCTCGGCGGGAATGGTATTGGTATCATCCTTGACCCCGGTGGCACCGGTGCCGATATAGCGCATCTGGGCACGGCGATACTTGGGGTCGTAATCGGCCTGGAACTTCAGTGCATCCCAGTCGTACTTGCGCCCTTTGAAACGCGCAATACGCGTCTGCATCCACTCTTCGAAAGTGGTGCCTTCAGGCTTTTTCCATGTTTCCAGCATGACGTTCATCGTGATTTCCTCTCTTCTTGGTCGCATTCCAGCTGCATCACAAGCGCTTTAAACTGCGCTTTCTGGGCAAATCGAGACAAAGCGATCCCTGGACGCCGGTTTTGGGCATCTCGTGGGCACTTTTCCTTCGGTATCGAACTCGCTTAAACGAACTCGTTAAACGGGAGGTGTCGTCGCGTTTATCTCAGACTTTATTTATCTCTGCTTTCCTCTTGGCGATCGTTCAGGCGATGTTTTATCGCCACGGGTCATGCCTCGGCTTTCTTTTGCCGACGAGTCTCGGCATCGATTCCACCTTCCACGGCCCACTCGGTGAAAGATTCCAGCGAGTGCTGCATCTCACGCGGCTCCCAAGCTTCGGTCAGGTAGTCCTCATTGGTGTAGTACTCGAAGGCTCCACCCAGGGGGCTATTGACGTACCAGAAATAGGCCGAGGAGATCGGGTGCCGCCCCGGCCCCAGGAACGTGCTCCACTGCTTGCGGTTCATGGCCAGACCGCCGCCGATCACCTCGTGAATGTCGCGCACGGTGAAGGCCACATGATTGAGGCCGGCGCCACGGTGGGGCAGCTTGAGCAGGAAGAGGTTGTGATGCCCGCCGCGGGCCTGCATACGCAGAAAGACGGCACGGTCGGTGTAGCGATCGGAGACGGCGAAGCCCAACCTGTCACGGTAGAACGCCTCAGTGGCCTCGAGATCGTCGACGAAGAACACCGCATGACCGATGCCAACCGGGGTCGCCCGCTCGTAGACCGGACTCGGTTGGTCGACACGGCGCATGTCGCCGTACTGGTTGATCGGGGTAACGTCGAGCTCGACCTCACGCAGGGAGTCGACGCGGATGGCCACTGTCATTCCATTGGGATCCTGACACTCGATATGATCGCCGCGATCCACGAAGCCGGGCTGGTCGGCGAGCCGTGTCTTCAGTGCCTCCAAGGCCGCAGAGTCGGCGGCTCCCCAGGTCATGCGGCGCAGGGTCGATCCCGACTCGAAGGCCGGCGGCAGCGCAGGGTCGTCAATCGGCGCCAGGTTCAGGCGTGCGCCATTGAGGGTTTCAAAAGCCGTATCGCTCACCTGCGACAATCCGAAATCGGTCACGAACCGCTTGCCGACCTCCAGATCCTCGACGCCGAAATCCAGGGCTTCGATACCAACGATGCTCATGTCTCACTCCTGCGTCTACGGGACGCCGTTGTCTGCTGCTGGGCCCACACAGAAAGGCGGGGGCATGCCTGCCGGCAGTGCCGGCTTTAACCAGGGCTAGGTGCCCTGGCGCTCGGTGGTGCTGCGGTAGCCAAGCAGCCCGGAGATCGTCTCTGCCGCGCCCTCCACCGAACTGCGTAACCGTTCACGCTCATCGGCCGGGATCTCATGCACCGGCACCATGATGCTCACTACCGCATCGATATCCCCATCGGCGTTGTAGATGGGGTACACGATGGAGGAGATGCCAAGCTGGAAGAAGGATTCGGCGATCACATAGCCACGGCTACGATCCTCCTGAACCAGTCTCCACAATGCCTCCCGGCTGGCCGGTGCCCCCGGTTGGGTATCGGGCAACGCCTCGTCGGGATAGAGCTCCTCGAACTCCGCTCGGCTCAGGCCGGTCAGCAGCATGCGCCCCAGGGAGGTACGGTGCACCGGCAGTCGGGTGCCGACGCTGACGCGTCGAATGGTGGCGTTGGCGGCACTGACCCTGGCCACATAGATGACGTCCTGGCCATCGCGAATGGCGATATGGCTAGAGCAGCCGGTGGCATCGCGCAGCGACTCGATCACCGGCTGGCCCACCTGGACTACGTCCAGGGAGGCGACGTACTCGAAACCCAAACGCAACACGTTGACCCCCAGGGAGTAGAGCCCCGTGGTGGGATGACGCCGCAGAAACCCCATGTACTCGAGGGTCTGGATCGCCCGGTAGGCAGTGGCCTTGGGAATGTCCACTCGCTTGGCGATCTCGGCGAAGCTCATCTCGCGATGGCTACGGCTCAGCTCCATCAAGATGGTCAGGCCGCGCTCCAGGCCGGGAATCAGATATTTACGTGCATCTTTGTCATTCATAGGGCGTCCTCTCCGGTGTGGGTCGTTCCAGGCTTCAGCATACCCCTGCCTATGCCCATCAGCATTCCATCGCGATTGTCAGGGCTCGACCCTGGGAGAGCAATGCTTATCTTTTAACATATGAAACTAGATTTCTTATTTGATACGATCAAGATAGGCACTCCTCCAGAGCTTGTCAAGGACCTATTTCTCTCTGAAGAAACAAACCTAACTTACTGATATTTAATAATTAAAAAGTAAGGAAAATGCGATGAGTCCGGCACCATTCAAGCGCGTGCGGTCGCCACCAGGCTGCGGT
The DNA here is from genome assembly GCF_021404355.1 of Halomonas sp. MCCC 1A11062. Lineage (NCBI taxonomy): Bacteria > Pseudomonadati > Pseudomonadota > Gammaproteobacteria > Oceanospirillales > Halomonadaceae > Halomonas > Halomonas sp. MCCC 1A11062. The sequence continues at coordinate 120,259 of NZ_JABFTW010000001.1, forward strand.
CGCGCAGGGCAACGAGCCGTTGTCCCAGGCGATGCTGCAACTCGAGTCTGGTCTCGCGGCAAACCGGGTCGTCCCAACGGTTGTCGAGTTCGTCGGGATCGGTCTCGAGATCGTAGAGCTCGCCACCCTCATGCCCCTCGAAGAGGCTCAGCCGCCAGCGCTCGGTGACTAGGCTGACGATGCTGGAAGACGCCTCGCTATCGCGAAATACCTGAATGCCGGGGTCTTCCACCAGAACGTCCGCCGCCGGCATCGTGCCGAACAGGTCCTGGCCTTGCATGCCGATCGGGACACGCAAACCAGCCCGCTGCAGCAACGTCGGCGCCAGATCGATGGCACTGCCCAGACGCGTGGAGACACCCCGCCTCTTCGCATCCTGTGGGTCGTGCCAGATCAACGGCACCCGCAGCACGCTCTGAAAGTGAAGGCCCATCTTCAGCATGCAGCCGTGATCGCCCATGTAATCGCCGTGATCGGAAGTGAAGGCCACCACGGTGTCGTCGGCGAGGCCCTGTGCCGCCAGAGCGGCCAGCACCTCACCCACGGCATCGTCGACCATGCTGATGCTGCCGTAGTTCAGGGCGATGATCTCCCGCGCCTGGCGCTCGCTCACCGCGAAAGGCCAGTGGCTCTCGGGATCCTCACTGCCCCAGCGATAAGCCTCCAGGGCCGGAGCGGGGATGCCTCGTATCGCCTTCACCGGATGATGGAAGGAATTCGGCAGCTCGACTTCGTCGGGGTCGTACAAGGACCAGTAACGCCCCGGCGGGGTAAAGGGGTGATGGGGGTCGGGAAAGGAGACCACCAGCACGAAGGGGGTCTGGGCGTCCTGCGCGGCCAGGAAGTCGCAAGCCTGCACTTTCACGTATGTGGTCGGATAGAGCGCCTCGGGCACTGCCGTGCGCCAGCACTGGGGCGCCGTAACGCTAGACGGCAGAGCATTGGCAGGCCCTCGCAGCGACGCTGGGTCAGGATGTCGCTCGCGAAGCCAGGCGGTGTAGTGACCGTCCACCAGATCACCATGGCCGATACACAACCGCACGTGCTCGAAGCCATAGTAGGGCGTCGGGAGAGATAGGCCGGGCTGCTCAACCCAGCGGCGACGCACCTCCCAGCCATAGTCGGGTCCTTCGCGCTGGTGGCGTCGAGCCAGGGTCGTTTCCGCCGGCGGTGCCTCGCCCACTCCTCCCAGGGTACGGGGCGGCGCCGGGATGTCCGTGACGTTCTGGAAGTGAGCCTTGCCGACATAACCGGTACGGTAACCGGCCTGACGCAGCACCTCGGCGAAGGTGAGGCTGTCGAGCCCCAGGGGGATGCCGTTCTGGCGCACCCCGTTGACCGAAGGCATCTGCCCGGTGACCAGCGCCGCCCGGTTGGGCTGGCATATTGGCGTGGCCACGTGGAAGCGGGTGAAGTGCACCCCACGTGACGCCAGGGCGTCGAGATGCGGCGTTCGCAGCGTCGGGTTACCGTAGCAGCCTAGATGGTCGGCACGCTGCTGGTCGGTGATGAAGAGCACGAAATTGGGACGTCGCATGACAATTCCTCTCCTGGGCATTCAGCCGAACATCCAGCTCACCGGCCCGGTGACGATCTGCGGGAAGGCGAAGATGATGCCGATCGCCAGGAAGTCGCAAATCAGGAAGGGAATGGCGGCCTTGTAGATGCTGCCCATGGTGGTGCCCTCCGGCGCCACCGCCTTCATCACGAACAGCGCCGCGCCCAGCGGAGGCGAGGTGGAGCCGGTCTCGATGGCGAGCAGGAAGAGCACTGCGAACCAGATTGTGTCGAAGCCGAGTTGATCCACTACCGGCACGAAGATCGGCAGCGTAATCAGCATGATCGGCAGCGGCCCCATGAACATGCCGAGCAGCACCACGGTGAAGACCATGGCCAGCACGATCATGTGGTCGTTGACCGGCAGGTTCATCACCGCATCCATCAACCCGAAGGTGGTGCCGGTAAAGGCCAGCAGTTGGCTGAAAGCCACCGCGCCGGCAACGATCAGCAGTACCATCACCGAGATGTTGGCGCTCTCGAACATCGAGCGGGAGAAGTTATCCACCGTCAGGCGGCGCTTGAACAGGGCCAGCAGGATGGTGGCCACCGCCCCGGAGGCGGCTGCCTCGGTGGGCGTGGCCAGGCCGAGGAAGATCACCCCGACCACGGCAAAGACGATGAACCCGATGGGCAAGATATTACGGATACCCGCGGTGACCTTGGCCTTGAGAGGCGTAGGCGCCACGTCGAAGGAGGGCGCCACGTCGGGCTGGAGGGTGCAGCGCGCCCAGATATAGACAGCATAGAGCACTGCCATCAGCAGCCCGGGAACGATGATGGCGATCAGCAGTCGGCCGATTGATATCTCCGCCACCACGCCCAAGACCACCGCCAGCGCGCTGGGTGGAATCATGATGGCCAGCCCCGCAGAGCCAATGATGGGTCCCAGTGACATGGCCTTCTTGTAGCCGCGCTTTTCCATTTCCGGGGTCAGGCTAGAGCCCAGCAGCGCGATGGAACCCATGCTGTTGCCGGTGAGGGTGGAGAAGAGCACGCCGCCACCCACCGCCATGTAGGCCAGCCGACCGCGCAGCCGACCGAACCACTTGTCCAGGGTATCCATCAGGTCGTTGGCGATGCCGGAGCGAAACATCACTTCACCCATGATCATGAACATGGCGATGGGGACCAGGGTGAAGCTGGTCAGCGCATCGGTGGTATTGATCACCAGCTGTTCTATACCCGAAGTGCCTCCGAGAAACAGATAGGCCCCCACCAGGTTGACCGCCAGGAAGGAAAAGGCCACCGGCAATCCCAGCATCATCAACGTCAGCAGGGCACCGAGAATGAGCGATAGCGTCAGCCACCATTCCATAACTATCTCCAGAGTGGGGCGAGGTCAGCGCTTCAGGCAGGCCAGCGCCTGGACCACGAACTGAATGGCGACCAGGAACATGCCGAGCGGAAAGACCCAGGTGAGCAGATAACTGTGGGGCGCCAGAACGGTGGTCTCGCGGGTACCGAACTGATACTGGTCGAGCGTCACTGCCAGTCCGTACCAGGTCGCGTAGAAGCAGACCGCTGCACCCAACAGCGACATCGTGCACCCGAGCGGTGCCCGCCAGCGCGGGTGCAGGTTCTCGGTGACGATGTCGATGGCCACATGGCGGTTCTTCTCCAGCAGGTAGGGCGCCCCGAGGAAGGTCATGTAGAGCAGCGCATAGCCACTTAGCTCCACCACCCAGAGCAACGACTTGCCGAACAACAGGCGCGACATGATCTCGGCGAAGACGGCGCCGGTAGCAGCCACCAGCACCACTGCGCTGATGACCGCCAGCAGGAAGTTCAGGCGGCTCAGGCCCCGCATCAGAAGGATAAGCAAGGACTTGCCGAGAGAGTGTGGTTGGCGCATATCGAACCACCTGAGAGTAAGGAAGTGCGTTGGATACGGCTTGTCTTGGGGATATGACCGTTGCATGGCGTATCGTCCGGAGGGGAGAGGCTCGATGCGCCCCGGCCCCGGGGCGCACTACCATGGAGAACGGTTCAGTCGACCAGCATGGCCCGCAGTTCGGCGGTCAGCTCATCGTTACCGATCTGGCCTGCCATATGCTCCCAGGCGGTGTCGATGGCCAGTTGCAGATAGCGGTCGGCTTCTTCGCTCTCCAGAGCGATCTCCTCGAAGCCGGCAGCTTCCACCTCGGCATAACCGGCGGCGATGACATCGCCCCAACTGCGATCAAGCTCGGGGCCAAGGGTATGGCGCACGTAATCGGACAGCTCTTCACGCAGATCATCGGAAAGGCGCCCCAGGGCGCGGTCGCTGACCAGGATGCTGAAGCCGGCACGGTAGAAGGACGGGGTGAGGTAATAGTTGACCACGTCTTCGTACTGCTCGGCCCAGCCGAGGTTGCCCTGCATGAAACCGTCGATGGCGCCGCGCTCAATGGCGGTATAGATCTCCCCGATGGGCAGTACCAGGCCATTGGCACCCAGTGCCTCGATAAACGGCAGGCCGGTGGGGAAGACCCGGATGCGCTTGCCGCGCAGATCATCCAGGCCATCGATACGGTTCTTGAAGAACAGGAAGAACTGCACGTCGGAGGCGGGAATCTCACCCAAATAGTTGAGGCCGCGCTCGGCGTGGATCTCAGTCATGCGGTCATAGAAGCCGCTCTCGAGAATCTCTTCGTAGTTCTTGAACGACAGGTTGGAGGTGGTGGAAGACGGTACCAGCCCGGAATAGTAGCTGGGGCTGAGCAGCGCCATGTCGATGGAGTTGTTGCGCACCGCATCGGCCAGACGGAATGGCGGCATCACTTCGGGGCCACCGCGCCAGTCAAGGAAGAGCCGCCCCTCGAATTCCTCGTTGACCGCGGCGATGAACTTCTCGAAGCCGGCGGAGACCGCCGCGGTCTTGGGAGTGAAAGTCACCACGTTGAAGCGAACTTCATCGGCAGCAACGGAGAGAGAGAGACCGGCCAGAGCCAGGCCAGCGGCAAGCTTCGTCAGGGTAAAGGTTTTCATGGCTGTTGAGCTCTTGTGGTTGTGATGGAGATCATTGATGGCGAAGGAAGGGTCAGTCCAGGGCTACGCCCCAGGCATCGTAGCCGTAGACCCAGTCGGCATTGCCTTCGCCCTTCAGCCAGTCGTTGGCACGGGAGCCGCGCTGCACCTTGGCGGTACGCTCCTTGCGGGCATTTTCGTAGCGGGTCAGGGCCACCGGTATCCGCTCGGGATCGGCGTCGGCCAAGCAGCGCGACAGCACCACGGCATCCTCGATGGCCATACAGGCCCCTTGGGCCATGAAAGGCACCATGGGGTGGGCGGCATCGCCGAGGATGGTCACTTGTCCCTGGGACCACTGCGTCATGGGCTCACGTACGTAGAGCGCCGACTTGGTGACGCTATCGCAGGCGGCCAGCAGCGCACGGACGTCGGGATGGAAGCCCTTGTAGACCTCGCGCAGCTCCTCGACGTCGCCGGGCAGGGTCCAGGACTCCTCACGCCAACCTTCCTGGGGCGTGGTGGCGAAGATGAAAACCTCCTCGCCGCGGGTCAGGGGGAAGACCACCACCTGGCTGTCGGCAGTGGCACCCCACCATTTGGTGAAGGCATCGAGGTTCTCCACCTCGGGTACCGCCGAGCGCGGCACCACCGCCCGGTAGGAGACCAGGCCGGTGAACTCGGGGCGGTCCTCGCCGAACAGCGAGCGGCGCACTGCGGAATGAATGCCATCGGCACCGATCACCACGTCGACGCTCTCCTGGCTACCGTCCTCGAAATGAATGACAGGGCGCTTCCCCTCGGCTTCCACACGGGCCACCTTGCTGCCCAGGCGAATTGCCGCTTCCGGCAGCTTCGCTTCCAGGGCCTTGAGCAGATCGCCGCGGTGAATGGTCAGTTGGGGCGCGCCATAGCGGGCCTCGGCGGCATCGCTCATGGGCAGCTTCGAGGTGACTTCACCGCTGTCCCAGGTCCGACTCAGGCGATGCGTGGGGCGCGCTGCCGTCTCGCGCAGGACGTCGCCCACGCCCAGCCGGTCAAGGGCCCGCACCGCGTTGGGCGTCAGATTGACGTCAGCCCCGATACGTAGAAATTGCCGGGCCTGCTCGAAGACGATCGCCTCATGGCCGGCCTCGCGCAACGCGATGGCGGCACACAGGCCACCGACGCCACCACCACAGATACCTATCGTTAGTTTTGTCATACCCCACCCGACTCTTGGCTCTTGCTGTTTTAACATATGAAACAGAGTTTATTATTTGATATCTAGACTCTAGGCCCACCTTTTCAGTTTGTCAAACCCAACGTGAGTCCAACGTTCACTCCTCCTTTCTGCGGCAAGAAGAGGCTTGGGCCATCCGTGAGCGACAAAGCCGGATGCCGTGGAGACGGCCGCAATCTTCAGTGACGAATCAACTTCTCGGCCAGGCGCAGCACCAGCGGTCGACCAATGGTGATGAGGGAGAAAGCGATGGGCCATGAAATCAGGAAGGCCTTGGCCCAGCGCACGAGAAAGCCGCTGTCGAAACCGGTATTGACCAAGGTTATGGCAAGCGTCATCAGGCCTGCCATGTAGGTGGTCATCAGTACCGAGACCACCAGGGAAGAGTAGCGGGATGGAAACAGCATGAGCGGCTCCAAGCGGGCTGCAGACCCCGAGGTTACGCTAGTGAAGCCCCGCAGCTTGACCACGAAGGGGCGATGCCGGGCATCGCCCCTGCCTCAACGCAGCGTCATCAGGTTGAAGGCGGGATCGGCCAGCTGAGCCGGCTCCAACGCCCGCTGGGTAGCGATCCAGCGCTTGCCCAGCTTGATCGCCCGGGGCTGGTCGAAGGCCACCATCTGCACCAGCCGGCTCGCCTCGTCCAGATAACAGAACACCGGCCCCTGCTGCTCGTGGCGAACCACTGCCTGCAGCCCGGGGCGCGGAACGCCGAGGATCTGAATATTCACGCCGTGCTGATCGGACCACAGCCAGGCGGGCTCGTCGTAGTGAGCTTCCAGGCCAAGCATCGTCTCGGCGACCACCCGTGCCTGATTCTGGGCATAGGACCAGGACTGCAAACAGAGCCCCAGCTGAGGGTGCTGGGCCACATCACCGGCGGCGAAGATATAGGGGTCGGAGGTACGACCGCCGGCATCCACCACGATGCCCTGCTCGATGGCCAGACCGGCCTCCCGTGCCAGCTCCAGATTGAAGCTCACCCCGGTGCCCACCACTACCAGATCGAACGGCTCGAAGGCGTTGCCACCGGCCTCTATCGCCACCCGGCCATCGGTCTGCTCGAATAGCGCCAGCTGCTGGCAACCCAGCTGCAAGTCGACACCATGGCCGTGATGCAGCTCGGCCAGACCGGTCGAAACCTCGGCACCCACACTGCGCTCGCAGAGCCGCTGCTGACGCTCGAAGACCACCACCTCGAGACCCAGCTTGCGGGCGCTTGAGGCGACCTCCAGACCGATCCACCCACCACCGATCACTCCCAGGCGGCGACTCGTCTCGAGCCTGGCCTTGAGCCGCTGGGCGTCCTCCCAGGAGCGCAGCGTCATGACCCCGGGGATTTCGCCCCACTCGGGCACCGGCAGTCGTGGCCGGCTGCCGGTGGCGATCAGCAAGCGGTCATAGGGCAGACGCTGGTCGTCGCTGAGCAGCACTTCACGGGCCTGACGGTCGATGGCCGTGGCCCGCTTGGGGCGTTGCCACTCGATCGCCATGGCGGCCAGGCTCTCCTCGGAGAAGAGCCGCGGCAGCGGCTCACCTCCGGTGACCACCCCCTTGGACAGCGGCGGTCGTTCGTAGAAGTCGTGGGGTTCGTCGGCCACTACCGTCAGGCGTCGGCTATAGCCTTCGCTGCGCAGCGCCTTGCAGGCATAACCGCCGGCCTGACCACCGCCGATCACCACAATATGGGAGATCTCCTCGCTGGACATGATGATTCCCCCTAGTTGAAGACAAAACCGCCGTTGACCGGGATCAGTTGACCGGTGACGAAGTTCGACCAGTCCGAGAGCAGGTAGAGCACGGTGCCATCGACATCCTCTGGCTGCTGCTCCTCCTTGAGGGCACGACCTGCCGCATAGTGGGCGTAACGCTCCTTGGGCACGTACTCGGTGGCCTCACCGCGGGTCAGGCCTGGTGCGATGACGTTGACGCAAACGCCACGTTCGCCCAGCTCACGCGCCATGGCCCGGGTCATCGCGATCACGGCCCCTTTGCTGGCCACATAGGCCATCAGTCGAGGAGCGCCCCACAGAGCGGTGTCGGAGGCCACGTTGACCACCTTGCCGCGGCGTGAGCGCTCGAGAAGCGGCAAGGCCGCTCGAGTCATCTGCCACACGCCGCGCACGTTGACCGCCATTACCCGGTCCCACAGGGCGGGGTCGTACTCGTCCAGCGTCTTGCCCCCCACATTGGTGGCTATGGCAGCGTTGTTGACCAGACCATCGAGGGCACCTCCCTTGGCGACCCGAGCCATCCCCGTCTCGATGGAAGTGGCATCGCCCTGATCGATGACCAGTGCCTCCACCTCGGTACCGGTATCACGCAGCGCCGCAGCGGTCTGCTCCAGCTCTGCCTCGAGGATGTCGCTGATCACCAGGCGAGCCCCTTCGGCAGCCGCCGCCTCGGCGATGCTACGACCCAGACCGCGGGCAGCCCCGGTGATCATCAGCCGCTTGCCGGCCAGACCATGAGTGGCCATTTCAGGCCGCCTCCTGGCGCTTGGCCAACTGCGTCTTGGCCATCTTCAACATCACCCGGCGCAGCCGCGAGAGACCGACGTCGTGCTGGTAGAGGTTCTCGTGGTGGCGGGCATCGGGAGCCAGATTCTCGAGAATGATGCGATCCTGCTCGAGCACGTCCCAGTGCAGCCCCTCGAGCTTGGTGCGGTAGAAGAAGCGCCACACCTGGCGCTGCCAGCCGTCCACCTTGCGCACCCGCCAGAAGAAGACACGGCAGTTGTCCTGATCCTCAGGCACCACCATGCCGACGATCCAGAACGGACCACCGGGCCCGAAACGCTTCTGATAGGGAATCGACAGGCGCAGCCAGAGTGCACCGCTGTTGCCGTACTCCACCCAATCGAAATTGACCCCGGCCTGGCCGGTCTTCTTGAAGATGAAACCGGTCTGGGTGGGCTCCAACACCATCTCCGCTTGCCGGTCGCCCTCGGCCATGGAGTGGGAATCCGCATGCAGGTACGTGCCGTGCATGGGGTCCATGACGTTGTCCACCGCATACTGGTAATTGCACTTCCAGGTGGCGGTGCACAGGAAGTGGCCATAGCTGGCCTCATCGGTAAGCTGCTCGGGCAGCTCAAGGGCCGGCGGTGCTTCGTCGGGAGTGGTGCCGAAGAAGACGAAGATGGCGCCCTGGGCCTCCTGCACCGGGTAATGGCGCACACAGGCGGTACCCACCATGGGGCTGTTGCCGATCGCCGGTACGTCGCAAACCGTGCCCTCTCCATTTACCTCGACCCCGTGATACCAGCAGGCCAAGCGGTCGCCCAGATTCCAGCCCTTGGAGAGGCGGGCGCCGCGATGCGGGCAGCGGTCTTCGATGGCGTGCACCATACCGTCGTGATCACGCCACAGGGCCAGATTTTCGCCCAGCCGGGTGATGCCCACGGGATTGCTGCCCACCTCCCAACTGGCCAGCACGGGATACCACAGGGAGCGCAGGCCGGTGTCCAGATAGTCCTGCACGCGAGCGTCTACGGAAGCTGCTGTCGTCATCTCTCTCGACCTCATCGTTGTTCGTTCATGCGAGCAGGCCTTACTGGCCCAGAACCGCCATCTCCTGGAGGAAGCTCGCTTCGCTCCAGGGTTGTCCCTGACGATCCTGACTATGGCGAGCGTTGAGCCCGGCGATAACATCGCTCAGCTGCTCGGCACCGGTCTCGAAGACCGCTTCCAGATCGGCCACCAGGGCCAGTTCGAAGGGCTCCGGGGCGCGCTGACGGTTCTGCCAGACCCGGTTGTCGAAGCCGCCGGGGCGCTCGATGCGCCCTTGCCCGGGCTCGGTAGCAGGGATGATGCGGGCCCAGGTCTTGAGTTCGGGGTTGTGTTCGAGAGTTGCGGACATGGGATTCAAGCCTCCTCGACGACTTGCAGCTGAATGGTGTGGTCGATGATGCGTACCGGGTAGACGTGCAGGTCGCGGTCGGCGGGTTCGCGCAGGCATTTGCCGGTACGGATGTCGAAGACCGCCTCGTGAAGCGGGCACTCCACCTGGCCGTCTTCGACGAAGCCTTGAGACAGCAGAGCGTATGCGTGGGGGCAGACGTCCTCGAGGGCGTAGTACTCGCCATCCAGCAGATAGACGCCGATTTCCTTGTCGCCCAGCTTGGCGGAGAAGGGGAAGTCCTCCTGCACCTGATCGGTCGTGCAGACGGTGGTCCAACTCATGGGATGGTCCTCATTGTCGTAGGGTCTCTCGTGCATCAATTCAAATATGAAGCACGATTTATTATTTGATCCGTCGCAATGAGTATAGCCATACCGCCTGACCTGTCAATACTATATAGTATTCGCCAGAGCAGCCAGAGTCTTCACCACCACCAATCGGGACCCGCTGCGCGCTCTTCAGGTATCCAGCGGTTTCAGCTGAGTGGTCAGGGTGAGCCGGTAATCGCTGGGGGGGATGTACATTACCTGCCACGCCAGTACCCGCCCCGTTTCGTCCTGGTAGCGAGTCTCCAGACGTAGCCCGGGGGGTGGGGCCTCGGCCAGCTCCGGTGCGATGGCGCGAGCCACCGACTTGGGCAGCCGGATATGGCTGATGCGGTTCTCAGCCGTGCTCGGTGAGTGCCCCTGAGCCATCAGCAGCGGCAGCACGCTCTCATGTTCCAGGGCCTCGGTGGGCAGGGTCGCAAGCTCGCCGGCCACATCGCCACGCAGATAGATCTCGGTGTAGCAGTCGAAGGCTCCGTCGATGCGGTCCTGACGCACCAGATGCAGATAGCCGCCCGCACAGTCGCCCAGCACCTCCACCCAGGCACCATGCCGTTGCAGCACCTCACGCCGAAGCAGGCGAATCAGCACCATCCTGACCGGAGCGCCCTCGGGCCGCAGGAAGGTGAAAGCGGGCGTGGTAATGCGGCGGCGCTGCTCGCCGCCGGCCACGAAGGTGCCCAGCCGGCGCCGGCGATAGAGCTCACCGCTCTCCACCAGATCGCGCAACGCCTTCTGCACCGTGCCCAGGCTGACCGGCAAGGCCGCAGCCAGCTCCTGCTCGGTGGGCAGGCGGCTCCCCTCGGCAAGCTTGCCTTCCTCGATCAGCTCGACCAGGGCATCGCGCAGACAGAGGTACTTGGGGGTGCGGGAGGATTTCTCGAGGTGTCGGGCGACACGCTCAGCAAGCAGGGGCAGCACAGCAACACCTTCACCAGAAGACGGGAGGCCAGTCTACCCGGAATTCAGAAGGGTTTCGCAAGCAGTTCAGCCTTGGCACAGGGAGCATTACTCTCTACTTGGTAGCAACCTGGCGTGTCCCGCAAAAGCCGGGACACCACGCAACGAGAGGCAGCAACGAATGCGCGAAACCAGCCGCGAGCAAGCCATCGATTGGCCGGGGCTGATGCCGGCCATGGCCGAGTGCGTGGCACAGCTGGGCGAGGCAGGCTTCGACGAAGCGCTACTGGCGTTGCTGCGTCAGGCGGTGGGTATCGAGCAGTGCATGGTGTTCGCCTTTGACGGTCGCGACGAGGTCGACTGTCTGCTGGCCGCCAACCAGCGCACGCCGCGGATGGCTGGTCGCTTGGCGGAGCTCTACACCGGCGGCCTGTTCCGCCAGGACCCCAACTACCAGCGCCTGCGCCAGTTGATGACCAGCGAAAAAACCGACGCCGAAGTGACGCCGATGCAGGCCGACGCCATGCCAGAAGCCTATCGCAGCCACCTGTTCGCCTTTCCCGACCTGGTCGACAAGGTCTCGCTGACCCTGCCCGGCGAACAGAGCGTCTATTATCTCAACCTCTACCGTGGCAGCGAGGCTGGCCCCTTCGCCCCCCACGACCTGGCGCGGCTGGACGCCCTGGCACCGCTGCTGGCCAGCCTGATGCGGCGCCACTACGCCCAGGCTCGCCCCATCTCGCAGCGCCCCAGCGCCGAGGAGGCCGCCGTGCTCGCCCCGCTTTCCGAGCGCGAGCGCCAGCTCTGCCTGTATCTGCTGCGCGGCCATACCCTCAAGACCGCCGCCACTGAACTCGACATTGCCCTCTCCACCGCCGAGACCTACCGCAAGCGCGCCTATGCCAAGCTTGGCGTGCCCTCCAAGGCGCGGCTGGTGGCGCTTTGTCGGCGAAGCTGAACGCAGCTCACCACGGCATGCCGGGGTTGCCAATGTCTGACAGGAATCAAGAAGCGCAGTCGGCCAGCCTCTCGAAGGCTGCCGCGTTGGGGCAGAAGGCGCGGCACTCGTCAGACCCAGCGTCGCGGCGCATGGCACCCCAGCAGTAACCGGCCACCGGGCAGGCATTGCAGTTGCCGCGCAGGCTGGGATAGCTGACGTGGCGTTCGACGCTGGCCTGCTCGAGGCCGAAACGCTGCAGCATGGCCGGCATCAGGGTATCGGCCGGTACGAATGCGCGATAGCCGCCGCGGTCCAGATGGCGTGCCACTTCACGCTCGAAGACGGGCTCCAGCGGGGTGTCGAGGTCCTGCAACATCTCGCTGTAGACGCCGGGAGATTCCGCCTCGATCTCACGGACCAGTCGCCTTGTGGAGGCGCGATAGCTGCCTTCGCAGAGGCGGTTCCACCAGGAGGTGTGCGGTGTCTTACTCATGATGCTTCTCCCCAAGGGTACGTTTGCCTCAGTATCGGCCCCCGGCCTTCTGCCAGCATTGACCGGGATCAAAATAGTTTCATTTGAAACTCAAGGCAGACATCCCATAACGCAGCGAGCACGGCCGGGGCCGTGCTCGCAAGCGTGGGTCAGCGTGAGTGATAGGGCGCGGTTTACGCCTCGGGATCAATGACATCCTCGGCAGAAAGGCCCTCCTCGCCCTGGGCGGCATCGAGCTGCTCAAAGAAGTAGGTGTGAGCGGCCTCGCCGTCGACGCCCTTGGCCCCGGCCGCTTCCATCCACTCGCCGGGCAGGTCGGCGGCCATCTGCTGGAAGCGTTCGATCTCCTCGGCGGGCAGCTCGACGAAGGTGTTGCCGCGCTGCTCGGCGAACTCGATGCCGCGCACGTCGACCACGTCCATCATGTAGCCGAACAGACGTGAGAGCTTCTCCCCGGAGACGCTCTCGATCGCCTCACGGTCCTCTTCGGAGAGCGAGGCCCAGGTATCGGGGTTCATCACCAGCGAGAAGCTGCCGCGATAGAAGCCACCCGGCATCTGTACGGTGTAGGGCAGCACCTCGGCCAGGCGGAAGCTCCTGAGGCCCTCGAGCGTGAGCATGGCGCCATCGATGACGCCCTGGGTCGCCGCCTCATAGGTGCTGGCTGGCGGCAGCGCCACGCCCGTCAGCGCCAGCGCACTGGAGATATCGCCCATCACGCCGCCGCCGATACGCACGCGCTTGCCACGCAAATCGTCGAGGCTGCCGATAGACTGGTTGAGGAACATCGAACCCGGGCCATGCACGCCCACGCCGATCACTTCGACCCCGCGATGCTCACCGGCATCGGCGAAGTACTCATTGTGCGTGCGCCAGTAGGCCACCGAGGCGGCTTCCGAGGAGAAGTCCTCGAAGGTGGGCAGCTCGGGCAGCTTGGTCAACTCGAAGCGCCCCGGCATCAGGCCGTGAAACAGCCAGGTGACGTCGGCCACGCCATCGGCGATCAGCTCCATCTGGGCGTTGGGTGGGCCCATGTCGTGTACCACGTTAACGCTCACGCGCCCTTCGGTGGCCTCCTCGACCCAACTGGCCCAGGTCGGCCAGACGATGGTATTGACCCCGTGGTTGGGGCCCGCCCAGGTGCTCACCGTGAGTTCGGTGGCCGCGGCGCTGTGGAAGACTCCCAGGGAGAGCGCGGTCAGCGTGGTCAGTGTCGCGAGCTTGTGCATTTTCATTGTCGTTCCTCGTGAGTCCCGGTTGTCAGGGTTGGCGTAGGTCTTGCGTGTTGTGGTTGTGTTGGGATTAGAGGGCCAGCACCAGTTTCTTGCCCTTGGCACGTGAGCAGCAGCTCATCAGCCGATCCTGGCCGGCACGCTCGGCGGCGGTGAGCACCTTGTCGCGATGATCGATCTCGCCCTCGATCACTTCGACCTGGCAGGAACCACACAGCCCCTCTTCGCAGTCGCTGGGCACGTCGACACCGGCGGCGCGCAGCGTCTGCAGCAGGGTGCGGTCCGCCGCCACCTCGACCACCAGCTCGGAGTCGGCGAGCTCGACTTCGAAGGCGTGCTCGTTCTGCGGATCCAGCAGCGCGCCTTCGGCGGTGAAATGCTCCACATGCAGGCTGCCTTCCGGCCAGTGAGCGGTGCCGGCCTCCAGTGCCGCGAGCAGGCGCTCGGGGCCGCAGGCATAGAGCAGCGTGCCTGCGTCAGGCTCGGCAAGCAGCGAGGCGAGGTCGAGCCGCGCACCTTCATTCTTGGGATAGAGCCGCAGTGCCTCGCCGTGGTCGCGCTCGAGCCGCTCGACGAAGGCCATGCTGGAGCGCGAGCGGCCGGCATAGTGCAGTTCAAAGGACTTCCCCAGCCGCTTGAGGCGGTCGGCCATGGCGATGATCGGCGTGATGCCGATGCCGCCGGCGATCAGCACGTAGCGGTCGGCCGTCTCGTCGAGGCGGAAGTGGTTCTTCGGTCCGCGCACGCGCAGCTCGATACCCTCTCGCACCGTGTCGTGGACCCAGCGCGAGCCGCCACGGCCGGCTTCCTCGCGCAGCACGGCCACCTGCCAGTCACCCGATGTCGCCGGGCCACACAGCGAGTACTTGCGTGACTCGCCGCTGGGCAGCACGACGTCGAGGTGTGAGCCCGGTGTCCAGGCGGGCAGAGCACGCCCGGCGGGGTCGACCAGGGACACGCCGAGCACCCCCTCGGCCTCGGGCTCGGCGCGGGCCACGCGGACGCGCCGCACGATGGTGCGCGCCTCCGGCGCCCCTACCGGGAAGTCGCGCTGGGCGCTGCGCACCGCGGGGTCGCGGCGCTCCGGATTCTGCGCCGGGTCCCAGCGCACCCACAGCGCCTCGGGGCCACGGAAGGAGGTATTGGGCAGAAAGGTGAACTCCTGCTCCTCGAGCTCCAGGTGCGGCAGGCGGCGGGTGAACTCCTCGAGGAAGATACGCATCTCCATGCGTCCCAGGTTCTTGCCCATGCACTGGTGGCTGCCGTAGCCGAAAGTGAGGTGGTCGACGGCGTTGTCGCGGTAGATGTCGAGCTCGTCGGGGTTCTCGAAGTGGGCCGGGTCGTGGTTGCCCGAGGCCGTGACCATCAAGATCTTGCCGCCCTCGGGGATGGTCACGCCGCCCACTTCCACCTCGCGGGTGGCGATGCGCCGCCAGGCCACCACCGAGCCGGAGTGGCGCAGGCACTCCTCGGCCGCGGCGGGGATCAGCTCGGGGTTGGCGCACAGCTCGGCCCACACCGCGGGGCGCGAGAGCAGCTGGCGGAAGGCATTGGCGGTGGCCAGCGCCGTGGTCTCGTGGGCGGCGACGATGATCGCCATCATCATCGAGTGCAGGTAGTTGTCGGTGACGACATCCGGCTTCTGCCGGTTCTTCTCGATCATATCGTACATCCAGCCGTGGCCATGCGGCTGGTCCTGCATCTTCTTGAGCACCTGCCCGGAGTACTGCCAGAACTTGCCGACCCCCTCGGCCACCTCGACCTGCTGCTCCGGCGAGGGTCGACCCCAGGTGTTGAGCGTATGGGCCACCGAGAAGCGGCGCAGCTGCTCCATGTCCTCCTCGGGCACGCCGAGGAAGTGCAGCGCCACGGTGAGCGGCACTTCCCAGAACATCTCGGCCACCAGGTCGGCGCGGCCGCGCTCGACGATGGCATCGAGCTTCTCGCGCACCAGACGGCGCACCATCGGCGCATGGGCTTCCAGCGCCTCGGGAGTGAAGGCCTCCAGCAGCTCGCGGCGCCGCGCCATGTGGGCCGGCTCGTCCTCGTTCACCAGGGTACGGTTCATGCCGTAGTCGTAGCGCTCCAGCACCGCCTGGGCCTCGCGGCTGGCCGGGGTGATCTTCTCCAGCGCGATCGACGGCGAGAAGGTGAGGTTGTCGCGGAAGATCGTCTTGATGTCGGCATAGCGGCTCACCACCCAATAGCCGAGCCTGGGGCTGTAGAACACCGGCTCCTGCTCGCGGGACCAGCGCAGCGCCTCGGCGGGATCGAGCTGGTAGGGCGAGTCGAAGGGATCGAAGGCCGCCGCCTGCGCTGACACGGGGCAGCCGTTGGGCGCCATCGGCGATTCAGCGGCGGCGTGGAAGGGGCAGCCGCCTGCACCGTTGGTGGTCCGCTGTGTTGCTGATGTCATCAGGCCTCCCCAGGCTGTCGTCCGAGTCGTTCGAAGTCATTGCTGTGTTCGAAGTCATTGCTGGCATGCATGGTGGCGCTTTGCCATTCATTATTTACTTTTATCGCACACTTGATATCGTTTAACGAACACATGAAGGAACATAGGCAGTTTGTGTGGGGGCGTCAATCCCCGCCGGCTGCGCTACCATGCTCTGCCACCAACCACCAAGGAACGTCGTTCGATGGCCACTACGTTGCAAACCCTGGATCGCGGCCTGCGCGCGCTCGAGATCGTCGCCGAGCACGCCGAGGGCATCAGCGTTGCCGAGCTGGCCGAGCGGCTCGACGTGCATCGCGCCATCGCCTATCGCATCGTCACCACCCTGGAACAGCACGGGCTGGTGGCACGCTCCGCCGAGGGTCCGCTGCGCCTGGGGGCGGGTATTTCCCTGCTGGCGGCACGCTTCGAGCCGCAGCTGCGCGCGGTGGCCCAGCCGCTGCTGCAGGCGCTGGCCAAGGCCACCCGGGCCACCGCTTTCGTCTCGGTGGCCCAGGGCGAGGAGTGCGTGGTGATCCTGGTGGCGGAGCCCGACGAGGGGCTGCTGCGGGTGGGCTACCGGGTCGGCAGCCGCCATCCGCTGTCGCTGGGGGCGGCGGGTATCGCCATTCTGGCCGGACGCCCGCCGCGCGCAGACGACAGCGAGGCGGTGCGTCAGGCCCGTAGCGACGGCTACAGCCTGACCCGCGGCCAGCTGCAACTCGGCGCAGTGGGAGTGGCCAGCCCCGTGGCCACGCCGCAGTTCCGCCCCGGGGTGGAGGCCTGCGTGGGCGTGGTGGCGATGGACGATCTCGACACCGAGCGGGCCATACGCGAAGTGAAGGCTCACGCCCACCAGCTGGCCGAGCTGCTCGGTCGCTGAGCGGCACGCCGTCGCGGCCCGTGAAGCCCGGCTCCGGTAGCGTTACACTACGGACCATCCTCCGCCGCCACCTTCGAGGCCCTCGATGAGTCGCCACCTGCTCTCCGTCGATTCCCTGACCCGCGATAGCGTCAACCACCTGATGCATGTCGCCGCCCGCATGGAACCCATCGCCCAGCGCCGCCAGGTCACCCGGGTGCTGGAGGGCGCCGTGCTCGGCAACCTCTTCTTCGAGGCCAGCACCCGTACCCGGGTCAGCTTTCACGCCGCCTTCTGTCGCCTGGGCGGCAGCGTGTGCGACACCACCGGCTTCACCTTCTCCTCCATGGCCAAGGGCGAGTCGCTCTACGACACCAGCCGGGTGATGAGCGGCTACTGCGACGCCATCGTCATGCGCCACCCGGATCAGGGCTCGGTGGCCGAATTCGCCGCCGCCACCCACGTGCCGGTGATCAACGGCGGCGACGGCCCCGGCGAGCACCCCAGCCAGGCGCTGCTCGACTTCTACACCATCGACAAGGAGTTCACCCGGCTGGGCAAGAAGCTCGCCGGCGCCCACGTGCTGCTCACCGGCGACCTCAAGTACGGGCGTACCGTGCACTCGCTGATCAAGCTGCTGTCGCTCTACGACCCCATGCGCATCACCCTGGTGGCGCCGCCGGGGCTGGAGATGCCCGACTACCTCATCGATCTGGTCGCCTCCCGCGGCCACCGCATCGAGCAGCGCACCAGCCTGGCCGACGACTACACGGACGTGGACGTGGTCTACACCACGCGCATCCAGAAGGAGCGCTTCACCGCCGAGATGAGCGAGGGCTTCAGCCTGTCGCGGGACTTCACCGTCGACCGCGCCTTCATGGACAAGCGCTGCGGCCGTGACACCATCGTCATGCATCCGCTGCCCCGCGACAGCCGGCCGGAGGCCAACGACCTCGACGTGGATCTCAACGGCGACCCGCGCCTGGCGATCTTCCGCCAGACCGACAACGGCATCCCGGTGCGCATGGCGATCTTCGCCACCCTGCTGCAGGTAGACGAGCTGATCGAGAAGGACCTGCGTCCGGTACGCTGGTTCGTGCCCGAGCGGGTGGGTGTGGACGACAGCGCACTCTGACGATGCTGCAACCAACGCTGGGCATCGCTATGCTGTTCAGTAACGAGTAATGTAAGAGCACGAATAACAACGGCGTTGTCGCCCACGGCAACCGTAGAGAGGAGATGTGACGCATGACTCTGGAACGCGCTTACATATTGCTGGCGGTCTTCTATAGCGCCCTGGTGGCGATCGGCGCCATCGCCCTGCTGGTGGGTGGCGGCCCTGTCTGGGGGGTGGCGATACTGCTGCTCGGCGCCCTGGTGGCCGCCGGCCTGTGGGGCCAGACCCTGGGCAAGCCGGTGATGAACCCACGCATGTGGCGCCCGCTGACGGGTATTCTGGCGGTCGGTTTCGTGCTGCAGCTGTTCGCCGTGTTCTCGCTCTCACTCTCAGGGGCCGAGCTCACCTGGCTGCTCACCGGCGCCATCTTCTCCGTGCTGCCGGCCATCATGCTGTTCCAGTACGGCAAGCGGGACCAGGAAGTATGGGCCACGCCCGAGGAGTGCGAGGGCGGCAAGATGCTGCGTGAGCTGCTGGCCAGGCAACGCGAGCTGGTGCTGGAAAAGCAGGAGGCCGACCGCCAGGCCACGGTCAAGTTGACCAAGGAGGGCGACACCTACCGCGCTAGCGTCACTCGCGGCAACGGCGTCGAGGTGGAGCGCTTCGAAGAGCGGTTCGCCTGCCCTGCCACCCTGGCCTTCTTCGTCATCAAGTACACCTGCATCTCGGTCAACGACATCGCCGCCCAGTATGCAGAGGAGCGCGCGCTGACGACCTGAACGGCTCGTGTGCCCACATGCATTCGTCTCGTTTCGAACGGACCCCGACGGGGTCCGTTCTGCGTTTGTCCGTCACCTATTGCGGCCTTTCGACCACAGGGCTGTTGTGGTTTTTGGATATCCACACGTGTTCTGCAACCATGGCGCCGCCTGCTCCCCGGGTCAACACTGAAGCGGACGGGTTGACGACGAGACGCCCGTCGCCTCGATACCGACAACAACAATCGCGGAGCGCACGATGGCGGAGGCAATCATCGAGACCCGGCAGCTGACCAAGAGCTTCCGGGGCTTCAAGGCGGTCAATGGCATCTCCATCCGGGTCGAGCCCGGTACCATTCATGCCCTGATCGGCGCCAACGGCGCCGGCAAGACCACCTGTTTCAACCTGCTCACCAAATTCCTCGAGCCCAGCGCGGGCAGCATCTTCTTCAAGGGCCGAGACATCACCCGACTCAAGCCGGACCAGGTGGCACGCCTGGGCATGGTGCGCTCGTTCCAGATCTCGGCGGTCTTCAGCCAGCTGACGGTGCTCGAAAACGTCAAGCTGGCATTGCAGCGCCGGCGCGGCGAGTCCTACGACTTCTGGGCCTCCCAGCGTCGGCTCGACGAATATCGCGAGCGCGCCATGGGCCTGCTGGAGGAGGTGGGCTTGAGCGAGTGGGCCGATACCCCGGCCGCCGAGCTGCCCTACGGTCGCAAGCGCGCCCTGGAGCTCGCCACCACCCTGGCCCTGGACCCCGAGCTGATGCTGCTCGACGAACCGCTGGCCGGCATGGGCACCGAGGACGTGGGCCGTACCGCCGAGCTGATCCGGCGTGTGGCCGCACAGCGCACGGTGCTGATGGTGGAACACAACCTGGGAGTGGTGGCCGAGCTCTGCGACCGCATTACCGTGCTGGCGCGGGGCGAGGTGCTGGTGGAGGGCGATTACGCCACCGTATCGCGGGACGAGCGGGTGATCGAGTCCTATATCGGAGGAGCGCAGCATGCCTGAAGCCGCCATCGCACACAGCGTCGAGCCGATGCTGGCCATTCGCGACCTTCACGCCTGGTACGGCGAGAGCCACGTGCTGCACGGCATCGACCTAGAGGTGCTGCCGGGCCAGGTGGTAACCCTGCTGGGACGTAATGGCGCCGGCAAGTCCACCACGCTGAAATCGATCATGGGTATCGTGCCACGGCGCCAGGGCCACATCCGCCTCCAGGGCAGCGAAACCATCGCCATGCGCCCTTTTCAGATCGCTCGCCACGGTGTGGCTTACTGCCCGGAGGATCGCGGCATCTACGCCACCCTCGATGTGCGCGAGCACCTCGAGCTGCCGCCCCTGGTCGACGACAGCGGCCTGAGCACCGAGCAGGTGCTGAACCTGTTTCCCAACCTGCGCGAGCGGCTGCACAGCCCCGGCAGCAAGCTTTCCGGGGGCGAGCAGCAGATGCTGGCCATCGGTCGCACCCTGCGCACCGGCGCCAGGCTGCTGCTGCTCGATGAGCCCACCGAAGGGCTCGCGCCGAGCATCGTGGAGCAGATCGGTCGCACCATCCATCAGCTCAAGGAGCAGGGGTACACGATCCTGCTGGTGGAACAGAACCTGCGCTTTGCCATGAGCGTGGCCGACCATTTCTACCTCATCGATCACGGTCAGGTGGCCGCCCGCTACGACCGCAAGGGCATCGAGCAGGATGCCGACGAGCTGCTCTCCCGGCTTGGCGTCTAGCCACCGGCTCAGCTACGGGAACGATGGCGAAAGTGCGAGGGCGAGATGCCGTTCATGCGCTTGAAGGTCTTGGAAAAGGCGAAGGCGCTGCGATAGCCCACCCGCTCGGCGATCTCCTCGATCGGCAGGTCGCTGGTCGCCAGCAGGTGGGTGGCATGCTGCATGCGCAGCTGGGTGAGCTGCTGCATCGGGCTGCGCCCGAAGACCTTGCGGCTGATGCGTCGCAGGTGCTCGGTGCTGACATGGGCGATCTCGGCCATCTCCTCGATGGTCCAGTGCCGCTCCAGCGTCGGGATCACGGCATCGAAGACCGCCACGATGCGGGCATCCCGACGCCAGGGGTCGGCAAAGCGCGCGATGTAGTTCTCGATGGTATCGATCCACATCACGCAGCTGGCCGGATCCGCCTGACCGTGGAACACCTCGCTGTAGAGCCCCATCACGGCGTGCTTCATCGGCTCGGGGTCGAAGTGCTGCATGATCGGGGCGATGGTGCCGACCACCGAGCGCGGGGCGCTGGGCAGGTAGCGCAGCCAGCAATACTGCCAGCGCTTCCCGGGTACGGCATGAAAGGCATGCAGCGCATGAGCCGGAGCGAAGGACATCATGCTGCCGCGCATGGTGCACCAGCGCCCGTCGAGCAGCATGCGCCCCTCGCCGCCGAGAGAGCCGTGGATATAGGCGCCGCTCAGCCGGGTACGCACGATGCGATAGGGCACCGCGGCATCCCCCACGCCAACGTGGGAGATATGCCGCTGCTCGAGCGCGGCGCAATCCTCGGCGCGCACGATCCACTGCTGGGTATCGTCGCCGACGATGTGGGTTTCGGATAGCTGTTCGTGTTCTGCAGCCATGGCGCGTTCGCCCATGTTGGCTCTAACTGATAAAGGCCCAACGGTACCTACCGTTCGAATCAACGCAAAACCAAAACAATAGCGAGTCGAGAAACAGGAGACATAACAATGCCAGCCAAACACTCCTTCAAGACCCTGGCCCTTTCCACCGCGGTGCTGAGCCTCGGCGGCTTCACCAGCGCCATGGCCAGCGAGGCCTACTCCGACGGCGTAGTGCGAATCGGCGTGCTGACGGACATGTCGGGGATCTATACCGACCTGTCCGGCGAGGCGGCGGTGGAAGCCGTACGCATGGCCGTCGAAGACTTCGGCGGCGAGGTCAACGGCGTGCCCATCGAGGTCATCCATGGCGACCATCGCAATCGCGCCGACACCGGCGCCAGCCGTGCCCGGGAATGGTACAACAACGACGGCGTCGACATGATCAACGATCTGTCCAACTCCGGCGTCGCCTTGGCGGTGGCCGCCGTGGCCGCCGAGCAGCAGCGCCACGCCATCGTCAACTCTTCGTCCAACATCGGCCTGACCAACGACTACTGCTCGCCCTACGTGACCCACTACACCTACGACGCCTACTCGCTGGCACAGGGCACCGGTCAGTCGATCGTCGAGGATGGCGGCGACACCTGGTTCTTCCTCACGGTGGACTTCGCCTTCGGCATCGGGCTCGAGGAGCAGGTGTCCCAGGTGGTACGCGACGCCGGTGGCCAAGTCGTCGGGGCGGCCCGCCACCCGCTCAACACCACCGACTTCTCCTCCTACGCGCTGCAGGCCCAGGCCTCGGGCGCAGAGATCATCGGCATCGCCTCCACCGGCGCCGATGCCATCAACGCCATCAATGCCCTGGCCGAGTTCGGCGTCACGCCCGACCAGCGCCCGGCCGCCCTGCTGCTGTGGTACGACGACATCGTCAGCCTGGGGCTGGAAACCGCCCAGGGACTGATGCTGACCAACGCCTTCTACTGGGACGCCAACGAAGGGACGCGCGAGTTCTCGCAGCGTTTCTACGAGCGCACCGGCCGCATGCCCAACATGGCGCACGCCGGCAACTACTCTTCCACCATGCACTACCTGAACGCCGTCGAAGCCGCCGGCACCGACGACGCGACGGCCGTCTCCGAGAAGATGCGGGAGCTGGAGATCAACGACTTCTTCGCCACGGGCGGCTATATCCGTCCCAATGGGCGCATGGTCCACGACCAGTATCTGTGGGAGGTGAAGTCGCCCGAGGAGTCGGAGTACGACTACGACTTCCTGCGCCTGCTGGCCACCATTCCCGGCGAAGACGCCTTCCAGCCCCTCGAAGAGAGCACCTGTCACCTGCTCAACGGCAACTGATGACTTACCGCGCATGCCGGTCCACGGCCCGGCATGCGCCCCTACTTCGTTGATCTTGTGAGCAAGTGATCATGGACATTTTCGGCATTCCCATTCAGGCCCTGCTGGGACAGCTCATGCTGGGCATCGTCAACGGCTCCTTCTACGCGGTGCTCAGCCTCGGGCTGGCGATCATCTTCGGGGTACTCAAGATCGTCAATTTCGCCCATGGCGCCTTCTTCATGCTGGGGGCTTTCACCGCCTTTCTGCTCGCCCAGTACATGGGGCTCAACTACTGGGTCACGCTGCTGGTGGCCCCGCTGCTGGTAGCCGTCTTCGGCATGCTGTTCGAGTTCCTGTTCCTGCGCCGGCTCTACGGGCTCGACCCGATCTACGGCCTGCTGCTGACCTTCAGCCTGGTACTGGTGCTGGAGGGTGGCTTCCGCGTCGCCTTCGGCTCCTCCGGCCAGCCCTTCGCCACCCCGGAACTGCTGCGCGGCACCATCAACCTGGGCTTCATGATCCTGCCGCTCTATCGCGGCTTCGTGATCCTCTCGGCGCTGCTGCTGTGCCTGGTCACCTGGTTCGTCATCGAGCGCACCTCGCTGGGCGCCAGCCTGCGCGCCGCCACGGAGCGCTCGGAGCTAACCCAGGCCTTCGGCATCAACGTGCCGCGCCTGATCACCCTGACCTACGGCGTCGGCGTCGGCCTGGCGGCCTTCGCCGGGGTGCTGGCCGCGCCCATCTTCCACGTCAATCCCTCCATGGGCTCCAGCCTGGTCATCATCATCTTCGCCGTGGTGGTGATCGGCGGGCTAGGCTCGATCATGGGTGCCATCGTCACCGGGCTGGGCCTGGGCGTGGTGGAAGGCTTCACCCGGGTGTTCTACTCGGAGTTCTCCTCCACCATCGTCTTCCTGGTCATGGTGCTGGTGCTGCTGCTGCGCCCGGCCGGTCTGTTCGGCAGGGAGGAGGGCTGACATGCGCACTCTGTCCTACACGGCCCTCGCCCTGCTGGTGCTGACACTGCTGGTCATTCCGTTCGTGCCCCAGCTGATCTACATCGTCTTCGTCATGAAGACGCTGTGCTTCGTGCTCTTCGCCTGCTCCTTCAATCTGCTGCTGGGGCATACCGGCATCCTCTCCTTCGGTCACGCCGCCTTCTTCGGCACGGGAGCCTACGTGACCGGACAGCTGGTCAAGGCGTACGGCGTCCCTACCGATCTGGGCATTCTGGCCGGCGGCCTGGTGGCGGCCGTTCTGGGGGCGATAGTCGGAAGTCTGGCCATCCGTCGCAGCGGAATCTACCTGGCCATGATCACCCTGGCGCTGTCGCAGCTGGTCTATTTCTTCTTCCTTCAGGCGCCGTTCACCGGCGCCGAGGACGGCCTGCAGCGGATCCCCCGCGGCACCTTCCTGGGAGTGATCGACCTGCGCAGCGACACGGCGCTCTACTACGTGGTGCTGGGTATCGTCGCTGCCGGGCTGTGGCTGGTATGGCGTACCGTCAATTCGCCGTTCGGCAACGTGCTGCGGGCCATCCGCGAGCATGAGCCGAGAGCGATCTCGCTGGGCTACCCCGTGGCGCGCTACAAGATCCTGGTGTTCACCATCTCTGCCGGTCTGGCCGGTATCGCCGGCTCGCTCAAGGCCATCGTGTTCCAGCTGGCCGCCCTCTACGACGTGCACTGGCACACCTCGGGCGACGTGATCCTGATGACCTTGCTGGGCGGCATGAACACGGTATTCGGCCCGGCGGTAGGCGCTGCCCTGGTCTCCGCACTCAACCACTACATGGACCCTTTCGGCGCCTGGGTCACGGTCATCACCGGGCTGGTCTTCATGACCTGCGTGCTGACCTTCCGCCAAGGCGTGGTCGGCCAGCTCGGCCAATGGCTCCGCTCACGCCGCACCCCGACACCTTCCGCCAAGGTTCAGCACCGCTCACACGTTCAGCAGCACTGACTAGGAGTACTGACATGCCCGTTTTCGACCGCAACACCCTCATGGCCCGCTTCCAGGAGATGGTCGCCCGCGGCCAGCCGATCATCGGCGGCGGCGCCGGTACCGGCATCTCGGCCAAGTGCGAGGAGGCCGGCGGCATCGATTTGATCGTGATCTACAACTCCGGCCGCTACCGCATGGCGGGCCGCGCCTCCTCCGCCGGCCTGCTGGCCTACGGCAATGCCAACCAGATCGTGCAGGAGATGGCGCTGGAGGTGCTGCCGGTGGTCAAGCGCACCCCGGTGCTGGCCGGGGTCAACGGCACCGATCCCTTCGTGATCATGCCCAAGCTGTTGCGGGAGCTGAAGGAGTTGGGCTTCTCCGGGGTGCAGAACTTTCCCACCGTGGGCCTGATCGACGGTACCTTCCGCGTCAGCCTGGAGGAGACGGGGATCTCCTACGGCAGCGAAGTGGACATGATTCGCCTGGCCCATGAGATGGACATGCTCACCACGCCCTATGTGTTTTCGGCCGACGAGGCCGTGGCCATGGCGGAGGCGGGCGCCGACATCATCGTGGCGCACATGGGTGTCACCGTGGGCGGCACCATCGGCGCCGAGTCGGCCAAGAGCCTCGACGAGTCGGTACGCCTCATCGATGACTGGGCCGAAGCCGCCAGGCGGGTGCGGCGGGACGTGATCATCCTGTGCCACGGCGGCCCCATCGCCACCCCGGAAGATGCCGCCTACGTGATGCGCGAAAGCGAGCACTGCAACGGCTTCTACGGCGCCAGCAGCATGGAGCGGCTGCCCACGGAGATCGCCCTCACCGAGCAGATTCGCCGCTTCAAGGCCATCAGCGACTATCAGGAGACCGCCTCATGACCCGTGTCTACGTCAGCGCAGTGATGCCCATTTCCCTGGCCCAGGCCTGGAGCGTGCTGCGCGATTTCAACGGCCTGCCGAACTACCATCCCTTCTTCGCCAGGAGCGAGATCGAGGGGGGCAAGCCAGCCGACCAGGTCGGCTGTGTGCGCCACTTCCACGACCACGACGGCAACTTCATCCGCGAGGAGCTGCTCACCCTCTCGGACCGCGAGCACCGCTGCTGCTACCGCATCCTCGAGGCTCCGGCGCTGCCGGTTCAGGACTACGTGGCGGAAATGCGCCTCAAGCCGATCACCACCAGCGGGCAGTGCTTCGGCGAATGGTGGGCGGAGTTCGAGGTGGCCGAGGCCGACCGAGAAGACGTCGTGCAGCGGGTCTCGGATACCTTCCGGCTCGCCTTCGAATGCGCCGCCGAGAGCCTGGCCAAGGCCTGACGGTATCGATCAAGGCGCTCATTCACAACAACGAGGCCGGCGCGACGAACGCCGGCCGGGAGGCATCATGGCAAAGACAGCCTTCGTCATCGGCACCTGCGACACCAAGGCCGAGGAGTTGCGCTACCTTCGCGAGCTGCTGCGCTCTGCCGGGGTCGACGCCCGGATCGTCGACGTGGGAACCAGCGGCAACGCTGCGCAGGCGGCAGACATCACCTCCCACCAGGTGGCCGCCTGCCATCCCCAGGGCAGCCAGGCGGTGTTCGTCGACGATCGGGGCAAGGCGGTGGCGAACATGGCCGAGGCGTTGCGCCAGCTGCTGGCAGGCCGCGACGACGTGGCCGGCGTCATCGGCATTGGCGGCTCCGGCGGCACCGCGCTGATCACCCCGGCCATGCGCGACCTGGACATCGGCGTGCCCAAGGTGATGGTCTCGACCATCGCCTCGGGCAACGTGGCGCCTTATGTCGGCGCCAGCGACATCGCCATGATCTACTCCGTCACCGACGTGGCGGGACTCAACCGAATATCGCGCCGGGTGCTGGGCAATGCCGCCCATGCACTGCTCGGCATGCTCGCGGGGCAGGTGCCCGAGGCCGACGACGACAAGCCGGCCATCGGCTTGAGCATGTTCGGCGTGACCACCGCCTGCGTCAACGGGATCACCGGTGCGCTGGGCGCAGACTACGACTGCCTGGTGTTCCACGCCACCGGCACGGGCGGCGTCTCGATGGAGAAACTGGCGACCAGCGGTTTGCTCAAGGGCCTGCTGGACATCACCACCACCGAGATCTGCGACCTGCTGATGGGCGGCATCTTCAGCGCCGGTGACACACGGCTGGACGTTCTGGCGCATACCGAGCTGCCCTACGTGGGCTCCTGCGGCGCCCTCGACATGGTCAATTTCGCCGGGCGGGAAACCTTGCCGGCGCACTATCGGCAGCGCCTCGTCTACGAGCACAACCCCCAGATCACCCTGATGCGCACCACCGTCGAGGAGAATGCCTGGATGGGGCAGTGGATCGGGGAGAAGTTGAATCGCAGCCGGGGGCCGGTGCGCTTCCTGCTGCCCGAAGGCGGGGTCTCGGCGCTGGATGCCCCCGGCCAGCCCTTCCATGACCCGGCGGCCGACGCGGCGCTGTTCGCAGCCCTGGAGGCGACGGTACGGCAAACGTCCGAGCGGCAGCTGATTCGCTGCCCCTGGCATATCAACGACCCGGAATTCGCGGCGGCGGCCGTGGCGGAGTTCCACGAGCTGATGAGCACCGGCCAGCCTCGCTGAGAGAGACCGGGGGCCGGGCGACGCTCAACGCTCCGGCAGCCCCTCCTGGCGAGCGAACCAGCTCTCGAGGATCAAGACCGCGGCAATGCCGTCGACGCCGTCGTCGCGGTAGCTCTTGGCGGGATTGCGCAGCAGCCCGGACTCCCGCGCGATGGCCTTGGCCTCACGGGTGGAGCCGCGCTCGTCGACCATCTCGCAGGGCTTGCCGTAGCGGCCGTAGAGCCGCTTGCCGAACTTGCGCGCCCTGGCACTCATCTCCGATTCGCTGCCATCCATGTTGAGCGGCAGCCCGACCACGAACAGGTCCGGTTGCCACTCCTCGACCAGCCGCGTGACGACGTTCCAGTCGGGGATGCCGTCGCGGGCCGGCAGCGGCTCGAGCTGGCGGGCGCTGGCCAGCAGCTCGTTGCCCACCGCCACGCCGATACGGCGGGTGCCGAAGTCGAACGCCAGGATCAGACGCTTTCCCGCAGCGGTCATCACGAATGCCCGGCTTCCCGCGACATCAGATTGAGGTCCACGCCGAGAATGCCGGCGGCGGCACTCAAGCGCTGTTCCGGCGGCACCTTGAACAGGATGTCGCCCTCCGCCTCGACGGTGAGCCAGGCATTGTCCTTCAGCTCCTGCTCGAGCTGGCCCGCCTCCCAGCCGGCACAGCCCAGGCACACCAGGAACTCCTCGGGGCCGCGGCCGGCGGCCAGCGCCAGCAGGATATCCATGGAGGTGGTCAGGGCGATGTCGTCCTCCACCTGGATGCTGGAATCCCACGGGGTGCTGGAGCCGCGATGCAGGATGAAGCCGCGGTCCTTGTGAGTCGGGCCGCCGTAGTAGACCGGCGCGTTGCGATGCGGACTCTCCTCGCCGTCGAGCTCGAGCTGCTCGAACAGCGCGTCCAGAGTGATCTCCAGCGGGCGGTTGACGATCACGCCCATGGTGCCGTTCTCATCGTGATCGCACAGATAGCTGAGGCTGCCGGTAAAGTTGGGATCTTCCAGATGCGGCATCGCCAGCAGGAAATGACCTCTCAAGCCTAGGTTTTGCACGGATTGCATGGGACTCCCGGGCGGTGGGCAGTCGTCCTAGCGCACGCCACCGAAATGATTGCCTTGCCCGAACCGCCAGACGCGGGTGATGGAGAGACTGTCCAGCTCCCCCATGGTGCCGTCGAAGGGCCGATAGGGCCCGGCACCGTGCACGGTATCCAGTGCCGCCTGATCGAGTTCGGTATGTCCTGAGGATTGTACCACCTCCGCCTGGCGAAGCTGACCATCTCGTCCGATCACCACGCGTATGCGTAGTTGGCCGTGCAGGTGGCTCGGTGCGGGATGCACCCGGTTGCCGTAGTCCTCGACGCGGCGGGTCCAGTCGTCGACGTAGCGCGCCTCGGCGGCCCGCTGTGCCGCGCTGCGGGGCGTGTCGTCGGCCGGCCCGGCAAGGTGCTGGTCGAGCCCCTGCTGACGAATGCTGCTGGTGGCCTGGGCCAGCAGGTCGCGCCCCGAGGCCGAAGGCGCCGCAACGGCCGGCTCCGACGGCAACTCCGCGGCCTGGGGCGCGCTCTCGCGCGGCTCCGCCGCAGGCTGGGCCGGGCGTTCCTGCGCGGCGTCGGCAGGCGCCTCGTCGAGAGCCTCGGGCTCGGTGGCGGGGCGCTCCTCCGGCTCGGCCTCTGTCGGGGTGGTGGGGTCCACGGCGCTCTCCGCCGCCTCGAGTACCGGCAGCTCGTCGAGCGGTGCGGCACGCTGCTCGGCAGGTGCCTCCTCGGCCTGCTCGCCGGCGGCTTGCTGGTCCGCCTCGGCAATGGCCTGTGCTTCCTCGGGCGCCTCGGCCGGTCGGGTCACCAGCACCACGTCCAGGCTGGTGCGCTCTGCCGGTGCCGGGGCGAACTGCCAGCTCGCTACCAGCCCGATCAGCAACAGATGCAGCAGCAGCGCGACCGACAGCGCCAGCCAGCGGCGATAGGGCCGCGTGACCGGGGCATAGTGGATCGGGTCGCTGATCGGGGCCACCATGGGTGGGCTGGGTCCTCCGGTATTTCGCTCGTCGCTTCGTTCAGCGCTGGGCCAGGCGCCGCTCGATGGCGTCCATCAGCAGGCCAGCGATGTCGGTGCCGCGCTGGTCGTCGATCTCGCGCACGCAGGTGGGGCTCGTCACGTTGATCTCGGTGATGTAATCGCCGATCACGTCGAGGCCGACGAACATCAGCCCCTTCTCGCGGATCATCGGCTGCACCTGCTCGATCAGCCAGTGATCGCGGGCAGTCAGCTCGCGGCTGACACCGGTGCCGCCGGCCGCCAGGTTGCCACGGGTCTCGCCGGCCATGGGCACCCGGGCCAGGCCGTAGGGCACCGGCTCGCCGTCCACCAGCAGAATGCGCGTGTCGCCATCCTTGATCTCGGGAATGTAGCGCTGGGCCATGATCTGGCGCTGACCACGTTCGGTCAGCGTCTCGATGATGGCGCCCAGATTGCGCCCCTCGGGCTGCACGTGGAAGATCCCGCTGCCGCCCATGCCGTCCAGCGGCTTGAAGATCACGTCGCGGTGCTCGGTGTGGAAGGCGCGCAGTACCGCTTCGCTGCACGACACCACGGTGGGTGTGCAGCACTGCGGGAACTGCTGGGCGAACAGCTTCTCGTTGCACTCCAGCAGCGCCCGTGTGGGATTGACCACCAGCACGCCCTCGCGTTCCGCAAAGCCCAGCAGGTGCACGGCATTGAGGAAGTGTGCGTCTACCGGCGGATCCTTGCGCATCAGGATCACGTCGAGTTCGGCCAGCGAGCGCTCCTCCGGTGCCCCCAGCGCATACCAGTCATCCGGGTTGCGGAAGGCGGCGAGGTCGCGCATGCGCGCATGGGCGCGGCCATCGCGCAGGTAGAGGTCCTCCTGCTCCATGTAGTGCAGCGACCAGCCACGCTGCTGGGCCGCCCACAGCATGGCCAGGGTGGTGTCTTTCTTGTAGGTGAGATGGGCGATGGAGTCCATCACCACCCCCACCCGCAGGGATCGTGCGCTCGTCTGTCGGCTCATCGGCAGCGTTCCATCATGACCGGGGAAATGAGCGCAGTATGACGCAGGCTTCCCGGCAACACCAAGGCGGCTTGACACGGCACGGCGGCTTGACACGGCACGGCGGCGCCTCTATTTTTAGTTTCAAATGAAACTAAAAATAGCAGAACAGGCCCTGACGCTCCCCAGCCCACCACCGCGAGCCCCGTCATGATCCAGATCCAGCAGATTCACCACGTCGCCTATCGCTGCCGCGACGCCAAGGAAACCGTCGAGTGGTACCAGGACAAGCTCGACATGGAGTTCCTGGTCGCCATCGCCGAGGACCGCGTGCCCTCCACCAAGGCGCCCGACCCCTACATGCACCTGTTCCTGGATGCCGGCAACGGCAACATCCTGGCCTTCTTCGAGCTGCCCAACTCCCCCGAGATGGGCCGCGACCCCAACACCCCAGAGTGGGTGCAGCACATCGCCTTCCGCGTGGCCGACGAAGCGGCTCTGCTGTCAGCCAAGGAGCAACTGGAGAGCAAGGGAGTGGAGGTGGTCGGCCCTACCGAACACGGCATCATCCGCTCGATCTACTTCTTCGACCCCAACGGCCATCGCCTGGAGCTGACCTACGTGAAGGGCACGCCGGAGCAGATGCGTCAGCTCAAGGAGGTGGCACCGGCAATGATCGAGGAGTGGTCGAAGACCAAGCGCGCACCCAAGCACGCCGCCTGGCTGCACGAGGAGGAGTTCAAGGCGCTCGACTGAGCGCCTCATTCAAGCCGAACTCAGGTCGGATCTGCCGTGGCCCCCGGCACCAGGCGGATGCCGTGGGCCTCGATGACGATCAGGCGCTGCTTGTAGAGCCGCCCGATGGCCTGCTTGAAGGCGTTCTTGCTCACCCCCAGGCGAGCCTTGATCGCGGCGGCATCGCTGCTGTCGGAGAGCGGCAGATAGCCGCCGCTCTCGCGCAGCGCCTTGAGTATCTGTTCGCCCACCACGTCGAGGCGCGCTGGCCCCGGCGGCAGCAGCGAGAGGTCCAGGCGCCCATCGTCGCGCACCCGTTTGACGTAGCCCTGGGTGCGCTGCCCACGCCGCAGCGGCCGGGTGACGTCGTCGCGATAGAGCAGCCCCCAGTAACGGTGGTTGACCACCACCTTGTAGCCGAGATCAGTGGCGTCGGCGACGATCAGCTCGACCTCCTCGCCCGGCGCCAACCCCGTCGCCTCGTCCTGCACGAAGCGGTCGAGCTTCTGCGAAGCCACCGGCCGCCCCTGCTGATCCTCGTAGAGCCGCACCAGCACCCGCTTGCCCGGCGTGGGTCGGAAGCGCTGCTCGCCGAAGGGCAGCAGCACGTCGCGCGGGTGCCCCCAGTCGAGAAAGGCGCCGGTCTCGTTGACCGTGACCACCTCCAGATAGGCCACCTCGCCGAGCTGAGCCTTGGGCACGCGTGAGGCGCGTTCCCGCGAGCCGGACGCGGGGGGCCGAGAAGAGGTCGGGCGACCCTGGCGGCGATCGTTGGAGGAAGAGGCCATGCACAGCTCCACAGGTGGGTAGGGAGCCATTATGGCAAATACGAGGAAAAAAGGCGGCCCGAAGGCCGCCAAAGGTTCCAGGGAGATAGGGGAGAGGGAAACGCTAGATTTCTCGCTTGCCGTCGACTAACCGGCTCACGCCCCAGGGATTGCCGTCACGCAGCGGCTCGGGCAAGAGCCCCTGTGGCAACGCCTGATAGCACACCGGGCGCAGGAAGCGATGAATGGCCGCGCTGCCCACCGAGGTGGTGCGCGCGTCCGAGGTGGCCGGGAAGGGGCCGCCGTGAACCATGGCGTGACACACCTCGACCCCGGTAGGCCAGCCGTTGGCGAGTATCCGCCCCGCCTTGCGTTCGAGGATCGGCAGCAGCTGTTTCGCCGCGTTGAGATCGCCGTCGTCCATCTGCAGGGTGGCGGTGAGCTGGCCTTCGAGCTGCGAGGCAACCTGGCGCATCTCGCTCGTGTCGGCGCACTCGATCACCAGCGAGGTGGCACC
This sequence comes from Halomonas sp. MCCC 1A11062, assembly GCF_021404355.1. Classification (NCBI taxonomy): domain Bacteria; kingdom Pseudomonadati; phylum Pseudomonadota; class Gammaproteobacteria; order Oceanospirillales; family Halomonadaceae; genus Halomonas; species Halomonas sp. MCCC 1A11062. The sequence goes on from NZ_JABFTW010000001.1 coordinate 152,425, forward strand.
GAATACCTCTTCCTGCAGCTCAGGCTCGGCGAGGAAGTCCTGGGCGGTGGTGACGAACAGCCCCGCCTGACAGGCATGGGCGGTCTCGCCCACCTGACCGCGGGCCGCTTCCCTGACTTTTATGTTCGATGCCAGTCGGTCCACGCCCTGTTCGTACGCCGCGTGGATGCCCGGGGTGAGCATGGTCTGACCGGCGCTCTGTTTGACGGCGGCGCTTGCGGCCTCGACGAAGGCGGCCAGCTCAGGCCCCTTCACGCCGATCACCAGCCCGGGGTTGGTGCAGAACTGCCCGGCGCCCATGTTGAGCGAGGCGACGAAGCCCTCGGCGAGCTGGGCACCGCGCGCCTTGAGCGCCTCGGGCAGCAGGAACACCGGGTTGATCGAGCTCATCTCGGCGTAGACCGGGATCGGCTGGGGGCGAGACTGGGCGGTCTTCATCAGCGCGGTACCGCCGGCGCGGGAGCCGGTGAAGCCGACGGCTTGAATGCGCGGATCGGCCACCAGGGCTTGGCCCACCTCACGGCCGGAACCGAACAGCAGCGAGAACACCCCTTCGGGCAAGTCGCTCTTCTCCACCGCCTGCTGCACCGCGCGGCCCACCAGCTCCGAGGTGCCGGGGTGGGCGGAGTGCGCCTTGACGATCACCGGACAGCCGGCGGCCAGCGCCGAGGCGGTGTCGCCGCCGGCCACGGAGAAGGCCAGCGGGAAGTTCGAGGCGCCGAACACGGCGACGGGGCCCAGCGGAATATGGCGCTGGCGCAGATCGGCGCGGGGCAGCGGCTCACGCTCCGGCAGCGCCGGATCGAGACGCAGGTCAAGCCACTCGCCGGCGCGCACCACCGACGCGAACAGGCGCAGCTGGCCGCAGGTGCGGCCGCGCTCGCCCTCCAGGCGGGCACGGGGCAGGCCGGTCTCGGCCATGGCACGCTCGATCAGCTCATCGCCGATGGCCTCGATCTCGCCGGCCACGCTTTCGAGGAACGCCGCACGCGCGTCGAGGGTGGTTTCGCGATAGACGCCGAAGGCCTCTTCGGCCAAGGCACAGGCGCGCGCCACCTCGGCCTGGCTGCCACCGGCGTAGGCAGGCGCCAGCCGCTCGCCGGTGGCGGGGTCGACGGCATGAATGGGCGTGGAACTGCCGCTGATGGCTTCACGGCCGATCAGCATCTTGCCTAGCAGGGTCATGTTGGCTCCTGTCTTCCGGTATGGCGTGGCCAGGAGAGCCACATTTCAGGCTTCCTGGTATTTGGCGTACATGGTCCGCGCGCGGTTGAGATGCTGGTACATCATCTCGCGCGCAGCTTCGGAGTCACGGGCCAGAATGGCCTCGAGGATATAGGTGTGCTCTTCCTCCACCCGGGCCAGGTACTTGTCGGTGGCCGCGGTGTTGATCTCGATGCTCATCAGCTTGGCGCGGGGAATGGCGCCCTGGCTGAGCTGCTCGTAGAAGACCTTGAAGAAGGGATTCTTGGTGGCGGCAGCAATTGCATAGTGGAACTCGTAGTCTTCGACCCGGGCCTGGGACTTGGCCGCACGTGCCTCGAGGAAGGCCGCATGCTTCTCCTCGAGGATGCGACTGTCCTCCTCGTCGTGCCGCTCGGCCGCCAGGGCCGCCGCCGCCGGCTCCAGGTTGAGCCGCAATTCGAGCACATGGAGGATGTCCTCCACGGTGGTCGGGCTGATGCGCTTCGCCGGCATCGCCTCGACGGTGGTCGAGCGCAGCACGGTGGTGCCAACGCCGCGGCGCGTCTCCACCAGCCCCAGCGACTTGAGGTGGGTGATGGCCTCGCGGATCACCGTACGGCTGACGCCGAAGGAATCGCACAAGCTGCTCTCAGGCGGCAACTTGTCACCAACCGCGATCTTGCCTTCAGTGATCAGGACTTCAAGCTGGTCCGCCACGTGTACAGAGAGGCTTCCCTGCTGGCCGACCCTGCGCACATTGAGCTGCCCTAGTTCAGCTGGCATATCAACTTCCTCGGCATGAATGTATCTCTCACAAACATACGCCTATTTATCCAGGCTAGCTCGGCCAGGGGCTAGCGGACGAGAGCCGGCCTCTTGGGGTCGAACTCCCAGCCGGGAATCAGGTACTGCATGGCCATGGCATCGTTGCGCTGTGTCACGTCGAGGCTCTGATACAGACGATGCGCCTCCATCAGCTTCTCCTCGTCCAGCTCGACCCCTAGACCCGGCACCTTCGGCACGCTCAGCTTGCCATCGCGGATCGCGAACGGATTCTTGGTGATTCGCTGGCCATCCTGCCAGATCCAATGAGTATCGATGGCCGTGATCTCGCCGGGGCAAGCCGCGGCCACATGGGTCATCATGGCAAGCGAAATATCGAAGTGGTTGTTACTGTGCGAGCCCCAGGTCATGCCCCACTCGTTGCACAGCTCGCCAACCGCCACAGCGCCCTGCATGGTCCAGAAATGGCAGTCTGCCAGAGGGATATCCACCGAGTTGAGCTGAACGGCATACTGCAGCTGCTTGAAATCGGTGGCGATCATATTGGTCGCGGTAGGCAGTCCGGTGCGCTTCTTGAACTCGGCCATGGTCTCGCGACCGGAGTAGCCCTCCTCCTGGCCGCAAGGATCCTCGGCATAACTGAGCAGGTGCTTGATAGGATCGAGGACCCGTACTGCCTCGTCGAGCTTCCAGGCGCCGTTGGGGTCGAGCGTCAGCCGTGCCTCGGGGAAGGCATCGTGCAGTGCACGGATGCACTCCGCTTCCTCCTCACCGCGTAGCACACCACCCTTGAGCTTGAAGTCCTTGAAGCCATAGCGCTCATAGGCCGCCTTGGCCAGGTCGGCCACCGCCTCGGGCGTCAGCGCCTCGCGGTAGCGCACCTCGTCCCAGGCATCCTGCGGATTTTCCGTCTTGGGATAGGGCAGATCCGTCTTGGCGGGGTCTCCGAGAAGGAACAGATAGCCCAAGGCTTCGACCTCATCGCGCTGGCGACCGTACTGACCCAGCAAGTCAGCTACCGGCATCTGCAGCGCCTGACCATAGAGGTCGAACAGGGCCGACTCAATACCGGTGATTACATGCACCGCCACACGCAGATCGAAGGTCTGGCGACCGCGCTCCTCACGACCGTTCTGAGCCAGCAATAGGCGCAACTGGTTCAGGGTCTGCTTGATATCGTTGATCCGCGAGCCCACCACCAGGGAGCGGCACTGCTCCAACCCCTTGAGGATGCCGGTGCTGGCGGGGATTTCGCCGACGCCCTGGTTGCCGGCGTCGTCCTCGAGAATCACCACGCAGCGAATGAACCAGGGGGCGTGCCCGCCGCTGAGGTTCAACAAGAAGCCATCGTAGCCGGCTACCGGGACCACACGCATGCTCTTGATCGAAGGAAACATGGATCACCTCTCGTTAGGTCAATAAAGTCTTGTGGCGGGTGTTCTGCCAATAGGTGAAGACCAGGAAGATCAGGGCAACGGCCAGGAACGTCAGACTAATGGGACGGGTCACAAAGACCGACCAGTCCCCTCCTGACATCAGCAGTGCCCGACGTAGATTGGACTCAGCGATGGGGCCCAGGATCAGCCCCAGGATGACCGGTGCCGTACCGAAGCCATACTTGTTGAGGAAATAGCCGAGCACGCCGAAACCGAGCATCAGATAGACATTGAAGATGTCGGAATCGACGGCATAGACACCGATCACACAGAACACCAGGATCATCGCCATCAGTAACTTACGCGGAATCTGCAGTACCTTGACGAAGAGCCGGATGCCAAACCACTGAAACATCAACATGAAGATATTGGCGACGAAAAAGGCAATGAAAATTCCGTAGATGATCGCCCCCTGCTCGGCGAAGAGCGTGGGCCCGGGGCGAATCCCCTGGATCATCAACCCCCCCATCAGTACGGCTGTTGCCGCCTCGCCGGGCACGCCAAGCGTCAGCATTGGAATCAGCGAGCCGCCCACCAGTGAGTTATTGGAGGACTCGGAGGCCACTATGCCCTCGGGGTGCCCGGTCCCGAACTTCTCGGGCGTCTTGGACATCTTCTTGGCTTGGTCGTAGGAGAGGAAGGAGGCGATGCTACCGCCAGCCCCGGGAATCGCACCCACGATAGTGCCAATGATGGAACTGGAGATAAGCACTTTCCAGCTTCTTAGCACCTCCAGCCAACGTGGCGCCGCCTTGTCCAGCTTTGTCTTGGATGTGTCAGCCTTCTCCGTCTTGAAGTAGTCGACGACATCGGCCAGTACCTGGGATACCGCAAAGAGGCCTATCAGCGCTGGTAGCAGATTGATACCCGTCAGAAGAGAAGGATTGCCATAGGTAAAACGCGTGACCCCGGCAATAGGGTCGGTGCCGACGGTAGCCAACAGCAGGCCGATCATCCCGGCCACCAACCCTTTGATCAGACTCTTGGCCACCGAGGCTATGATCACCAGTCCAAAGATACTCAGCGCGAAATATTCAGCTGCACCGAAACGCAGTGCAAATTCCGCGATGGGGGGAGCCAGCACGCTCAGTACCAGGGCACTGAAGATCCCCCCAAGGAAGGAGGCAACGATGGCGATGCCCAAGGCACGACCCGCTTGCCCCTTGCGTGCCATGGGGAAGGCGTCCAGGGTCGTCGCCACCGAAGACGGCGTACCGGGTATATTGAGCAGCGTAGCCGACACGGAGCCGCCGGCGATGGCACCGCAGAGGGTGCCCAGTAGCATACCGATGCCCATCACCGGCGGCATGCCGAAGGTCAGGGGCAGCAGTAGCGCAATGGCCATGGCTGCCGTCAGGCCAGGCAAGGCCCCCATGATGAGTCCGAGCAGGGTGCCGCCAGCGATGGCCAGTAGGACATAGCCCTGAAACACCAGCCCAAAGGCGTCTAGATAATCCGCCATGTTATACCCCCATCACGCCAAGGGTTGGCAGGATGATGCCGAACCCTTGGCTAAACAGGAAAAAGATCGAAAGAGACACGATTAGCGAAAATGCGCCTAGCTTGGCGATACCCTTGGCCGATATCCCGCTTTCATCGCCGGGGCTCAAAATCACCAGAGTGCCCACCACACTAAACACCAGCAGTGCTGTCGACATTACATAACCTAGAGATTCCAGCACCACGGCATAGAGGACAAGCAGAGAGAAAACCACGGCCCAGCTGACAACAGGGATGATCGCGTTCCGAGAGAAAGTCATTTCTACGCCACCTTCCTTATGCTTGACCATTGCATAAATCAGCTTGAGCAGAGAGACACTCAAAAGCACCAGGAGAAGCGTGCAGATCGCCTTGGGGAAAAAGGCCGGCGGCAGACTACCGCCGCCGGCGCTTCCACGTATCGAGAAGGACTCGACGAGGAAGTATCCCGCAAGGCCCATCAGCACCAGGTGAACCACAATTTCACTGACAGGCCTGTTCATAAAAGAACCTTTTAGGTTATTCCTGAACGCTTTGGGCGATGGGAATCATGAGGTCAGCCGTACGGCGAACGAACTCATCCAAATCATCCCCATACAACGGCATTACCTCGGAGCCCCCTTCAAGGGCAAACCTCTGGAAAGCTGGATCCTCGACGGCATGCTTGACGGCTTCGACCCACTTATCCTTGACTTCTTGGCTGATGCCCTTGGGTGCAGCTATGCCACGCCACTGGTTCAGCTCGAGTTCGTAGCCCAGCTCGACCATGGTCGGAGTATCTGGGAAAATGTCGCTGCGGTCCTCACCGGTAGAGAGCATGGGACTGAGTCGCCCTCCCTCCACGGCGGACAGGATCTCGTTGGGGTTGAGCACAACCGCATCCACATGGCCGCCCATGGCCGCTGACACAGCAGCCGAACCACCATCGAAGGGAATGAAGTTGAAGTCGACTCCCAGCTCTTCACCGATAGCCACTGCCGTGACATGGGTCGAGGAGCCGACGCCAGCGAAGCCTACAGATAACCGGTTTCCCGCCTCGATCGACTCCATCAGTGACTCGAAATCGGTCCAGTCATCATTCTGACGAACCGCCAGGATGTATGGCTCAACCACAACACGAGCAATGTACTCGAAATCACCATAGGTGAAGTCGACGTTGCCCAGGCCTTCAAGTGTGAAGTTCGCATTGTTCGGCGTGGTCACGGTATAACCATCGGGCGCGGCATTGACGGCACGGTTATAGCCAACGGCACCACCCCCGCCTGAGATGTTGCGAATCACCAGGGTGCCACCCAAGGCCTCTTCGATTTTCGGCTGGAGCGCGCGAACGACATTGTCGGAGCCACCGCCCGGTCCATAGGGCACAATGAATTCGATGCTGCGTTCTGGATAGCTGTCGGCTGCCGTGGAAGTCATTGCGACACCCGTAGCGACCACGGCGAGGGAAAGTGTGATCATTGTCTTTTTCATGTTTATACCTCGTGATGCTATGCGTGTTGTTGCAGCGTTGTGTCTTTATAACTGCTTCGCAATATTCACCAGCCTCTCTAGCTGCTGGCGCTCTTCGGAAGTCGGCATGGTCAACGGTGCCCGCACCTTGCCGGCCGGACGTTCGATGATCTCGGCGCCTGCCTTGATCAGGCTAACCGCATAACCTGCTTTCCGATCCCTGAGATCCACGAAAGGAATGAAGAAGTCGTTGGTGATCCGTTTGACGACCTCACGGTTTCCCTTGCGGAGTTCCTGGTAGAACTTCACCGCCATGTCGGGTACGAAGTTGAACACGGCGGATGAGTAGGTATTCACGCCAATGGCGAGGTAGGCCTCGGCGAATATCTCGGCGGTGGGCACGCCACCCACATAGACCAGACGATCGCCGATGGTCTTGATGATCTTGTTCAGCGCCTGGATATCGCCCTTGCCATCCTTCAGGCCGATCAGGTTCGGACACTGGTTCGCCAGCGCCTGCACCGAGTCGGCATCGAGGATGCCGTTGCCGCGGTTGTAATAGATGACATTGATCGAGGTGGAATCGCAGATCTGCCGGGCATACTCGACCAGGCCATCCTGTGGGCACTCGGTCAGGTAAGGCGGCATCAGCAGGATGCCGTCGGCGCCCTCTTCTTCGGCCACCTTGGTGAAGGCCTTGCCACTCTCGACGCTCAAACCAGCGCTGGCGATCACCGGCAGCTTGCCATCAACCGCTTTGACGGCCACCCGCACGATCTCACGATACTCATCGAGCGAGAGGTTGAAGAACTCTCCAGTGCCTCCCGCGACGAAGACGGCCGAGATATCGTGGCTAATGAACCACTCCAGACGACGACGATAGCTTTCCGCATCGAAGCGTCCTTCGCTATCGAAATCAGTAATGGGAAACGACAGCAATCCATCACCTACGGCGTGTACCACAGCTGCTCTGGAAAATTTCACGAACTCTTCCTCTTCGGTTGCACGCATCGCCGGCTATGGATCCGCTGGCGTACGAGCTTGGGACGACCGATCACGTTTGTTGTCATACATCATACAACTGACAAGCTAATAACCTGCTCTCTGCCCTGCAAGACAAAATGCAAAAAAATAGACCAAAGTCTAAAAAGCGTTGTTAATTCGAATACATCGTGTCAATCAAAAGAACTTCAGCTCAGATCGCCGAAGCGGTGCTGCAGCAGCGACAGCGCCACCACCGGCGCGGTTTCGGTGCGCAGGATGCGCGGACCGAGGGTGAGCGGGGCGAAGCCGGCGGCCTTGGCGCTTTCGACTTCGGCCTCGGCGAGCCCGCCTTCGGGGCCGATCAGCAGCGCGGCATCGACGGGCGTGTCGACCTGTTCGAGCGCCCTTTCCATGCCCGGATGCAGCACCAGCCGCAGCGCCTCGTGGCGCTGGTCGAGCCATTCGGCCAGCGGCCTCGGCGGATGCACGGCGGGCACCACGGCACGACCGCACTGCTCGCAGGCGCTCACGGCCACCGCCTGCCAGTGGGCCAGCTTCTTCGCTTCGCGCTCGCCCTTGAGGCGCACGTCACCGTGCTCGGTATAGAGCGGGGTGATGGCGGCCACGCCCAGCTCGACGGCCTTCTGTACGGCGTAGTCCATGCGGTCGCCCTTGGAGATCGCCTGGCCCAGGTGCACCGCCAGCGGCGACTCTCCGCGCCCCGCCTCGACGGCCTCCACGCGGGCCACCACGCGCTTGCGCCCGGCCTCGACCAGCACCGCCCGGGCCTCCAGGCCGGCACCGTCGAACAGGCGCACCGGCGCGCCCTCGCTAAGGCGCAATACCCGAGCCAGGTGGTGCGCCGGCCCTTCGGGCAGAACGACGTCGCCGCCGACGGTAAAGTCGGCGGCGACGTGAATGCGTGGCGCTGAAGACACGGCGAGCCTGTCCTTACTGGGTGGTCTGCTCGCCCTGCTGCTGGGCCTGCTCGGCCTCGCGCTTCTTCTTCTGGGCGAAGATCGCCTCGAAGTTGACCGGCGCCAGCATCAGGGGCGGGAAACCGCCGCGGTTGACCAGATTGTCGATGCACTCGCGGGCGTAGGGGAACAGCACGTTGGGGCAGAAGGCACCCAGGGTGTGCTCGAGCTGGGCACCCTCGATGCCACTGATGCGGAACAGGCCGGCCTGCTCGATCTCGGCCAGGAAGGAGGTGGTGCCTTCCTCGCTGTGACGCACCTGGGCGGTCACCTTGATCGAGACCTCGTAGAGATCCTCGCCGACCTTGCGGCTGCTGGTGTTCAGATCCAGACCGACCTTGGGCTTGAACGGCTGCTGAAAGACCGCCGGCGAGTTGGGCGCCTCGAAGGAGATGTCCTTGACGTAGATGCGCTGCACGGCGAACTGAAGCTGCTGCTTCTGCTGGTCGGCGGCGGCCTGGTTGCCGCCGGCGGCGTTCTGGCTGTTCTCTTCGGCCATGGGAAGATTCCTTTTGCGTTCTCTTGCGTCTTGTGTGTTGGCTATTTCTTGACCATCGGCAGGCCGTCGGCCTGCCACTGCATCATGCCGCCCCTGAGCTTGAAGACCCGGGTGAAGCCGGCCTTGGCCAGCTTGGCCACGGTGATGCCGGAAGACTGACCGCTCTTGCACACCACGATGATCGGCTTGTCCTTGAGCTTTTCCAGCTCCTTCATGCGCTCGTCGACCTTGCTCTGGGGAATGTTGCGCGCCCCGGCGATATGGCCGGCCTTGAAGTCGCCCGCCTCGCGGGTATCGACCACGACGGCATCCTCACGGTTGATCAGTTGGGTCGCCTGGGTGGACGTCACGCCGCTGGCGGCACTGTTGCGGACCTCGTAGATGATCCAGGCGGTCAGCACCATGAGGAAGGCGCCCACCAGAAGCGGGTGATTCTGCACGAATTCGAACAGCTGATCGATCATGGGTCCGGCACACTCTTTGTCGGAAATAGCGAGAATATCGGTAGGGTAGGGCACCCGGAAGGCGAGAGTATACACCATGCGGCAATGCCCCGCGGCAACGCCGCCGCCAACGTGTCGGGGTCATGACGCTCGCCTGACCGTGCGTTATGATGCCGCAAGCCGACTCAAGTCGCGACCCCCGTCGTCCAGGAGCCTGTCTCGCCGCGCTCTTCACTACCTAGCCCGACCGGCGCGGACAGCCTCCCGGACGGCCCGCTGTCGCGCCCACCACGCTCAAGAGGCTCATTACCCCGATGACGACTCAGACCGCCCCACGCCCCGTTGCGCTGATCATTCTCGATGGCTACGGCCACAACCCCGACCCCACCGACAACGCCGTGGCCGCCGCGCACACGCCCAACATGGACCGCCTGTGGCAGCAGCAGCCCCACGCGCTGCTGCATACCGACGGCAAGTACGTGGGCCTGCCCGAGGGGCAGATGGGCAACTCCGAGGTGGGGCACATGAACCTGGGCGCAGGGCGAGTCGTTTATCAGGAGCTCACCCGCATCTCCAAGGCGATCGAGGATGGCGATCTCGACCTCATTCCCGCCCTGACCGACGCCATCGATGCCGCGGTGAGCGCCGGTCGCGCCGTGCACCTGCTGGGCCTGCTCTCGCCGGGCGGCGTGCACAGCCACGAGGATCACATCCTGGCCATGGCCGAGCTGGCCGCCCGCCGCGGTGCCCAGCGCATCTACGTGCACGGCTTCCTCGACGGCCGCGATACCGCGCCGCGCAGCGCTCTGGCCTCCATCGAGCGCACCAACGCGCGCCTCTCCGAGCTGGTCGGCGCCGACAACGGCTTCGTCGCCTCCATCGTCGGCCGCTACTTCGCCATGGACCGCGACAACCGCTGGGACCGCGTCGAGAAGGCCTACCGGCTGCTCACCGAGGGCGTCGGCGAATTCGAGGCCTCCAGCGCCGAGCAGGGGCTGCGCGACGCCTACGAGCGCGGCGAGAACGACGAGTTCGTCTCGGCCACCGTGATCCACACCGAGCAGGGGCCGGCCAGCATCGCCGACGGCGATGCCGCCATCTTCATGAACTTCCGTGCTGACCGCGCCCGCGAGCTGACCCGTGCCTTCGTCGAGGACGGCTTCAGCGGCTTCGAGCGCCGCGTGTGCCCGCGGCTTGCCGGCGGCAGCCTGGTCACCCTGACCCAGTACGCCGCCGACATTCCCGCCCCGGCCGCCTTCCCGCCGTCGGACCTGCACAACACCCTGGGCGAAGTGATGGAGCAGCGCGGCCTGACCCAGCTGCGCATCGCAGAGACCGAGAAGTACGCCCACGTCACCTTCTTCTTCTCCGGCGGCCGCGAGGCCGAGTTCGAAGGCGAGACCCGCGTGCTGGTGCCCTCGCCCCAGGACGTCAAGACCTACGACGAGAAGCCCGAGATGAGCGCCGTGGAAGTGACCGACCGCCTGGTGGAGGCGATCGACTCGGGCCGCTACGACCTGATCGTGTGCAACTACGCCAACGGCGACATGGTCGGCCATACCGGCGACTTCGACGCCGCGGTGAAAGCCATCGAGGCGGTGGACGCCTGCGTCGGCCGGGTGGTGGAAGCCATCGAGCGCGCCGGCGGCGCCGGCCTGATCACCGCCGACCACGGCAACGCCGAGCAGATGGTCAACCCCGCCACCGGCGTGGCCCAGACCGCCCACACCACCTTCGAGGTGCCGCTGATCTACGTCGGCCCCGACGCCGTGACGCTGCTCGACGACGGCCGCCTGTGCGACATCGCGCCGACGCTGCTGACCATGATGCGCCAGCCGATTCCCGAGGAGATGAGCGGTCGGGTGCTGATCGAGCCGGCATGATCATCGTCTGCGAGCACCACCGGCCATGAGGCGAGCCCGACGGCAACCGCGACGGGCCTTGACCGCCATCCTGCTCCTGCTGTCGGGCCTGGCCTGGCTCGGGCCGGGGCTGGCCGGCGCACAGGCCCAGCCCAGCGAACGTGAGGCCCAGGAGCGTCTCGACGCCATCGGCAGCGAGATCCAGGCGCTAAGTCGGCGCCTGGGCCAGACCCGTGAGGCCCAGGACGAGGCCAACCGCGAATTGCGCCAGGTGGAGACGGCGCTCGGCGAGACCCACCGCCGGCTGGACGGCATCCAGGCCGACCGTCGCAGCCTCGCCGACGAGCTTGCCGCGCTGGAGTCCGCCCGCGACGAGCTGCAAGTCGAGCGGGCCGAACAGGTCGAGATGCTCAATGCCCAGCTCGATGCCCTCTATCGCCTGGGGCTCACACCGCAGCTGAAACTGCTGCTCAACCAGGATGATCCGGCCCGCCTCGACCGCCTGCAGACCTACCTCAACCATCTGGCCCGGGCGCGCAACGAGCGCCTCGACGAGATCGCCCGCCTCGATGCCGAACTGGCCGAGAATCGACGCGAGCGGGAGGCCCGCGGTCGGCAGCTCGACGCCCTGGCCGACGAGCTGGAAACCCGCAGCAGCGAGCTGGCCGAGCGCATGGCAGATCGTGAGCGTCTGGTGGCGGAGTTGGGCGAGCGCTACAGCGACGAGCAGTCGCGCATGGCACGCCTCGACCGTGACCGCGGCGAGGCGGAGCGGGTGCTCGAACGGGTGCGCGAGGAACTCGCCCGCATGCAGCGCCCACCGCCCTCCACCGCCATCGAGCGCACCCGCGGCGACCTGCCCTGGCCGGTGCAGGGCAACGTGACCTCGAACTACCGGCGCGGCGACGGCGTGCACTACAACGGCATCCTGATCGAAGCCCGCGAGGGCACGCCGGTGGCAGCCGTGCATGCCGGTCGAGTGGTCTTCGCCGATTGGATGCGCGGCTTCGGCAATCTGCTGATCATCGACCACGGCGACAACGTGATGACGCTGTATGCCCATCTGCAGCGCTTCGACGCCCAAGTCGGCCGAGCCGTCTCACGCGGCGACACGCTCGGCGCGGTGGGCAACAGTGGCGGCCACACCTCGCCGGCCCTCTACTTCGAAGTCCGCCGCAACGGCGACCCCATCGACCCCCAGGCCTGGATGGCACGAAGATGACCCGTGGTGTTTCACAAGCTCCTGGCCACGGGCTATGCTGGACAGCCTCGCCTCGTAACAGCGGAGTTAGCATGTCTTCACGTACCGCCCGCCGACCTTCCGCCGCCAGCCGAACGATGAGCGCGCTAGCGTCGGCAACGCTGTTGATGCTGGCCCTGGCCGCCCCGCCGGCCCTTGCCCAGTCCTCTCCCGTGGACGAGCTGCCGCTGGAGGACATCCAGACCTTCGCCGAGGTGTTCGAACGCATCAAGCGCGCCTACGTGGAAGAGGTGGACGACAGCACCCTTCTGCGCAACGCCATGCGCGGCATGCTCAGCGAACTCGATCCTCACTCCGCCTACCTCGACCGGAGCGAATTCCAGAGCCTGCGCGAATCCACCGAAGGCGAGTTCGGCGGTATCGGCATCGAGGTCGGCCTGGAAGAGGGGCGTCTGACGATCATCACGCCGATCGACGACACGCCCGCTTCCCGCGCGGGCCTGCAGGCCCGCGACGTGATTCTGGAGATCGACGGCAACCCCACCGAACGACTGTCGCTGCAGGAGTCGGTGACGCTGATGCGCGGCGAGCCCGGCAGCCAGATTCGCCTGAACATCCTGCGCAGCGGCCAGGAGGCGCCTCTCGACGTCACCCTGACCCGCGAAATCATTCGCACCGAAAGCGTGCGCAGCGAGATGCTGGAGCCAGGCTACGGCTACCTGCGGGTCAGCCAATTCCAGAGCCGCAGCGGCGAGCAGGTCAACAACGCCATTCGCCGAATGGAGCGCGACGGCCCGCTGCAGGGCCTGGTGCTCGATCTGCGTAACAACCCGGGCGGCGTACTGCAGGCCGCCGTCGCCGTGGCCGACGCCTTCCTGCAGAGCGGCTTGGTGGTCTACACCGAAGGGCGCCTGCCGGACACCCAGATGCGCTTCTCCGCCAGCCGCGAGACGGCCGCCCCCGACGTACCCCTCGTGGTTCTGATCAACGGCGGCAGCGCCTCCGCCGCGGAAATCGTCGCCGGCGCGCTGCAGGACCAGCGCCGCGGCGTGATCATGGGCACCGAGAGCTTCGGCAAGGGCTCGGTGCAGCAGGTGATGCCGTTGGGCAACGGTGAAGGGCTGAAGCTGACCACGGCGCTCTACTACACGCCCAACGGCCGCTCGATCCAGGCTATGGGCATCGAGCCCGACGTCAGGGTGGTGCGCGGCCGCCTGGAAGTAACCGAGAGCAGCCGCCAGCTGCGTGAAGCGGACCTGGAAGGCCATCTGCGCTCGCGCAGCGAGCCGCGGGCCATGACCCAGGAAATGAGCGAGCGGCTGCGCGAGGACTACCAACTCGGCGAAGCACTCAATCTGCTGAAGGCGCTCAACGTACTCGAGCGCCGCTAGGCCATTGCTGATAGCTGAACGGGCTGGCGGTTGAATGGACTGATGCTTGAACGGACCGCAGGGAGCCGGCTGCACTTGCCGGCTCCCCATCATTCATGGTCTAACGGCAGGAGGCCGGTAACCGCCCCCGCTCGCCGATGGCCTGACGCATCAGCAGGCGCTTGATCGGCACCAGCCGGTCGACCCCGGAAAGTCCCAGGTTACGGGACATCGTCACCAGCGGGTGACGCGTTCCGAACAGCAGCCGGAAGCCATCCATCAGCGCCAGCATGGCGCTATTGTCGCCGCGCCGACGCCGCGCATAGCGCGCCAGCATGCGCGGCTCGCCCAGGTCGATGCCGCGCCGCCGCGCCGTGACGAGCTCTTCGGCCAGCACCGCCACATCCATCAATCCCAGATTGACGCCCTGGCCCGCCAGCGGGTGAATGCTGTGCGCCGCATCGCCCACCAGGGCGAAGCCGGGCTGCACGTAATCTTGTGCGTGACGCTGGGTAAGCGGCACCGACACTGCCCGATCGACGACCTCCACCGCTCCCAGGCGCGCCTCGAAGGCGACCTCGAGAGCCTGCCCCAGCGTCTTGGCATCGAGCCCTGTGAGCCGCTCGGCTTCCTCGGGGGTAGTCGACCAGACGATCGAGCAGTAGTGCGCGTCGCCGTCGATAGTCAGCGGCAGGAACGCCAGCGGGCCGCTGTCGCGGAACACCTGGCGCGCCACGCCGCCATGCCCCAGTTGGGTACGCACCGTCGTGACCACCGCCACATGACCGGTGTCGCGGGCATCCACGGCGATGCCCGCCATCTCGCGCAGCGGCGACTGGGCGCCATCGGCGGCCACCACCAGCGGTGCCGTGAGACGGCGGCCATCCTCGAGCAGTACGCTGCGCTCACCGCCCGCCTCTTCGAGCCCGGTCACGCGCCTGCCCAGCTCGACGCAGACCGTGGGCAGCTCGGCCAGGCGCCGCTCCAGTGCGGCCAGCACCACGTCGTTCTCGACGATATGACCCAGCACCGGCACGCCGGCCTGCTCCGCCGAGAAGTTGACCTCGCCGCTGCCCTCGCTGTCCCACACCTGCATGAAGCGATAGGGAGTCACCCGGCGCACCGCCATCCACGGCCAGGCGCCGAGCCCCTCCAGCAGACGTTGGGAGATCGGCGTCAGGGCGCTGACACGCAGCGCCGGCCTGCCCGTACCCACCGCCTCGGCGGCCAGCGGCTCGGGGCGCGCATCGAGCAGCGCCACGCTGATGCCCGCCTGTCCCAGCAGCGCCGCCAGGGCAGCTCCTACCATGCCGCCACCGACCACGATCACCTCGAATCGGGTCGCTGGCTGCCGTGCCGTTTCCGTCATTGCTCGCTCCAACCTCATCTCTCCAACCCCATGGCGCGGCGCGCCAACCCCCGGCGCAGCGGGCCGAACAGGTTGAGCCCCACCAGCCCGGCCGCCCGGGCGTGGGCCAGCAGGCCGCTGTCGATGCCGAACAGGCGTACCAGGCCATCGCTGAAGCGAATCACCTGATGACGGTCGACGATGCGCCTGGCCTCGAAGTCGCGCAGCGTCAGCATGCCGCCCAGCGACTCGCCGCTGGCCAAGGCCTGTTCGAGCGCAGCCGTCAGGTCGGTCACGCCGCGCAGCGCCAGGTTGAACCCTTGCCCCGCTACCGGGTGCAGCGAGTGGGCGGCGTTGCCCAGCACCGCCAGGCCGGGCCGTATCGTCTCCTTGGCGGTGACCAGGCTCAGCGGATAAGCGTGACGCCTGCCGACGCGGCGGAAGCGCCCGACGCGGTCGCCGAACGCTTGCTGCAGCTCGGCAAGGAAGTCGCCGTCACCAAGCGCGAGGTGGGCCGCTTCACGCCCGGCAGGCAGGGTCCAGATCAGCGCCATCTGCTGGCCCGGCAGCGGCAGCAGGGCGATGGGCCCCTCACGGGTGAAGCGCTCGTAGGCGATACCGTCGTGAGGGCGACTGACTTCGACGTTGGCGATCAGCGCCACCTGGTCGTAGGACGCCGAGTCGCTGGCGATGCCCAACTGCTCCTTGAGCCCCGAGCGGCCGCCATCGGCCAGCACCGTCAATGCCGCCTGCAGCGTACAGCCATCGGAAAGGGTGAGCCGATGCCCCTCTCCCTCGGGCACGACCGCCTCGACGCCGGCCGGGCAGTGCCACTCGATGGGCAGCTCGGCCAAGCGTCGATGCAGCACCTGCCCCATCCAGGCGTTGGGCAGTACGTAGCCCAGCGCCGGCTGATCGAGCTCGGCGGCGGTGAGCCGGGTCACCCCCAGACGCCCCCTTTCGCTGACATGAATGCGCCGGATGGCGGCGGCCTGTTCGGCCATCTCTTGCCACAGGCCCATGGCGCGAAAGCGCTCCGCCGAGCCCTGGGCGATGGCACTGGAGCGCGCATCGAAGCTGGGCTGCCACGCTGTGGCCGCCAGCTCGGGCATGGGAGCGGCCTCGATCACGGCCACCGACAGCCCGTGGCGCTCGATCAGCGGCGCCAGGGCACAGGCCAGACTGGCCCCCACCAGGCCGCCGCCGACGATGGCGACATCCACCTGACGCGCAGCGACCGCCGTCATGAGGCCAGACCCGTACTACAGCCTGCCGTTTCGTAACGTAAATTACGTAATAACATGAAGAAAACGTCCTTTACTGGTTACTCGCTAGCCATCAACGTCTCGATATCTGCCACCCGCTTTGGCACATCGCCAGTCAACACCTCGCATCCCTCGGCCGTCACCGCCACATCGTCTTCGATACGAATGCCAATGCCACGATAGGGCAGCGGGATGTCGTCATCGGCCGGCACGTACAGCCCGGGCTCCACCGTCAGCACCATGCCCGCTTCCAGCGGCCGCGGCTTGCCGTCGAGGCGATAGCTGCCCACGTCGTGCACGTCGAGTCCCAGCCAGTGCGAGGTCGAGTGCAGATAGAAGCGCTTGTAGCTTTCGTCCTCGATGCGTGCTTCCACTTCGCCCTGGAGCAGGCCCAGCCGGATCAGCCCGGCCGTGAGGTCGCGCACCACGCCGTCATGAATCTCGACCAGGGTCGCACCAGGGCGAACGGCGGCCACGGCGCGCTCCTGGGCGGCCAGCACCAACTCGTAGAGCTCGCGCTGGGCCTCGCTGAAACGGCCACCGACGGGAAAGGTGCGGGTGATGTCGCCGGCATAGAGATCGAACTCGACGCCAGCGTCGATCAGCACCAGTTCGCCGTCACGCAGCGGCTCGCTATTCTCGATGTAGTGCAGCACACAGGCGTTGGCGCCGCCACCCACGATGCTGGCGTAGGCCGGGCCGCTGCCGCCATGCCAGCGGAATTCGTGCTCCAGCTCGGCCTGCAGATGGTATTCAGCCAGGCCGGGGCGAGCGGCCAGCATCGCTCGTCGATGGGCGCACGCCGAGATCCTGGCCGCGTGACGCATCAGGGCGAGCTCGCCCTCGCTCTTGATCAGGCGCATCTCATGCAGCAGCGGAGCAAGATCGACATAGCGCTGCGGCGGGCAGGCGCCGCGCCGCACCCGTGCGGTCAGGCGCTCGCGTATCTCATCGGCCAGCGCCATGCTCTCGGCGTCGCCGAGCATCAGGTAGAGACTGGTACGCCCATCGAGCAGGGTCTCCAGCCGTTCATCGCGCTCGGCGTTCTCGAAGGCTTGATCGACCCCGAGCTCGCGCACCGCGCCCTCGGCGCCCAGGCGAATGCCGTTCCAGGCTTCGAGGCTCGGGTCGCGGTCCTGGCAGAACAGCACGCTTTCGCCTTCGCTGCGGCCCGGCAGGAGCAGCAGCAGGGCGTCGGGCTCGGCAAAGCCGGAGAGGTAGTGAAGGTCGCTGTTCTGGCGGAAGGGGTAATCGCTGTCCCGCGAACGGGTGACCAGGCCGGCGCCGGGCAGCAGCACGGCGCCGTCGGTAGGCAGCTGCGCCATCAGCGCCTGGCGGCGGGCGCGATATTCGTCGTTGCCGATCGGCTCAGGGCGGGGCAGGGGGGCGGGCAGCATCGTGGCTCCTTGCGTGCTCCGGATGAATGGGGGTGGTTCGGGTTCAGTGCCGGGTGGACTCGCCGCGCTCCACCTGCGGCTGACCGGGATGCTGTTCGGTATAGAGCAGCATGGCGGCCATGCGCGCATGCTCGGTCAAGGCGAACAGGTCGTTCTCGTTCTCGGCGCTGTCGTCGATGTCGGTCTCGATGACCGCGAGCCCGGTCAGGTCCTCGATGGCTTCGCGCAGCGCCTGGGACCAACCTTCGCGCTTGGCCTCGCCGGCGTCGTCGATGACCTCGAGGAAGCCGAGCGTCCACTCCTGCAGGCCCCGAGCCCGTTCGGCCAGGGAGAAGAGCTCGTCGGGCAGTAGCGGTTCGTAGTTGAGACCACTGTCGACCAGCGCGTCGAGGCTCTGGCGACGCCAGGCCAGCAGCGTCTCGCCGCTCTCGCGGTCGCGGGGCTGCTCGACGCCGAGCCCCAGGCATACCTCTTCGAGCCAGGCTTCGGCGGAGACGTCGTGCAGCGCCAGCTCGGCACACAGCCTGCCATCGAGAAAGGCCGGCGACTGCATGCTGCCGTGAAGCAGGAAGAGATCGGCCAGGGTGGAAAAATCCAGGCGTTCATCGGGCGAAGACATGCAACGATACCTCTTGAGAATCGCGGTGAGAGGCCTGATGCCGGCGGCGCTGCGTTGACCGCCTGCGAAGGGCTCTCTTATAGTGGATGATCGAATTGATGTGTCTTGATTCGCCGATGTTAACGCATCGGGCCGACAAGCCGACACCGGAGCCCTCCATGAGCGATGACGCCACTCGCCCCACCGCCCAGGTGACCCTGCTGGGTAGGCACTATGTGTTCGCCTGCAACCCCGGCGAAGAGCGCAAGCTGGAGCGGGCCGCACGCTATCTGGATCGCGCCATGCAGGGCATACATTCGCAGAACAATCTGCTCGCCAGTGAGAACGTGGCACTGATGGCCGCACTGAACATCGCCCACGAGCTGCTCGAGATCCAGGATGCCCGGCGTGACGAGGAGCAGCAGCTGGGGCAGCTCAGCGAGCGCCTGGAGCGGGCCATGGCAGGCGCGGCCCTGGGTAACAGAACTCCTTCCGAATGACATTGGACGCACCCGGCAGCTCTGTTAGGATGAAGGTGTTCCCTGGGGTGTTGGCCAGTCGTTGAAGTCCCTCGAGCCTATGAGCAATACCCAGGGCGGCCATTAGCTAGCCGGACCCGTGTGCATGTCCGTGCGTCGGAAAGCCTGACGGTTCGGCTGCGGCCACCCACCTTGAACCAAGGGTTCAAGGGCCAGAACGACAGCGGCATTCTGGGGAACCTTACCTTGCCATGAATCTTCCTATTGACGCTCTCAGCGCCGATGCTTTCTCTTCTCGTCGCGAGCTACGCCAGGAGCTGAGACGCCGACGCCGGGCTCTGAGCGCAAGCCAGCGCAAGCAGGCCGATCGCGCCCTGTGTCAGCGCCTGAAGCGACTGCCCGAGGTGCACCGGGCCAGGCGTGTCGCACTCTACCTGCCCAACGACGGCGAGATCGATCCGCGACCGCTCATTGCCTGGCTCGATCGGCGCGGAGTTCGCATTTACCTGCCGGTGTTGAAGCCGCTCTCGGACAACAGCCTGTGGTTCGTCCACTACCATCCGGGCACGCCCATGCGGCGCAATCGCTTCGGCATTCCCGAGCCCCATACCCGCCATGGCGCGCATCGCGCTCGCCGCATGCAGGCCTGGGCGCTGGATCTGATTCTGCTACCGCTGGTGGGTTTCGACGACCTGGGCCAGCGCATGGGCATGGGCGGCGGCTTCTACGACCGCAGCCTGGCCTTCACCCAGCGGCCTGGCCCCCGGCCGACCCTGATCGGCCTGGCCCACGACTGCCAGCGGGTGGACCGCCTGCCGGCAGCGCCCTGGGACGTACCGCTGGACGCCATTGTCAGCGATACCCGTGTCGTGCGCCCCTGAGCCTCGCGAAGGCTATAAAATGCGGGCGTAAAAAAACCGGCCGAAGCCTGGCTTCGACCGGTTTTATTGCTTTCGGATCCTGCGCTTATCTGATCATGGCACTGCCTGCCGACTCAGCCGCCTGTGAGTGCCTGGGCGTACCCGGTGACGACGACGCCAATGCCAAAGGCCAGCACCAGTGCCATGACCAGATCGGGCTTACGCTTCATTATTACCAACTCCTGACGTTCCCGTGATTGAACCGTGACGGCGGTAGCCGCGACAGCGCCGACTATAGGGCTTGACAGGCGTTGATGACAACCGCTTGAAGCGACGATTACAAAAAGAAACCCATGCCACTTCTCGCCTTTGCCGTAAGTCAGCGCTCACCCCACGGTTTTTCGGGCTCAGGCCATGAACAGGCGATAGGCGTCGTTGTCCGACTCCTTCCAGTAGCGATAGCCGATCTCGTCGAAGTGCTCCTCGACGTGGGAGCGATCGCCGTTGGGAATCTGCATGCCGACCAGTACGCGACCGAAGGCAGCGCCGTGGTTGCGGTAGTGGAACAGCGAGATGTTCCAGTCCTGGGGCAGGTGGGTGAGGAAGTTCATCAGCGCCCCGGGGCGCTCGGGGAACTCGAAGCGGTAGACCTCCTCGTCGAAGTGCTCCTTGGGCCGGCCGCCGCCAAGGTGGCGAATGTGCAGCTTGGCCAGCTCGTTGTCGGTGAGATCGACCACCGGGTAGCCGGCTTCACGCAGCTTTTCGATCACCGCCTGACGATCCTCGCCGTCCGGCTTGACCTGCACGCCGACGAAGATGTGCGCCTCCTCGGGGTCGGCGTAGCGATAGTTGAACTCGGTCACCATGCGCTTGCCGATGGTGCGGCAGAACTTCTTGAAGCTGCCGGGGCGCTCGGGAATGGTCACGGCCAGGATCGCCTCGCGCTGCTCGCCGAGCTCGGTACGCTCGGCGATGTGCTGCAGGCGGTCGAAGTTGGTGTTGGCGCCCGAATTGATGCACAGCAGGGTCTGGCCCTCGACGCCGGTCTGTTGGATGTACTTCTTCAGCCCGGCTAGCGACAGCGCCCCGGAGGTCTCGGATACCGCCCGGGTGTCGTCGAAGATGTCCTTCACCGCCGCGCACATCTCGTCGGCGTTGACGGTGATGACGTCGTCGATCAGGTTGCGCACGATCTTGAACGGTATCTTGCCGATCTGCGCCACCGCCACGCCCTCGGCGAATACCCCGACCTGCTCCAGCGTCACGCGCTTGCCGGCGGCCATCGCCGCCTTGAGACAGGCGCTGTCCTCGGCCTCCACCCCGATCACCTTGATGTCCGGGCGCAGGTACTTGACGTAGGCCGCCACCCCGGCGATCAGCCCGCCGCCGCCCACTGGCACGAAGATGGCATCCAGCGGCCCGGTGTGCTGACGCAGGATCTCCACCGCCACGGTGCCCTGGCCGGCGATGACGTCGATGTCGTCGAAGGGCGGGATGTAGGTGTAGCCGTGCTCGGCCATCAGCTCCTGGGCATGCTCGGCGGCAGCGGCGAAGGCGTCGCCCTTGAGCACCACCTTGGCGCCCCGGGCACGCACCGCCTGGACCTTGATCTCCGGGGTGATGCGCGGCATGACGATCACTGCCTTGACGCCCATCAGCTTGGCCGCCATGGCCAGCCCCTGGGCATGGTTGCCGGCCGAGGCGGCAATCACGCCCTTGGCCTTCTGCCCCTCGGAGAGCTGCGCCATCTTGTTGTAGGCGCCGCGAATCTTGAACGAGTAGACCGGCTGCAGGTCCTCGCGCTTGATCAGGATCTGGTTGTTGAAGCGCCGTGACAGGAAGGGGGCCGGGGAAATGGGCGTTTCGCGGGCCGCTTCGTAGACGTGGGCCTGGAGGATCTTCTTGACGGTAGCTTCGAGCATCCTGACGTTTCCAAGGGTGGCGCAGAGGGGCGGCAGCCTGTGCTGCACTGCAGAGAACCCCTATAGGTAGCATTCTCGGCGCCTCGCCGTCCAGCGAACGCGTCGGCAGGAAGCATAACGTGGCCTATAATGGCGCGGCACCCGCCATCCACTCTGATACGAGCAAGACATGACCCAGGACGAACTGAAGGACGCCGTGGCCGCCGCCGCCATCGCCGAAATCGAACCGTGGCTCGAGCGCGACACCATTCTCGGCATCGGCACTGGCTCCACCGCCAACCTGTTCATCGACCGCCTGGCGCGGCTGCGCGACGACTTCAAGGGCGCCGTAGCCAGCTCGGAGGCCAGCGCCAAGCGTCTGCGCGACCACGGCATCGAGGTGTTCGAGCTCAACAGCGTCGGCACGGTGCCTTTCTACATCGACGGTGCAGACGAAGTGAACGCTCACCTTCATATGATCAAAGGCGGCGGTGCGGCGCTCACCCGCGAGAAGATCGTGGCGGCCTGCGCCGAACGCTTTATCTGCATCGCCGACGGCTCGAAGCGGGTCGAGCGCTTGGGCGCCTTCCCGCTGCCGGTGGAGGTGATTCCCATGGCCCGCTCCTATGTCGCACGCGAACTGGTCAAGCTGGGCGCCGACCCGGTCTACCGCGAGGGGGTGGTCACCGACAACGGCAATCAGATCCTCGATTGCTTCGAGTTCATGATCGACGACCCGGTGGCCATGGAGGCCCGCATCAACGCCATCGTCGGCGTGGTGACCAACGGTCTGTTCGCCGCCCGCGGCGCCGACGTGCTATTGCTGGGCACTGAGCAGGGGGTGGAGCGGATGACCCCGGCCTGACAGTTAGCAGGTGCTCACTCACCTGGCAGTAGCTGCTCAAGGCCGGCCATGGTGCGTGCCAGGGCGCCGCGGTTGGCTGCCACCACCGCCAGGCCGGCCTCGGCCAGGCGGTGGCGCTCGGCCTCATCGAGGAACAGGGTGACCAGCGTATCGGCCAGCATGGCGCTGTCCCTCACTTCCACCAGCGCGCCACCCTGACGCAGCGTCTCGGCCACGTCGGCGAAGTTGGCCAGCTCCGGGCCGGTCAGCACCGGTACGCCCATGGCGGCAGGCTCGAGCAGGTTGTGTCCGCCCACCGGCACCAGACTGCCGCCGACGAAGGCCAGGTCGGCGGCGCCGTAGAGCATCAGCAGCTCGCCCATGGTGTCGCCCAGATAGACGCCAGTTCGTCCATCCGGCCACTCATCGCGGGAGCGCCGCGCCAGCGCCATGCCGCGCTCGCGGCAGAGCTCGGCCACCGCCTCGAAGCGCTGCGGATGGCGCGGCACCAGGATCAGCAGCGCGTTGGGGTAGGACTGACGCAGGCGGGCATGCGCCTCGAGCAGCCGCTCGTCCTCGCCGGGGTGGGTGGAGCCGGCCACCCACACGGGACGCGAGCCCAGCCGCGTGCACAGCCGCTTGCTCTGCTCGCTCGCGGCATCGTCCGGGGTCAGGTCGTACTTGAGCGAGCCCACCACGTCGGTGCGGGTGGCCGGCATGCCCAGGGCACGGAAGCGCTCGGCATCGCCGCGGGACTTGGCAGCCAGCCAGTCGAGCTGGGCCAGCGCCGAGGCCATCAAGGGCCGCAGGCGGCGATAGCCGCGAAAGGCGCGCGGCGAGAGACGTCCGTTGACCACCGCCGTGGGCACGCCGCGACGGCGACACGCCGTCAGCAGGTTGGGCCAAAGCTCGGTCTCGAAGAAGATGGCGAGCTCCGGGCACAGGCGTGCGACGAAGCGCTTCGCGGCCCCGGGGTAGTCCAGCGGCAGGAAGCGATGGGCAAGACGCTCGGGCTCGCCTGTCCGGCGTCGCGCCTCGATCAGGGCATGCACCCGCTCGGCGCCGGTGGCGGTCATGGTGGTCACCAGCAGCCGATGGCGGGGGTAGTGTGCCAGCAGCGCCTCGATCAGCGGGCGGGCCGCCTGCACCTCGCCCACCGAGGCGCAGTGCAGCCATAGCCAGGGGCCGCTGGCGGGTGAGCGAGACAGCAGCCCGAGCCGCTCCCAGCGGGAGTTAGTGAGCGCATGCTCACGCCATACCCTGCGCCAGACGAGAGGCGAGAGCAGATAGAGTGCCGCCGAGTAGAGCCAGCGCGGCCAGCGGCGCGGCGCCGACATCAGCTCTCGCGGTCGAGAATGGTGGCGATCATGGCGGTGGTGGAAACCCCGTCCTCGAAGCCCAGCACCTTCACCTCACCGCCGGCGGCACGTACGGCATTGCCACCGGCAATCTCGTCGACGCGATAGTCGCCGCCCTTGACCAGCACGTCGGGCAGCACCGCCTCGATCAGGCGCTGCGGGGTGTCCTCGCTGAACGGCACCACCCAGTCCACCGCACCGAGGCCGGCCAGCACCTGCATGCGCCGGGCGAGGGGATTGATCGGCCGCTTAGGCCCCTTGAGCCGACCGATGGAGGCGTCGTCGTTGACCGCCACCACCAGCCGGTCGCCGAGCTGCCGGGCGTGCTCCAGGTAGGCCACGTGGCCGGCGTGGAGGATGTCGAAGCAGCCATTGGTCATCACCACCCGCTCGCCGCGCATCTGGGCGGCACGCACCGCCTCGACCAGCGCCGTCTCCTCGATGACGCCGAACTCGGCCAGCTTGTCGCCATGCACGGCGGTATAGAGCTCGGCGATGGAGAGCGTGGCGGTACCGGGCTTGGCCACCACCAGGCCGGCGGCCAGGTTGGCCAGGGTCATCGCCTCGGGGAAGCCGTGGCCGGCCGCCAGCGCCAGCCCCAGTACGCCGATCACGGTGTCGCCGGCGCCGGTGACGTCGAACACTTCCCGCGCCCGGGTGGGCAGGTGCAGCGGTTCGTGATCGCCGCGAATCAGGGTCATGCCTTTCTCGCTACGGGTGATCAGCAGCGCCTCGAGCTCGAGCCGGGCGCACAGCGCCGCGCCCTTGGCGGCCAGCTCCTCGTCGTCGCGGCAGTGGCCGACCACCGCCTCGAACTCGGCCAAGTTGGGGGTGATCACGCTGGCGCCGCGGTATTTGGTGAAGTCGCTGCCCTTGGGATCGATCAATACGCGCTTGCCCGCGCTGCGCACCAGTGCGATCAGCTCCTCGACCCGGCTGAGCGTACCCTTGCCGTAGTCGGAGAGGATCACCAGGTCGCAGTCGGGAAGCCCCTGTTCGACCCGCGCCAGCAGTCCGCGGGTGTCGAGCTCGTCCAGGCCATCCTCGAAGTCGAGCCGGATCAGCTGCTGGTTGCGGCTCATCACGCGCAGCTTGGTGATGGTGGGAATACCGGGGCTGCTCTGGAAGTAGGTGTCGACCCCGGCGGCGTCCAGCCGCTCGACCAGTCGGCGGGCATTGTCGTCGTCGCCGACCATGCCGCTGAGGGCGGCATGCGCCCCCAGCGAGGCGATGTTGAGCGCCACGTTGGCCGCCCCGCCGGGCCGGTCCTCGCACTCTTCCACCCGGACCACCGGCACCGGGGCCTCCGGCGAGATGCGTGAGGTGCCACCATGCCAGTAGCGGTCGAGCATCACGTCACCCACCACCAGCACGTGCGCCTGTTCCAGCGCGGTCAGGTCAAGCTTCATCGGGACGTTCCTCTTCCTTGCGGTCGTTGGGGCGCACCAGCAGCGCATCGAGCCGTTCGACGACATCGTCGACGCGAATCAGCGTCATGGCATCGGGATGGCGTACACGCTGGCCCCAGGTGATGTCGTCGGGTTCGCGGTGCATGTAGGCACGCACCGCATCCGGGTAGCGGTTGACCACGTAGTCGCGCCACAGGTAGGGCGCGGCGCGGTCCGGATTGGTGGTAGCGAACAGCCCCACTACCGGCGTGCCCATGGCATTGGCCATGTGCACGGGGCCGGAGTCGGGAGCGATCACCGCCCGGGCGCCGGCGATCAGCGCCAACAGCCCCTTGAGCGAGGTAGCGCCGATGGCATCGATCACCGCTTCCGGCCGGCTGAGGGCGGCGATACGCTCGCCCATTTCGCGTTCCTGGGTGCTGCCGCCGCCGGTGAGCACCGTCTTCAGACCGTACTGAGCCCAGGCGTGTTCAATGACGGCGGCATAGCCCTCCGCCGACCAGTTGCGAAAATTGCGCAGCCGCGGGTTGGCGCAGGGGCTCATCAGCAGGTAGGCGGCTTCGCCGGTCAGCGCCGTGGCCTCTTCGAAGGCCGTCGCCGGCACCGGCATGTCCCAGGCCAGCGAGGTGTCCTCCACCCCCAGCAGGCGGGCGAAGTCGAGGAACGACTCCAGCACGTGGGCACGGGGATGGGGTGCCAGCTGACGATGGGTGAACCAGTGCTGGGCATCCTTGGCGCGCGCCTTGTCGTAGCCCACCCGCACCTTGGCCCTGAGCCCCAGCGAAAGCACGCTGGCCCGCAGCGCCTGCTGCATGTGCAGCAGCACGTCAAAGCGGGTATCGCCCAGCTCACGCCACAGCCGGCGCATACCGGCAAGCCCCGAGGCCTTGTCGTAGACCACGAATTCGACCCCCGACAGGCCAGCCAGTAAACTGTGTTCCGCCTTGCCGATGATCCAGGTGATGCGCACGCTGGGCCACTGGCGCTGCAGGGCGCGTATGGTGGGCACCAGGTTGCAGACGTCGCCGAGGGCGGAGAGTCGCAGCACGGCGATGTGACGCGGTTGGGCGGGCAGAGGATGCTTCATGCAGTTGGCAACGTGTCGAACGGGAAAGACCTTCATTCTATATGATGCGGACAGTGTATGTGACGCCGAGCCGGCGCCACAAATCGGCCCGCCGCTGTTCGACCCCGCGCATTGGCACCGCTGTGGAAAGGTGCTCGGCGAAGCCCCCGGGCGCGGCAGCAGCCTGTTTCTCGACGCCGGACGCGAGCAGTGGGTGCTGCGTCCCTACCGTCGCGGCGGCCTGATCGCCAGGTTGAGCGAGAGCCGCTATCTATGGACGGGGCTCGAACGCACCCGCGCCTTTCGCGAGCTGCGCCTCACCGCCCACCTGCACCGCGAGGGGCTGCCGGTGCCGCGACCGGTGGCCGCCTCGGTTACTCGCTGCGGGCCGACCTACACGGCCGCCCTGATCACCGTGCGCATCCCCGAAGCCGGGGCCCTGGCCGAACGCCTTGCCGAGGCCGAGCCGGCGCTGCTCGAACGGGTCGGCGCCACCATCCGCCGCTTTCACGCGGCGGGCCTCGATCATGTCGACCTCAACGCCCGCAACCTGCTGATCGATGCCGACGGTAGCGTCTGGCTGATCGATCTCGACCGCTGCCGGCTGCGCCCACCCGGCGCCTGGCAAGAGGCGAACCTGGCGCGACTGGCCCGCTCGCTGAGCAAGTTCGGCGCGCCCGCCGCAGCCATGGAGACGATACGCCGCGGCTACGCCTCCGATGACGCCGGCTGACGCGCCTTGCCGCGCTCGGGGTAGAGCCGCTGGAGCAGCTCCTCGAGGCCCTGCAGGATATCCATCCTGCCCGGCACCTGGCCGTCACGGTGGAACACCGCCTCGTGGCAGTCCTCGTAGCGCGGCCAGTAGCGAAACGGCACGGTCATGAAGAAGATCCCCAGCGTCGGGGTATGGGTCGCCAGCGCCAGGTTGCGCACGCCGGTATCCCCCGACACCAGCACGCTGGACGCCGCCATCCACGGCGCCAGCCGCTCCAGGTCCATGCGTCCCTCGATCTCCACGTTGTCGTGGCGGGCCGCCACCTCGGCGAGGAAGTCGCCGGACTCCTCGGATTTGTGGCCTTCGAGCAGCACATGGCGATAGCCGGGAAATTCGACGGCTGCCTGCTCGATCAGTTGGCGCCATGACTCCTGGGACAGCGACTTTTCCGCCACGGCGGCGTAGGGGAAGTAGACGATGCGCGGCTTCGCCAGAGCGCGCTGATGGCGCGGCATGGCGAATTCCAGCGGGTACTGCGGCTTGTGCCCCATGATTTTGAGAAAGTCGAGCAGTACCTCGGCTTCGTAGTGAAAGTCCGAGCGCAGGATGCCGACATCGAACAGCAGCTTGTTGAGCCCGCTGCGGTAGGGAAAGCCGAGCTTGACCCGCGCCGACGTCAGCAGCGTCTGCAGGCGCGAGCGGGCCGTATCGGCCAGATCGAAGAGCACGTCGACCTCGCGGTACTGGCGCAGGGAGTGCAACTGCTCACGCAGCGAACCGCGGGAGTCCAGCACGTGCACCTCGTCGACCAGGTCGTCGGGCACCGCGTACTGGTACTTGCTCACCGTACTCAGGGTGATGTGCGCCTGGGGAAACAGGCGCCGGAGTTCGACCAGGAACGGCCGTGTCGCCATCATGTCGCCGAAGGCGCACTGGCGGATCACCAGAATGCGGCGCACCTGCTCCACGTGCAGCCGCGACAGCCATTTGCGACCGCGATTGTTGAGATAGCCGCCCTTTTCGATCCAGGCTTTCATGATGTTGGCTCCTTCCCGGCGTATTCTCGAATCAGGGCTTCGACATGCGCCGCCACGCCGAAATGGCGCTCGGCTCTTGCCCTTGCCGCCTGGCCGAGGCGCTCGCGCAGGGCCGCGTCCTGGCCGAGCTCCGCCATGGCCTCGGCCCAGGCCCGCGGCTCCTCGGCTGCGGCAAGGCGCCCGCAGTCGGCCTCGAGCAGCTCGGGGATCGCCCCGCTGTCGGCACCGACGATGGCCTTGCCGGCGGCCATGGCCTCTACCACGGTAAGGCCGAAGGCCTCATTACGCGATGGCACGCAGACGATGTCCAGTGCCTCGAACAGGCGCGGCAGGTCAGGACGAAACCCGGCAAAGGTCACGCGCTGCTCCAGCTTCAGCTCCTCGATCCGCGAGCGCAAGTGCGAGACGTAACGTTCGTCGCTGCCTTCGCGGGCGCTGAGCCCGCCAATCAGCACACCGTGCCAGGCCAGCTCGGGAGCGCGCTCGGCCAGTCGGGCCAGCCCATCCAGCCACACTTCATGGCCCTTGCCGTCGGTCAGACGCCCAGGCAGGCCGATCGCCACCTCGCCCGGCATGACACCCAGCTCGCGGCGCAACGCCTCACGTGCCGGCTCGCCCAGCTGCGAAGCATAGGGCGTCAGGTCGATGCCCAGGTAGAGCCGGCGAATGCGCTCCGGCGGCAACGGAAAGGCCTTCAGGTTGCGCTGGCGGGTGGCCTCGCTGATGGCAAAGAGCCGGCTGACGCGCCCGTAGGCCCAGCGATGGTAAAAATCCTTCTTCGGCCGGGTCACGCCCATGTGATCGGTGAAGAACAGCTGGAGCGTCGGTCGCAGGGTCGCCAGCAGCGCGCCCAGGCGCAGGTCGCTGGACTTGTGACAGTGCAGCACCTCGATACCATGGCGCTTCAGGTAGCCCAGTATGCGCCCCACCTGCAGCAGCGCCCGGCCACGCGAAGGCACCGTCAGCGGTGCGATACCGGTCGATGTCATACTCTCGGCGACCCGCGAACCGGCTAGCGCCAGGCCATGGGCCTGCCACCCCTGACGTTGCAGCTCGGGTATAATCCGCGCAGGATACATTTCGAGTCCGCCCCAGCCATCCGAGAGGCAGATATGCATGACCTTGTACGACAAGGCTGTCTCCTTCGTCGGTCAACCGGGGCTCGGGAGCCCAGATGACGTCTTCTTCCCGCGTGGCCGCTCGCCACGCAGCGAATCAGCCGCCGCACATCCTGGTGGTGCGCAACGACAAGCTCGGCGATTTCATGCTCGCCTGGCCGGCGCTGGCCTGTCTCAAGGCCGCCGCTCCGCAAGCGCGGGTCAGCGTGCTGGTGCCGGCCTATACGGCACCGCTGGCTCGGCTGTGCCCGTGGATCGACGCGGTCATCGTCGATCCCGGCGACGCCGCCGGCAAGCAAGCGCAGCGCGAACTGCTGGCCCAGCTGCGCAGCGAACGCTTCTGCGCCATGCTCACGCTCTACTCCACGCCGCGCATCGGCTGGCTCGGCTGGCGAGCCGGCATCCCCTGCCGCGTGGCACCGGCCACCAAGTGGGCGCAGCTATTCTACAATCATCGCGTCGTTCAGCGCAGGTCGCGCTCCGACAAACCGGAATACCTGTACAACGTCGAGCTGGCCGAGGCATTGCTGGCAGCCCAGGGCTGGCAGCCCCAGGCGCGCCCCGCGCCGCCGTACTGGCCGCTGTCGCCCGGCACCGCGGCAGCCCAGCGCGAGTCAATAGCCGGGGCCCTGGCGCTGGAGCCGTCACGACCGTGGCTGTTCCTGCATGCCGGCAGCGGCGGCTCGGCGGTCAATCTCTCTTCGTCTCAGTACGCCGAACTGGCCGCCGCCATCGACTCCAGGCTTGCCGCAGACGACATTCGCGCGCATTGGGTGCTGACCGCCGGCCCCGGCGAAGAGCCGGCGGCACACGAATTGTGTGAGATGCTGCACGACAGGCGGTTGCAGGCCAAGGTTCTGCCGCCGCGTACGGGTCTCGCCGACTTCGCCCTGGCGCTGAGCGCCGCGGACCTGTTCGTCGCCGGCTCCACCGGGCCGCTGCACATCGCCGCTTGCCTGAACCGGCCCACGGCCGGCTTCTACCCCGCGCGCCGTTCGGCCACTGCGCTACGCTGGCAAACCTGCAACGACGCGAGCCGCCGCCTCGCCTTCAGCCCCCCCGAGGGCGCCGGCGAAAGCGAGATGTCGGCCATCGACCTCGAGGTCGCGGCTACCGAGATCAGCGCTCTGGTGTCTCGTCGGGTGGCGGCGAAGTCCGCGTCCTGACCCACAGGTCGGCGTACTTGGCGAAGGTGGAGTGTGCCGACAGCAATGCCAGCAACAAGCCCTGGCGACCATCGAGAAAGCCCGCGCGCAGCAGGTACATGCGCAGGAAGCAGCCCACTCCATGCACGAGCCCGGCCGAGAGACTGCCCTGTTTGCCACGGGCGGCACGCTGCTCGGCCCAGGCCTGGGCGTAGTGGGCCGACTTCTCGAGATAGTGACGCAGGTCGCGGTAGGTGTAGTGCAGCAGGTCGCCCACCAGCGCCTTGACCGGCAAGCCATCTGGATTGTGCAGCTTTTCGTGGACCAGGGCCGCATCGTAGCCGGCCTTGCCGCGAGGATAGAGCCGTGCCACCCGGTCGGGATACCAGCCCGAATGGCGAATGAAGTCGCCGAAACACCAGGATAGGCGCGGCAGGGTGTGGATCGCCGGCTCGCCGCTGGCGACAGCGGTCTGGATGCTCCGGCGCAGCTCCGGCGTCACCCGCTCGTCGGCATCGACCATCAGGATCCAGTCGCTCTCGACCATGGCTTCGGCACGCTGACGCTGAACGCCGAAGCCCTGCCAGTCGGCGTTCACCGCCACCTTGTCGGTGAATTCCCGGGCGATGGCGCAAGTGTCGTCGTCGCTGCCGGAATCGAGGATCACAATCTCATCCACCCAGCGCAGCGTCTCCAGGCAAGCGCGCAGATGGGCGGCCTCGTTCTTCACGATCAGTACCGCAGCCAGGCTCATCGACCTCTCCTCGTCGGTCCGGCGGGCTGGCCAGTTTACTGCCGCCGAGCGGATGGCGCCAAATCCGAAAACACCTTGCATGGTGCAGGGCGGCGAAGCCTTGTTAAGCTGACAGACGAACTCAATGGAAGCCCTCACCCCATGACGATTTCTTCCAAACTTCTCAAGCTGGCCCACCCACGCTGGCTATCGCTGCTTGTGATCGGACTCTGTCTGGGTTACGCACTGACCGCGTTGACCCGTCTGCCCCACTGGAGCCTGCCGCTGGTGGCCGCGCTGTGGATGGCCATGGGTACATGGCTGAACTGGGGCGCGCCGCAAAGCGCTCCGAGCGCTTCTTCATCGCGGCGTTGGCCATGGAGCCTGGTGCCGATCGCACTGTGGGGGCTTTACATCTACCTCTCCGAGAGCTTCGGCATCGTCGATCTCGGCGCAGTGTTCTTCCACCTGCAGGCCGGCATGACCGACCACGGCGGCGTCAGCCGTATCGGTGCGGCCATCGGCTATACCCTGACCATGGTGGCGCTGCTGGCGGCGATCACCTGGTTGATTCGCCATGACCGCCGCTGGAGCCTGACCGAACCCTTTCTGGCCATGGCGTTACTCGCCACCAATCCGCTGCTCTATGGCGTCACCCAGCGCGGCGCGGCCATCGTCACCGACGACGGCGCCTGGCTCGACCGCCAATACGTACAGCCGGTCATTCTGGAGGCGCCCGAAGAGCGGCCCAACCTCCTGCTCATGTATCTGGAAAGCATCGAGCGCACCTACGCCGACCGGGAGCGTTTCGGTGATGCCTATGCCGACCTGGATGCCATCGGCGAGCATGGCCTGGCCTATGAGGGGGTCTATCAGATCGACAACACCGGCTGGACCATGGCCGGCATGATCGCCAGCCAGTGCGGCAGCCCCCTGATGCCGGCCGGACTGCTGCACGACCGCCAGTTCACGCCGCTGGATAAGGTGGTACCCGGCGTCGACTGCCTGGGAGACCTGCTGGCCGAACAGGGCTATCGGCTCAGCTACCTGGGTGGGGCCAGCACGGCTTTTGCCGGCAAGGGGATCTTCTACAAGGGGCACGGTTTCGAAACCGTGCTCGGGCGTGAAGACCTGCAGCCCCTGCTGGACGATCCCGATTACGTCAACAACTGGGGACTCTACGACGACTCGCTCTATGATTTCACGCTCGAGGAGATGCGGCGACTCGACCAGGAGCCAGGGCCCTGGGGAGTGGTCAACCTGACCCTTGCCGGCCATGCCCCCCGTGGCTATCCCGCCCAAGCCTGCATCGACCGCCAGGGTGAGTTCGACGGCGTCGACATCCTCTACTCGGTAGAGTGCTCGGCCTGGCTGGCCCGCGACTTCCTCGAGCGAGCCGATGCCGAGGGACTGCTCGACAATACTGTCGTGATCATCGCCAGCGATCACCTGACCATGCGTGTCTCGGCCTGGGAGCAGCTGATCCAGGGCGAGCGTGACAACACCTTCATGCTGCTGGGGCCGGGGATTCCCGTGGGACGCGAGAGCCGCGAGGCTTCCATGGTGGATGTCTTTCCCACCATTCTCGAAGCCATGGGTTTCACCATCGACTGGCACCGCGCCGGCCTGGGGGTTTCGCTGCTCTCCGACGAGCCGACACTCCTCGAGGAGTACAGCAAGACCGAGATCAATGCCCGAATGCGTGAAGAGCGGGCGCTTCAGGAGCGCCTGTGGAATGGCCTGGCCCCCGAGCCGCAGCCTGCTCCCGAGCAGGAGAAACAGGAGCAGGTGGTGGAGACTCCGGTGGATTCCACCGGCGAAGAGCCTGCCGCGGTACAGTGAAACGGTCGCTCTGGCTTTCAGTCGCGAGTCACCGGGATGGCGGACTCTGTAAGCACGGCGGCCAGCACCCGCTGAGGCGACAGCTGCACCAGGCAGTTGGTGTGCCCCAGCGGGCAGGTGCGCTCGAAGCAGGGCGAACAACCCAGCCCCAGATAGTGGATCTCGGCCCTGTCGGTGAGCGGCGGCGTATAGGCAGGCGACGACGAGCCATACAGCGCATGCACGCGGGTACCCACCGCCGCGGCCACGTGCATCAGCCCTGAGTCGTTGGTCACGACCTGCTGGCAGTCGGCGAGCAGATCGACCGCATCGGCCAGCCGGGTCTGTCCGCACAGGTTGTGAACGTACGGCAGGCCTGCGGCGATTGCCTCCCCGGCGGCGACGTCCTTGGGGCCACCCATCACGCGAATCTCGAAGCCCTCGTCCACCAGGCGCTCGGCAAGCTCGCGGAAATGGCCCAGCGGCCACTGCTTGGCCGGCCCGTACTCGGCCCCGGGCATCATGCCGACGGCCGGCCGTGAGCTCAGGCCCAGGCGCGTGCGCAGCTCATCGAGGTTATCCGTGTCGATCCGCAAGCGCGGCCGGGGAATGGCGAAATCGCCGCGCCGGGCTTCCTCGGCTGTCAGTCCCAGCGCCACGAAGCGCTTCACGGTCTGGTCCAGCAGGGTCTTGTCGAGTTCGCGGCGATCGTTGAGCAGGCCATAGCGCTGCTCACCGGTGAAGCCGATACGACGCGGAATCCGAGCCAGAAACGGCACCAGCGCCGATTTCCAGGAGCGCGGCAGCACGATGGCCCGGTCGAAACGCCCGCGCAGCCGCCCGGCCAGGGCGCGCCGGGTGGACCAGCCGAACTCACCGTGGCCGACGTCCAGGCTCGCCACTTCATCGACCTCGGCCATGCGCTCCAGAATCGGCTGCGACCAGCCCGGCGCCACCACACCGATGCGGCATCCCGGCTGGTTTTGCTTGAGGGTCATGAACAGGCTCTGGGCCATGACCATGTCGCCGACCCAGGAGGGGCCGACCACCAGGATACGCGGGGCTGTGGTGGCAGCCGCCTGGCTCATCCCCTGGCCCCGGCCAGCCACTCGAGATACGCCTTCACGCCCTCGGCCACGGTGCGGAACTCGTCCTCGTAGCCGGCCTCGCGCAGGCGCGTGATGTCGGCGCGGGTATAGCTCTGGTAGCGCCCCTTGAGCTCGTCGGGAAAGTCGATGTACTCGATGCGCCCGCGGCCATGGAAGTCGATGACCGCCTCGGCGATGGCCTTGAACGGCTCGGCCCGACCGGAGCCGAGGTTGAAGATGCCGGACTTGTCGGGGTTGTCGAGGAACCACAGGTTGACGTTCACCACGTCGCCGACATACACGAAGTCGCGGCTCTGCATGCCCGCCTCGTAGCCGTCCCAGCCGCCGAACAGCCTGAGGCCCTGGCCCGCCGAAATCTGGGTGTGGTTATGATAGGCCACGCTCGCCATCTTGCCCTTGTGCTGCTCACGCGGGCCGTAGACGTTGAAGTAGCGGAACCCCACCACCTGGCTGGTGAACTCATCCCAGTGCTGGCGCACGTACTGATCGAACAGCAGCTTGGAGTAACCGTAGACGTTGAGCGGCTTCTCGTGCTCGGGCTCCTCGCGGAACACCTGACTGCCGCCGTAGGTGGCCGCCGACGAGGCATAGAGGAAAGGAATGCCCTGCTGCTGGCAGTAGTGCAGCAGCACCTTGGAGTACTCGAAGTTGTTGTCGAGCATGAAGCGGCCGTCCCACTCGGTGGTGTCCGAACAGGCCCCCTCATGGAAGATCGCCTCGATCGGCGGCAGGCGCGAGGGTTCGCCGCGCAGCGCCGCCTCGACGCGGGCACGGAAGTCGTCCTTGTCGAGATAGTCGCCCAGGGTGCAGTCCGCCAGGTTGACGAACTTGGTGCCGTCGGAGAGATCGTCGACCACCAGCACGTCGTTGCGCCCACGCTCGTTGAGAGCCTTGACCAGATTCGAGCCGACGAAGCCGGCGCCACCTGTCACTACGATCATGTAAACCTCGCTGGGGCGCAAGCGCTGCGCCTATAACCCATGTGCCTGTGATTGTATACTTGACGCCCTGTGAATTCATGGCCAACGGTGCTTCCGCAATGACACTCTCGTCAAACCCGTCGCAGACGCTCTCGTCGACCTCGGCCTCAGGGTCGACGCCAGACGCGACCACTTTTCAGGGCCTGATACTCGCCTTGCAGCAGTACTGGGCCGAACACGGCTGCGTAGTGCTCCAGCCGCTGGACATGGAGGTCGGGGCCGGCACCTTCCACCCCGCCACCTTCCTGCGCTCCATCGGCCCGGAGACCTGGAATGCCGCCTACGTGCAGCCTTCCCGTCGCCCAACCGACGGTCGCTACGGCGAGAACCCCAACCGCCTGCAGCACTACTACCAGTTCCAGGTGGTGATGAAGCCCTCCCCCGCCGATCTGCAGGAGCGCTTCCTGGGCTCGCTCGAGCGTATCGGCATCGACCCGCTGGTGCATGACATTCGCTTCGTCGAGGACAACTGGGAGTCGCCGACCCTGGGCGCCTGGGGCCTGGGTTGGGAGGTCTGGCTCAACGGCATGGAGGTGACCCAGTTCACCTACTTCCAGCAGGCCGGCGGGCTAGAGTGCTACCCCGTCACCGGTGAGCTCACCTACGGTCTCGAGCGCATCGCCATGTACCTGCAGAACGTCGACAGCGTCTACGACCTGGTGTGGACCATCGCCCCGGACGGCACCAAGGTCACCTACGGCGACGTCTATCTGCAGAACGAGCGCGAGCAGTCGGCCTACAACTTCGAACATGCCGACGTGCCGGTCCTGTTCAACGCCTTCGACCACCACGAGCGCGAATGCACCAAGCTGCTCGAGGCGGGACTGCCGCTGCCGGCCTATGAGCAGGTGCTCAAGGCCTCCCATACCTTCAACCTGCTGGATGCCCGCCACGCCATCTCGGTGACCGAACGGCAGCGCTTCATCCTACGTGTACGCACCATGGCCCGCGACGTGGCGCATGCCTATTACGCCTCGCGCAAGGCCGCCGGCTTCCCGCTGGCCCCCGAAGCCCTGCGCCAGGAGCTGCTGGCTCAGGACATGAACGCCGAACAGGGAGACGCGTGATGGCTGCCAATACCTTTCTGATCGAGCTGGGCGTCGAGGAATTGCCGCCGAGCGCCATCGACACGCTCTCCGACGCCCTGGCCGACGGCATTCGCCGCGGCCTGAGCGAGGCCGAGATCGCCTTCGGCGACATTCGCGCCTATGCTACGCCGCGCCGCCTGGCGGTGCAGGTGATGGAGCTGGCCGACAAGCAGCCCGACCGCGAAGTCGAGCGCCGCGGTCCGGCCTTGGCCGCGGCCTACAAGGACGGCCAGCCGACCAAGGCCGCCGATGGCTTCGCCCGCTCCTGCGGCGTCGAGGTGGCCGACCTGATCCACCTGGAAACCGACAAGGGCACCTGGCTCGGCTACCGCGAACAGCAGCAGGGCGAAGCCACCACACGGCTGCTGCCGGCCATCGTCGACAAGGCCATTGCCGCCCTGCCGGTGCCCAAGAACATGCGCTGGGGCGCCTCGCGGATTGAGTTTTCTCGCCCTGTGCACTGGCTGGTGATGCTCTACGGCAGCGAGGTGGTGGCAGCCCAGGCGCTGGGCCTGACCTCGGGCCGCACTACCCACGGCCACCGCTTCCATGCCCCCGAGACCATCGAGCTGGCCCATGCGAACGACTACCTGGCCACCCTCGAGCAGGCCTGGGTACTGGCCGATCGCGACCGTCGTCGCGAGCGTATCCGTGAGCAGGTGCTGGCCGAGGCCGAGGTCCAGGACGCCCAGGCGGTGATCGACGAGGCACTGCTCATCGAAGTGAGCGGCCTGGTGGAATGGCCGGTGGCACTGGCCGGCAGCTTCGACGAGCGCTTCCTCGAGGTTCCCGCGGAGTGCCTGATCTCGTCGATGAAGGCCAACCAGAAATATTTCCACCTGCTCGACGACCAGGGCCGGCTCAAGCCGCAGTTCATCACCATCTCGAACATCGACAGCCAGGATCCGCAGCAGGTGATCGAAGGCAACGAGAAGGTCATTCGTCCGCGCCTGGCAGATGCCGCTTTCTTCTACGACACCGACCGCAAGCAGCCGCTGGCGGCACGCATCCCCGGCCTGGCCAACGTGGTGTTCCAGCAGCAGCTCGGCACCCTGGCCGACAAGGCGCACCGCAGCGCCGCCGTGGCCGCCTTCATCGCCGGCCGCATCAACGGCGACGTGGCCCAGGCACGCCGTGCCGCCGAGCTGGCCAAGTGCGATCTGGTCACCGAGATGGTGCTCGAGTTTCCCGAGCTTCAGGGCATCATGGGGCGCTACTACGCGACCCACGACGGCGAACCGGCCGAAGTGGCCCAGGCCCTCGAAGAGCAGTACCTGCCGCGCTTCGCCGGCGACGAGATCCCTGCCTGCCGTACCGGCCAGGCCCTGGCGCTGGCCGACCGCCTCGACACCCTGACCGGCATCTTCGGCATCGGCCAGCGGCCTAGCGGCACCAAGGACCCCTTCGCCCTGCGTCGCGCCGCCATCGGCGTACTCAACATCATGATCAAGGGCGAACTGGATCTCGACCTGCGCGAGCTGCTGGAGCTGGCCGCCGCGCAGCACCAGGAACTGCCCTACGCAGAGACGCTGGTCGACGAGGTACTGGGCTACATGCTCGACCGCTTCCGCGCCTGGGGCCAGGACGAGGGCATTCCCGCCGAGGTCTACCTGGCCGTTCGTGCGCGCCCGGTGACCAAGCCGCTGGATTTTGCCCGCCGCATGCGTGCGGTTCACGTCTTCACCCAGCGTGAGGAAGCCGCTGCCCTGGCCGCCGCTAACAAGCGGGTTTCCAACATCCTGACCAAGCAGGCCGGCGAACTGGGCGGACAGGTCGACGTGGCACTGCTGCAGGAAACGGCCGAGCGCACGCTGCACGAGGCGGTCTCGGCCAGCCGCGAGCGCGTCCTGCCGCTGTTCGGCGAAGGCCGCTATCGCGAGGCGCTGGACGTTCTTGCCGGCCTGCGCACACCGGTGGACGCCTTCTTCGATGACGTAATGGTCATGGCCGATGACGACGCCGTGCGACGCAACCGCCTGGCGCTGCTGGCCGGTCTGCAGGCGCTGTTCCTCGAAGTGGCCGACATCGCTCTGCTGCAACAGTAAGCGGTCATGCCGAAAGCCGGCCGGGAGCAAGTAGCCCGGCCGGCTTTTTCATGCCTGCTCTTTCATTGCCTGCCCTGCTGTTTGATACGGACTGTCGCTACGCCTGTGTTTCACGTGAAACATCCCAGCCACAAGCACAGGCTTGGCATGTGGTGTTTCACGTGAAACACTGCCCCTTCTCTTCTTCTGCTTATGGTGCAAGATGCCCAGCGCACCCCGACTCGTGATCCTCGACCGCGACGGCGTCATCAACCGCGATTCCGACGCCTACATCAAATCTCTCGAAGAGTGGATTCCCTACCCCACTTCCATCGAGGCAATAGCCCGGCTGAGCCGAGCCGGTTGGTTGGTGGCCATCGCCACCAACCAGTCCGGCATCGCACGCGGCTACTATGACGAGGCCACCCTGGCCACGATGCACGCCGAGCTCGAACGGTTGGTGGCCGTCGCCGGAGGCGAGATCGCTCATATCGCCTACTGCCCCCACGGCCCGGACGACGGCTGTACCTGTCGCAAGCCCCTGCCCGGCCTGCTCGAGGAGATACGCACCGCGCTGGGGCTGGATAGTCTAGAGGGCAGTTGGATAGTGGGCGACAGCCTGCGCGACCTGCAGGCAGGAGATGCAATGGGCTGTCGTTCCGTGCTCGTACGCACCGGCAAGGGCAGCCGCACCGAGGCGAAAGGCATGGGGTTGGAAAACGCGCAGATTTTCAATGATCTGGCCGCGTTTACTGACTGGCTGCTGAGCCAAGCCTAGACGATTTTCGTACAAGTCCTAAAACGGAGCACTCAACAAGTACCCTAACGTAGCTCGCATGAAAAAGCCGACCTTCGAAGGGTCGGCTTTTTCTGCTCTTGTCACGCACT
Organism: Halomonas sp. MCCC 1A11062; assembly: GCF_021404355.1. Lineage (NCBI taxonomy): Bacteria > Pseudomonadati > Pseudomonadota > Gammaproteobacteria > Oceanospirillales > Halomonadaceae > Halomonas > Halomonas sp. MCCC 1A11062. Next base: position 191,276 of record NZ_JABFTW010000001.1, read on the forward strand.
GTCTGTCACTCACTGCAGGCAGCGGGGGCGATGTTTCACGTGAAACATCGCCGTGTGCGCATCACACGTCCAGGTTGGCCACCAGCGCGTTGCTCTCGATGAAGGCACGCCGCGGCTCGACTTCGTCGCCCATCAGCGTGTTGAACATCATGTCGGCGGCCACTGCATCCTCGATGGAAACACGCAGCAGGCGCCGCGTATCGGGATCCATGGTGGTCTCCCACAGCTGATCCGGGTTCATCTCGCCCAGTCCCTTGTAGCGCTGCACCGCAAGGCCGCGCTGGGCCTCGGCCATCAGCCATTCCAAGGCCTGGTAGAAGGTAGTGACCGTCTTCTTGCGCTCACCCCGCGCGATGTAGGCGCCCTCTTCTAGGAGACCGTCCAGCGTCTCGCCAAGCGCTGCCATGGCACGGTAGTCGGCGCTGGTGAAGAAGTCGATGCCCCACACGTAGTCGGAGCTGACACCGTGCGCCGTCAGCGTGACCGCCGGCAGGAACAGTTCGCGCTCGGAGTCCTCTTCGAGACGGAAGGTATAGCGCGGCCCGCCTTCGTAAGCGACCAGCGCGTCCATCTCCTGCTGCAGGTACTCGATCCAGTTCTGCATGGTGACGCGATCCTTGAGGCTCGTTTCACCTTCCAGGCGCGCGGCGTGGACCACCTTGCGCAGCACCTCGTTTGGATAGACACGCGAGAGGCGATCGATTCGCTTCATCACGTCGCGGTACTGGCCCACCAGCGATTCCAGCTGCGCACCGGTAACGGGCGGCGCTTCCGGATTGACGTAGAGCCGGGCGCCGTCCATCGCCGTGGTGGTGAGATAATCGATCAGCGCCTGCTCATCCTTGAGGTAGGTCTCCTGCTTGCCACGCTTGATCTTGTACAGCGGCGGCTGAGCGATGAAGACATGCCCACGCTCGATCAGCAGCGACATCTGACGGAAGAAGAAGGTCAACAGCAGCGTACGAATGTGCGAGCCGTCGACATCTGCGTCGGTCATGATGATGATCGAGTGGTAGCGCAGCTTGTCCGGGTTGAACTCCTCGCGCCCGATGCCGCAGCCCAGGGCAGTGATCAAGGTACCCACCTCGGCGGAAGAGAGCATCTTATCGAAGCGCGCCTTCTCGACGTTCAGGATCTTGCCCTTGAGCGGCAGAATCGCCTGGGTGCGGCGGTCGCGGCCCTGTTTGGCACTGCCGCCGGCCGAGTCACCCTCGACTAGGAACAGCTCGGAGAGGCTTGGGTCCTTTTCCTGGCAGTCGGCCAGCTTGCCCGGCAGGCCGGCGATGTCCAACGCGCCCTTGCGGCGGGTCATGTCGCGCGCCTTGCGCGCCGCTTCACGTGCACGGGCCGCGTCGAGCATCTTGTTGACGATCGACTTCGCGTCGTTGGGACTCTCGATCAGATAGTCCGAGAACAGGCGCCCCATCTCCTGCTCCACCGCGGTCTTGACCTCGGAAGAGACCAGCTTGTCCTTGGTCTGGGAGGAGAACTTGGGATCCGGCACCTTGACCGAAATGATCGCCGTCAGCCCTTCGCGGGCATCGTCCCCGGACGTGGCCACCTTGGACTTCTTGAGCAGCCCTTCGGACTCGATGTAGCCATTCAAGGTACGGGTCAGTGCCGCTCGAAAGCCTGCCAGGTGAGTGCCACCGTCGCGTTGCGGTATGTTATTGGTATAACAGAAAATATTCTCGGCGAACGAGTCGTTCCACTGCATCGCCACCTCGACCACCACGCCGTCCTCGCGCTCGGCTTCGAAGTGAAACACGGGGTTGAGCACGGTTTTATTGCTGTTGAGGTGATTGACGAACGCTTTCAGCCCGCCCTCGTAGTGGAACAGCTCCTCCTTGCCGCTACGCTCATCGGTCAGACGAATCGCCACCCCGGAGTTGAGGAAGGAGAGTTCGCGCAGCCGCTTGGCCAGAATATCGTAGTGAAACTCGATATTGGCGAAGGTGCCGGGGGAGGGTTTGAAGTGCACCCGGGTACCGGTCTTTTCCGTCTTGCCGACCACGCTGAGCGGCGCCTGGGGCACCCCGTGGTGGTAGATCTGCTCATGCACCTGTCCGGCCCGCCAGATCGTCAGCTTGAGCTCCTCGGACAGCGCATTCACCACCGACACACCTACGCCGTGAAGTCCTCCCGACACCTTGTAGGAGTTGTCGTCGAACTTGCCGCCGGCGTGCAGCACCGTCATGATCACTTCCGCTGCCGACACGCCCTCTTCCTCATGAATGTCGGTAGGTACGCCGCGGCCGTTGTCACTGACGGTGATGGATTCGTCAGGGTGGATGATCACGCGTACTTCGCTGCAGTATCCGGCCAGGGCTTCATCGATGGAGTTGTCCACCAGCTCGAACACCATATGGTGCAGACCTGTCCCGTCATCGGTATCGCCGATGTACATGCCGGGACGCTTTCGCACGGCATCCAGGCCCTTGAGAACCTTGATGCTCGATGAGTCGTAAGCTTGCTCGCTCATTGACTACTCCATGATGAAGTCTATCTGTGCCTCAGACCCTAGCTGCCCTGCTCCGGAATCCGCTTGTTTCACGTGAAACATCGCGATGGGCGTCTGGGGCTCCCATGGCCCCGCCAGGGCGTCGTGTTCGACACTCGTGATGAATGCCTGGCAGCGCATCGATTCGAGCAGGCGACAAAAGACGCGCCTATGCTCGGCATCGAGTTCTGCAGGCAAGTCGTCGATCAGGTAAAGACAGTTTCGTCCTGTCGACAGCTCAAGCAGCCTTCCTTGCGCCAGCTTGAGCGCACTCACTACCAGTTTCTGCTGTCCGCGGGACAGCACCTCCACTGCAGGCCGTCGCCCCAGCCGGATTCTGAGATCGGCACGCTGGGGTCCATGCTGAGTGAAGCCCATATGAAAATCCTGCTCGCGGCCCTGCTCGAGCACTTCATGCAGGTCGCGCTGCTTGTCCCAGCCGCGGGAGTAGCGCAGGCGCAAATCGGGCAGCTCGATCAGGCGGCCGAGGGTTTCCTCGAATACCGGCACGAAGCTTGCCATCCATTCACGGCGCAGCGCATCGACGCGCTCTCCCCAGTGGGCCAGCTCCTGTTCCCAGGCAGCCAGACTGCTGACGTCCATTCTATCACGCCTGAGGAGCGCATTCCGATGCTTCAGCGCACGCTTGGCGCGGCGCCAGGCGTCATAGAAGTCGTGTTTCACGTGAAACACACCCCAGTCGAGAAACTCTCTTCGTCCGGCCGGGGCGCCCTCGAGCAGGCGGAAGGCATCGGGGTTGACCAGCTGAAGAGGAAGGGCCTCGATCAGCTGCGCCAGCCGTGGCACCCGCTCCCCCGCCATGCGCATTTCGAGCTCGCCGCCTTCACGCTCACGCCGCACGCCGATGGGCACGGGAGGCGTACCTGCCAGCCGGGCAAACAGCGTCATTTCCGCTGCGTCATGGGCAATCGCATGCTTCAGCTGCCGTGTGCGGAAAGAGCGGCCCATACCCAGGATGTGCAGCCCCTCGAGCACGCTGGTCTTGCCGCTACCGTTCCGCCCTACGATCAGATTGATACCGGGGCTCGGCGTGACATCGAGCGGGGCCAGATTTCGCAAGCCGGTGAAGGCCAGGCGTTCAATCAGCATGCGGCGTAGCGCAGTACGTGGCGACGGTACCCAGCCGGCATTCGCTGCGGCTGGGTACCCAGAGAGGAAAGAGCGGCGTTCGCGAGCCCGGAGATGCCCTGCACGCGTAGCGGTGCGAGAATCGGGGCGAACACGAGGTCATCGCTCCTACAGGCGCATGGGCATGACGACATACATGGCATCGCCGCCACCGGGCTCTTCCATCAAGGCGCTGCTATTGGAATCGGCGAGCGTCATCTGCACGCGATCTTCTCCAATAACATTAAGCACATCAATGAGATACCCAACATTAAAGCCGATTTCGAGCGAGTCGCCGCCATACTCGACCGCCACGTTTTCCTCGGCTTCTTCCTGCTCGGGGTTGTTGGCCATGACCTGCAGATTGCCCTCCTGCAGATGCAGACGCACGCCGCGATACTTTTCATTGGAGAGAATGGAGGTACGCGAGAGTACCTGGCGCAGCTCGGCGCGCTCGGCAATGAAGACCTTGTCGCCGCCGCGCGGCACCACACGCTCGTAGTCGGGGAACTTGCCGTCGACCAGCTTCGAGGTGAAAGTGAAGTCGCCGGTATGAGCACGTACGTGGCTCGCGCTGAGAGTCAGCGTCACCGGCTCGTCGCTGTCGTCGAGCAGCCGGACCAGTTCCAGCACGCCTTTGCGCGGCACGATCAGCTTGCGCGCCGGCTCGACCTGGATCTCAGCTGAACGCGAGCAGACCGCCAGCCGGTGGCCGTCGGTTGCCACGGTACGCACCAGGCCTGCACGCAGCTCCAGCAGCATGCCGTTGAGGTAGTAGCGCACGTCCTGCTGGGCCATGGCAAAGGAGGTGGCATCGATCAGGTGCTTGAGCGTGCCGCGCGGCAGGCTCAGCTCGACGTCGCCGGCGCTGTCCTCGATGTTGGGGAATTCCGCCACCGGTAGCGTCGACAAGGTGAAGCGGGAACGGCCGCTGCGCAGCACGGCGCGGCCGTCCTCCAGGCTGAACTGCAGCTCGGCCTGATCGGGCAGCGACTTGCAGATGTCCATCAGCTTGCGGGCAGGTACGGTGATGGCTCCGGGCACTTCGACCTGAGAGGCGGCCGTGCGACCGATGAGTTCGACCTCGAGGTCGGTACCGGTGAGCGCCACCTGCTCCTGGTCGACCTGGATCAGCACGTTGGACAGCACCGGCAGGGTCTGGCGGCGCTCCACCACGCCAGCCACCAACGCCAGCGGCCGCAGCAGCGCTTCACGGGTAATGGAAAATCTCATGTCGGCTCCACGTCTAGTCCTGTAGATGGGTGTCGGGCATTGATGTCAGACGTCCTGGCGAACCTGCGCTCAGCTGGTCAAGAGCCGCAGCAGGTTCTTGTAGTCCTCGCGGATATCCGCGCTCTCCTCCTGCAGTGCCTGCACCTTGCGGCAGGCATGCAATACCGTCGTGTGATCGCGTCCGCCGAAGGCGTCGCCGATTTCCGGCAGGCTGTGATTGGTCAACTCCTTGGCCAGTGCCATGGCGACCTGACGCGGCCTGGCCACGGATCTCGAACGGCGCTTGGAGAGCAGGTCGGCGAGCTTGATCTTGTAGTACTCGGCCACGGTGCGCTGAATGTTGTCGACGCCGACCTGCTTGTCCTGCAGCGCCAGCAGATCCTTCAGCGACTCGCGAATGAAATCCTGGGTGATAGGCTTGCCCATGAAATGGGAGTCGGCAATGACTTTTTTCAGCGCCCCCTCCAGCTCCCGCACGTTGGAACGAATCTTCTGGGCAATGAAGAAAGCGGCGTCGTGAGGCAAGTCCACCTTGGCCTGATCCGCTTTCTTCATCAGGATGGCGACCCGGGTTTCCAGCTCCGGTGGCTCGATGGCCACGGTAAGGCCCCAGCCGAAACGTGACTTGAGACGCTCCTCGACGCCGCTGATCTCCTTGGGATAGCGGTCCGAGGTCAGGATCATCTGCTGACCGCCCTCAAGCAAGGCATTGAAAGTATGGAAGAATTCTTCCTGAGAGCGCTCCTTGCCGGCGAAGAACTGGATATCGTCGATCAGCAGCGCATCGACGCTTCTATAGAAGCGCTTGAAATCATTGATGGCATTGAGCTGCAGCGCCTTGACCATGTCCGCCACGAAGCGCTCGGAGTGCAGATAGACGACCCGTGCGTTCTCGCGCCGTGTTGCCAGGGCATTGCCCACGGCATGCATCAGGTGGGTCTTGCCCAGACCGACCCCACCGTAGAGAAACAGTGGGTTGTAGGCACCGCCGGGGTTCTCCGAGACCTGCCGCGAGGCGGCCCGAGCCAGTTGGTTGGACTTGCCCTCGACGAAGGTTTCGAAGGTGAAGCTGGGGTTGAGACCGCTGCTGTGCTTGAGACTACCCTCGACCTGCACTTCGCGCTCGCTGCCGGAACGCCGCGCCGAGCCGCCCTCTTCGCGCAGTTGGTCGATCTCGCGCTCATCGCCGATGTCGCCGCGCGGCGGTACCTGAACGGCAGGCGCCAAGGGGGAGTGAGGATTGGCCGAGACCGGAGCCCCGAGCTCGCGCGTCTGGGGTTTGACCGCAGCCACCTTGCGACTGCCCACGGCCAGTACCACCCGCGGTGGTTTGGCAGGCGCCAGCTCCCTGAGCAGCTCATTGATGCGCTTGGCATACTTGTCGCCGACCCAGTCACGCACGAAGCGGTTGGGCGCCAGCAGTCGCAGCTCGTTGGCTTCGCCCTCCTCGGCCTGAAGCGGGCGAATCCATGTATTGAACTGCTGGGCGTTCAGCTCGTCCTGCAGGTAATCCAGACACTGTTGCCAGAGAGCAAGAGACACTCGACCTCACCATGACCCGTTGATGCGTGACCGGCCATTGTATCCTTCGACCGCCGGGTTATCCACAGCGGAAAACGCCAGAAAATGGCTGTGGAAAAGCCCGGGAGGCACCAGCGATCATCGTGTTCATCCATGGCGAACCACATCGGCATGTGGATGAGTCGGACAATCATCAACTGAACAGTCACAGCATGAGCACTCCTTTCCCAACGCTTTTCCACAGACCCAGACATCAGCCAACCAGCTGATGAGAAAAGCAAATACTACTTTATCAACAGAATCGATCCCCATTATTAGTCACAGTAGGTTCAAGAAAACCTCTTATGATGATTACCCCAGTGGCGTTCGCTGCGGATGCCCTGAGGTGATGCGGGAACGTGAGGAACAATTGCGTCGGGCAGCCGAAGTCTCTACAATTTCCGGTCTTGAACCGAATCTGCCCCTGGTTCCTGTCTGGAATCAGGGCATTCCTGTAAGACGATCCGTCAACAAACCACGTGGGAATCAAGAGTTATGAAACGCACCTTTCAACCCAGCGTTCTGAAGCGCAAGCGTGTCCACGGCTTCCGTGCTCGCATGGCTACCAAGAATGGTCGTGCCGTTCTGGCTCGCCGCCGCGCCAAGGGCCGCAAGCGTCTGAGCGCCTGATCGCGGATTGCGCGTGTCCGGTCATGGTTTCCCCAAACAGCTGCGACTGCTGACAGCCGGGGATTATCGATACGTTTTCGATCACGCTGCACTCAAGGTACATGGCAAGGGGCTGATGGCCCTGGCGTGCCCCAATGGACTGGACCACCCCCGCCTTGGCCTGGTCATCAGCAAGAAGAACGTCCGCAGAGCCGTGGATCGCAACTGCCTGAAGCGTGTGGTGCGCGAATCCTTACGTCTGCGCCAGTGCTCATTACCCGCCGTGGATATCGTCCTGCTGGCACGTCGCGGCGCGAGCGAACTGGACAAGGCCACGCTGCATCGCCAGCTTTTCGGCATGTGGCGGCGCCTGGAGCGTGACGCGCAGAAGTCGATGACCTCCTGACCGGATGCGGTATTTGTCTCCGCTTCGATGGCCTGCCTCGGCAGGCTGTCGCCCTCTTTCACATGGCAGCGGATCTCGTTCCAGCGGCATGTTCACTACCCACCGGGCAGAACCCTCATGGACGTAAAACGACTCCTATTGCTGATTCCACTGGCCGTGCTCACCTACCTGCTGGTGGTACAGTGGAACCAGGATTATGGCCAGGTTGCTCCTGAGCCAGATGCTCCCACCATCACCGCCCCGGCACCCGGTGACGCGCAGGCCCCCGATGACGACGCGTTGGCCGTGCCGGCCGCCCCCAGGGCGGAGCAGGAGATGACCGGCGACATGCCGGCGGAACCTGCCGAGCCGACCAGCACCCGCGACCTGGTCGCCGTGGTGACCGACGTGCTCGACGTGCGCATCGACCCCCAGGGGGGAGACATCGTCTATGCGGCACTGCCCCGCCATCGCATGACGCTGGGCTCGGACCGCCCCTACGTGCTGCTCTCGGACAGTGAGACGCGCAGCTACGTGGCCCGCTCGGGCCTGCAACTGGACGGTCACGGTGGACGCATCGGCTTCACCGCGGAGAACACCAGCTATCGTCTGGCCGACGGCGAGGGTCGTCTGGACGTGGACCTGCACGGAGAAGTGAACGGCGTCGATGTGATCAAGCGCTTCTCCTTCGAGCGCGGCAGCTATGCGGTCGAGGTCAGCTACTACCTGGCCAACAACACCGAAGCGCCGGTCACTGCCCGTTTCATCGGTCAACTGGCCAGGGACAACAGCCCCGACCCCTCGGCGGGCGTGGCACTGGGCATGAGCTCCTATCTGGGTGCGGCCTACTCATCGCCGGACGAGCGCTACCAGAAGGTCGATTTCGACGACATCCAGCGCGGACGCTTCAACAACCGAGACGTTCAGGGCGGATGGGTCGCGATCATCCAGCACTATTTCGTCTCGGCCTGGGCGCCGCCCCAGAACCAGCAGAACCTGCAGTACGCCACCACCGACTCGCGTAACCGCAACGTCGCGGCTTTCGCCGGCCCGGTGACCACGGTGGCGGCAGACGGCGAGGCACGCCTGGGTGCCACCCTCTACGTGGGCCCCAAGGTTCAGGACTATCTCGAGCAGGTCGCCCCGCATCTGCGCCTGACCGTCGATTACGGCTGGCTGTGGTTCATCGCCAACCCGCTGTTCTGGCTGCTCGACCAGATTCATAACCTGGTGGGCAACTGGGGCTGGTCCATCGTCTTCCTGACCATCCTGGTCAAGCTGGCCATGTGGCCGCTCTCCGCCAAGGCCTACAAGTCGATGGCCCGCATGCGCAAGCTGGGCCCGGAGATGCAGCGCCTGAAGGAGCAGTACGGCGACGACCGCCAGAAGATGTCCCAGGAGATGATGAAGTTCTACCAGAAGGAGAAGATCAATCCTCTGGGCGGCTGTCTGCCGATCCTGGTGCAGATGCCGGTGTTCATCGCCCTGTACTGGATGCTGCTGGAGTCGGTGGAGCTGCGCCACGCGCCCTTCATGTTCTGGATTCAGGACCTGTCGATGAAGGATCCCTTCTTCATCCTGCCGATCCTGATGGGCGTGTCGATGTACGTGCAGCAACTGCTCAACCCGACGCCTCCGGACCCCATGCAGGCGAAGATCATGAAGATGCTGCCTATCGTCTTCACCTTCTTCTTCCTGTGGTTCCCGGCCGGCCTGGTGATCTACTGGGTGGTCAACAACATCATCTCGATCGCGCAGCAGTACGCCATCACCCGCAAGATCGAGAACGACCCCAGCGTCGGCAAAGGGTTGAAGACCAAGTAACCCTGTCCCGGCACTACCTGGACCCCTGCCTCGGCAGGGGTTCGGCGTTTAGGCCTTACCAGCGAGGGAATAGCGCATGGCCGAGCGGCTCTACCATCAGGACACCATCGCCGCGCTGGCCACGCCGCCAGGGCGCGGCGGGGTCGGTATCATTCGCGTCTCGGGCCCCCTGTGCGCCACGATTGCCGAGGCCGTGGTGGGTCACCGCCCGGAGCCGCGCCGCGCCCACTACGGTCCCTTCCACGGCGCTGCCGGCATCATCGACGAAGGCATTGCCCTCTATTTCGCCGGGCCGCACTCCTTCACCGGCGAGGACGTGCTGGAGCTGCAGGGCCATGGCGGCCCGGTGATCATGGATCTGCTGCTGGAGCGCTGCGTTCAGCTCGGCGCCCGCCTGGCCCGGCCGGGGGAGTTCTCCGAGCGCGCCTTTCTCAACGACAAGCTCGACCTGGCCCAGGCCGAGGCCATCGCCGACCTGATCGAGGCCAGCTCGAGAAGCGCCGCCGAGAACGCCCTACGCTCGCTGCAGGGGGAGTTCTCCCGCCGGGTGGCGAGCCTGGTGGACAAGCTCATCGAGCTGCGCATGTACGTGGAGGCGGCCATCGACTTTCCTGAAGAGGAAATCGACTTCCTGGCCGACGGCCGAGTGGCCGAGATGCTCGCCGGGGTGCAGGCGGAGCTCGCCGAGGTGCGCACCGCCGCCGGCCAGGGGGCGCTGATGCGTGAAGGCATGAACGTGGTGATCGCCGGGCGGCCCAATGCCGGCAAGTCGAGCCTGCTCAATGCCCTCACCGAGCAGGAGACCGCCATCGTCACCGATATCGCCGGTACCACCCGCGACGTGCTGCGCGAACACATTCACCTGGACGGCATGCCGCTGCACGTGATCGATACCGCGGGGCTGCGCGACACACCGGACGCGGTGGAACAGATCGGCGTGGCCAGGGCCTGGGCCGAGATCGAGAAGGCCGACCGCGTGCTGCTGCTGGTGGATGCCACCACCACCGCGGCGACCGATCCCATGGCGATCTGGCCGGAGTTCGTCGCCCGCCTGCCCGATCCGACCCGCCTGACCCTGGTGCGCAACAAGATCGATACCAGCCAGGAGCAGGCCGGCTTCGACGGCGCCGACACCACGCCGGTGATCCGCCTGTCGGCGCGCACCGGTGCAGGCCTGGAGAATCTCAAGGCGCACCTCAAGGCGGTGATGGGGTTCACCGCCACCACCGAAGGACGCTTCTCGGCCCGGCGCCGCCATCTGGATGCCCTGGACCGGGCGCAGCGAGCCCTCACCAACGGCGAAGAGCAGCTATCGGGCTACGGCGCCGGCGAGCTGCTGGCGGAAGATCTGCGCGACGCCCAACAGGCGCTGGGAGAGATCACCGGCGAGTTCAGCGCCGACGACCTGCTGGGAGAGATCTTCGGCAGCTTCTGTATCGGCAAGTAGCCCTTCATCGGCAAGCTAAGAGAGGCTACTCCCCCACCCACCAATCGGCACGGTAACGGCTGGCCTCGCCCAGCAGCGGCGTGACCCGGGCCATGGCGGCGGCAAGGCGCTCGTCCAGCCCCCAGGGCGGGTTCACCACCAGCATGCCGCTGCCGTACATGCCGCGCTCCTCGCCCGGCTCGCGCAGCGTCAGTTCGCTGCGCCAGATCTTGCGCAGGCCGCCGTCGCGCAGCCGCTCCAGCAGTTCGAGATGCCTCGCCGCGGGCAGCAGCGGGTACCACACCAGCACCACCGCATGGCGCGCCTTGCGCATGGCGCCGAGCACGCTCTCGGCCACCTCGGCGTACTCGGCCTTCAGCTCATAGCTGGGGTCGAGCAGGGCACACACCCTGGGCGTGGCCACCGGCAGCGCGGCACTCAAGCCCGCCAGACCGTCGGCGTGGATGCGCCGCACGTTGGCCGGTAACGCCTGCTGCGTCAGATGTTCGTGCTCACCGGGATGCAGCTCGAACAGCTGCAGGCGGTCGTCCCGCCGCAGCCGCTGGCTCAGCCACCAGGGCGAGCCCGGGTAGCGTTCGAGCCGGCCGGCATTGGGCTGCAAAGCGGCGATGGCCTCCAGCCAGCCGGCCAGCAGCGGCTCGTCGCTCAGTGCCTCACGCGCTTGCCACAACGGCAGCACGCCGTGGCGATACTCGCCCAGGCGCTGGGTCTCGCTCGCCTCCAGCGGGTAGAGGCCGCGACCGGCATGGGTATCGAAGAAGGTGATCGGCGAGGTCTTGCGCAGCAGATGATCAATGACCGCATGGAGGGTGAGATGCTTGTGAACGTCGGCGAAATTGCCGGCATGGTAGGCATGCTGATAGGAGAGCATGGCGAATCGCCTTCGGCTGGTACGGAACGAAAATGCACAGGCCCGTCATCTGAGCGATGACGGGCCTGCCGATGCCACGGATGCGTCGTGCTTACTGGAACTGCGACTCGATGGGAGTCAGGGTGATCTCGACGCGACGGTTCTGAGCGCGGCCCTCTTCGGTGGCGTTGGTGGCGATCGGCTGGCTGGGGCCGTAGCCGGTCATGTAGAGGCGATTGCGTGCCACCCCGGACTGGGCCAGGTAGTTGCCCACCGACTCGGCGCGACGCTCTGAGAGACGCTGGTTGTAGCTGACGCTACCGGTGCTGTCGGTATGACCGGCGATGTTGACCCGGGTATCGGTGTACTGGGTCAGCACGTTGGCCACGTCGTTGAGGGCGTTGCGCGCCTGCACGGTCAGCTCGCTGGAGTCGAAGCCGAAGGTCACGCTGCTGGGCATGTTGAGCACGATGTCGTCGCCGCGACGCTCGACCTCGACGCCGGTGCCACGCATGCTCTCGCGCAGCTGCTGTTCCTGACGATCCATATAGGCACCGATACCGGCACCTGCCGCAGCCCCCACGGCCGCGCCGATCAGCGCCCGATCGCGACGGCTGGTGCTGCCGCTGCCCGAGAGCGCCCCAGCGGCGGCACCCACGGCCGCGCCAACTCCGGCGCCGGTCATGGTGCTGGAGCGCTGGGTCTGGCCCGAGTAGGGGTCGGTCGTTGCACAGCCCACGAGCAGGATGGCAGCGGCAAGAGGGGCAACGAGTCGAGACGCTTTGAACATGGACAATCTCCGGATCAGGGGAACGAGCTCATTCTGTGCCAGCTTCACTCACGAGCGCCAGCAGCTCGTTCAAGAATAATAGACCTTGGGGCGAAGCCTGAAGCCTTTGTGCATCTTCCACGAGAAGTCCTTTTTTGCGTGCCGCCACGAGCCGTTCACCGAGCAGCGTTCGCGGGCGACCGGTATGCGCCGCCCAGTCCGCCATGGCAACACCTTCGACGAGGCGCAGCGCATTCATGGCGAACTCCAGCGGCAGCTCGTCGTCGCCGACCTCGCTGCGACCGGCAACGAAGCCGCGGGGATCCTCGCGCCGCCGCAGATAGGCCTCGGGCTGGCGCGTCTTCCAGCGGCGCTCGATGTGCAGCCGCCCTGACTCACCATCGGCGACACTGAGCTTGCCGTGGCTGCCGGCACCGATGCCCAGGTAGTCACCGAAGCGCCAGTAGTTGAGGTTGTGTCGCGAGCGCCGCCCGGGCCGCGCGTAGGCAGAGATCTCGTAGCGTGCCATGCCCGCCGCCTCGAGCCGTTCGTGGCCCAGGTCCTGGATGTCCCACAGCACCTCCTCATGGGGCAGAGCAGGCGGATGCGAGTGGAATTCGGTGTTGGGCTCGAGGGTGAGCTGATACCAGGAGAGGTGCTCCGGCTCCAGCGCCAGAGCACACTCCAGATCGGCCAGGGCCAGCTCCGGGGTCTGGCCGGGAAGGCCGTGCATCAGGTCGAGGTTGAGGTTGTCGAACCCGGCGGCACGCGCCTCCGCCACCGCGGCCACCGCATCGTCACCGCTGTGAATGCGCCCCAGCGCGCTCAGCTGGGCCGACTGGAAGCTCTGCACGCCGAGCGAGAGCCGATTGATGCCGGCCTGGCGATAGCCCTGGAAGCGACCGCGCTCCAGCGTGCCGGGGTTGGCTTCCAGTGTGATCTCGATGTCCTGCGCTAGCGGTAACCGCTGCGCCAGGGCCTCGAAGAAACGCGCATAGAACTCGGCCGACATCAGGCTCGGCGTTCCACCGCCAATGAAGACGCTGACCAGAGGGCGACCCGCAGCCAGTGGCAGATCGGCCTCGAGATCGGCAAGCAGGGCAGCCAGGTACTCCGCTTCGGGCAAGTCCGTATCTCGGCCCACGCCATGGGAGTTGAAGTCGCAGTAGGGACACTTGCGCACGCACCAGGGCACGTGGACGTAGAGCGCCAACGGTGGCCCGAGCGTATCTCGAGGCGAAGCAGGCATCAGGGTCGGGACGTCTCGCGCAGGGCCGCCAACATGGCGTCGAGGGCACGGCCACGATGGCTCACGCGATTCTTCTCCTCGGCATCGAGTTCCGCCACGCTCTTGCCCAGCGCAGGCAGCCAGAACAGCGGGTCATAGCCGAAGCCGCCCTCGCCGCGCGGCTGCTCGAGGATCTCGCCTTCCCAGCTGCGCTGCACGATGAGAGGCACCGGGTCGTCGGCATGACGCAGGTAGACCAGCGCACACCAGTAGCGGGCACTGCGGCCGCTACCCGTAACCCCCTTCAGCGATTCGATCAGCTTGGCATTGTTGCGCCGATCGCTCTTGGGTTCGCCGGCAAAGCGGGCCGAGTAGATGCCCGGCTGCCCCGCAAGAGCATCCACTTCGAGTCCGGAGTCGTCCGCCAGTGCAGGCAAGCCGCTGGCCCGGCTGGCTTCGCGCGCCTTGAGCAGCGCGTTTTCGACGAAGGTCAGACCGGTTTCCTCGACGTCGGCCACGCCGAAATCGGACTGGGGTCTGATGCGTAGCCCGAGGGACGCGAAAAGCTGGCCGAACTCCCGAATCTTGCCGGGGTTACCGCTGGCCAATACCAGTTCGTCCGTAGATGTCACGATGGCTCCTTGGGCAGGTCGTTGTCTCCGGCACATTTTACACGAGGCGGCAGTCAGGCCGAAGCAGAACCGCTGGATTCGACGCATAGGAAGTCCGCTACCCGCGAGCTAATCGATTCGGCACATATACCTGGCGAGGCTTGTTGAAAGCGTTCTTGTAACCTATCTTTACAAGCTGTGGTCCTTGACGCTACAGGAGGTGACGAGAGACATCAGCATAGCAATAAAGCCGTTTACAAAATAAACAACGCTTTGATTCTAGAGGCGTTTTTATTACGAACATAGACAACCAATATTCCTGTTGGCTTATGGAGTGAGACAAGCAAAGAAAAGTCGTAATTGCATTTCAATTGTAATTAAAAGAAACCAACGCTTGCTTCAATGTCGAAGGATTCGAAAGGGACGAGCGACAATGGATAACAAGGCAAGACTCTTGATGGTGGGCACGCTGGGCAGCGGCCAGCAGCGGCTGGTAGAGCGCATGACCGATAAAGGTTGGAGCGTCAGCACGGCAGGCACGCTGGCCCAGGCGGAGTCTCGGCTGGTCGAAGGTGAGCACGAAGCAGGGATCTTCTGCTTGCACGACAGCGTCATCAGCGATCTGAAGCGGGTCGAGCGACTGGTCGTTCGCTCGGACATGGAGTGGATGGCACTGCTGCATGAGCCGGAGCTGGACGACCCGCTACTTTGCAGAACGCTGGGCGATCTTTTCATGGCCTACCAGCCGGAGCCGGTGGACATCGATCAAATCGACTGTCTGATGCAGCACGCCGTGGCCATGAAGCGGCTGCGTTCCGAAGAGGCTTCATCCGTGGCGCCCCAAGGGGCCGAATTCGAAATGGTCGGCACCGTACCGGCCATGCACAAGGTATTCGAGACCATACGCCGGGTCGCCTCGGTCGATGCACCGGTCTTCATCAGCGGCGAGTCGGGAACGGGCAAGGAGCTCGCCGCCCGGGCCGTCCACGAACGTTCGCAGCGCGCCACGGCGCCTTTCATTGCCGTCAACTGCGGCGCCCTACCCAGCAGCTTGATTCAGTCCGAGCTGTTCGGCCACGAAAAGGGGGCCTTCACCGGAGCCAGCCAGCAGAAGATCGGCCAGATCGAGGCGGCCTCAGGCGGCACGCTGTTTCTCGACGAGATCGGCGATCTCCCCCTCGAACTGCAGGTCAACCTGCTGCGCTTCCTGGAGGAGAAGACCATCCAGCGCATCGGTGCCCTGGATGAAATCCATGTCGACGTCCGGGTACTCTCGGCAACCCATGTGGATCTCGAGAAAGCCGTCGAGGAGGGTCGCTTTCGCGAAGATCTCTACCATCGCCTCAATGTGCTGCAGGTCAATATCCCACCGTTGCGGGAACGCCAGGAGGACATCGAGATCCTGGCTCGTTTCTTCTTCAACAAGTTCATCGAGGAGAAGTCGATGAAGGTTCGCGGTTTCAGCCTGGAGGCGCTGGCTCTGATGCGCCAGTACCACTGGCCGGGCAACATCCGCGAACTGATCAACCGGGTACGCCGTGCCATGGTCATGTGCGAGCAGCGGCTGATCAAGCCGGCGGACCTGGGGCTGGAGCGGCGCACCTCGAACCGCCATGCCATCACGCTGGAGGAGGCACGCAACAGCGCCGAAAAAGAAGCACTGATCGGTGCCTTGAGCCGCAACAAGCACAAGGTCAAGAAAGCGGCCGACGAGCTGGGCGTATCCCGGGTGACGCTCTATCGCCTGATGGAGAAGCACCAGCTGGGGCGCAAGGGCGAGGAAGCCATCTCTCTCACTGCCACCTGATCGAGCCCGCCATGATGCCCCGAACCTTGGATGTCACCTGTTCGGGGCATTCTTCTCACATCTGGAACGGCATGCGGAAGGTCAGGGTGATGTCCGGGGCATCGTCGGTCATGCCGATGCCCACGTTGGTCACGATCGACGTGGTATCGCTCATGGCATAGGTGGCGCCGAGATTGACCGCGCCGGATGTGGCACCGCTTCCGGTCAGGGTCTCCCGCGACTCGCCCTCGAAGGTCCGCTTCGACTCGAAGGCATGCTGATGGCTATAGGAAATCGACAGGCTGAAGCGAGGGTTGAGCGCGAAGGCCGTGCCAAAACCGAAGCGCAAGGCATCGCCCAGGTCGATCCGACCCGGATGATCGCCCGGATCGCTGGAAATATCGGAAAAGCTTCTCTCGAAATTGTACGTGTAACCCAGGTTGGCGAAGATGATGGCCGGATCCAACGTCTTTAGCACCGACAAGCCCGTCGAGACTCCCCACACGCCGTTGCCCGTCGGCAGCTCCTCGGGCACGGTCAGGTTTCCTTCACTACCTTCGACCTCACGCGTCTCTATCCCGTAGGGATGTTTGCCGGTCGGAGCGCGCACACCCAGGTTCCAGACCACGTCCGGGCGCGTGGCCGTCTCGGGCAGCAGGCGGTAATAGAGCGAGCCGCGAACGTCACCGAGCCCACCCTGGGTGACGTCCTCCTCGATGTAACGATCCGTCGCCCCGCCCGCCCCTACGCTTTGATACGTGGTGGAGCGATATACGTATGGCAGATTCAGCTCCAGCTCCAGTCGGTTGGTCAGGCCGTAGCGCAGGTTGAGATCGAAGGTGGTGGTGTGGCTCTCGACGGTATCGACGCTGATATTGCCGAGAAAGATCGCATCGAGCACCAGGAAGCCGCTCAGCGCCAGCTGGCTGCGATCCGAGTAGGTGTAGGTGATACCCGGCTCGATGGTGAGACGATCGGAAAAGAGCGTGTGCTCTTCCCGCAGTACGTCACGCACGCTCTGGCTCGGCTGCGCTTCGCGCACCGGCTCACCGTCGACCTGGCCGGGCGCGCTCTGTGCCAGGGCAGCGGTACTCAGCAGAGTGGCGGCCAGCAGACCCGGCAGTGCTATGGCACTCCTCATGCGCTCAGGTGTTGTCATTGGTTACCCCTTGTCGAATCCGTCCAACCGATGCTAGCCACATGGCAAACGCGCAATGGGTGGGCGGCGTCGCCGAAGTATTCTGGGGCTAGCGCTTGGCCCACCTTACAAGGATTCAAAATGAAATAAAACGTTACATAAAAAGTGGCTTCAGAAACCTCTCTCGAGATTGCGTGCCGATTCCAAGGCATTACGCAAATCTCCCGTTGGTGCATTTGCCCCCATATTTCGGTCCATCTGGATCTGCATTCGCGCCAAGTTGTGAACTTCCTGATGACTGCCCGTCAGCGACACCGACTGATGCACCCCCCGCCCGGCGTGTATGCCCTGCGTTACCTCGCCCTGCCCCGGCATGACGATGCTCATGCCCAGACCGCTTGCCCCACCTTGAATGGACATCTGCACGCCGGTATCGCTGGTCAGTTGAGTCTCGCCATTGCCGATGCCTGCCTGGCCGATGTCGCCATGATTGATGTCGAGCTGGAAGTCGTTGCCCGCCACATTGAAATCACCGCCCGATTGCACCACCTGCACGACCCCGGTGGCATTACCGCTACCGCTATCGATCACCACCGCCTGGTGGCCGGAGGCATCGATATACTCCTGGTAGGCGTCATCGGTAGTGGCCGTGACATGGGGCGTGAAAGTCACCGCCGGGGCGGCGCCGGAAAGGTCGACCTGCAGATCGGCGCGCGTCTCGAAGACCTCTCCCGTCGGCGACTGCCACACCGTCGACATCTCCATACCGAACAGCACCACACTGTTGCCCTGCACGTAGCGGCCGCGTATGTCGGCCAGCTCGCTGGCATCGAGCTGACGAAACTGCCGCTGCTCTGCCTGCGATTCGAACTCGACCGACATGCCGGATGCGCTCGCCGCATCGCCAGCGACGATACCGACAACGATCAGGCTCATGTTGCTGAAGAGCGAGATTCCTTGCTTGCGGGTCATGCTGATGTTCATGGTGCCAACCTCTCAGTTGGGCTCGGCTCAGAACACTTCCGAGTGCTTGAAGCCGAAATCCAGCAGCTGCTGTTCGGGTACCGGGGAGAACACGTCGGTCATGCGCCGGGCGGTCAACGGCTGGGCCGGATCGAGCAGCACCGTCGAGGTATCGAAACCGTCGCCTACCACCGCGAAGATGATGTCATTCCAGGAGGCGAGAAAGTCGTCACGATCCATGACCTTGTTGCCAAGCGCCGGATCGCCGATATAGACCCTGTCACCGCGCGCCTTCTTCATCACCACGAAGTGCTCGTAGCCGTCGAGGTTGAGCAGGACGATGACGGGTATCGAAACCTCTTCGAGGGATTCGGGACCGATCTCGTAGCCCCTGCCACGCAATCCGATGCTCTGCACGTAATTGTTCAGGTCGAGCAGCGAGAACCCCAGGTTTCTCACCCGCTCGGGATCGGCCACCTCCATCAACCCGGCCAGCACCGTCTCCTCGGTAACGTCGGTCCAGCCATAGGCGTACTTGAGAATGGTGGCGAGGGATGCCGCCCCACACGAGAAATCCGTCTTCTGCTCGACCAGATTTTCGAAACGCCTTTCCCGTATCGACTGCACTTCCTTGGTCACGACCGTGCCAGGCACCACACCGGCGAACTGAACCGGTGCCGCCTGGACTTGGGAGTATGCGACCGATGCCATGCCGAACATGGCTAACAGAAGGAATGGATTGCGCATCTTCCGTCTCTCGGATGGCTTGAGTTGGGGTCCAGCCGGCCCGCCTGCCGGGCCGGCTGGGCGGATCGTCGATCCGCTGTGGCGACGTTTACTGAGTGCCGGCCACAGCCAGGCTGTTGCGCTGCTGGTTGCCGGAACCGCTGGCGACGCTGACGCCGATGTTGCCGCTGGCGTTCTGGAAGGAACCGCCGCTGACGTAAGCGCTATTGGTCGTGGTCGGACCACCGTAGGTCTTCTCGCCGATGGGCCAGCCATGGTCGACGGTCACTTCCGCCAGGCCGTTGTCGGTCACGTTGGCGTAGGTCTGCTGTACGCCGACGGAAGTCGCCTCGGCGGAGTCGCCCTCGGTCACGGCGGCAGAGAAGGCATTCTGCTGACCGTTGCCGGTACCCGCCGCGGCGTTGACGGCAATGTTGCCGCTGGCACCTTGGAAGGCGCCGCCACTCACGCCGGCAGAATTGGAGGTGCCGGCATTGCTCGCCGCATTGTCGGAAGAGGACTGGAAGGAGAAGTTGGAAGCGCGAGCGAACACCTGGTTGGCATCGGAAGCCGCCAGTGCCGCATCGTTGGCCTGCTGGTTGTTGTCGCCGCCGGCCACGTTGGCGCCGATGTTGCCGCTGGCTCCCTGGAAGGCACCGCCGCTGAGGTTGGCCCGGTTCTCGGTGCTGGCGTTGTTGACCGTATTGCCTTCGTTGAGCTGCTTGCTATCGACGGTTGCGCCGGCGTAGCTCTCGAAGTCGTAGAGATAGAGACCGCCCTCGACTTCGATATCGCTGGAGAAGCTGGCATCGTGCTCGATGCTGACGTCCTTGCTGTTGTTGACGGTTGAAGTGATGCTGCTGCTGGCAGAATAGCCTTCCTGGGCTTCATCGCCGCCACCTGGGCCGGGGTTCCAGAAGTTCGGCTCCGCCTCTTGAGCTAACGCTGCGCCAGAGGCAAGCAGAGCAGTAACCGCGATGGCAATGGGTGCTTTCTTGAAAGTCGTCATTGAGAGTACTCCTGAATGAACCAATGGTTTGCGAGGTTGTAATGGCAACTACGCCGCTCAGTTCTGCCCCATCCTGAAGCGGAAACTGTTGCTGGACGCATTGCCCCTTCCTGCGGACTGGTTGACTTGAACCACACCCGTCGTGCCACGGAAGGCCGAGGTTTCCACCTCGACGTCGCGCCGCGACGAGCGGGAGTCGTCCGAGCCTTGTTCCTGCCCGCTGCCACCGGAAAGCACCTGACTGAGATTCTCACTGGTCAGTGAACTTCCCCGCACGCCCAGGGCCACACTCAAGGTGTTGCTCTGGACATTCTGTGCCCCCGCCGCCTGATTCACGGATATCCAGCCAGCGGACTGGCTCAGGGCGTTGTCCCCGATCCGTACGCTGGCCCGATCGGGCTCGAGGGCGCTGTCTCCGGTTATCTGCTGAACCACGATATTGTTGGCGAGCGCGTTGGAGCCGATGGCAATGGCTCCGGAATTGCTCTGCAGGTTGCGATCGCCCGAGGCGATATTGACGTTGACCGCGCCGGTGACGCCGCTCAGCGCATTGCCACTGATCGAGCTGGCCGCACTGTAGGTAGTGGTAAAGACCTGATGGCGTACTTCACCCTCCTGAGCGAATGAGTGCACGGGTGGTAAGAGCGTCATGGCGCCCAGCACCAGCGAAGCGGCCTTCGCGCCTAACACGCGACGCTTCGTATGGCGTGTTGCTGCCGTCTCGAAGTAAGGCATGAAGCTCACCTGATCGTCTCGGTACGCATGGATTGGCGTTGCTGATTGTTCCCGGCCTCCGTCTGCCGTCCGCCAGAGCCGCTCTTGGGGCCGCCACCTCTCTCGTCCCAGAGCACCACCCCCCACGGCTGATCCAGCTCGAGTTCCGAGGAAGGGACATAGCGTCCACGTACGTCATCGAGATGAACCGCATCCAACTCCTGCCAGGCAGCGGTTCTCGTTTCCTCGGCGAGGAAAGCCTCACCTTCCCCCAGGGCGGCGGCAGGGACACACCAGGCCACGCCGAAGAAAAGAGCGGCCAGCATGGCGTGCTTACCCATCGGGCGCTGTCGCTGCGCTTCTCCGGTGCTGGCTTTGACGGCGTTGCGAGTGTTCATCGATTCATCCTCAGCGTGGCTCATCTAGTACCGGGCAAAGACCATGCCAAAACCATAACCTGTTGTTTTAAATGGACTATGCTGAATCGGTGCAAAAGGAGGGTGTAACCAAAAAGAAACGGGGTCTGAGAAACCTCTGTGGAAAAGAGGTGATATGAGCCAGACCACATGCATGGCTCTAGTGCTACTGACAAAAAACGACAACTGGAAACCTGGCTTAACAAGCCAGTGGAACGACATGGGCAAGTGCTTTGCAAGCCGCTGATAGAAAAGAATATTTCTTACCAATCAATGGGTGAAAAGGTGGCTTCGGTAGAGGTAGGCCGGCTGATCGACTGATCGCCACGCTGTAAGGAGTATGAAACGTTAAATCCAAATGGAATAAGTCTTTATAACGCAATGCAAAAAACGTATTAACGCATTCCCATTTTTTGTCCGAGACTCCAGAGACGGACTAATGATTACATTTTTTTACATTTAAAAAAACGAATGCAAGGGAGGGTAGGAACAATGGCCAGCCAGCAGTCTCAAATCCTGCTCGTAACCGATATCAATCCCCAGTCCAAGCTGTTCATCGAGCACCTTCAGCAACAGCTGGGGCACGCGGTGACGGCCACCGAAACGGAAGCCATGCCAGCCCTGTCGGAGGACAACATTCTGGTGATTCTCGACCTGGATCATCTGAGCGAAGCCGGCATGCAAAAATGGCAGGCAGCAGTGGATGGTAAAGACAATATCAGTCTGGCCGCTTTCAATGTCCGCGGCGAAGACCATGCCGTAGAGCTGCTCTCATCACTCAATCTCCAGGGGATCTTCTACCGCAACGACAGCGTCGAGCTGATCTGCAAGGGAATCGAGGCCCTGCAGAGCGGTAGCCTGTGGATGTCCCGCGCGCTAATGTCACGCATGATCCAGTTGCTGCGGCGCCAGCAGATGAATTCGTACCGGCCGGCCTGCGGCCTGACACAGCGTGAGCTGGAGATCATCGGCCTGCTCGGCACCGGCGCCACCAATGCGGAAATCGCCGAAAAGCTGTTCGTCAGCGAGCATACGGTGAAATCCCATCTCTACAACATTTTCAGGAAAATCAAGGTGCACAACCGGCTGCAGGCCATGAATTGGGCTCGACGTAACCTGTTCAGCGTTCCCCCCAGCTACAAGCGCGAGATCAGGCATTGATATGACCAGGCGCGATTACCCACAGGAGCGCACCGAAAGGAACATGGTCCATGGAGATGCACCCTCACGTCATACTGGTGGATCGGATACCTGCCAGATCCCGGGACATGCTGGACGCACTGAGCGCTCATGGCTACAGCGTAACGCTATGTGAGAATCCCGAGACAGCAGGCCAGCTCAGTCCGGCAACGGTCTTCCGCGCCGGGCTCCTGTATATCGAGAACGACACCCCTGATGCCCTGCCAGCGGTGGAAAGACTCATTGTCGCGAGCGACTTCGAGTGGGTGGCATTGATCGACCCCCAGCGCTCCACGCATCCGAGTGTTAGGCACGCTCTGGGAAAGCTGTTTCACAGTGTGCACACGCCCGACGATCTTCCCGGCTTGCACTGCCTGCTGCTGCATATCGTCAGGCGGCACGCCATAGCCGCCATCGCAATGAAACATTCGTCGCTTCAGGTGGCCGGCAAGAAAATGATCAGCCGCGCACCATGCATGCGTCGCGTCATAGAGCAGATCCAGGTCGTCGCCGGCGTCGATGCGCCGGTATTCATCACCGGTGAATCGGGGACCGGCAAGGAGCTTGCGGCAAGAGCGGTCCATGAACTGTCCGCTCGTGCCAAGGCCCCCTTCATTGCCGTCAACTGCGGTGCGATTCCTCCCAATCTGATCCAGTCCGAACTGTTCGGCTACGAGAAGGGAGCCTTCACCGACGCCCACAGCCGCCGCATGGGAAAGATCGAGGCCGCGTCGAGTGGCACCCTGTTCCTGGATGAAATCAGCGAGCTTCCTTATGACCTGCAGGCCAATTTTCTGCGCTTCATCGAGAGCGGCAGCATCTCGCGCCTGGGCAGCCACCGGGAAACCCCCATAGACGTGCGCATCATTGCCGCCTCCAACCGAGACGTGCCGTTGCTGGCAGAGGAGGGCCGTTTCCGGCATGACCTCTTCTACCGCCTGAACGTGCTCGAAATCAGGATGCCACCGCTGCGTGAGCGCAAGCAGGATCTCGAGCCGCTGGTCGAACTCTTCTTCGAACGCTTCAAGCAATACCGACCGCCCGGCCTGGTGGGCATCAGTCCCCAGGCCATGCGCCTGCTTCACGAGCATGACTGGCCGGGCAACATCCGTGAGCTGATGAACACCGTGTGTCGCGCCATGCTCATGTCAGATACGCCATACATCGAAGCCGCGGACCTCCCTATCGGCAAACCGGACCGTCCACGCCAACCGGCAACCTTGGAGGAAATACGCCAACAGGCGGAACGCACCACCATCGTCAACGCCCTCAAGAGAAGTCGTCACAACATCGCGCGCGCATCGCGGGAGTTAGGGGTCTCTCGCGTCACGCTGTACCGCCTGATGGACAAGTACGACATCCAGCGCCTTGACGAACGGCCCTAATCACAACGGTTCCTTGGAACCAGGCATCAAGGGAAACGAAATCATGAGCACAAGAACAGCCATACTGTTGTCCGCCGCAACTGGCCTGGGACTGGCCTTGTCACAAACCGTGGCCTCCCAGGAAACGGCTGCACCCGCTGGTATCACCTCCCCAGTGGGCCAGGCGCCGGTGGCGGAGCAGCCGCAGCAGCCCGAAGTGCAGGCCATCGCCGATATCGGCGGCGTGCTGACACCACGCGGCCGCCTGGTCATCGAGCCCTCCCTGCAGTACTCCCACTCGGGGGTCAACCGACTGACGTTTCGCGGCATCGAGATCCTCAGCACCCTGTTGATCGGGGTGTTCAGCGCCGAGGAGGCAGAGCGCGACATCTGGACGGCCGCCCTGACCGGCCGCCTGGGCGTCACCGACCGGCTGGAGCTGGAGCTCAGGGTGCCCTACGTCTATCGCGACGATACGCTTACAGCCACTGTGCCTACGATCGAAAACCAGAGCCCTGAGATCGAACGAGATCTGTCGGGCAACGGACTCGGGGATATCGAGCTCACCGCCCGCTACCAGCTCAACCGCGGCCAAGGTGGCTGGCCCTTCTTCGTCGGCAACCTGCGCTACAAGAGCGTCACCGGAGACGGCCCCTTCGATATCGCCCGGGACTCGCAAGGCATCGAACAGGAGCTGGCCACCGGCTCCGGTTTCCACGCCATCGAACCCAGCATCACGGCGCTGTTCCCCTCCGACCCGGCAGTGTTCTTCGCCAATCTCGGCTATCTCTACAACATGAGTGATACCGTCAATAAACAAGTGTCCGATGAGCTATGGATCGGCAAGGTGGATCCGGGCGATGCGGTGCGGCTCAGCTTCGGCATGGCCTACGCCATCAATCCGCGCGCCTCCTTCACCCTGGGCTTCAAGAACGACTTTATCGACAGAACCAAAACGGAATATTTCGATGACAATGGAAGAGCTACCTTGAGCTCACGCACGCTGAACGTCGGCTCGCTGCTGCTGGGCTGGTCCTACCAGATCAACCCGGACGTCTCGGTCAATCTGGGGCTTGAGCTGGGCGTCACCGACGACGCGCCAAATACCGTGCTGACCCTGCGGGTACCTTTCGGCACCAACGCCTTGGCGAGATGGTAGACGCGAGCATGTGGGAAATGTGGGTCGGAAACGTGGGTCGGTGCCGGGCACCGATCCACGTTATCGCCCAGATAGCATTCAGCGTGCCAAGGATTCGGTAATGGCATGACGCTGCTGCGCCACCCGCAGCGCGGGCAGGTTGTTGATCTGCACGCCAATATCGAGCCGCTGCTGGATGTCCCGCTCCGAGGCATCGCTGACCACACTGCCGAGGATGGCGTTCTTAGTGACCGAGTGGAATACCGAGGTAAAGCCCTTGGTATCGTTCACCACCAGCCCGGAAAGATCTTTCATGCCGACCAGATTGATACCGTTCGGTGTCAGTTCCATGATAGTACTGCCGCTACCCTGGCCTACCCGACTGACCACCTGGCCTTCGATCGTGCCCTGCTGACTGACGGTCTGCGACACCATCTCCGCCCCGGTGGGATGGATGACGAAGACGGTATCCATGCGCACGTTGTCGACTAGGGTCTGCAGCGTGGCACCGAAACTCATGTCGAGCCCTGCCAGCTGAAAGCCGCCTCTCAGCTCCTCGAGCTCCGCCTCTTCGAGAGGCTGCAGGTAAGAGAAAGAGAAGTCGGTCGCCTGAAGCGCAGGACTGGCTGCCCACAGCGAGGCGATGCATATCCAGCCGAGAGCGCGAGATGCGGCAGCGCAAAACGGTTGACGGACTTGCGTCTCCCTTGGGAGTCGGCGTGCTTTCATCTCTATCGTCCCAGTTCATTGATGGCGGGCAGCTGCAGCAGCATCGAGGCCACGTCGGCACGACCGATACCCTTGCCGACGGGAGCCGATGGGCGGATCTGCCAGTCACGCTCATGGTTGAAGTTGGCTCTGGCAATTTCCGTTTCGGCTCGCGCACCCAGTACCAGGCCGCTCCAGATCGACTCGAAGTGGTCCTTCGGCACTGCTACGGTGCCCACCGCGGGGTCACCCACCAGCACAGCGCCTTCGTCCATACCCTTGATGACGACGAAATGGCGGTAACCTCCAGTGTTGATCAGTGTGATGGCGGGAATCCCGATGCGAGCCAGATCGTCGAGCCCGACGCGAAAACCGTCCGATTGCAGTCCCTGGGCATCCAGGTAGCGCTTCATGTCGAGCATGGAGAAGCCGTGCTCCTTGATGTGCTCCACCTCGCCGGCATGGATCATCGCCTCGAATACCTCGGCCTCGGTGGTAGGTCTGTCGTAGTGGTAGGTGAGCAGCGTGGCGACCGATGCCGCGCCACAGCTGTAGTCATACTGCTGGGCGACGACACCGTCCCAGCGCATCTCCTGATGGCTCCTGGCAGGAACCGTCAGCGAACCGAAGCCGCCATTCAGCGCTATCGTCACCCCCGCCTGTGACGGCAAGGCCTGCAGCAGTGTGACGAGACACAATGACGGCACGCTCAGCCAGCGCATGGTCCTTCCTCCCCTTGTCGTCTCGCGCCCCTACTGGGGGGCGTAGATACTGATGCTGACTCCCGTCGAGACGGCATTGGCATGCCCCGTCATGAGATTCATCAAGGTGATGCCCGAGATTCTGTCCATGGCATTGGCCTCGATGGTGATATTGCCCGAGACGATGGTATCGGCCGTGAAGGACGCTCCCTTTGCCGCCGACTCCAGGTTCTGAATGCTCTGTACGTTCACCAGATCGCGGAAACCCTCTCTGCCCGAGATGGATTCGAGCTCACTGGCGTCGATGTGCTGCAGCTCGGCGAACCCTGTCGCTCGCACATCCGCCAGTGTCATGGAACAGGCCCCCCCCAGTCCTAACAGCAACGCAATCCCGATTCCCTGCCCGATTCGTTTCATGGCCCCGTTTCCTCTTCGGCTGTCTATCCAGGCTACCCACAGGGTCGAACAGGGCCGGCGGTTGCCCGCCGGCCCTCGGCTGTGGTCTCACAGGACCCCGTCAGTTGCCGATATGGACGTTGCTGTGTGCCGCCACGTTGGTACCTGCCAGCTGCGAGTTGTAGATACCGGTGGAGAGGTTCATGTTGGCGATACCACCGAAGGTCCCGGCGCCAGCCGCCATGGAGGCGCCGCCGGTGACCAGCGAGGCACTGCCACCGTTGCCACCGTTGCCGCCGTTGCCGCCGTTGCCGGCATAGGCATAGGCATCGCCGCCAGTCCCGGTACCGCCACCGCCGCCGCCGCCGTTGCCGGTTGAGCTGCCGCCATTGCCGGCCAGGGCATCGCCGCCGTTACCGCCTGCACCACCGGTGCCGGTTCCATTGCCGGTGCCGCTACCAGTACCCGTACCGGCACCTCCTGTGCCACCTGCTACTGACGGCGAAGCCGTTGCATCACCGTTGCTGCTGCCGCCTGCCGACGAGCTGTTGCCGCCGCCTGCATCGTCTTCAGCCCAGGTACCAGTGCCGGCGATACCGCCATAGGAACTGCTGCCGGCACCGCCACTGCTGTTGCTGCCGTCGGCATCACCGCCCTGGCCGGCGCCCAGACCCAAGCCCAGGCCCAGGCCGGTGCCATCACCGCCGTCACTGCCATCCCCACCAACCGCCACGGAGTGACCGCCGTCGCCGCCATAGCCGCTTCCACCGGCGCCACCGACTCCCACACCGGCGCTGATGGCCAAGGCGTCGCCGCCATCGCCACCGGCCCTGCCGCGAGCGCCATCACCGGCATTGATGCTGATGCGTGCACCGGTCACGGTGGACTTGAGATCCTGGATCGCCACCACGCTGGTGCTGGTGTTGTAGGACTCGCTCATGGCCCAGGCATCGCCGCCGTTCCCGGCAGCACCGCCGGCACCGCCAAACCCGCCGGCCCCACCGGTACCCGCGCCACCCCAGGCATTGCTGTTGGCCTGGACGTTGTTGTCGTCGTCGTCGATTTCACCGAACAGGTTGCCTGCCTTGGAGTAGGTATTGCTGGTGCCGGAACCTCCGCTCCCACCGTTACCGCCATAGCTGTTACCCCCACTGCCTCCGATCGCCTTGGCGGACGAATTCACTTGCTGGTCGACAGACTCGGCGGCGCCCGAACTGGGGTTGGCATGCGCATTGGAAATGGCCAGCACCAGCGCCAGCAACGATGACCCCGCGATTACGTAATACTTTTTCATGGTACATCTCCCTATCATGCATGATGATATCTTCCAGAAAATGACCAAGTTGGCTGACGCATTTCGGCCGGACCCTTCTCGGGAATACCTTCCCAATCCCCTCTCCATTTCCGTCGAAAGCCCATAGCTAACGGTCGGGCAATCTATCGCATACTTCATGCCGGGAGTTAAAAATTGACATATGGATCAAAGAAATAAGGGTTGGGAGATCATGCCCTCTTGGCTAGCATAGGGAGAATCAGAAGCGCAGAAGTCACAAAAGTACAAAAAACGTATCACAATGCTAACATTAAATTCAGCCAAGCAGATCCTCACTGGAAAACAGCTTAATATTCAAGCCACTATGTAAGGCAAGCCATGTACCGGCTTCATTACACATAGATACTAAAAAAATTTTAGGCAATTGAAGGCCCACAGGTTTTTGCAGAACACGACATTTTAAGATGCCGTGCGCAACAAGGCAGGCATTTATCTGCATGAACAAGGAAATAATTTCGCTAATCCAGCACTACCAGAAGTACAACACCCGAGTATCAAATACTCAATAGTACAGCAGGAAGAATTGAAGCGTGCCTGTCGCCCCGGCGAGAAAATACATGGAAGGTTGGCAGCACTCCCGTTGACTGCCAAAACAGAGCATGAAGAGTGGTCTGGCCTGCAGTATGACGGAAACCATTCGAGTATCGTAATGTAACATAACGCATTCCGAATGAAAATAATTCACTTGTCTGTCAATTTATCTGTAAGAAACCTCATGAGGAATGAGAGGGGCCATCGAACATCTAATTGTTTTATATGACTTTTCAGGTCAAGCATGGGAAAAATCAACCGATTGGGATTAGGTTAAACATGCGATAACATATATTTACAAAGTGAGTGCCTTGGACGAGGCTTCCCTGTACCCTTTTCATCGGGGCTTGGAAATATCACACCCAGAAAGGCAGGTACATCAGGAGAAGACAAGCATGGAAACAGGTAAAGGGATCGTCCTGCTAGCTACTGAAATCAACCCACAGACCCAACTTTTCGTCAATTACATTTACCAGGAATTGCAGCATAACTTGAGCATCGTCTCACCCAATTCATCCCTGGAGGCCGCCAGGCACGTGGGCGAAGATGGAGAGGCTTGCAACGTCGTTCTTCTCGACCTGGATCATCTCGACGAAACAGACCTGCAGGCCTGGCAGACGCAGTACCATAACCAGCCTCAGTGGGTACTGACTGCGTTCAATCTCAGGGATGAAGAACATGCAGCTCAACTGCTCAGCTTCATGCAGCTCAAGGGAGTTTTCTACCGCAGCGACAGCCTCGAGCTGATCTGTAAAGGCATTCAGAGCCTTCTTGATGGCGACCTGTGGATGTCACGTGCGCTGATGACACGCCTGATAGAGTTTTACCGCCGTCAGCAGTTCAACTGCTATCGCCCCGTTTGTGGCATCACGCAGCGCGAGCTGGAAATTATCGGGCTGCTGGGCTCGGGCGCATCCAATACGAAAATTGCCGAAATTCTTTTTGTGAGCGAGCACACGGTAAAATCCCACCTCTACAATATATTTAGAAAGATCAATGTCAGTAATCGCATACAGGCAGTGAACTGGGCTAGGCAAAACTTGGGGCCCCCACCCCCCTTATCGCTTCAGCGCTACGAAAGAACCTCACCCAGACACTGACAAGAGAGCGGGCTATCGCCATGGCTTTCCCCCCCAAAACGCCGGCAATCGGCATCGTCCTGATCACGTTTGGATCCCTTGCCCTGGCGGAGCCGCAGGCCCCGGCCCCAGACCTACCGACGTTTCCCGGGGAATCGCAGCCCCCCCAAAGCGCCATAGAAGAACGCCTGGAAGAGGAAGGAGCCGGAGAAGCATTATCCCGTCAATTCCGCCTCGGTGAACCAGGTCTATCAGGCGTCATCGTCGACCGCACCATCACCATGATGGGAAAGACGTTTTACCGGCGTTTCAGTCAGTTAAGTCAAGACAGCCATATCCTGACCAGCACGACGCTGTCCGTGCACGAACGCCCGGACGCACGCTGGGGAAGCCAGATCTGGGTATCGGAAAACAATCGCATTCTGTTCCAGGCGACATTGCCACCCAGACAGAGCGACATCGACCGCTATGCCGAGGCAGCCGCTGAGCAAGTGGAGCAGCTCCTGGTACAGCGCAGCATCATGCAGGCGCTGGAGAGCGACCCGGACCTGGCTGACGACGAAATCTAGCGGAAAGAGCCAACGTCACAAGAAGGAGAACATCATGAAGATCCGCCCATTGAAATTTGCCTTACTTTTCTGTCTGCTTCTGCCTCCGGCAGGAGTACAGGCAGGAGAGCTGATTTATCGCCCCATCAACCCATCGTTCGGTGGGGACCCTCTGCTTGGTAATCATCTGCTCAATAAAGCGCAGGCACAGGATACCAATAGAGATCCAAACGCCCCCGATTTCGGAAGATTTTCGGAAGTGGATTTTTTCCTTCAAGACCTGCGTGCCGATCTCATTAACCGAGCAATCGACAATGCGCTCGATCCTAACAACCCCGGTGGAAGCGAAAGCGTCATCGACAACTCCTCCCTCAATGTCAGGTTCGTCAACGTAGGTGGCGGCGCATTTCAGATGATCATCACCGACAAGAGAACCAACGAAGTGACGCGCATCGACTTCGGAACACCATTCTAAGGGGATGAGCATGAACGTATTTAGAGTCGGCCTCATGTCAGGTCTGATCTTCCTCGGTGGGTGCGTCGGTATGGTCACTTCTCCGGAGGGCCTTGAAGGAGCACCTGCGACACTGATCCCTCGGTCTGGCACTTATGTGGACCTTACCAACCTTCCCCGGCCCGCAGCCCCTATCTTCACAGCCGTGTATGACTTCAGAGATCAGACGGGGCAGTATCGCCCCCAACCCGCCAGCACCTTCTCGACGGCTGTGACCCAGGGCGGCGCTGCCATGCTGAGTTCCGCTCTGGCCGACTCTGGCTGGTTCGTGCCGCTCGAGCGCGTCGGTTTGCAGAACCTGCTGACGGAGCGCCGTATCATTCGCGCGAACCTAGAACGGAACGGGCGAGAACATGAGCTCGGCTCGCTCAACGCAGCACGAATCCTGATGGAGGGCGGCATCATCGCTTACGACTCCAACATGAAGACAGGCGGTGTAGGAGCGGAATATTTCGGCATCGGCGCATCCGGCCAGTATCAAGTCGACCAAGTGACCGTCAACCTTCGTGCCGTGGATATCGCAACGGGAGAAGTGCTCGCCAACGTGAATACCAGCAAGACGGTTTATTCCTATGAGGTGCGGGCAGGTGTCTATCGTTTCGTCAGTTTCCGCCGCTTGCTGGAAGCCGAGGCGGGCTATACCCACAACGAACCGGTGCAGATGGCCGTGATGTCGGCAATCGAATCTGCCGTCATTCATCTCGTCACACAGGGAGTCGACCGAGGGTTGTGGAACCTGGCAGACCCATCCGAATACGACAACGAAGTACTCATGGCTTACCGCGATGCCTCCTCCCCCATGCTCTGAAACAGCCCGAATTTTTTTAGGCGCCATATTTTGGCGCCTTTTTTTTACATTTGTGTTTCGGCACGGTTAATTCCTGAAGACAAAAAACTAATTCTCCTGCAAAAACCGCGAGTGCTAAAAATTTAATACCACGAATAGAACTTCCGAATTATGGAATAAATGCACGCGCATACCGACACTGTAACTGAACGTAAAATCGCTAGAGTAAGTGCCATGAAGAAAAATGGAATTGTTACATTTTCTGTAGGGATGGCTCTAGTTGTGGCCAAAGCCGCCTTGGCCGGCGATCTTATGCCAAGTTCCGAACTCGATGTCGAATCGGCGAGTTCCACGTCTCGACAGGTGGCGACCATCTACCAGGCCGGCCAGGGAAATGAAGCTACTATCCTGCAGCAGGGTAGCCATAACGGCTCGCGTATCATGCAGCAAGGCTTTGCCAACGTTGCCAGCTCAAGGCAAGCCGGACACGCCAACGAAGCTCGAGTAGTGCAGAGCGGTGCTCACCTTGAAGCGTCGATCCTGCAAAATGGTCTAGGCCATGACGCCGGTATCGTGCAGATCGGGTACGGCAAAGAAGCGACCATTCACCAGCATGGCGCTTATGGAAGTGCCGAGATTCATCAGTTGGGAACTCATCGCACAAGTCCCATCACCATCACCCAGTTCTCACGTGGACAGGCAGCCGTCCAAGTCTATCGCTACTAGCTTCGTGGCTACCAGCGACTGCTCGGAACCTGCCATGGAGAAGTGCAAGAAGCATGGTTCATATAAAGATAATTGCTTGATTCCGTAAGTGGCAAATGGAAGCGATAGCCATGCTATCGAATCCTGAATCCACCCTGGCGGCAACAACGCTCAACCAGGGATTTCAAACGAGAGGGAATGAACATGAAATTCAAGATGACCGTCATGGCAGCCGCTATCGCTTTCTCCGGTGCGGCTCTCGCCAATGGAAACGTTTCCGACGTCGATCAAACCGGTTTCAACAACGACGTCAGCGTATCCCAGCTCACGCAGTTTGGTGGGGGTAACAATACCTCGGGTGTGAGCCAGGATGGCGTAGGCAATAGCGCGACCGTCCATCAGCAGGGCTGGTGGGGGCATAACGTATCGGACATCGAACAGGCAGGCTTGGGCAACGATGCCGATGTCTTCCAGAACGGCACCAACAACAGCGCTTCCGTCAGCCAGGAAGGCATGTTCAACACTTCCGACAGCCAGCAGATCGGGACGAAAAACGTTCTGGAAGTGAGTCAGGAAGGTGCCAAGAACAACGCCTCCACCTACCAGAACGGCTGGAACAATTTTGCCGACATCAGCCAAGAGGGCTTCGCCAACAGCTCCGACGTGGTACAAGACGGCAAGTTCAACGTCGCTCAGGTCCAGCAGGAAGGTCTCAAGAACGCTTCCGACATCACCCAGTCCGGCAACAACAACTACGCCAATGTCGATCAGAGCGGCAGCTTCAATGACTCCACCGTCGTCCAGAGCGGAACTTCCAACATCGCTGAAGTACACCAGCGCGATCTGAAGAACACCTCCGACATCACCCAGTCTGGCACCAACAATTATGCCAGTGTAGACCAGAGCAATTTCAACAACGACGCTATCATCGTCCAGAACGGTCGCAGCCACGTCTCCGAGGTGACTCAGAGCGGCTATAACGACCTGGCCGACTCCTTCCAGTCCGGCAAGAACCACTACTCCTCCATCACCCAGTCCGGTGCCGGCCTGCTGAGCCTGGCCAGCAACACGGCCACTCACGTGCAGATGGGTAGCAACAACTCAGCAACCACCACTCAGGTGGGCGGCGGCAACACGGCTCACGTATTCCAGCACTGAGCTTGATCGGAAAAGGCCCCGCTCGGGCGGGGCCTTTTCACTGCATCATTGCCGCGATACGGCTTGAGCAATACCGGACCACCTGCGCGAGACGAGGCCTGATGAAACGCTTGCTGCTTGCCGTTGCGCCTCTTTGCTTGATTGCGCTCCTTTCACCGATCGCTTTGGCCGAGACGCCGATCGACACTCAGCGTCAGGCCCTCGTGCAGCAGGCTGTCGACAGCGGCCAATGGGAAACGGCGATATCGCGCCTCGGTGTGCTTTACGCACGCACTGGTGACGTTGCGGTACGCAGTGACCTGATCGCACTGCTGATACGCGCCGATCGACTCGACGAGGCTCTCTCCGTTTGCCCGGGCTGCTCCGCCGATGTGTACACGAAAAGTGAACTGCTCGATCTGGGCGGTGCAGCACGCCGGCAAGGGAATGCGGAGCTCGCTCTGAGCTTCTTCTCGCACCTGGCCCTGCGAGAGCCCGAGGATCCGGCTGCCTGGCTGGGCCAGGCGCTGGCGCATACCGATCTTGGGCAGTACGCGCTGGCCGAAAGCGCATTGAGTCGCTACGAGATGCTTTCCGGCACCACGCTGGAAGCCATGGAAGCAAGAGGCTACCTGGCGGCCGAGACCGGCAACGTCCTCGCCGAACTCCAGGCACGCCAGGCTCTGGTCGAAAGAGGCCCGGACCGTGCCAACGAGATACGTGCTATGTATCGGCTCGCCTTGAGACTAGGCGCCAGCGAGCCTGCACGCCGGATGGTCGAGCAACACCCCGAACTCTTCACCTCCAGCGATGCCCTCTGGCTGCGCTACTACGAGGGCGTCAATGCCCTCCGTCTGGGCATCCATATCGACGATCATCGCAGCATCGAGCGGGGTCTGGCGCTGCTCGATCAGGTCGTGGCGGCAGATGACCTGCACCCCGATCTGGCAAGGCTGGCGGACTATGACCGCGTCGTGGCGCTTGCTCAACTGCGTCGATTCTCACAGGCCGAGGCATTGAGCGAGAGGCTACTTCACCAATACGGCCGCTTGCCCAACTATGTCCTGCGGGCCAGGGCGCATGCACTCAACGGCTTGGGGAAGCCCGAGCAAGCCATAGCGATCTATCAAGCCCTGCTCCGGGACGAGCCAGAGCGGGGGGCGGACCTGAGCGATCCTCTCTATGAGGCGCTGTTTTTCAGCCACACGGATGCCAGACAGTTTCGCGAGGCGCAGCGCCTGCTCGAAGCATGGCGCCGCACAGAACCTCCCTATCGCCGGGATTTCACCGGCACCACCCATATCGAGAACCCCAATCTGTCGAAGGTACTCCTGCTCGACACCATGCTCGAGGCCTGGCGGGGTAACGAACGAGAGGCACTGACTCAGGTCGACGCCTACCTGGCCGAAGCACCAGCCAATGCCTATCTATGGCAGCTGCGGGGCGATATCGGACGCTGGCGCGGCTGGCCCGAGCAGGCCCAGGCCGACTATCGCCAAGCCGTTTCGCTACTGGGACCCGACCAGCGCGATACGGCCCGCCACGGTGAGTTGATGGCCAGACTTCAGCAGGGTAACTGGCAAGGCACGGTAACGCAGGTACGACAGGAACTCGACAACGCCAAACCCAGCGTATCGAGAGACAACCTCGAGCGGGAGTGGCGGGAGCAGCGCGCCGCTGAGCTCAGCTTTTCCGTCGAGCAAAGCGATGGCCAAGGCGGTGGTGGCACCCAGGCATCCAGGGAGTGGCGCAGCGATATCGTCTTTCGCTCGCCCCGCAGCGACAACGGGTCACGATACTTCCTGCAGCATCGTCATCAACAAGGCACCTTTGACGAGGGTTCACTGCGGGCGGGGTATGCCATCGCAGGCTATGAGTGGAATCTCTTTCCCAGTCAGGTCACGCTGGCTGCCGGTCATGGCCTGCATCTCAACGACGAACCGCATTTCAGCGCCGCGCTGCGCCATGACTTCACTGACCATCTCGCCGTCACCCTCGGCGCCGAATACAACAGCCTCACCACGCCGCTACGTGCCTTGAATGACGACGTCAGCGCCGACCGCTACCACGCAGCATTGACCTATCGGCGTGATGAAAGACGCAGCCTGGGTACCGAGATGAGTCTGACCGATTTCGAAGATGGCAACCTGCGTCGCAGCGCGCTCGGCTATTGGCAGGAGCGGCTCTTTCACCGCGACCGCTGGTTGCTTGCCGCAACGGGTTGGCTCGGCGGTTCTCTCAACGATGAGATGGATGCCAGCTACTACAACCCCGAACGGGACACCTATCTCAGTGGAGAGCTGATGCTTGAGTACGCTCATCCCCTGGGCTATCGCCGGACCTTTACTCAGGGCATCACGGCCGGTGTCGGCCGGTATTGGCAGCAAGGCGAAGACGATGACGATACCTGGAGCCTCGGCTATCACCAGCGCTGGGAGCTGTTGCCGAGCGTATCCATCGAATACGGCATTGCCCGCCAGCGAGCCGTGTACGACGGCCAGGCCGAACACGACACGGTAGTGACAGGAACCCTGGTATGGAGATTCCCATGAACGTCAGGATGGCCCTTCTCTTCGGTCTGCTCTGCCTAGGCATTCTCGCACAGCCCGCCCTGGCGGCCCGGGAGGGCAACGACTTCGTGGTGATCAGTTACCATGACGTGGTCGATTTCGATGTGACACCGGAACTTGCCCTGCTGCCGCAGACGATCACACGAACGCGCCTCATCGAACACTTCAACCTGATAAGGGCCCACGGCTACCAGCCCGTTTCCTTGCAACAGGTACTCGATGCCGAGGCCGGCATCGCCCCCTTACCCGACAAGGCCGTCATGCTGGTCTTCGATGATGGTTATCGCAGCTTTTACGACATCGTCTACCCACTTCTGCAGCTCTATCGCTACCCTGCCATCACGGCGATAGTCGGCAGTTGGATCGATGTTCCGCCAACCGCCCCCGTGCCCTATGGCGACGGCTTTCTCGAACGGGATCGCATCATGACCCGAGAGCAGCTGCGCGAACTGCATGACGATCCGCTGGTGGAGATCGCATCGCATACCTACGACCTGCACTATGGGGTGATCGGCAACCCCCAAGGCAATGAACAGGCGGCCGCCGTCACCAGCCGCTGGCAGACAGACGGTTACGAGAGCGAGGCCGACTATCTGCAGCGAATACACGACGACATGCATCGGGCCAGCGAGCAGTTGAAGGAGATCACCGGCACGCCACCGCGTCTCATGGTGTGGCCCTACGGAGCCTACAGTCAGGCCACCCTGGACATTGCCGCCGAGCACGGCATGCCACACAGCTTCAGCCTGCTCAGCCAGCCCAACCGCATCGGTGACGGCACGAGGGTCATGGGCCGCTATCTCATCGATCAGGAAACCAGCCTGCAGACCTTCGAGGAAATACTCAGCAACCGGGTGTGGGAACGCGACGTCCTGCGTATCGTGCATGTGGATCTCGACTACGTATACGATCCCGACCCCATTCAGCAGGAAGCCAATCTGGACCTGTTGATCGACCGCATCTACCGCTTCGGGGTCAGCACGGTCTACCTGCAGGCTTTCGCCGATCCGAACGGCAATGGCGTGGCCGAGGCTCTCTATTTTCCCAACCGTCATCTCCCGATGCGCGAAGATCTGTTCAATCGCGTTGCCTGGCAGCTGAAGAAACGCGCCGATGTAAAGGTCTATGCCTGGATGCCGGTGCTCGCCTTCGATCTGGGTCCGGGGCACCCCTACGTCACGGATGCCAGGACTGGGCAGAAGGCCACGGAACACTACCTGCGTCTCTCACCCTACTCGGCAGCCAATCGACAGCTCATTGCCGAGATTTACGAAGACCTCGGCCGCATGACCAAGTTCGATGGCCTGCTCTTCCACGACGATGCCTTCCTGACCGACTTCGAGGATGCCAGCGAAGAGGCTCGCAGTGTCTACGCAGACGAATGGAACCTGCCACCCGATGTCGACAGCATTCGCGCAGATGAAGCGCTTTTTCACCAGTGGACCCAGCAAAAGACTTCGTTCTTGACGCAGTTCACCCTCGAGCTGGTCGAGGCTGCCAACTACTATCGGCAATCCGACAACAAGACTTTCACGATTTCTCGAAACATCTATGCGCTGCCTATTCTCGAGCCGGAGAGTCAGGCCTGGTTCGCTCAATCGGCAGAGGATTTCGCTGCCGCCTACGACTATGTCGCAGTCATGGCCATGCCTTACATGGAAGAGGCTGATAATCCGCAGCGCTGGCTGGAGGAGTTGGCACGAGCTTCTCTGGCTGCCGTTCCTGCCGATCGGTTGGTGTTCGAATTACAAACACGTGACTGGCGAGACGATACACTCGTTCCCAATGAAGTTCTCATGAGCTGGATCGATACCGTCAAGCAAACTGGCGTCAGGCACATCGGCTACTACCCCGATGACTTTCACATCAATCATCCTGATATTTACATGCTGCGTCCGATTTTCTCTCTTGGCCGAAGATTCGGGGTGCAGCAATGAATATCCTTGATGCCATATCGATATTTACCTATGCCTATCCCAGCGTCATGGCCACGATATGGATCTGCGGGGGGCTCTATTTTTACTTGCATTGGGAACGAAAACAGGCTTGGCCTGAACCTCAGGTATGGGATGAAACATGCCCCCAAGTTTCCTTGTTACTGCCCTGCTATAATGAAGCCGCTAATATCCGGGAAACCATAGAGCATCTGAAACATCAAAATTACCCAAAACTGGAAATCATCGCCATCAATGATGGCAGCAAAGATGCTACAGGAGAGCTACTGGAGTCTCTCAAGCTCACCTGTCCGAACCTGAAGGTCCTTCATCAGAGCAATCAGGGCAAGGCCAGCGCTCTCAACCATGGGCTCAAGGAGGCCACCGGCGAGATCATCGTTGGCATCGATGGCGATGCCATTCTCGATTACGACGCCATCGGCTACATGGTGGGGCACTTCCTGCAAAGTTCCAACGTCAGCGGCGTAACCGGGAATCCCAGGGTGAGAACGCGCTCCACGGTGATCGGCAAGATACAGACCGGTGAGTTCTCATCCATCATCGGCTTGATCAAGCGAGCCCAGCGAATCTACGGCATGGTGTTCACGATTTCCGGCGTGGTTTGCGCGTTTAGAAGGAGCGCGCTAGAAGCCATCGAAGGGTGGAACACCGACATGATCACCGAGGACATCGATATCAGCTGGCGCCTGCAAATGGCGGGAGGACAGGTCCGCTACGAGCCGAGGGCGCTGTGCTGGGTGCTGATGCCGGAAACGCTCCGCGGTCTGTTTCGTCAGCGCCTGCGCTGGGCCCAAGGCGGTGCAGAAGTCTTTTTGCGCTACTTCACTCAGACGGTGAGATGGCAGAACCGGCGCTTCTGGCCATTGATGCTGGAGTACATGGTCAGCGTTGTGTGGTGCTACTCTGCATTGTTCATGCTGCTGTCTTGGCTCTTTTCCTTGGCCTTCCTCACATCCTCAACGGTCTACTCGGGCGCTCTTCTTTCTTATGTAGGAAGCACCCTTATCATACTGAGCTTCGTTCAGTTTATCGTCAGTTTTGCTATCGACAGTCGTTATGAGAGAGGTATGTTGCGTTGCGCATACTGGTGTGTCTGGTATCCGCTCGTCTACTGGCTATTGAACATGGCTACGGTTGTCTTGGCAGTACCCAAAGCCGCAAAGCGACAGAAAGGCCGATTGGCTACCTGGACCAGCCCAGACAGAGGAGAAATCTTCCATGAATAAGTTGCATCCAGTGGTCATCAACAATCCACGTAAAAGGAGCCTGTCCTATCGGGCAAGGGACCTATCCATTACCGCACTGACCTTGGCCGTTTGGCTGGCGCTGATCGCCAAGACGACCATCTCCATCATCAGCAGTG
This sequence comes from Halomonas sp. MCCC 1A11062, assembly GCF_021404355.1. Classification (NCBI taxonomy): domain Bacteria; kingdom Pseudomonadati; phylum Pseudomonadota; class Gammaproteobacteria; order Oceanospirillales; family Halomonadaceae; genus Halomonas; species Halomonas sp. MCCC 1A11062. The sequence goes on from NZ_JABFTW010000001.1 coordinate 230,180, forward strand.
ATGTCTGGATACTGACGATCGCGACTTCGTTGCTGCCGAGGGTCATCGTCCTGGGATTCATCCTGACGTTCCTCAGCTTTCACTGCTGGGCCCTCTACAAGCGATATCTTTATCACCGCAGGCAGAAAGGCAGCTCCGGCCTGCATGCCTCTAGGCAATCCGACGCCATGGCCTGACCAACGGAAGGGGCGAGATCAGACCTGCTATCTGACCCGAAGTCTGATTTCGCTACCCTGCCCCTGGGTGCTGGAACGGCTGACACTTCCCTGCTTACGCACCTCGACGCTCAGTGCGCCTTCCTGGCTCGTCTGGCGGATGTGCGCTTCCAATGCCTCCCCTTGATAGCGATATTCACTGGGGACGCTCTCTTCCAGCTCATGAGTTACGGCCTGAACCCCATCATCGATCTTCAATGAAGCTTGAAAGCGGGTGCCCGGCACGCCATCGAAGACGATCACGATCTCACTTTTGGGTGAATCAGCCCGACTTACCTGCTTCGACATGGCATTCGCTCCGGCAACGGCCAACATGAAGCTAACACCTATCAAGCTGGCCAAGAGGATCCTTGAAAGCCTGTTCATCATATTCTCAGCTAAAGCTCAGATTGAAACGCTTCTCGACCAATAAGGCCAATGTATCACCGACATGTTCCGCCGTGGTATCTATGCGCAACAAATTGCGCCTTTCGTCAGGGGAAAAATCCTCGAAGCCTTCCATTTGGCCATTCAGCACGGCAAGGCTTGCATCAGGCTCTACACCATACTCCCCTGAGCGCTTGATGATGCGCTCCTTCAAGGTATCCTCGTCCGCCTCGAAGCTGACGATGAGCACCGGCAGGCCGCGCGCCTCGCCCTGCTGTCGCAGTAGCTGCCGCTGCGCTTGTGTCAGGCAGGTAGCATCGATGCAGGTGGGTATGCCGGCATTGAGCAGCAGGCCGGCAAGACTGGCCAGACGCTGATAGGTACGCTCGGTGGACTCGGGACTGAAGATATCCACAGCCGTATCGGGCTCCACCGCCTGTGGATCGATTCCGAACAGCCGTCTGCGTTCGGCATCCGAGCACAGCCTGACGGCCCCCAGCCGCTCGACGATCTCGGCCATGAAGCGACTCTTGCCGCTGCCTGAGACGCCAACCCCGATGATCAACGGCGGAAAGCGGAAGTTGGAGACCTGTTCGGCCAGGTCGAGATAGCGACGACACTCGGTCATGATCTCCGCCATGCGGAATGCCGGCTCACGCCCCGACTCAGAGCGCTGCAGCGCTCGCCGTGCCCCTGCCAGGCAACGACACACCGCAAAGACCGAGATCAGCCGCATCAGGGAGTAGTCGCCGGAGCGACGCAGATAGCGATCCAGGGCGTAGTGCGCCAGTCGCGTCTCGTCGCGGACATACAGGCCCACCAGCAGCGAGACCAGGTCGAACCCCGGATCGAGGCAACGATTGGCCATGGGATCCGCTGGCTCGAGATCGAGAGCGCTGGTCATGATGAGGCGCTGCCGATCGCACAACGGCAGAACCTGCCGCCCTACGATCCAGCTCGGCCGCGGTTCGCCGCGCTCGTCGAACCAGGGCTCTAGCCTCACCATCTCCTGCTCCAACCAGGCCTCGAGCCGTTGCAGGTGCAAGCGATCCTCCTCACCGCTCAGGCGTGCATCGAGCACGCCGACTTCCTCCTTGACTAGGGCCCGGGTTGCCGCCAGGCAGCCCGACGCCCCCACATAAGGCAGGTCGTCGACGAAGGAGCGGTGCGACGCCACCAGCGAATCGATCAGCTCATCCAGCTCGAGGGCGGTGGCTGAGGTCGGGTAGGGCACTGAAGTGGCGTCCATGTTCACTCCTGTTTTCTATTGGCCTAGCGTACCTTGGCGAATGCCTTCTCGGCAGCGTCCAGCGTGAATTGAATGTCTTCCGGCGTATGCGCGCTCGACATGAATCCCGCCTCGTAGGCCGAGGGTGCCAGGTAAACGCCCTCTTCCAGCATCGCCGCAAAGAAGCGCCGGAAGGCCTCGGCATCGCAGGCCGTGGCCTGGGCGAAATTGTCGACCCGGGTCTGCCCGGTGAAGAACAGCCCGAACATGCCACCCACGCGCTGGGTGATCATGTCGACCCCGGCGGCATCGGCGCGCTCCTGCAGCCCGTGACACAGCGTTTCCACGCGCTGCGCCAGGGCATCGTGGAAGCCGGGCTCGCGCAGCTTGGTCAACAGGGCGATACCGGCGGCCATGGCCAGCGGGTTGCCCGACAGCGTACCCGCCTGATAGACGGGCCCCAGCGGTGAGATCTGCTCCATGATCGCACGCTTGCCGCCGAAGGCGCCCACCGGCATGCCACCGCCGACGATCTTGCCCAGACAGGTCAGATCGGGCTCGATGCCGAAGTGCGCCTGGGCCCCACCCAGGGCAACGCGAAAACCGGTCATCACTTCATCAAAGATCAGCACACTGCCGTACTCGGTGCAAACCCGGCGCAAGGTTTCGAGGAAACCCGGCTGCGGCGGGATGCAGTTCATGTTGCCCGCCACCGGCTCGACGATGATGCAGGCGATCTCGTTGCCGATCTCCTCGAAGCAGGTTTCCACCTCATCGAGGTCGTTGTAGGACAGCGTGATGGTGTGCTCGGCCAGTGACACCGGCACCCCCGGGGAGCTGGGCTCGCCATGGGTCAGGGCGCCGGAGCCGGCCTTGACCAGCAGCGAGTCGGAGTGGCCGTGGTAGTTGCCCTCGAACTTGACGATCTTGTCGCGCCCGGTATAGCCACGCGCCAGTCGAATCGCCGACATGGTGGCCTCGGTCCCCGAGTTGACCATACGCACCAGTTCGATGGAGGGGATCATCTCGCAGATCAGCTCGGCCATGGTGGTCTCGATGGCCGTCGGCGTGCCGAAAGAAAGACCGTGGTCGAGTCGGCTACGCACGGCACCCAGCACGTCCGGATCGGCGTGGCCGGTGATCATCGGCCCCCAGGAACCGACATAGTCGACATAACGCTTGCCCTCGACGTCGAACAGGTAGGCACCCTGCGCCCGCTCCATGAACACCGGCGGCCGGTGCAGGCCCTTGAAGGCGCGAACGGGAGAGTTGACGCCACCGGGAATATGGCGGCGAGCCTGTTCGAAGAGCGTTTCGGAAGTGGTCATGTAAGCCTCTTTGCTGTCACGAGAATGGTGTAACCCCGTCACGGGTAGTGCCAGGCTCACGCTGCCCGGTCTGTGGATAACTTCTTGGATAACCTTGGAATGCGTGGTGAAGTTACGGTGATCTTCGCTCATTGAATGGGCTTTGGCCACGCCCTGTACGGGATCGTACCAGCTGCCCTGGGCAGCCGTTCGCCGCGGCAGCGCCTGAGCATTACCCGGCTGCCATGCCTTGGCCAGCGCCTGCCAGGTGAAGCGCTGAGCCTGTTCGCAGGCAACCTCCAAGGACTCACCGGCCGCGAGCCGTGCCGCCAACGCCGCGGCCAGAGTGCAGCCCGAGCCGTGAAACCTGCCTGCCAGCCGCGGCCAGCGCCAGGCACGGTTCTGTTCTGATGCATACAGCACCTGCTCGACGACATCTTGCGGCACGTCGCGATCGGGATCGTCGCTGCCGGTCACCAACACGGCACGACAGCCCAGCGCCATCAGTTGACGCGCACGCGCTTCGTCATCCTGTGGCTCCGTTCCGGCCAGGCGTTCGAGCTCGAGACGATTCGGCGTCAGGATATCCACAAGCGGTAGCAGACGAGAGCGGAAGACCTCGACCATGGCGGATGTGGATAACTCTTTGCCGCCACCCGCCTTGAGCACCGGATCGACCACCACGGGGATGCCCGGCCGTGCCTTGATGATGTCGACCACGGCATCGAGCGTCTCGCGGCTTGCCAGCAGGCCGACCTTGATCGCTGCCAGACGAAAGCCGGAGAGCCGCGCCGTCATCTCGCGAATCAGCTCGGCCGGCACCGGAACCACACGATGCACGTCGCGGCAATCCTGCATCGTCAGCGCCGTCGGCACCGTCAACGCCCAGCCGCCGCAGGCGGCGATCGCCTCGCCGTCGGCCATGATGCCCGCGCCGCCGGTAGGGTCGTGGCCGGCCAGTACCAGCACCACGGGTGGCTGTGTGTTCGTTTCGCCGGCCATGCTCAGAACGGCTTCAGCACGGCCAGGATCACGATGGCCAACAGCACGACCACCGGCAGCTCGTTGAACCAGCGAAAGAACACGTGGCTACGCTGACAGCGCCCCGCAGCGAACTGCTTGAGATAGATCAGGCAGACATGGTGGTAGGCCACCAACAACACCACCAACAGCAGCTTGACGTGCATCCAGCCCATGCCGAGCCAGTGCGGCATCAGATAAAGAAGCCACAGGCCGAACACGATCACCGCGATCATCGAAGGCGTCATGATGCCGCGATAGAGCTTGCGCTCCATCACGCTGAAGTAATCGATGGCCTGCTGCTCGCCCTTGTCGCGCGCCATGGCGTGATAGACATAGAGGCGCGGCAGGTAGAACAGCGCCGCGAACCAGGTCACCACGGCCACGATGTGCAGCGCCTTGATCCAGAGATACATGCAGTCTCCTTAGAGATGACGACGACGATCGCTGCCGCCTCGTTTCATTGAACGTACTTCAAGAACTCGTCCGGCTCACTTCAACGACTCACTTCAATGACTCGCTTCAGCGACTCTCACTTCAATGACTCGCTTCAGCGACTCTCACTTCAGCGACTCACTTCAATGAGTAGTAACGCTCGATGGAGCCGCGGGTGATGATACCGGAAATTCGCTGCTGCTTCGGTCGCCGGCCCTGCTCGACGAACAGCGCATCGACCGCCTGATCGTTGAGTCGCTCGAACGCCTCCGACAGGGTTGCCTGGTGATGGATCGGCGCCATTTCCAGACGCAGCCCCGGTACCTCGAGCAGGTCGATCAGCGCGTCTTCTTCTTCGCCAACCGCTTCGGCTTCCTGCGTTTCGTCCATCAAGGCGCGGGCCAGGTCGGCGGCCTTGAGCGCCAGTGTCGGCTTGTCGTCGCTCGAACGTACGATCAATATCCAGGCCGGTCTGGCATCGAGCAGCACCCGAGCCTGATCGCGGGTGACCATGCGCGGCGTGGCGACGAAGCTGCGCTCCATCACCGCCGGCACCGAGACTCGCGACAGCGCCTGCATCAACGGCTGTTGCAGCGGGTGCAGGCCATGGCGGGTCATGCTGATGAAGAAGCCGTCGCAGCGACACAGCTGGCGTGCCGTCAGCCCCGATACCACCACCGCCAGCATGCCCGGCAGAATGATATTGGGGTTATGGGTCAGTTCCAGCAGTGCCATTAGCGCCGCCAGAGGCGCCTGCAGCACCGCCCCCATCATCGCCGCCATGCCCAGCATGGCGTAGAACCCCGGCTCCATCTCCAGTTGCGGAAACAACCAGGCGCCCAGCAGCTCGGCCAGTGCACCGGCGGCGGCCCCGACCACCAGCACCGGGCCGATGATGCCGATGGGGATACCGCTGGCCACGGTGATGGCGGTGAGCAGCAGCTTGGCTACCACCAGTGCCAGCAGCACCTCGACCGCCAGATTGCCGGCTAACGCGGCTTCCATGCTGTCGTAACCGATGCCCTGGACTTCGGGAAACCACCACCCCACCGTCGCCGTGGCCAACGCCACCAGCGCCAGACGCAGCGGCACCGGCAGCCCGGCGATGCGTTCGCTGCGCGCCACGTGGATGAAGAGTCCGGCCAGCAGCCCGATGAACAGCGCCGTGACCACGATCCAGGGCAGATTCATCAACGAGCCCAGGCTGACGCTGGGTACCTGGAAGGCCGGCTCGGAACCGTATACCAGCATGGCCACAAGCGCCCCCATGGTGGAGGCCAGAATGACGGGCATGAAGCCGGCAATGGTGTACTCCATCATCACCACTTCCATGGCGAAGATGACACCGGCAATCGGGGTATTGAACGAGGCCGAGATGCCCGCCGCCGTGCCACAGGCCACCAGCACTCGCAGGCTGTTGTGCGGCAGGCGCAGCTGCTGGCCCAGGCCGCTGGCCGCGGCTGCGCCGAGATGTATCGCCGGCCCCTCGCGCCCGGCGGAGAGGCCGCCCAGCACCGTGGTCACCCCCACCCACCACTGGTTGATCCAGTTGCGCAGCGGAAAGCGCCCCTGATGATAGGTGAGCCGCTCGATCACGTGACCGACGCCCAGCTTGCGTGCCGCCGCCGGCTGACGCCACAGGAAAATGCCGATAATGGCCACGGCGATCAAAGGCAGGCTCGAGCGCACCATCGGCGGCAAACCCTCGAAGGCCTCGTGATCGCCACCGGGCATGAACAGCACGCCCCCCAGCTCGAGCAGTAAGCGGAAGGCGACCATCACCGCACCGGTAACGAGCCCCGAGACGACGCCCAGCACACACAGCTGCGGCAAGGCATCGACGCTGGCCAGCTGGCGGCGAAACCTCTCGAGACTGAAGCTAGGTAGCGAAAGACGCGGCACGGCAGTTTCCTGTCCAGGCATTCCTTGTGAGTGGGACGCGCCGGCTGGGTGGTCGCCCCCTCTCTTGTGTATCATATCCGGACAGAGCGGTCCCGTTGGCAGCCGCTCCCTGCCAGGCAACCATCGAAGGAGTCGCATCGTGATCAAGGTCGGAATCGTCGGCGGCACCGGTTACACCGGGGTCGAACTGCTCAGGCTGCTGGCGCAGCACCCGCAAGTCGAGGTCGAAGCGATCACCTCGCGCTCCGAAGCCGGTGTGCGCGTCTGCGACATGTACCCCAACCTGCGCGGTCACTACGACGAGCTGGCCTTCAGCGAGCCAGACCCGAAGCGTCTGGGAACCTGCGACGCAGTCTTCTTCGCCACTCCCCACGGCGTCGCCCATGCCCTGGCCGGCGAGCTGCTCGAGCGGGGCACCCGAGTGATCGACCTCTCCGCCGACTTCCGCCTGCGTGACGCCGAGGTATGGGCCGAGTGGTACGGTCAGCCTCACGGCGCCCCAGAGCTGCTCGAAGAAGCCGTGTACGGTCTGCCCGAGATGCACCGTGAGCGCATTCGCCAGGCGCGCCTGATCGCCGTGCCCGGCTGCTACCCCACCGCGGTGCAGTTGGGGCTGCTGCCGCTGCTGGAAGCCGGCCTGATCGACGCCGACCACTTGATCGCCGACTGCAAGTCCGGCGTCACCGGCGCCGGCCGTGGCGCCAAGGTGCCCTCACTGCTGGCCGAGGCCAGCGAATCGATGAAGGCCTACGGCGCTTCCGGCCACCGCCACTTGCCGGAAATCAGCCAGGGCCTCTCTGATGCCGCCAAGGGCTCGGTGGGGCTGACCTTCGTGCCCCACCTGACGCCGATGATCCGCGGTATTCACGCCACGCTGTACGGGCGCCTGACCGGCGAGCCCGGCGATCTGCAGGCGCTGTTCGAACGGCGCTTCGCCGCCGAGCCCTTCGTCGACGTGATGCCCGCCGGCAGCCACCCCGAGACGCGCAGCGTCAAAGGCGCCAATGTCTGCCGCCTGGCCGTGCATCGGCCGGGCAACGGCGACACCGTGGTGGTACTCTCGGTGATAGACAACCTGGTCAAGGGCGCTTCCGGCCAGGCGGTGCAGAACCTCAACCTGATGTTCGGCTTCGACGAGCATGCCGGACTCGCCGCCCCCGCCCTGATGCCCTGATGATTTCACCAGAGGTATTGGGAGCCGGGGGCAGGTCGTAGAGGAGGTTCTACGCCAGGGATGGCGTCGATAGCGCCCAGGGATGGGTTTACAGCGCCTCCTCGTAGACCTGCCGACGGCTCAGCCCCTAGCGATGCCGTCACTGGTGAGTCCTTTTCCTGAATAGTTGACCCTTTTGCTAGGAATTTAAGATAATCGATTGTTATCCATTCATTCGGCTCACGGGAGGATGCCCATGAGCGGCGCAGAATCTTTCGTCCCTACTCCCATGATGCTCAGCGCAGCCGCCAGGAAGCGGCTCCAGACGCTGATTGCGGAGGAGGGCAAGCCCGAACTCAAGCTGCGCGTCTACGTGACGGGCGGCGGCTGCTCGGGTTTCCAGTACGGCTTCGACTTTGCCGATACCGTCGGCGAGGACGATACCGTCATCGAATTCGGAGAGGTGGCCCTGGTGGTCGACGAGCTCTCCTACCAGTACCTCGTAGGGTCCACCGTCGACTACGAAGAGGGACTCGCAGGCGCTCGCTTCCTGGTGCAGAACCCCAACGCGACGACTACCTGCGGCTGCGGCGCTTCCTTCATGGTCTGATCCTTCTCCCTCTCTTCGAGCCCGATCGTAAGCCCTGTCGTTCCCGACAGGGCTTTTTTTCGCCTGTGGATAACATTCTTCTCTTGAAGCTCCCGATCGCGCTGCAAACCGCATGAGGCCGGGATCTTGTCGTCATCAGCGCAACTGTTCACAGTCGCGGTGACAAGCCCGGTAGCCAACGGTGGAAAAGAGGTGTAGCGTTGCCGCTGTGGAAAAGACCCTCTTTTATACACAGCCTCGTCACCGCTCGCCCTCAGCTCGTCATCCTCTTCTCACCACAAAAGTCAACAATGCAACTTACTGATATATCTGTAGGACATTGTGTTATCCACAGAAATTGTCCACACCAGTAGTCACAACCACAACAGAACTTCTCTCTTTTAATCATTCTGTTTTGTTTAGTGAGTGGTAGCTCGCGGCTGGCAGGCAAACCCGGTGTGGAAAACCCTGACGGTTACCCACAGTCGGTTTATACTGGCAGGCTGTTTTTCATCCCTAGGCAATATCCGCGCACAAGCGCAACGAGGTGAACCTTGGAGTATCCCGACCGCTTTGACGTCATCGTCATCGGCGGCGGCCATGCGGGAACCGAAGCCGCTCTGGCCTCCGCCCGCATGGGCTGTCAGACCCTGCTGCTGACCCATAACATCGAGACCCTCGGTCAGATGTCCTGCAATCCCGCCATCGGCGGGATCGGCAAGAGCCATCTGGTCAAGGAGATCGATGCGCTGGGCGGTGCCATGGGTCTGGCCACCGATCTCGGCGGCATCCAGTTTCGCGTGCTCAACGCACGTAAGGGACCGGCGGTGCGTGCCACCCGCGCCCAGGCCGACCGAGTGCGCTACAAGGCAGCCATTCGCGGCATGCTGGAGAACGCCCCCAACCTGACGATCTTCCAACAGGCGGCGGGGGATCTGATCGTCGATGGCGACACCGTGCGTGGCGTGATCACCGAGACCGGTATTCAATTCCATGCCGAAACGGTGGTGCTGTGCACCGGCACCTTCCTCGGTGGGGTGATCCATATCGGTCTCGATCAGAGCCGTGGCGGACGCGCCGGCGATCCTCCCTCCAACGCACTGGCCAGCCGTCTGCGCGAACTGCCGTTCCGGGTCGATCGGCTCAAGACCGGTACCCCGCCGCGGCTGGACGCCAAGAGCGTCGACTTCTCGGTGCTCGAGGAGCAGCCGGGCGACACGCCGACCCCGGTGATGTCCTTCCTCGGTAATCGCGAGATGCACCCGCGTCAGGTGAGCTGTCACATTGCGCACACCAACGAGCGCACCCACGAGATCATCTTCGCCAACCTCGACCGCTCGCCGATGTATTCCGGCGTGATCGAGGGCGTCGGGCCGCGCTACTGTCCATCGATCGAGGACAAGGTGCACCGCTTCGCCGACAAGGCGAGCCACCAGGTGTTCATCGAGCCTGAAGGCCTCGACACCCACGAGCTCTACCCCAACGGCATCTCCACCTCGCTGCCCTTCGACGTGCAGCTCAAGGTGGTGCGCTCGATGAAGGGGCTGGAGAACGCGCACATCACCCGCCCCGGCTATGCCATCGAGTACGATTTCTTCGATCCGCGCGATCTCAGGCACTCGCTGGAAACCAAATTTATCCACAACCTGTTTTTCGCCGGTCAGATCAACGGCACTACCGGCTACGAGGAGGCCGGCGCCCAGGGGCTGCTCGCCGGCCTCAATGCCGCGCGCCGTGCCAAGGGGCTCGAGGCCTGGTGGCCGCGGCGCGACGAGGCCTACCTCGGCGTGCTGGTCGACGACCTGATCACCCTGGGCACCAAGGAGCCCTACCGCATGTTCACCTCGCGTGCCGAGTACCGTCTGCTGCTGCGCGAGGACAACGCCGACCTGCGCCTCACCAAGGCCGGTCGCGAACTGGGGCTGGTCGACGACGCACGCTGGGCCGCGTTCAGCGTCAAGCGCGAGGCGATCGAGCGCGAAAGCGCCCGGCTCAAGGCCAGTTGGGTGCAGCCCGGCAGCCCGGCTGCCGAGGCCATCGAGACCAGGACCGGCAAACCGCTGGCCCGCGAGTACAGCCTGCTCGACCTGCTCAAGCGCCCCGAGCTCGGCTACGCCGACGTGGCCCACCTCGCCGGCGAGCCGGTGAACGACGAGGCGGTGGCCGAGCAGGTGCAGATCCAGGCCAAGTACCAGGGCTACATTGACCGCCAGCAGGACGAGATCGACAAGCTCAAGCGTCACGAAGCCACCCCGCTGCCGGCCGATCTCGACTACGTCCAGGTCGAGGGGCTCTCCCACGAGATCCGTCAGAAGCTCGCCGAGGCGCGTCCGGAGACCCTGGCCCAGGCTTCGCGGATCTCCGGCGTGACCCCGGCGGCGGTCTCTATCCTGCTGATCCACCTGAAGAAACGCCGTCTTCTCGACGACACGCGAGTGGCCAACGGATGAGCGAAGCCATCACGCCTCAAGTGGCGGCTCGCCTCGACGAAGGCTTCACGGCACTGGGTCTCGAACTCGACGCGGAGAAGCGCGAGCGACTGCTGCGCCTGGTCGGGCTGTTGCACAAGTGGAATCGCGCCTATAACCTCACCGCGATACGCTCACCGGAAGAGATGGTGTCAAGGCACCTGCTCGACAGCGCGGCCGTGCTGCCTCACGTCGGCCCCGCGCCGCTGCTCGACGTTGGCGCCGGGCCCGGTCTGCCGGGGCTGGTGCTGGCGATCCTCGAGCCGAGCCTGGCGGTCACGCTGCTCGACAGCAACGGCAAGAAGGTGCGCTTTCAGCGCCAGGCGGTGATGGAGTTGGGGTTGACCAACGTCACCCCGGTGCAGGCCCGGGTCGAGGCTTTCGAGCCACCGCCGGGTGGCTTCGCGCAAATCGTCTCGCGCGCCTTCGCCAGTCTGGCGGATTTCGTCGCGCTGACCGAGCCGCTGCTGGCCCGCGACGGGCGCTGGCTGGCCATGAAGGGGCCGGCGGCCGACGACGAGCTGGCGGCGCTGGATGCCGGTGTGGTCGTGCGCGAGCGCCACGTGCTTGCGGTACCGTTCACCGTGGGGGAGCGTCAGCTGTTGATCGTCGAGCGAACCGATTCCAACCCAGGCCGCCGTTGAAGCGAGCCGTCGACGCAAGGAAGTCGCCCGTGAGTCAAATCATCGCCTTGACCAACCAGAAGGGCGGCGTGGGCAAGACCACCACCGCCGTCAACCTGGCCGCCAGCCTGGCCGCGCTGGATCGCCGCGTGCTGCTGGTGGATCTCGACCCCCAGGGCCATGCCACCATGGGCAGCGGCATCGACAAGCACTCGCTCGAGGGCAGCGTGCTCGACCTGCTGCTGGGCGAGAAGAGCGCTCCCGAGGTGATGCTCGACTGCCCCACCGCTGGCTACTCGCTGCTGCCCGGCAACGGCGATCTCACCGCCGCGGAAGTGGAACTGCTCGACCGCGCCGAGGGCCGCGAGCGCAGCCTGACCGAAGCTCTGGCCAGCGTCGCTGGCGAGTACGACGTGGTGCTGATCGACTGCCCGCCTTCGCTCAACATGCTCACCGTCAACGCCCTGACCGCCGCCAACGGCGTGCTGATTCCGCTGCAGTGCGAGTTCTATGCCCTGGAGGGGCTCTCGGCGCTGCTCGACACCGTGGAGCAGATCAAGGACAGCGTGAACCCCGACCTGGCGATCTATGGCATCCTGCGTACCATGTTCGACGGTCGCAACAGTCTGACCCGGGACGTCTCCAAGCAGCTGCGCGACTATTTCGGCGAGGCGCTGCTCAAGACCACGATCCCGCGCAACGTGCGGGTGGCCGAGGCGCCGAGCCACGGCCTGCCGGTGACCAAGTACGCGCGCTTCTCGCGCGGCAGCCAGGCCCATCGGGTGCTGGCCAAGGAACTGATTCGTCGCCTGTCGCTGTAGTGCGCCGGGTGGAGCCTACTGTCGTGACCCGCTCGTGATGAGGGAATGCTGATGACGCGAAAACGCGCCCTGGGCCGCGGCCTGGATGCCCTGATCGGTGCCGGCGCCCGCCGCCGCGAGAATCTCGAGCTGCCCGAAGGCCAAGTCTTGCCCGACGGAGCGAGCGAGCCGGCGGCGGCGGTAGCCGAGATCGAGGAGCGACTCGAACGCCTGCCGCTGAGCCAGCTCACCCGCGGCAAGTATCAGCCGCGTCGCGACATCCAGCCTGAGGCGCTGGAGGAGCTGGCAGACTCGATCCGAGCCCAGGGCGTGATGCAGCCCATCGTGGTGCGGCCCATCGGCGAGTCGCGCTACGAGATTATCGCCGGTGAGCGGCGCTGGCGCGCCTCCCAACTGGCCGAACTCGACACCATCCCGGCGGTGATCCGCGAGGTCAGCGACGAAGTCGCCCTGGCCCTGGCGCTGATCGAGAACATCCAGCGCGAGAACCTCAACCCGGTGGAGGAGGCGATGGCGCTCAAGCGCCTGCTCGAGGAGTTCGAACTTACCCAGCAGCAGGTGGCCGATGCGGTGGGCAAGTCCCGCGCCCAGGTCGCCAATCTGCTGCGCCTGCTGGCGCTCGATCCGGAAGTGCAGACTCTGCTCGAGCGCGGCGATCTCGATATGGGACACGCACGTGCCCTGCTCGTTCTGCCCGCCGCCAAGCAGCGTCGCGCTGCCCACGAGGTGGTCAACAAGGATCTCACCGTGCGCGATACCGAGGCGCTGGTGAAGCGTCTGACCCAGGGCGAACCGAAGAAGGTCGCGGCAGTGGCATCCAGCCCCGACGTGGCGCGCCTGGAGACCCGCCTCGGCGAAGTGCTGGGCGCTCCGGTCAGGATTCAGCACGGTCGCGGCGGCAAGGGGCGGGTCACCATCCGCTATTCCAGCCTCGAAGAACTGGACGGTATTCTCGAGCACATTCGTTGAGCGATGCGGCCCGTGGGATGTCGACAATGACTTCCACCTTTGGTCGCATAGCTACGTCATTCGAGCCTAAAAGCGTCCTGCCCGGTTGAAGGGCCAGAGGCGCTTCCCTATAATCCGCCGTTGTTTGCCTGAGTGTCACGCTCGGCCAAGCCGGCACCCAAACCCTGCTTAGGCAGGGCAGGAAATGTCGACAGGATGCACGGATACGCTGCCATGAGGCGCCGGCGCCCGGATTTTACCCGCCTCTTTTTGGCACAGGGCTTCGCCACCTTGCTGGTAGCCCTGCTGGCTGGCCTGCGACATGGTCACGAAGGGGTGCTGTCGGCCCTGATGGGCGGCCTGGTCAGTCTGCTGCCTTCGCTCTACTTCGTCTGGCGCGGGCTGCGCGTTCGAGACGGCCGGCGACCGCGGGTCAGCGTGATGAATCTCTATCAGGCAGCGATGGGAAAGTTTGGTTTGACGGTGGCACTGTTCGTGATCGTGTTCGTCGCAGTGCCCCCCTCAAACCCGGCTTTTTTCTTTGTCGCATATGTGGCGGCGCAGCTCATGCACTGGCTGACACCCTGGCTACTGCGTGACCGACCGACCCAACGAACCTGAGGTAGCAGCGTATGGCAGCAGGTAATGAAATAACCGCCATTTATTACATACAGCACCACCTTCAGAACCTGACCTTCGGCAGGCATCCCGAGCTCGGTTGGAAGTTCGCCAGCACCTCGACCGAAGCCCAGGAGATGGGGTTCATGGCCATTCACGTGGACACCATGGGCTGGTCCATCGCCATGGGTGTGCTGTTCCTGTGGCTGTTCCGCAAGGCCGGCCAGATGGCGACCACCGGCGTGCCCGGCGGGCTGCAGAACGCTGTCGAGATGGTCATCGAGTTCATCGAGAACCTGACCCGCTCCACCTTCCACGGCAAGAATCCCCACATCGCGCCTATCGCGCTGACGCTGTTCATGTGGATCCTGCTGATGAACACGCTGAAGATCCTGCCGGTCGATTACTTCCCGGAGCTGTTCGGTCGCCTCGGCGTCGAGTACATGAAGATCGTGCCAACCACCGACGTCAATGCCACCCTGGGCATGGCGCTGGGCGTGTTCTGTCTGATCGTCTACTACAGCTGCAAGGTCAAGGGTGTCGGCGGCTTCGCCAAGGAGCTCTCGCTCACGCCGTTCAACCACTGGCTGCTGATCCCGTTCAATCTGGTCCTCGAAATCGTCGGCCTGATCGTCAAGCCCATCAGCCTCGCACTGCGTCTGTTCGGCAACATGTTCGCCGGCGAGGTGATCTTCATCCTGATCGCATTGCTGCCGTTCTGGGCGATCTGGGTGCTCGACGTGCCGTGGGCCATTTTCCACATTCTGGTGGTATCGCTGCAGGCCTTCATCTTCACGACCCTGTCGATCGTGTACCTGAGTGCCGCTCACGAGCACCACTGAACCAAGCAACCTTTGCAACGAAGTACTGAAACTAACCTCAACCTGACCTACTAGGAGCAACATCATGGAAATCGTCTACCTTGCCGCCGCCATCATCATCAGCGTCAGCGCCCTGGCTACCGGCATCGGCTTCGCCATGCTGGGCGGCAAGCTGCTCGAGTCCACCGCTCGCCAGCCGGAGCTGGGCGACCAGCTGCAGACCCGCACCTTCATCATGGCCGGTCTGCTCGACGCCGTGCCGATGATCGGCGTCGGTATCGCGATGTACCTGATCTTCGTCGTTGCCGGTTAAAGACAGCACCGAGCGCTGAGGCGCTCGGTTCGCTTCTCTCCGGTTGCCACGAACCCGTCAGAGGTACATACCCGTGAATATCAACATGACGCTTATCGGGCAGACGATCGCCTTCGCGATCTTTGTCTGGTTCTGCATCAAGTACGTGTGGCCGCCGATCAGCTCCGCGCTCCACGAGCGCCAGAAGAAGATCGCCGATGGCCTCGACGCGGCCAGCCGGGCTTCCCGCGACCTCGAGCTTGCTCAGGAGCAGGCTGCTCAGACGCTGCGCGAGAGCAAGGAGCAGGCCTCCCAGATCCTCGAACAGGCCCACAAGCGCTCCACTCAGATGATCGAGGAAGCGCGTGAGCAGGCCCGTGCCGAAGGCGAACGCCTGGTGGCTGGCGCCCGTGCCGAGATCGATCAGGAAATCAATCGCGCCAAGGAAGAGCTTCGCGCCCAGGTGGCGACACTTGCCATCGTCGGGGCCGAGCGTGTTCTGGAAGCCTCCGTCGACGAGAAGGCGCATCGCAAGCTGCTCGACAAGCTTGCCGCCGAACTGTGAAGGAGGTGACCCATGGCGGAAACGTCAACCGTCGCACGACCCTACGCCAAGGCGGCTTTCGAGTATGCGCGTGACCACAAGGCGCTGGAAGCCTGGTCCGACATGCTGGTCAAGCTGGGCCAGGTCGTAGCGGAGCGTGATGCGCAGAAACTGTTCGCGAGCCCCAAACTGACCGACGACCGCAAGGTCGAGCTGGTCATCGAACTGGCCGAGGCCAAGGTCGACGACGCAGGCCGTCGTTTCCTGGAGTCGCTTGCCGAGAAGGGGCGTCTTACCGCCCTGGGTGCCATTGCCGAGCAGTTCGAACGTCTGCGCGCCGAGCATGACAAGCGTGTCGACGTCACCGTGGTCACGGCCTTCGCGCTCGACGACAAGCAGCAGAACAAGCTCGCAGGCGCGCTCAAGAAGCGGCTGAATCGCGAAATCTCCATTACCACTCAGGTGGATCCGAAGCTTATCGGGGGCGTTATCCTGCGCGCCGGCGACACCGTCATCGACGGGTCGGTGCGCGGTCGACTGAACCGCCTCTCCGAAGCCCTTACCGCCTGAGTCTGAGGGACATGGCATGCAGCAACTGAATCCTTCCGAGATCAGCGACATCATCAAGCAGCGTATCGAAAAGCTGGATGTCGCATCCGAAGCCCGCAATCAGGGCACCATCGTCAGCGTCTCCGACGGCATCGTGAAGATTCACGGTCTCGAGGACGCGATGTTCGGTGAGATGATCGAATTCCCCGGCGGTATCTACGGCATGGTGCTCAACCTCGAGCGCGACTCCGTGGGCGCCGTGGTGCTGGGCGACTACCTGAAGCTGGAAGAGGGCATGACCGCCAGCTGTACCGGTCGTATCCTCGAGGTGCCGGTGGGCCCCGAACTGGTTGGCCGCGTGGTCGATCCGCTGGGCAACCCCATCGACGGCAAGGGCGACGTGGGCGCCAAGCTGACCGACGCGGTGGAAAAGGTCGCCCCGGGCGTCATCACCCGTCAGTCGGTCGACCAGCCGATCCAGACCGGTCTCAAGGCGATCGACGCCATGGTGCCGATCGGCCGCGGCCAGCGTGAGCTGATCATAGGCGACCGTCAGATCGGTAAGTCGGCCATCGCCGTCGACGCCATCATCAACCAGAAGGGCAAGGGCGTCATCTGTATCTACGTGGCCATCGGTCAGAAGCAGTCGACCATCGCCAACGTGGTGCGCAAGCTCGAGGAGCACGGCGCGATGGATCACACCATCGTCGTCGCTTCCGGCGCCGCCGACCCGGCCCCGATGCAGTTCCTGGCACCCTACGCCGGCTGCACCATGGGCGAGTACTTCCGCGACCGCGGTCAGGACGCGCTGATCGTCTATGACGATCTGACCAAGCAGGCCTGGGCCTACCGTCAGGTGTCCCTGCTGCTGCGTCGTCCGCCGGGCCGTGAAGCCTACCCGGGTGACGTCTTCTATCTCCACTCGCGTCTGCTCGAGCGTGCCGCGCGCGTCAACGCCGACTACGTGGAGAAGTTCACCAACGGTGAGGTCAAGGGCAAGACCGGCTCGCTGACCGCGCTGCCGATCATCGAGACCCAGGGCGGCGACGTTTCCGCGTTCGTTCCGACCAACGTGATCTCGATCACCGACGGCCAGATCTTCCTGGAAACCGACCAGTTCAACGCAGGCATCCGCCCGGCCATCAACGCCGGTCTGTCGGTATCCCGCGTGGGTGGTGCGGCCCAGACCAAGATCATCAAGAAGCTCGGTGGCGGCGTGCGTCTGGCACTCGCCCAGTATCGCGAGTTGGCGGCCTTCTCCCAGTTCGCTTCCGATCTGGACGAAGCCACCCGCAAGCAGCTGGAGCACGGTCAGCGTGTCACCGAGCTGATGAAGCAGAAGCAGTATTCGCCGCTGTCCGTGGCCGAGATGGGCGTGTCGCTGTATGCCGCCAACGAAGGCTTCCTGGATGACGTCGACGTGAGCAAGGTGCTGGACTTCGAGCGTGCCCTGCACGAGTACATGAGGTCCGAGCAAGCCGAGCTGCTCGACAAGATCAACCAGACCGGCGACTACAACGACGAGATCCAGCAAGGGCTGAAGCAGGGTCTCGAGCAGTTCAAGGCCACTCAGAGCTGGTAATTCCGCTGGCCCGCCCGGCAAGGGCGGGCCCTGGAGCTTTCTGAGGGCCACGAACGGAGTAGATCGCTATGGCAGCTGCAAAAGAGATACGCACCCAGATCGGGAGCATCAAGAATACGCAGAAGATCACCAGCGCCATGGAAATGGTCGCTGCGTCGAAGATGCGTAAAGCGCAAGATCTGATGAAGGCCAGCCAGCCTTATGCCCGGCAGATCCGCAACGTGGTGGGCCATATCGCCGACGCCAACCCCGAGTATCGCCACGATTACATGATCGAGCGTGACGAGGTGAAGCGGGTCGGCTACATCGTGGTCTCCACCGACCGCGGCCTGTGTGGCGGCTTGAACGTCAACCTGTTCAAGGCCGTCATCAAGGACGCCATGGCGTGGCGCAACGAGGGCGCGGAGCTCGACTTCTGCGCTCTGGGCAGCAAGGCCGGCGGCTTCTTCCGCAACTACGGCGGCAACCTGGTGGCAGCCAAGAGCGGCCTGGGCGAAGCGCCCGAGGTCGAGGCTCTGATCGGCAGCGTCAAGGTGATGTTGGACGCCTACGACGAAGGGCGGGTCGACCGCCTGTTCGTGGTGTACAACGAGTTCGTCAACACCATGACGCAGAAGCCGGTGGTTCGTCAGCTGTTGCCGCTCTCCCCCGATATGGGGGCCGATGCGGATGACGAGGACAACAAGCGTCCCGGTAGCTGGGACTACCTGTATGAGCCGGATGCCAAGGCGCTGTTGGATAGCCTGCTGGTTCGCTTCATCGAATCGCAGGTCTATCAGGCGGTGGTCGAGAACGGGGCCTGTGAACAGGCGGCCCGGATGATCGCCATGAAGAACGCCACCGACAACGCCGGCGGACTGATCGACGATCTGGAGATGGTGTACAACAAGGCCCGCCAGGCCGCCATCACCCAGGAAATTTCCGAGATCGTCGGCGGTGCCGCCGCCGTATAGCGCCCGGGGAGAGCCCATGGCTCTCCCGCTACAGGTTTCATTTGCAGGTATTTGAGAGGATCGCAAGATGAGCGGACGTATCGTACAAATCATCGGCGCGGTGATTGACGTCGAGTTCCCGCGGGACTCGGTTCCCAAGGTCTACGACGCGCTCAACGTCGCCAACTCCGAGACCGTGCTCGAAGTCCAGCAGCAGCTGGGCGACGGCGTGGTGCGTACCATTGCCATGGGTTCCACCGAGGGCCTGAAGCGCGGCATGGAGACCACCAACACCGGAGCACCGATCTCCGTGCCGGTCGGCAAGGAGACCCTGGGTCGCATCATGGACGTGCTGGGTCGGCCGATCGACGAGGCCGGCGACATCGGTGAGCAGGAGCGCATGCCCATTCACCGTCCGGCACCCACCTATGCCGAGCAGGCAGCTTCCAACGAGCTGCTCGAGACCGGCATCAAGGTCATCGACCTGGTCTGCCCGTTCGCCAAGGGTGGCAAGGTCGGCCTGTTCGGCGGCGCCGGCGTGGGCAAGACCGTCAACATGATGGAGCTGATCCGCAACATCGCCATCGAGCACAGCGGTTACTCCGTGTTCGCCGGCGTGGGTGAGCGGACCCGTGAAGGTAACGACTTCTACCACGAGATGACCGAGTCGAACGTTATCGACAAGGTATCGCTGGTATACGGTCAGATGAACGAGCCGCCGGGCAACCGTCTGCGCGTGGCCCTGACCGGCCTGACCATCGCCGAGAAGTTCCGCGATGAAGGCCGCGACGTGCTGCTGTTCGTCGACAACATCTATCGTTACACCCTGGCCGGTACCGAGGTATCCGCACTGCTGGGCCGTATGCCCTCGGCGGTAGGCTACCAGCCGACCCTGGCCGAGGAGATGGGCGTTCTGCAGGAGCGCATCACCTCCACCAAGGTGGGCTCGATCACTTCCGTGCAGGCCGTCTACGTGCCCGCGGACGACCTGACCGACCCGTCGCCGGCCACCACCTTCGCCCACCTGGACGCCACCGTGGTACTGGCGCGTTCGATCGCCGAACTGGGTATCTACCCGGCCATCGATCCGCTGGACTCCACTTCGCGCCAGCTCGACCCGCTGGTCGTCGGCGAGGAGCACTACAACACCGCCCGCGGCGTGCAGAACGTGCTGCAGCGCTACAAGGAGCTCAAGGACATCATCGCGATCCTGGGCATGGACGAACTGTCCGACGAGGACAAGCAGACCGTGGCCCGTGCGCGTAAGATCCAGCGCTTCCTGTCGCAGCCGTTCTTCGTGGCCGAGGTCTTCACCGGTGCACCCGGCAAGTACGTATCGCTGAAGGATACCATTCGCGGTTTCCAGGGCATCCTCGACGGCGAATACGACAACCTGCCGGAGCAGGCCTTCTACATGGTGGGCAGCATCGACGAGGCCGTCGAGAAAGCCAACCAGATGAAGTAAGGCCGTCCACCAGGGGGACTTCGCTATGGCGAATAGCTTCAAGTGCAACATCGTCAGCGCCGAAGAGGCGATCTTCTCGGGTGAGATCGAGCAGCTCGTCGCTTCCGGCATCATGGGCGACCTGGGCATCCTGCCCGGGCACGCCCCGCTGCTGACCGAGCTTCAGCCTGGTCCGGTCCGCGTCATCCGGGAAGGCGGTACGGAAGAGAACTTCTACGTCTCCGGCGGCTTCCTCGAAGTGCAGCCCGACGTGGTGACCGTACTGGCCGACGCGGCCTCCCGTGCCGGCGACCTCGACGAGGCCGCCGCCGAGGAAGCCCGTCAGCATGCGCTCAAGGCATTCAACGACAAGTCGTCGGAGCTGGATTACACCCGCGCCGCCGCCGAACTCGCGGAAGCCGTGGCCCAGCTGCGTACCATTCAGCAGCTGCGCAAGAAGGCCGGCAAGGGCTGATTTCAGGCCTGTCTGTCACGAAACGCCCCTCGAACAGCGTTCGAGGGGCGTTTTCGTATCTGTTACCATAGCAGTCAGATTGCCACGGTCGGCTGCTAGCATGGCCGGCTAACTCCCACTTTGCGGCGTCAGGAGGATGCCATGTCCTTGAACGAGACCCTGATAGAACAGAAAGACGCCCTACTGGAGGCCCACCAGGCCGACGACCGCGAACGGTTGGATGAACTCTTGCCCGAGCTGCGCGCGGCGGACATTGCCGAGATCCTCGAGCAGATTGCCGAGGAGCAGGACAACCAGACCGTGTTCGCCTTGCTCGACCGCCTGCCGCTGGATCGGCGAGCGCACATCATCGGTTATCTGCCCGAAGATCTTCAGGAAGACCTGGCACGTGAGATGAGCGATGAGGTGCTGCTCACGGTTCTGGAGGAGATGAGTGCGGACGAGCGTGCCGATCTCTTCAACCTGCTGGATGAAGACCGGCGCGAAGGGCTGCTGCGGCGCATGGCACGCCAGGAGCGTGAAGACCTCAAGCGCCTGGCGAGCTATGAAGAGGGCACCGCGGGTTCGATCATGACCTCGGACTACGTGGCGATTCCCAGCGGCATGACCGTGTCCCAGGCGATGATGCGTGTTCGTCAGACCGCACCGGATGCCGAAACCGTCTATCAGCTCTACATCATTGACCAGGATGGCAAGCTGGCGGGCACCCTGTCGCTGCGTCAGCTGATGGTGGCGCGGCCCGGAGCCCAGGTCGACGACCTGATGATCAAGGATGTTATCAGCGTACCGGTGGACGAAGAGCAGGAGGAGGTCGCCCGTCTGGTGGCCCGCTACGATATGCTGGCCGTGCCGGTGATCGACCATGAAGAGCGTTTGGTTGGCATCATCACCCACGACGACGCCATGGACGTGGCCGAAGAGGAAGCCACCGAGGACATGCACAAGGGTATGTCCATCGGCAAGCTCGAGGGCGGGCTGCGCAGCGCCAGCCTGTTCGATCTCTACCGTAAGCGTATCGTCTGGCTGGTGCTGCTGGTGTTCGCCAACATTTTCTCCGGCGCCGGTATCGCCTACTTCGAGGAGACCATCGAGGCCTACATCGCGCTGGTGTTCTTCCTGCCGCTGCTGGTGGACAGCGGCGGCAACGCCGGCTCCCAGGCCGCCACCCTGATGGTGCGCGGCATGGCCACCGGCGACGTGCGCAGCCGTGACTGGGCCAAGCTGCTGGGTCGCGAGGTCTTCGTCGCCGCCGGGCTGGGCCTGACCATGGCGCTGGCGGTGTCGGTGGTGGGCATCTTCCGTGCCGGCACCGAGATCGCCATGGTGGTGGCCATGAGCATGGTACTGATCGTGATCGTGGGCAGCCTGATCGGTATGATCCTGCCGTTCATTCTCAATCGACTGGGTTGGGACCCGGCCACCGCCTCGGCGCCGCTGGTGACCTCCATCGCCGATGCTTCGGGGGTGCTGATTTATTTTGCCCTGGCAACGGCTGTGCTGGGCCTGCCGGGAGGCTAGAAGGACCACACCAGCGCCAGGCGGTTTGGTTGGTCATTGCCAGCAAGGCGGTGACCGGTCGAGCCGCCCGGCCTGGCTGGCAAGGGCGGTATCTGTTCGCTTGCCGAGGCATTCGTGCCGTGTGTCTGAGTACGGCTTGAAATTGACTGTGCAGCAGTGCTGAATATTTAAATGGTAACGACATGAAGTTAGTTGACACATCAAATTAGCTGTTTTAAGGTTCGCCGCGTAGTTCAACATCAACATAGGCAAGGTGGAAATCCATGGAAGACCCCAGTAGTCGATTATCCAAGCGCGGGAGTTTTCGCCTGGCGGAGATGACCCAGCTTCCCCCCTGCCTGTAAAATCTGCCTCCCCCGGATGCAGCCTTTCCAGGCAGAGTGAGCCTGGAGCCATCGTATTTCCCACCAAGCGTCTATCCTCGCGCCATTCGTGGCCTTGCGAGGCGTTGTCGTGTCTGCGATTCGACAGGCATGTCTTGAGCGAGCGTCACTGACAATCTGCTGCCATTGAGCCTTTTATTTAAAGTCTCATGGGTTTTTATTGCCGAAATTAAATATTAATTTATTTCGGCCATGGCATTCTTTTGCCTTAAATAAGCGAAAGGAAAGAACGATGGCGACTCAAGTCCTGACATTGAAAAAAGCGGCTGGCGGCGAAAAGTTGGCTCACCCGATCTCCAACTCCATGCGCCAGACCTTCCTGAGGGTCAACCGCAATACACTGGCGAAGGACGTGCTGGACATGGTCAAGTGGTCGGAGCTGCCCGAAGAGATGATGGGGATCGTTTTCGTGCACGCCGACGACGGCCGTCACCTGGGCTTCGTGCGGTTGACGGCCCTGCTGCGTGCCAAGTCCGACCAGCCGGTTCACTACCTGCTCCAGGGGGAGACGCTGTTCGTGCGGGAGAGCACCGATCAGGAGGAGGCCGCGCGACTGCTGCAGAAGCATGACGTTGCCCTGCTGCCGATCCTCTCCGAAAGCGGTGCGATGCGCGGTGTGCTGACCTTCGACGACGCCATGGACATTCTCGATGAAGAGACCTCCGACGACATCTACTGGAAGGCGGGCGTGGGTGACGTGACCCACTATCAGGACGCCGTGCGCAGCGAGAAGCTCACTTCCGGTGGCATCGGCTATCCGGTCAAGGTGAGGCTGATGTTCCTCATGGTGACGTTGGCCGGCGGCATGCTGGTGGGCGGGGTGATCGATCACTTCGAAGGCGTGCTGGAGTCGCTGGTGGCGTTGGCGATCTTCATCCCGCTGGTAATGGACATGGGCGGTAACGTGGGCACCCAGTCGACTACCATCTTCGCCCGCGGCCTGGCGCTGGGGCATATCGACCTGAAGCAGTTCTTCCGCAAGCATCTGCTGCGCGAACTGCGTGTCGGTCTGGTCATGGGGGTGCTGCTGGCCACGCTTGCCGGTGCCATCGCCTGGGCCTGGCAGGGCGCGCCCAACGGCATTCCGATGCTGGGCGTGGTGGTCGGCGTATCGCTGTTCGTCTCGGTGGTCACTGCAAGCGTGCTGGGTTTCCTGCTGCCCTATATCATGCTGAAGATCGGCGTCGACCATGCGCCGGGAGCCGACCCCTTCATCACCACCATCAAGGACTTCACCGGCCTGGCCGTGTATTTCCTGATGGCCGGCTGGCTGCTGGGCGTGTCAGGCTGAAGTCAGCAAGTGGCATTGACAGGTACTTTTATTGGGACTCATCGAGCACCCCGGCATGCCGGGGTGCTCTCCGAAGCGGATGCTTCGCTCATGGGAGATCACACCATGTTCCAACCACGACGTCTTGCCGGCGGTCTGCTCTGCGCCTTGTTGCCCACTCTTGCACTGGCCGGGGTGGACGATGCCGCCCTGATCGATGCCAATAGCTGTTCCCTCGATCTCTGGCATACCCGTATCGACGGTGGCGGCTATCAGAACTACGTCTCACCCACCTGCCGTCCCGGCGGGAACTACCAGTTCACCGCGGTGTTCGGCAACGAGCATGAGGAGGGCGAGAGCGAGCAGGTTTATGGCCTCGAAGCCAAGATGCTATTCACCAGCCTCGAAGCGCATGGCTATGGCCTGGGCCTGGTCGTCGGTAGCGAGTACCTGACTGAAATGAGCCGCTGGGAAACCCAGTATGCGCTGGTGCCGCTCACGCTGGGATTTGCCGACGAGCGTGCTCTGGTGCACTTCAATCTGGGCTGGGAGAGGGAGCGCAGTGCGGAGACACGCAACGCCCTGACCTGGGGGCTTGGCAGCGAAGTCGGAATCGCCGGGCCGCTGGTGGCGATTGCCAATGTGTTCGGCAATGACCGCAGCAGCAGTGAGAGCAGTATCGAGGTGGGCCCCCGGCTGGCGCTGCTGGACGACAAAGTGCTGATCGATGCCCTTTTCGAAAGGGAGCTGGGTGGGGAGAACACCCGTGCCTACACCCTGGCTCTGACCTACGCCTTCTGATGTCGGCAGGGCTGCGGGCCCCTGGTGGCTCCAGCCCTGCTATTCAACCACCTCCCGGGAACAAGAGGTGAGCGAGATGACCTATTCCATCCACAACCCCGCGGTGCTGCTCCAGGCGGCCAAGGCGGCCAACATTCACGGCCAGTGGGATGCCAAGCGCTGCTGTCTCGTGCAGCAGGACATTCACGGCGGTGGCGAAAAGCGCTGGCAGCCTCTGGAAAGCAGCCGGGACGCCAGTCAGCTCCAGGCTCGCCTGGGCTTGAGGGTCAGCGTCTGCAAGCGAGTCAGGCGGGTGCGAGTCGAGGAGCCCGCCCTGCTCGAGCCACGCTTCGTTGAGGTCGACTACGACGAAGGCACTCTGCAGGCTGCCACGCGCAAGGCCATCGTGCTAATGGCGTCGAGGCTGGCCGAACGCGAACCGTAAAGTCAAAGTAGGAAGAGACAGGCAAAAGGTGGCTACATAGCCGCCTTCTTCATTTATTGCCCACGCTTGCTTCGTCCACTCGACGGACTCATTCTCGATGCTCGAAGATCGAGCGAATGGCGACGAACAGAATAACCGTCAGCAGTAGCGAGAAAGGAATGGCGATGAGGGAAACGGCAGGCACGATCATGTCGGCGGCCATGGCGAACTCCTTGAGAGCGACGAGTGGGGAGCGCCGGCGCTAGGCGTCGACTGGACAGGCGATGTTAGCACGGCGGACGCCGGGTTTCAGCGCACGTTCTGCTTTATCTCGACCTCTGCCAGCCACGGCACGTCGTGAATGAGGTCGCTCAGCTGACGGGGCAGCGCCGCGAGTTCCGAGTAGGACAGCTGGCAATCCATGAACACATCCACACTGATTCGTCCTTCGAGATAGTGCAGCCGATAATGTTCGATATGGGGCCAGCAGGGATGCGACGACCAGTGGTCGGTCAGCACACGGTCCACCTCGGGGCGCAACGGCAGGCCGGGGAAGCGGCTGGGATCGCCCTCGCCGGCGTCGTCCTCGGGATCGATGTGAAAGGTCACGTCGCTGAGCGCGGGATAGGCGAGGCGCAGCCGGCGGCTGACCTCGTTGCCGATCTCGTGAGCCTCCGAGACGCTGATGCGCGGGCCCACCACCACGTGCAGGTCGACGATGGCGTGACCCGCCGACTGGCGGGTGCGCAGGTCGTGCACGCCTTCCACGCCGGGCACCTCGAGAGCGACTTGGTGCATCTGCTGTTGTGCATCGGCCGGCAGGGCGGTATCGACCAGCTCGCGGGCCGACTCCCACAGCAGATCCCAACCCACCTTGCCCACCAACAGGCCGACGATCACCGCCGCCACGGCGTCGAGCCAGCCGAAGCCGAACTGGGCACCGATAAGGGCTACCAGCACTACCGCGGTGGAGAGCACGTCGGAGCGCGAGTGCCAGGCGTTGGCCTCGAGGAGCTTCGACTTCACCCGCTTGGCAACACGCATGGTGTAGTGAAACAGCCACTCCTTGGCGAGCAGGGCCGCCAGCGCCAGCAGCATCGCCAAGATCCCCGGAGCGGCGATCTCGGTGCCGGCAAGCAGCCGCAGCAGGCTCGACCAGGCGATGGCACCGGCGACGAATATCAGCACGCTGCCCAGCAACAGGGTGGCCAGGGTCTCGATACGACCGTGGCCGTAGTGGTGGTCATGATCGGGGCCCTGGCGGCCATAGTGGGTGGCTGCCAGCACGAAGCCGTCGGTGATCAGGTCGGAGAATGAGTGGATGCCGTCGGCCACCAGGGCCGCCGAACCGACCAGCGTGCCCACCACCACCTTGGCACAGCCCAACAGGCCGTCGAGCCAGGCGGCGATGTAGGTGGCGCGCTTGGCATCGCGGCTGTGCACTGCCTGATCGTCAGTCGAGATCATGGTCGTTCGAGCTCCCTGCATCCAACTGCTATATGTTCTCATTTACACTGAGCCAATTGAAGCGCCTAGAGGCCCAGCACGGCGGTGGCAATGGCGAAGTAGATCAGCACCCCCGAAGCGTCGGCGATGGAGGTCACCAGCGGCGCCGAGGCGGTGGCCGGGTCCCAACCCAGTCGATTGAGAATGAACGGCAGGATCATACCGATCAGGCTGCCCACGATCACGATCAACACCATGCTCATGGCCACCACCATGGCGATCTCGGTGCCGGCACGGAAGATGCCCACTACCGACACCGCCAGCGCCATGGTCAGGCCCAGCCCGGCGGCGACGAAGACCTCGCGACCCAGCAGCTTGGCCCAGTCACGGCTGCGCACGTCGCCGGTGGCCATGCCGCGCACCATCAGGGTGGCGGCCTGGGAGCCGGCGTTGCCGCCGCTGTCCACCAGCAGCGGCAGGAAGAACACCAGCGCGATGTAGGCCTCGATGGTCTCCTCGAAGTAGGCGATACCGGCGCCGGAGAAAATGTTGGCGAACACCAGCAGCACCAGCCAGACGATACGCTTACGGTAGAGGTCGAACAGGCTGGCGCTGCGCAGCCCGCCCTCGAGCTTGCCGATGGACATGCCCTTGTGCATGTCCTCGGTGGCCTCCTCTTCGGCCACGTCCATGGCGTCGTCGTAGGTGATGATGCCCACCAGGCGTTCGTCCTCCAGCACCGGCAAGGCGAGGAGGTCATAGCGGGCGATCAGTCTGGCCACCTCTTCCTGTAGCGTGTCGATGCCGACCCAGATGACCTCTTCGGTCATCAGTTCGGCCAACTGGGTCTCGCTGCTGGCCAGGATGATTTCACGCAGCGACACGGTGCCGAGAAACCGCCCCGAGGTGTCGATGCAGTAGACCTGATAGATGGTTTCGACATCGGCGCCCTTGAGCCTCAACGTCTGCATGGCGCGGGCCACACTGTAATAGGCGGGAATGGCCATGAACGCCGAGGTCATGATGGCGCCCGCCGTGCCTTCCGCATGACGAGCCAGCTTCAACAGGTCGTCGCGCACCGTAGGCGGCAGCGCCTTGAGCAAGGTCTGCTGGCGCTCTCTGTCGAGCTGCTTGAAATAGTCGACACGCTCATCGGCACTCATGTGCGCGACCAACTCGGCTAGCTCCGATACGGGCATGCCAGCGGTAGCGGCCAACTGTTCCTGCGGCTCCAGGAAGCCCAGCGTGGCGGCCCGCTTGTCGAGCGGCACGCAGTGCAGCAGCACGGCCATTCTCGACGCCGGCTCATGGTGGCCGACCTGGGCGAGATCGGCCGGATTCAGTTCGCTGGCCAGGGTTTCGACCAGGGCAGTGTCCTGATCCTGCAGGGCCTTGTGCAATTCGGCGGCAATGATGCTGTAGCTCATGGCAGCTCTCCCGTGCGAGCCAGGGGCCGTAGCCTCTGGCTGTGATAGCGCTTGTTCATTGAAGGGAGATGACACCGCTGGCCGTTGCCAGCGGGCATGGCTAGATGGTTGGTAGGCCCAGCACCGAGGTAGCGATGGCGAAATAGATCAACACACCGACCCCATCGGCAATGGAGGTCACCAACGGCGCCGAGGCGGTGGCCGGATCCCAGCCGATGCGGTTGAGAATGAACGGCAGCACCATGCCGATCAGGCTGCCCACGATCACGATCAGCACCATGCTCATGGCCACCACCATGGCGATCTCGGTACCGGCGCGGAAGATGCCCACCACCGATACCGCCAGCGCCATGGTCAGGCCCAGCCCCATGGCCACCAGCACCTCGCGGCCCAGCAGCCGGGTCCAGTCGCGGGTGCGCACGTCGCCGGTGGCCATGCCGCGCACCATCAGGGTGGCGGCCTGGGAGCCGGCGTTGCCGCCGCTGTCCACCAGCAGCGGCAGGAAGAACACCAGCGCGATGTAGGCCTCGATGGTCTCCTCGAAGTAGGCGATACCGGCGCCGGAGAAGATGTTGGCGAACACCAGCAGCACCAGCCACACCACCCGCTTGCGGTAGAGATCGAACAGGCTGGCGGTGCGCAGACTGCCACCGAGCTTGCCGATGGACATACCCTTGTGCATGTCTTCGGTGGCCTCTTCCTCGGCCACGTCCATGGCGTCGTCATAGGTGACGATGCCCACCAGGCGCTCCCCGCCATTGATCACGGGCAGGGCCAGCAGGTCGTAGCGGGCGATCAGCTTGGCCACTTCCTCCTGGGGTGTGTCGACACTGGCCCAGACGATCTCTTCGGTGATGAGATCGCGTACCAGGGCGTCCGGCGCGGCGAGAATCAGCTCACGCAGAGAAAGGGTACCGACCAGACGCTCGGCCTCGTCGATGCAGTAGATCTGATAGATCGTTTCGGCATCCGGCCCCTTGGTGCGTACCAGTTTCAAGGCTTCCGCCACCGGGATACCAATCGGCACGGCCATGTAATCCGAGGTCATGATCGCCCCGGCCGTTCCTTCTTCGTAGCTGGCCAGCTTGCGCAGGTCTTCCCGCTCCTCCTTGGCCAGGGTGCGCAGCAAGGCCTGCTGTCGATCCTCGTCGAGCAGCTTGAACAGGTCGGCACGCTCGTCGGCGTTCATGTGCTGCAGCAGTTCGCCAAGCTTGCTGTCGGTCAGCGTGGCGGCGAGCTCCTCCTGCAGCGCCACGCTCAAATAGCCGAACGCCACCGCACGCTGGTCGAGCGGCAGGTGCTGCAGGAGCGAAAGCACGGTATCGGTGTGCTCGTGCTGGACGAATTCGGCCAGGTCGGCCGGCTGCATTTCGGCGATCAGGCGCTCGATGGCTTCCTGATCGCGACGCTGCATGGCGCTGCGCAGAGAGGCAGCGAGAATGGCATAGCTCATGGTCGGGCTCCTGGCGCGCATCGGCACGTGCGCGCAGAAGCCTTTGGCTGGACCTTAGAGAGTCAGGTCCGGCAAGGGCCGGGGCGCGCGCGGCGGTGCAGCGCTGATAGCTGGAATGTCCGTCGTTGTCTGTCGACTCGGAGGTTCCATAACGTCCTCGGGAAAATGGGGTGTCGCCGCCATTCGGTGGCGCGGGCATTCTAGGCCGGTCATTGCCGATCCGCAATATCGGCACGAGCCGCGGAATTGTAACGCCTTACGGCGGACAATCGGGAAGGGGGCGTGTATCCTCTTCGCGTCCGGTCGTGCGTTTGCTGCACTGCATATGCTTTGCCATCGGGAGAGTGCCAGGAATGGATTGGCTCCAGGTCGTTGTATTGTCAGTGGTTCAGGGATTGACCGAGTTCCTGCCGATTTCGAGTTCCGCCCATCTGATTCTGGTGCCGGTGCTCACCGACTGGGACGACCAGGGGCTGACCTTCGACGTGGCGGTGCATCTGGGCAGCCTGCTGGCGGTGGTGCTCTATTTCCGTCATGACCTGCGCCGCATGGGCGCCAGTTGGGCCATGTCGCTGCGGCGTCGCAGCCTGCGCCAAGGCGTCGAAGATCCAAATGCCCGGCTGGCGTGGTGGGTGCTGCTGGCCACGATTCCGGTGTGCGTGGCCGGCTTCATTCTGCATGACGCCATCAGCGTCAGCATGCGTTCGCCGATCCTGATCGGCGTTACCCTGATCGGCTTCGGCCTGCTGCTGGGATATGCTGACTGGAACAAGCGAGCGGGGCGAAGTGAGTACCAGCTTACCTTGCGCGATGCGATGTTCATCGGTGCCGCTCAGGCGCTGGCGCTGATCCCCGGTACGTCGCGCTCCGGCATCACCATGACGGCGGCGCTGCTGCTGGGCATGAGCCGTGAGGGAGCGGCGCGCTTCTCGTTTTTGCTGTCGATCCCGGTCACAGCCCTGGCGTCGGGTTTGGAAATCCACGGAGCGCTGCAGGTGCCGCGCGAGATCGACTGGCAAGCGATGGCGGCAGGGGTGGTGCTGTCGGGGGTGAGCGCCTATATCTGCATTCACTACTTCATCGCCTTCATCAAGCGGATCGGAATGCAGCCTTTCGTTGTCTACCGCATCGTGCTTGGGTTATGGCTGCTGTGGATCTTCTGGTAGCCCGCCTACTCTATCGAGGAGTCCTGATATCATGACCTCTGTCCTGCGTCTCGTGGCAGCCTTTGCCTTGAGCCTGATGCTGCTTCTCAGTGGATGCTCCGAAAACGACCGTCCGCTGGATTCGCCGGTACGTCTCGAAGGCGCCATCTTCGGCTCCTTCTATCAGGTGACCATCGCCGACAGTCTGACCCAGGGGCAGGCGCGCGAACTGGAAGAGGGGCTGCTCGAAGTGCTCGAGCAGGTGGATGCGTCCATGTCGATCTATCGTGAAGACGCGGAGCTGATAGCCTTCAATCAGTCGCCGGTAGGGGAGTGGCAGCCGCTCTCCAACGAGCTGATCGAGGTGCTGGCAATTAGCCAGTCGGTGGCCGAGAGCAGCAACGGCGCCTTCGACGTGACCATCGGCGGGCTGGTCAACCTGTGGAGCTTCGGCTCCGAGGCCCGTCCGCGGGAAGTGCCGGATGACGAGACCCTGCAGGCCCGTCTTGCCGAGGTGGGGCCCGACAGTATCGAGGTCGACGAGAACGCCATGCAGGCGCGCCGGTTGCGCGACGTGTTCGTCGATCTTGGCGGTGTGGCCAAGGGGCACGGTACCGACCGGGTGGCCTCCTACCTGGATGGCGAAGGCATCGAACACTATCTGGTCAACCTGGGTGGCGATCTGGTGGCGCGCGGCTACCGTGATGCCGACGGCGAGCCATGGCGCATCGGCATCGAGGCACCGCTGGACGATCGTCAGGAAGCGACGCAGATCGTGCCGGTGCAGGATATCTCGATTGCCACCTCCGGCGATTACCGCAACTATTTCGAAGAGGAGGGGCGGCGCTTCTCACACACCATCGACCCGCGAACCGGTCATCCCATCGAACATCGGGTGGCCTCGGTAACGGTGGCGCACCCCTCGAATGCCTGGGCCGACGCCTGGGCCACGGCGATGCTGGTGCTGGGTGAAGAGGAGAGTCTGGCCCTGGCCCGTGAGCAGGACCTCAAGGTGCTGCTGCTGGTACGTGAAGGCGAAGGCTGGCGGAGCGTGGCGAGCCCGGCCTTCGCGGAACGCTTCGGTGGGGAGCTGAGCGAAGAAATGGACCTCGAGGTGCGCTGAACCGCCGGCAAAGAGCGGTGTACGGTCCATGTTGAGCGATGGGTACCGCCTGGTCCCTGATGAACTGAAGCCAATCGAATAGACAAGGAGTCTTCGATGACCCTGGATGTGGTGATCCTTGCCGCCGGGCAGGGTACGCGGATGCGTTCGACCCTGCCCAAAGTGCTGCATCGCCTGGCCGGCAAGCCGATGGTGCGTCACGTACTCGATACCGCCCTCGAACTCGAGGCGGAACGCCTGCACGTCGTGGTCGGCCACGGTGCCGAGCGGGTGCGCGAGGCACTCGCTGAATACCCGGTACGCTATGCCCTGCAGGCCGAACAGAAGGGCACCGGCCATGCCGTGGCTCAGGCGCTGGATGGCCTGGGTGACGGCAAGGTGCTGGTGCTGTACGGCGACGTGCCGCTTATCCGTCGCGAGACGCTGGCGGCACTGCTGGCCGAAGTGAGCGAGTCGCGCATGGCGCTGCTCACCGTGACCCTGGACGACCCCACCGGCTACGGCCGTATCCTGCGCAACGCCGACGGCGAGGCGGTGGCCATCGTCGAGCAGAAGGATGCCAGCGAGCGTGAGCTGACGATCCGTGAATGCAACACCGGCATCATGGCCATGACCGCGGCCCAACTGAAGCGCTGGCTGCCGCAGCTCTCCGCCGACAACGCCCAGGGCGAGTACTACCTCACCGACGTCATCGCCATGGCGGCCGCCGAGGGGGTGGCCATCGCCACGGCCCAGCCGGCCGATGCCATGGAGGTGGAAGGGGTCAACAATCGCCAGCAGATGGCACGCCTGGAGCGTTCCCACCAGATGCGGATTGCCGACGAGCTCATGGCCCAGGGCGTGGCGTTGATCGATCCGGCACGCCTCGACGTGCGCGGTCGTCTCAGCTGCGGTCATGACGTGGAGATCGACATCGGCTGCGTGTTCGAGGGCGATGTGGAGCTGGGCGAAGGGGTGCGCATCGGGCCCCACTGCGTGATTCGCGACAGCCATATCGGCGCCGAAACCGTCATCGAGCCACACAGCGTGATCGAAGGGACCGTGGCGGCCGGCCACAACCGCATCGGGCCCTTTGCCCGACTGCGCCCGGGAACGCGCCTGGCGGTGGGTGCCAAGGTGGGCAATTTCGTCGAGACGAAAAATGCCGAAGTGGGCGAGGGCAGCAAGATCAATCATCTGAGCTATGTGGGCGATGCGCGACTGGGTCGCGGCGTCAACGTCGGCGCCGGTACCATCACCTGCAACTACGATGGTGCCAACAAGCACCATACCGACATCGGCGACGATGCCTTCATCGGCTCCAACACCGCCTTGGTGGCGCCGGTCAGCGTCGGGCGAGGTGCCACGGTGGGGGCCGGCTCGACCATCAGCAAGGACGTGCCCGACAACGCCCTGGCCGTTTCCCGTGGACGCCAGATCGGCAAGGCCGACTGGGCGCGACCGGCCAAGAAGACCCGAGACTGACAACAGCGCGAGGAATCGTCATGTGTGGAATCGTCGGTGCCGTTGCCGAGCGCAACGTGGAAGGCATCCTGCTCGAAGGCTTGAGGCGCCTGGAGTATCGCGGCTACGACTCGGCAGGTATGGCGGTGATCTCTCCCGATGGCGAGCTGCAGCGCCGTCGCGCGCTGGGCAAGGTCGCAGCCCTCGAAGCCATGCTCGATGAGGCAGCCCTGCCGGGGCGCTGCGGTATCGCCCACACCCGCTGGGCCACCCACGGCAAGCCCAGCGAGGAGAACGCCCATCCGCACCAGTCGGGAAGCCGGCTGGCGCTGGTGCACAACGGCATCATCGAGAACCACGAGCCGCTGCGCCGCGAGCTGAAGGCCGACGGCTATGTCTTCTCCTCGCAGACCGATACCGAAGTGGTGGCGCACCTGCTGGAGCGCGAGTACCGCCATGGCGGCGGCCTGCTGGCCGCCGTACAGCGAGTGCTCGCTCGCCTGGAAGGTGCCTATGCCCTGGCCGTAGTACATGCTGACGAGCCCGACGTCGTGGTGGGTGCGCGCAAGGGCAGTCCGCTGGTGGTGGGGGTGGGGATCGATGAAGCCTTCCTCGGCTCCGACCCGCTGGCATTGCTGCAGGTCACCGACCGTTTCATCTATCTGCAGGAGGGTGACGTGGTCCGGCTCTCCGACGGCGGCCGGATCGAGATCCACGATGCGCAGGGGCAAGCCGCGCAGCGTGAGACGCATACCTTCGAGCATGGCGACGGCGCCGCCAGCAAGGGCGAATAC
Organism: Halomonas sp. MCCC 1A11062; assembly: GCF_021404355.1. Taxonomy (NCBI): domain Bacteria; kingdom Pseudomonadati; phylum Pseudomonadota; class Gammaproteobacteria; order Oceanospirillales; family Halomonadaceae; genus Halomonas; species Halomonas sp. MCCC 1A11062. The sequence goes on from NZ_JABFTW010000001.1 coordinate 263,718, forward strand.
CGTCACTACATGTTGAAGGAGATCTTCGAGCAGCCGGCGGTGATCGCGGCTGCGCTGGAAGGGCGCCTGGGCGAGCGCGCGGTGCCGGTCGAGTGCTTCGGCCCCGATGCCGAAGCGCTGTTCGAGCGGGTCAAGCAGGTGCATATCGTCGCCTGCGGCACCAGCTATCATGCCGGTCTGGTGGCGCGCTACTGGCTGGAACGCTACGCCGGCATCCCCGTGCAGGTGGAAGTCGCCTCGGAGTACCGCTACCGCACGGTGGTGGTGCCGGACGACACCTTGTTCGTCACGCTGTCGCAGTCCGGCGAGACGGCCGACACCCTGGCGGCGCTGCGTTTCGCCCGCGAGCAGGGCTATCTCGGCAGCCTGGCCATCTGCAACGTGCCGGGGAGCTCCCTGGTACGGGAGTCCGACCTCACCCTGATGACCCAGGCCGGCCCTGAGATCGGCGTGGCCTCGACCAAGGCCTTCACCACCCAGCTCACCGCCCTGATGCTGCTGACTCTGGCTCTGGGGCGGGTCAAGGGGCTGGCGGCCGAGACCCAGGCCGAGCTGGTGGCCGGGCTGCGCTCGCTGCCGCAGCTGGTGGGCCAGGTGCTGAAACTCGATAACGCCATCGAGCGGCTGTCGACCGCCTTTGCCGAGAAGCATCACGCCCTCTTCCTTGGGCGCGGCGCGCACTTCCCTATCGCCCTGGAGGGCGCGCTCAAGCTCAAGGAGATCTCCTACATCCACGCCGAGGCCTATCCCGCCGGCGAGCTCAAGCACGGCCCGCTGGCGCTGGTGGACAGCGAGATGCCGGTCATTTCCGTCGCTCCCAATGACGAATTGCTCGACAAGCTCAAGTCCAACCTGCAGGAAGTACGCGCCCGTGGCGGCGAACTCTTCGTCTTCGCCGACGAGCAAGTCGGCATCGAGGAGGAAGATGGCGTCAGGGTGCTGCCGTTACCCCACGTGCACGACGCTCTGGCACCGATTCTCTATACCGTGCCGCTGCAGCTGTTGAGTTATCACGTGGCGGTACTCAAGGGAACCGACGTCGATCAGCCGCGTAATCTGGCCAAATCGGTAACGGTGGAGTGAACTCGGGATACTTCAGCTTACTTTTCACGTTTTCTGTCGTTAAACTTCGACTTGAACTAGGCAGTAACGAGCCACTCGTTGCTGCCTAATTTCAATTAAACGAAGAACGAGAAAAGGATATCGACGTGGGGAACGGACAGAAACGTCAGGGAAGTTTACTGAAGCGCTTACTGGTGATCAGCGCAGGGCTCGTGCTTGTGGTGGGTCTGGGAGCTCCCTATTGGTTGGGCCAGCAGGTGGAAAAGCATTACGCCGACTATCTGCAACAGTTGCAGCGCTTCGACTATATACAGGTCGAGAACCCGGTATATGAACGTGGCTGGTTCCAAGCCAGTGCCAGTTATGAACTCATCATCGAGCCCGAACTTGCTCAGGCGTACGAGCATCTCCTTGACGCAGAAATGGGACTGTCGTTCGAGGGAGAGCCGCTCAGGATAGCCGTCAACGACCGCATCACCCACGGTCCCTTCATGGGCGCTCTGGCCACCTTCGAGGGGCGAGCCGAGGCGTCGGGTTGGCTGTTCGAGCAAGCGCTCCAACTGGATGACGAGGATTTCACCCGCTATGCCGGCAGGGTCGGCTTCGACCAGATGGTGGAGGGCGAATGGGAACCCCTGACGGTAACGCTGGCCTCGGGTCCGCTACTCAATGATTTGGGTGTGGAGATGCGTTACGAGGGTGAGTACCTGGGCGGTGAGTTCCGCTACGACCCAAACTCAGGTGAGTATCGTAGTACGAATCGTCTGGGGCAGTCCCGGTTGGTGGAGCCCTCGGCCGTTCACACCTTCGAGGGCTCTACCACCGACCTGGTGATTTCTTTCCCCCAGGGAGTGCTGCGTGAAATCACGCTGCGATCGAACGATGCGCCCATGTTGACGGAGAGCCGCGATCTGCAAGAGGTGGGCAACTCCCGCATCGAAGGACAGAGCGTCGAGATCAAGTTCCTGTTCGATGAGCAGGGCCGCTTCGCAGACCTGGTAGCGCACTTCGAGATGCAGGGCTTCGAGTCCGAAGCGCCTGACCTCTATTTCACCATGGATGGTCTAGCAGCCGATTTCACGGCGACTCGCCAGGGCGATAGCAGCTGGTATGGCCAGCTGGGCCTCAGCCTCGACGGCTTGGCGGTGCGCGAGCAGTTCTCACCGGGCTTTACCGCGCAAAGCGCCACGGTTCGCCTGGGGCTGGAGCCGGAATCCGAGGAGCACTTCCAACTGGCGCAGCTATGGGCGGCCGAGGGGCTGCAGATTCAGGGCCTGGAAGAGCCGATCGCTTTCCATGTCGAATCCAGCTACGGGCAGCTGTCGCGTACTGAGTACGACACCCTGTGGAGCCTGATCTACGAAGCCATTGCCAGCTTCCAGTGGAACGACCCTGAGGCCCTGCTGCCCATTTTCGAGCGCATGGGTGAGGCCGGCGAGGCGCTGATGGCGGGCCGCTCCGTGCTCACCATCAAGCCGGCCACCTTCAGCATGGGCGATGCGGACATCGTGCTGGCGCTGGAAGCCGACCTGCTGCTTCAGGACATTGCCGGTCTCGACGAGAGCTTTCTGCTCGATGCGGAAAACCGCCTGGACCTGAGCGTGGAGGCTTCCGCCATGCTGCTGCACCGGGTGAGCCGTGAAGTCCTGCGTCAGCAGTACAATGGCATGCTTTCGGGCAATGAGCTCGATGCCATGGCCAAGGAGGTGGTGGCTGGAAGCGTGGAGCCGATGCTCGAGATGGGCGTCGTTCGCCGCGAGCAGGACGGTAGCTACACCTTGAAGGTGCAGCTACAGGACGGCCAGTTGCTGGTGAACGGCGAACCCGGCGAGTGGCTGCTGGAGCAGTTCTGAGCCGCTGCGAAGAAACGCTGAACTGGGCTGGGTGGCGCGCTCAGCGCTCCACCCAGCCGCGGCGGATCAACGGCGCGAACAGCATTCGATAGAGCCGCATGGCCACCCGGTGATAGATGGGCAGGATAAGCCAACTGCGGCTGACACCTACCAGCGTGGCCATGGCAGCCGCCAGCACCAGGGCGCCGAGCATGTCCTGGGGGAAATGCACGCCGAGGAAGACCCTCGCCCAGGCCACCGGAACGGCCAGCAGCAGCAGGTAGCGACCGATCCTTCGGGTGCCGGCATGCAGCAGCAGGCTGAAGGCCATGGTCAGCATGATGGTGGCGTGATTGCTGGGAAACGCCGGGGTCGGGGCGTGTTCCAGGAAGGTCTGCCCGACTGGCATCATGAACGGACGTGGGGTCGGCCACAGCCAGCCGATCATCCAGCTCGCCGCCAGGGCGAGCAGAGTGGCGATGAAGGCCTCCCACAGCGGGCGTTTCAGGCGCTCACTGCCACGCAGCCAGCCAATGACCAGCAGAGCCGGTACCAGCCAGATCAAATAGACGGCGAAGACTTCCGTCATCAGCAGCAGCCGTGGGTCGCTGTCGGGCGCCGCGTTGAGCTGGGCGAACAGGGCAAGGTTGAGTGTGGTTTCCATGAGTTGGGTGCGCTGGGCGCTCTTCCTTGTTCATTTGGAGCAGGCCGCTCATGCTGCCATTCGTCAGGCGACGTTTCCGATTAATTTTGTTACAGGAGCATGACAAGGTTGTCCAGACTGTATCTGGGTTTGGCCATGTGGGCCAACCCCGACTGGTGTGGCTCCCTTTACCCGCCCTATGGCGGCCAGGAGGGTTGGCTGGCCGACTATGCGCGGGTGTTCAACGCGGTGGAGGGCAACACGACCTTCTACAGCGGGGCGCCCCGGGCCGAGACGGTGGCTGGCTGGTCGCGCCTGGCGCCTGCTGATTTCCGCTTTTGCTTCAAGCTGCCGGCGGCGCTGACCCATGAGCGTCGTCTCGAGGGTATCGAGGCGGATTTCGATGCCTTCGTCGAGGCTCTCTCCCCACTGCACGATCGCCTGGGCCCTCTGCTCGTCCAGTTGCCGCGGGACTTCGGCCCTGACCTACTGCCCCGGCTCGCAGCGCTGCTAGAGCGCTGGCCTGCGGCGATTCCCTGCGCCGTGGAGGTCCGGCATCCTGAATTTTTCCACAAGGGGTCGGCCGAGATCGCTCTCAACCGCCTGTTGATAACTCATGGCGCCAACCGCGTCATGCTCGACGTGAGGCCGCTGTTCTCGACCCCGGCGACGGGCTGCCCCGCGCTTGCACAAGCGCAGAGTGAAAAGCCACGCTGCCCATTACACGTGCTTTCCACGGGAAACGAGCCGCTTGTCCGCTTTATCGGACACCTCGATGAGGAGATCAACCTCAGCTACTTCCGGCCTTGGATCGGTCAGCTAAAGCTGTGGATAAAACAGGGGAAAACCCCTTTTCTCTTTGTGCATACCGCCAATAACCGACGGGCTCCCGAGCTTGCCCGACGACTCCATGGCGAGCTGATCGTCCAGCTCGACCAACCGCCGCTCAACGACTTTGCCGGCGAGCGCCAAACCACGCTGTTTTGAGTCCTCTGCTGCTGGCCTTCGAGCGTATGATCGGATAGATTTGCCACCATTCGGTGTAATTACCCATCGTTTTTCCGGGTTTTTGCGCTTGAAACAGATCAACAATCGGATACATAACAACAGGTGACTCATGTCTAAACTCGTCCACGCGCAGTGGTCATCGAAGATGACCTTCGTGCTGGCGGCCGCCGGGTCGGCCGTCGGGCTAGGCAACATCTGGCGCTTCTCCTACATGGTGGGAGACAACGGTGGCGCCGCCTTCGTACTCGTCTATCTGGCCTGTGTCGCCGTGGTGGGCCTCCCCGTGCTGGTGGCCGAGTGGCTGATTGGCCGGCGGGGTCAGAAGAACCCGATCAACGCCATGGCGGAGCTGGCCAGCAAGAACGCCCAGCCCAAGGCATGGGCACTGGTAGGTGCCAGCGGCGTGCTGGCGGCCTTTTTGATCCTCTCCTTCTATAGCGTGATCGGCGGCTGGTCGCTTTCCTATACCCTGGGTTCGGTCACCGGTACCTTTACCGGTCAGGATGCCGACGGCGTCGGCGCCATCTTCACGGGCTTGCTGGGCAATCCCTTACTGCTGCTGCTGTGGCACACTGCCTTCATGGCGCTGGTGGTGTGGATCGTGGCCCGCGGCGTGACCAAGGGGCTGGAAGGTGCGGTACGCACCATGATGCCGGCGCTGGTGGTGCTGATGGTGGTGCTGGTCGGCTACGGCATGACCACCGGTCATTTCGGCGAGGCGCTGGCCTTCATGTTCCGCCCCGACTGGGGCGCGCTCTCCGGCGACGTGGTGCTGGCCGCCATGGGCCAGGCTTTCTTCACCCTGTCGCTGGGCATGGGCATCATGATGGCCTACGGCTCCTATCTGGGTGAGGACGTCAACCTGCTGGGCACCGCGCGCACGGTGATCATCCTGGATACCGGCATCGCCCTGCTGGCCGGCCTGGCAATCTTCCCCATCGTCTTCGCCAACGGTCTGAGTGCCGGGGAAGGCCCGGGGCTGATCTTCGTCACCCTGCCGCTGGCGTTCGGCAACATGACCGGCGGCATGCTGCTGGGGCTGATGTTCTTCCTGCTGCTGACCTTCGCCGCGCTGACCTCGGCCATCTCGCTGCTCGAGCCGGTGGTGGAGTTCGTCGAGGAGCGCACGCCGCTGACGCGGGTCATGGCCACCCTGGTGAGCGCCGTGGCGGTGTGGCTGCTGGGCATTGCCGCGCTGATGTCGTTCAACGTCTGGCCCGAGCCGGTGATGATGGGGCTCAACGTGTTCGATCTGCTGGACACCTTCACCAGCAAGATCCTGCTGCCGCTGACGGGGCTGGGCGCGATCGTCTTCGTTGCCTGGTGTCTGGATCGCCGCAGCGTGGCCGCCGAGCTGAATCTGACCGGCGGCAGCGAGCAGGTGTGGCTGGTGGTGGCGCGCTACGTGGCGCCGCTGGGGGTGATCCTGGTGTTCGTCAACTCCCTGTTGGGATGACCCAGGGATTATTGGGTGACGAGCCTACCTGGCCCCGCATGCCGGGGCCGGATCTGCTGCTTGTCGCGGCCGCCTTTGGGCGGCCGCTTCAGTGTCTTTCTTCGTCGACCAAGTCGGCGATGTTCCGCTCCAGCTGCTTGAACTCCTGATGCAGCTCGATTCCGCGGCGGGCGCGCAGGTTTCGCTGGGCGGCGCTGCGGGAGCGCTTTTCATGCTCGGCGACGTTGATGCTCATGAAGATGTCGAGAAGTTCATTCTTGACGGAAGTGACTCGTTCGACCTTACTCATGTCGACCCTCCCTTCTTCTTCTGTGCCTTATCTTCGTCTGTACGGCAAGATCAAATCACAGCATCTTTACTATACCCTACTTGACAGAATCATGACGAAGTGGGCTATTCCACGCTGGCGAGTGAAACTCCCCCAAGCGAGTCGGGATCGTGCATACTGAGATTTTGCGTTCGTCAAACCAAGGAGTTCAGCGTGAGCCGCGCCCTGTTCGATGAAATGAGACGCCGCATGGAGCTCTTCCGCCGCTCCGAGCAGAAAGTGGCGCGCTTCGTGCTGCGCAATCCCGATGAAGTCATTCACATGCGCATCGTCGATCTGGCCACCGAGGCCAAGGTCAGCGAGCCGACCGTGGTGCGCTTCTGCCGGGCCCTGGGCTGCAACGGTTTTCAGGACTTCAAGCTCAAGCTAGCGCAGATGCTGGCTTCAGGCAGCCAGTTCGCCCAGTTCTCGATGAACGACGACGACTCCGTCGCCGAGTTCTCCCAGAGCATCTTCGACTCCACCGTGGGCACCCTGCTGTCGGTGCGCGACCGCCTGGACAACGAGGCACTGAGCCGGGCGATCCAGGCGCTGGCCATGGCCAACCGGGTCGAGTTCTACGGCTTCGGCGCCTCCGGGGCGGTGGCCTTCGATGCCCAGCACAAGTTCTTCCGCCTGCAGATCTCCACCGCGGCCTACGCCGACCCCCACATGCAGAACATGTCGGCGGTGACCCTCAAGGAGGGCGACGTGGTGGTGGCGATCTCCCAGACCGGCCGCACCCGTGCCCTGGTGGCCAGCGTGCGCCTGGCCCGCGAGGCCGGCGCTACGGTGATCGGCCTGTGCCCCAGCGGGTCGCCGCTCTCCGAGGAGGTGTCTCTGCCGCTCTACATCGACGTGCACGAGGACACCGAGATCTATACGCCGATGAGCTCACGTGTGGCCCACCTGGTGCTGATCGACGTGCTCGCCGTGGGTGTGGCCAAGACCCGCGGACCGAAGCTCGCCGAGCAGCTCAAGGCGGTCAAGAAGAGCCTGACGCCGTTACGGTTTCCCGAACAGGAAGGCAAACCCTGAAGTGAGCGTCGGCGACGGCAGGCCGAGCACAATATGCTAAGCTGGGCGCTCATTTTTTCCAGCGGCAGACCCCTTCCATGGATGACGTCACGGCGATTCTCGATCAGTTGAACCCGGCCCAGCGCGAGGCGGTGAGCGCCCCCCAGGACAACATGCTGGTGCTGGCCGGAGCCGGCTCCGGCAAGACCCGGGTGCTGGTGCATCGCATCGCCTGGCTGATGCAGGCCGAGGGGCTCTCGCCCTACGCCGTGCTCGCCGTGACCTTCACCAACAAGGCGGCCCGCGAGATGCGAACGCGTCTGGAGGCGCTGCTGGGGCTGTCGCTGCGCAACGTCTGGGTCGGCACCTTCCACTCCATCGCCCATCGCCTGCTGCGCACCCACTGGCAGGATGCGCGGCTGCCGCAGCATTTCCAGATCATCGACTCCGACGACCAGCTGCGCCTGATCAAGCGCCTGCTCAAGGATCACCAGATCGACGACGAGCGCTACCCGCCGCGCCAGGTGCAGTACTTCATCTCCGGCTGCAAGGAGGAGGGGCTGCGCCCGCATCAGGTCGACGTTCACGGCGACGCCTACATGGCCCAGATGGTCGAACTCTACGAGCGCTACCAGCTCACCTGCGAGCGCGGCGGTCTGGTCGACTTCGGCGAGCTGCTGCTCAGGAGCCTCGAGCTCTTGCGCGATACCCCGGCGCTGCTGGCCCACTACCAGGAGCGCTTCGCCCACGTGCTGGTCGACGAGTTCCAGGACACCAACACCCTGCAGTACGCCTGGCTCAAGCTGCTCACCGGCATGAAGACGCCGATGACCGTGGTCGGCGACGACGACCAGTCGATCTACGGCTGGCGCGGCGCGCGGATCGAGAACATCCGTCGCTTCGAGCAGGAATTCCCGGGTACCCATACCGTGCGTCTGGAGCAGAACTACCGCTCCACCAGCGCCATTCTCGATGCCGCCAACGCCCTGATCAGCCACAACGCCGAGCGCATGGGCAAGGAGCTATGGACGGCCGGCGCCCGCGGCGAGCCGATCTCGGTATATGCCGGCTTCAACGACCTGGACGAGGCGCGCTTCATCGTCGACACCATCAAGGAGAAGGTCGACGAGGGCTACCGACGCCGCGACGTGGCCATCCTCTATCGCTCCAACGCCCAGTCGCGGGTGCTCGAGGAGACCCTGATCCGCCAGGGCATGCCTTATCGCATCTACGGCGGTCATCGCTTCTACGAGCGGCTGGAGATCAAGAACGCCCTGGCCTACCTGCGTCTGCTGCTCAACCGCGACGACGACGCTTCGCTGGAGCGCATCGTCAACGTGCCGCCGCGGGGCATCGGCACGCGTACCGTGGAGCTACTGCGCGAGCGGGCGCGCGTGGCCGGGGTATCGTTGTGGCAGGCGCTGCACGACGGCCTGGCCGACGGTTCGCTGAAAGGGCGTGCCGGTGCGTCGCTGCAGCTCTTCGCCGATCTCATCGAAGGGCTCGACAACGACACCGCCGGCCTGAGGCTGCACGAGATCATCGATCATGTGAATGAGCGCTCCGGGCTGGTCGAGCATCATCGCAACGAGAAGGGCGAGAAGGGGCAGGCCCGGGTCGAGAACCTGGAAGAGCTGATCAACGCCGCCCGCGCCTTCACCCAGGGCGAATCCTTCGACCCGCCCGAGGCCGGCGAGGGCGCCGTGGCGCTGGAGGCCTTCCTCGCCGAAGCGGCGCTCAACGCCGGCGAGCACGAGGCCGACGAGTTCGAGGACAGCGTGCAGCTGATGACCCTGCACTCGGCCAAAGGGCTGGAGTTCCCGGTAGTGTTCATCGCCGGGGTCGAGGAGGGGCTGTTCCCGCACAAGATGTCGCTGGAGGAGCCCGGCCGGCTCGAGGAGGAGCGCCGGCTGTGCTACGTCGGTCTGACCCGCGCCATGCGCAAGCTCTACCTCACGCATTCGGAGATTCGCCGCCTGCACGGCAAGGAGACCTTCCAGCGGCCGTCGCGCTTCCTGCGTGAGATTCCCGCCGAGTATCTGGAGGAAGTGCGCCTGCGCGGGCAGATCTCGCGTCCGGTGACGGCCATGCGTCCGGCGGTGGGGCTGTCGCGTCAGACCTCGGTCGACGGCGGCGACGACCTGCCCAGCCTGAGCCTGGGTCAGCGCGTGCATCACCCCGTCTTCGGCGAGGGGGTGATTCTCAACGCCGAGGGCGAGGGCGCACGGGCCCGGGTGCAGGTCAGCTTCGAGGGCGAAGGCGACAAGTGGCTGGTGCTGGGGTTCGCCAAGCTAACTCCTCTATAGAGAGAGATCAGCGTATCCCCTGTACGTTGACGTCTACGTCAAAAGCCGCGCTTGCTGCCCAAATTGCCATTAAGCATACTCACAGGCGGACACATCGCGCTTGATTAGGGAAGCGCTGAGCAATTCGCTCGCGCAGGCATTTGTGCAGTGTTTCCTTAGACGCGACTCAGAATAACCACCTGGAGTCATGCCCGCATGCAACGCCGTAAATTCCTCAAGACCGCCGGCCTCGGTGCTGCCGGCGTCGTCGCTGCCCCCTTCGTCTCCACCGCAAAAGCGCAGGAAACCATCACCTGGGACATGGTCACCTCCTGGCCGACCAACTTCCCGGCCCTGGGTACCGGTGCCAACGCATTCGCCCAGCGTATCGAACAGCTCTCCAACGGCCGCATGCGCGTGCGCGTGCACGGTGCCGGCGAGCTGGTACCCGCCATGGAAGTGTTCGATGCGGTGGCCGCCGGTACCGCCGAGATGGGCCATTCCGCCGCCTACTACTGGCGCGGCAAGGTCGCCGCTTCGCAGTTCTTCACCGCCGTGCCCTTCGGCATGAACACCACCGAAATGAATGCCTGGCTCTACCACGGTGGCGGTCAGGAGCTGTGGGACGAGATCTACGCCAAGCACAACCTGAAGCCGTTCGCCGTGGGCAACACCGGTGCCCAGATGGCCGGCTGGTTCAAGCGCGAGATCAACTCGCTGGCCGACATGCAGGGCATCCGCCTGCGCCTGCCGGGTCTGGCCGGCGAGGCCATGAACGGCATCGGCGTGACCACCGTCAACATGCCGGGCGGCGAGATCTTCACCTCCATGCAGACCGGCGTGCTCGACGCCGCCGACTGGGTTGGGCCCTACAACGACATGGCCTTCGGCCTGCATCAGGTGGCCGATTACTACTACACTTCGCCGTGGAACGAGCCGACCGCCGTGCTCGAGGGCACCGTCAACCTGGACGCCTGGAACGCCCTGCCCGACGACCTCAAGGCCGTGGTGCGCGAAGCCGCCAAGGCCTCCAACCTGGATATGATCAGCGAATTCGCCTATCGCAACGCTCAGGCGCTGGCCACCCTGGTGGAGGAGCATGGCGTGCAGCTGCGCACCTTCCCTCAGGACGTCATCGAGGCGCTCTACGAGTCGTCGCAGCGGGTCATCCAGCAGCAGGTGGAGAACGACCCCGACTCGGCCAAGGTCTACGAGTCCTACCGCGCGTTCCAGGCGCTGGTTCGCCCGTTCAGCGACGTGGGCGAGTTCGAGTATCTCAAGACCCGCGACACCGTCGTCACCTGATCGACGACGTCGAACGCAGCGAGGGCGCCTATTGGCGCCCTCGCTGCTTTCCGAAACCTCAGCCGGTCTGACGTACCGCGCGGATGCGCCCCTTGTCGTCCAGCGCCACCATCACGAAGCGGGCCTCGGTGACCTTGTGCAGCTCGCTGCTCTCGCGTTCGTGAGGCTGGCGAATCCACACTTCGACGTCGATCTTGATCGAGCTGTGGCCGATCTCACGCACGGCAGTGAAGATGTTGACCATCGAGCCGACACGCACCGGACACAGGAAGTCCATGGTCTCGATGGCCACGGTCGCGGTGCGGCCACGCGCCTCGCGGCCCGCTGCCAGCTCGGCGGCCTGGTCCATGTGGCGCACCAACCAGCCACCGGGGATGTCGCCATAGAGGTTGGTATCCTGGCGATCGGCCAGCAGCTTGAGTGTCAATTGCCCCTGGGGCGCGGGAACGTCGTCGAGGTCGGTCATGGAATGTCGTATGCTCGGCTTGTTGTTGTGGGCGGCGATATTGCGTTGCAGCGCTTGCTGGTGGCCATCTTATACGCCAAGCCTTGGCCTCACCAGCGCTGCGACAAGCCGTCACTCGTGCGCGATCCTCCCAGTCTGCGGCAAGGAGCCTCTCATGATCCCTTTCGGCAAGGCGCGTGGTCGGCGCAGGCCATGGCACAGTTGTCTGGTGCTGCTGCTGCTGGTCTGGGCCATGTCCACGGCCCACGGCGATGAGCCGGTGGGTACGCTCGGCGTGGTAGGCTCCGACACCATGGCCGGGCTGATGCTGCGCTGGGGCGAACAGCTCAGCGAGCGCCATCCGGGCATTCGCCTGCAGCTCCAGGCCAGCGGCTCGGCCAGTGCTCCCACGGCGCTGGCGGCCGGCACCACCCGGCTCGGGCCGATGTCACGGGCCATGAGCGACAGCGAGCGTGATGCCTTCCAGCAACGGCACGGTTACCCGGTGCTGGAAGTGGAGGTGGCACGAGACGCTCTGGCGGTGATCGTGCACCGTCACCATGCGCTGGAGTCGCTGCGACTTGACGAGATCGACGCCATTTTCTCGACCACGCGCCGCTGCGGTGGCGACGAGGCGATCCTGCGCTGGGAGCAGCTCGGCGTCGCGGGGCGAGGGGGAAGGATCGAGCTCAACGGGCGCAATCCCGCTTCCGGCAGCTTTGGCCTGTTCCGCCAGCAGGCGCTGTGTGGCGGCAGCTACAATCCACGGCTCAACGAGCACCCGGGCTCTGCCGCCGTGGTGGCGGCGGTCACCGAAAGCCTGGAGGCCATCGGCTATGTCGGCCTCAATCACCTGACTCCCGGGATCAAGGCCCTCGCCATAGAGGATGGCGAGGGGCGCCGGCATGTTCCCGCTGCCGAACCGGTGCGCCAGGGCGAGTATCCACTTGGCCGTGCGCTCTTCCTCTACGTCAACCTTCCCCCCGGAGAGGCGCTCTCCGGGCCGGAGCGGGCGCTGCTGGATCTCATCCTGTCGCCTCAGGGGCAGCGCACGGTCTCCGAGATGGGCTTCGTGGCGCTGTCGGAGGAGCACCTGGCCGCCCAGCGTGAGCTGCTGGGCCTCGACGCTACGCTGCCCTGAGCGCGTGTCACGAAACTGTCATCAAGCCGCTATAGGCTGCCGATCATGATAGAGCCCCAAAATCTCGTTTCCGCCCCCCGCTCGCCCTGGCGCCGACGTTTCGATCGACTGGCCACGGGGCTCATCGCGGCGGGCGGTATCGGCGTGATCGTGGCGGTCATGGCGATCGGGGCTTTCCTCGTCGTCGAGGTGTTGCCTGCCCTGTTCGGTGGCCGGCTGGAGATGGAACGCGTGCGGCTCGCGCTGACGCCGATGGCCTGGGGGACGCTGAAGGCGGCCCTGTGGGCGATGATCTTTGCCGTGCCGCTGGCACTGGGGGCCGCCATTCACTCGGCGCTGTTCATGACCCAGCGCTTGCGCAGCCGCATGAAGCCGACCCTGGAAATGATGGAGGCCATGCCGGGTGTGGTGGTCGGCTTCGTGGCCGGGCTGGTCATGGCCCCCTGGATCGAGCGTCATCTGGCCGGTGTCCTGACGCTGATGCTGGTGTTGCCCCTGGGGGTGCTGCTGGCGGCGGGCCTCTGGCGCCGCTTGCCGTCGGGCTGGCGGCGCCGGCTGTCGCTGGCACGCGCCGGGCTGTGGCTCGTTCCCTGGCTGCTGCTGCTGGCGCTGGCGACCTTTGCGCTTGCACCCTGGCTCGAGGGGCTGCTGTTCGGCGGCGACCTGCGGGTGTGGCTGGATCGTGAACTGGGGCTCGACTACGCCACGCGCAATGCCATGATCGTGGGCGTGGCCATGGGGTTTGCCGTCATGCCCAGTATCTATGCCCTGGCCGAGGATGCGCTCTCCGGCGTACCGAGCCGACTCGGCGAGGGTGCCCACGCGCTGGGTGCCACGCGCTGGCAGACGCTGCGGCGGGTGGTGCTGCCGGCGGCGTCACCGGGTATCTTCGCCGCCGTGATGATCGGTACCGGGCGCGCCGTGGGCGAGACCATGATCGTGCTGATGGCCAGCGGCAATGCCTCCTTGATGAGTTTGAGCCCGTTCGAGGGCATGCGCAGCATGGCGGCCGGCATCGCCGTCGAACTGCCCGAGGCCGTGCCGGGCAGCGAGGCCTATGTGCTGCTGATGCTGGCGGCCCTGCTGCTGTTTCTGTTCACCTTCCTGGTCAACACCTTGGCCGAGGTGGTGCGTAGCCGCCTGAGACGGCGCTATCGCTGGCTGGGTGGTGCGGCATGAGTCGACGTCTGCCGCGTACCGAGGGCCCCTGGGCCTGGCTGGCCGCCGGCAGCGTGGCGCTGTCGCTGCTGATGCTGGGCGGTTTGCTGCTACTGCTGGCGGTGCGCGGCCTCGGGCACTTCTGGCCCGCCTCGGTGACACTCGTCGAGCTGGAGGATGGCCGTCTGCTGGCGGGGCAGGCAGTGCGCGAGCTGCCGCTGAAACATCGGGCCGGACGCGAGCGGCTCTACTTCACCGGCAACCGCGACCTGGACGGCCATGTCTGGCACTGGCTGCCGGTGGACACCATCGTGGCCAGCGAGCGGCCAGCCGAACTGGTGGTACTGGAGCGCAGGCGGCACGGCGCCTTCATCGGCCGTCTGCTGGCGGTGGGGGAGTCCGATGCGCTGCTGTCGGCGCAGTCCCGGGAAGCGGCCTGGACCGGGTTAGAGGCGCGTTTGGCGGAGCTCGAGGCGCTGCGTGACGAGCATGACCGGCTGCGCCGTGACGTGCTGCGACCGCTGATTCGACGTCTGGATGCCCGTCCGGACGACACGGCAGCCCGCCAGGCGCTGGCCGAGGCCAATGCGCGAGTGCGTGAGCTGCAGCAGGCCATGGGCGGGCAGGCGGCGCTGCTCGAAAGCGTCGATGGGCGTCGCCTTGTTCAGCCCCTCGATGAAGTGCTGCGCGCCTGGCAGCCCAACGCCATGTCGCTTGGCGAGAAAGGCGGGGCCTGGGCGCGGGGGGTATGGCGCTTTCTGTCCGAAGGACCGCGGGATGGCAACACCGCGGGAGGGGTATGGCCGGCGATCTTCGGCACCGTGCTGATGGTGCTGCTTATGTCGCTGCTGGTGACGCCCTTCGGCGTGCTGGCCGCGGTCTATCTCAACGAGGTGGCTCACCAGGGGCGGTTGACGAATCTGGTGCGCATTGCGGTGCGTAACCTGGCCGGGGTGCCTTCCATCGTCTACGGCGTATTCGGGCTGGGGGTCTTCGTCTACGGCATTGGCGGTACCCTGGACGACTGGTTCTTCAGCGATGCCCTGCCGTCACCCACCTTCGGTACCGGCGGGCTGCTGTGGGCCTCGCTGACCCTGGCGCTACTGACCCTGCCGGTGGTGATCGTGGCCACCGAGGAGGGCTTGGCGCGGATTCCGGTGCAGCAGCGTGAAGGCGCCCTGGCGCTGGGGGCCACACGGCTGGAGACCCTGATCCGGGTGGTGCTGCCCATGGCGGTGCCGGCCATGCTCACCGGGGTGATCCTGGCCGTGGCCCGCGCCGCCGGCGAAGTAGCACCGCTGATGCTGGTCGGGGTGGCCAAGCTGGCGCCGCAGATCCCGGTGGACGGCGAGTTTCCTTTCCTCCATCTTGATCGAAAGTTCATGCATCTCGGCTATCACATCTTCGATACGGCCTTTCACGGCAACGACGTCCAGGCGGCGCTGCCGCTGGTCTACGCCACGGCGCTGCTGCTGGTCATGGTGATCCTGGTGCTTAACCTGACTGCCATATTTCTGCGGCATTATTTTCGTTCGCGCCACGGCGTGCAGCCGCGCCCATGAGGAGAAAACGCCCACCGATGACCCTATTGTCACGCTTCCAGCCGTCCGCCCCGGGCTCGATCATCGACTTCGATCCCACCGCCAGCTGCTTCGAGATCGAAGGGGTGAGTCTGGCTTACGGCGGCAAACCGGCCCTGCGCGACATCACCCTGCGCGTGCCGCGGCATCGGGTCACGGCGTTCATCGGGCCTTCCGGCTGTGGGAAATCGACGCTGCTGCGGCTGCTGAACCGGCTGCATGACCTCAACGAGGAGGTCGGTCACAGCGGCCGGATCCTGCTCGAAGGCGAAGACATCCACGCCCCCGAGGTGGCCGTGGATGAGCTGCGGCGGCGAGTCGGCATGGTGTTTCAGGTGCCTAACCCGTTCCCCATGTCGATCTACGAAAACGTGGCCTTCGGCCTGCGTCTGCAGGGCGGGCTGACGCGTCGGCGTATGGACGACATCGTCGAATGGGCGCTGCAGTCGGCAGCGCTGTGGGATGAGGTGAAGGATCGGCTGCGAGCATCGGCCTGGTCGCTGTCCGGCGGCCAGCAGCAGAGGTTGGTGATCGCCCGCTCGCTGGCGGTACGCCCCGAGGTGCTGCTGCTCGACGAGCCGGCCTCGGCACTGGATCCGATCTCCACGCTGAAGATCGAGGAGCTGATCCGCAGTCTAAAGTCGCAGCTCACGCTGATCCTGGTCACCCACAACATGCAGCAGGCGGCGCGGGTCTCCGACTACACCGCCTTCCTGCAGGATGGCCAACTGGTGGAGTACGCCCCCACCGATACCCTGTTCACCAACCCCAGTCTGCGCAGTACAGAGAACTACATCACCGGCCGTATGGCCTGATCCAGGCCGCCCGAGGAGAAGCACCATGGACATCACCAGCGATACCCACAGTCAGCATATTTCCCGCCAGTTCAACCAGGAGCTGGAAGCCCTCAAGACCCAATTGATGACCATGGGCGGGCTGGTCGAGCAGCAGGTCCAGGAGGCGATCCAGGCACTGCTCGAGGGCGACAGTCGTCTGGCCGAGAAGGTGCGCGACCGCGACCGCGACGTCAACGCCATGCAGCTCAAGATCGACGACGAGTGCACGCGGGTGCTGGCACGGCGTCAGCCGGCCGCCTCCGATCTGCGGCTGGTGCTGGCGGTGATCCGCGCCACGGCGGATCTCGAGCGCATCGGCGACGAGGCGAGCAAGATCGCGCGCAACGCCCTGACCCTGATCGACAACGGCAACAACGTGCGCGGCCTGGTAGAGGTGCGCCACATCAGCGAGCACGTGCGCGGTATGCTGCGCGACGCGCTGACCGCCTTCGCCCGCTTCGATACCGAGCTGGCACTGCGTGTGGTGCATGAAGACGAGTCGGTGGACGACGAGTACGGCAGCGCCATGCGCTCGCTGATGACCTTCATGATGGAGGACAGCCGCGCCATCGGCCCGGTGCTCAACGTGATGTGGATCCTGCGTGCCTTGGAGCGGGTCGGCGACCATGCCGACAATCTGGCCGAATACGTCATCTATCTGGTCAAGGGGCTCGACATCCGCCACATGGACCCGGACAAGATCGACGAGGATGCGCTCAAGCGCAAGGGCTGAGGTTCATGCTGGACGCCTTCACGGCACTCAATCGCGGGACGCGACTGGTCTACGGTCGCGGCCTGCGCCGCTACGTCTATGCGCCGATCGCCGTCAACCTGACGGTGTATGCAGCCATGCTCTACTTCGTGGTGACCCGCTTCGGCGGTTGGTTGGAGGCGTGGATGGCCATGGTGCCGGCCTGGCTCGGCTGGCTGGAGTGGTTGCTCTGGCCGCTGTTCGTGCTGAGCCTGGTGTTGATCGTGGTCTTCACCTTCACCCTGGTGACCCATCTGATCGCCGCCCCTTTCTACGGCTTTCTGGCGGCCAAGGTGGAGGTTCGGGCCACCGGCCGACCGCCGCTGGATGACCGTGGCCTGGCGCGCACCGCGGTGGACGCCCTGGGCCGCGAGCTGGTCAAGCTGGGCTACATCCTGCCGCGGGCGCTGGCGCTGTTCGTGATCAGTTGGATACCCGCGCTGAACGTGTTCGCCCCCCTGCTCTGGGCCCTGTTCTCGGCCTGGATGATGGCGATCACCTACCTCGACTACCCCATGGACAACAACAAGGTGACCTTCGCCGACATGCGCCGCCGCCTCAGCGCGCACTCCTGGCAGACCCTAACCTTCGGCGGCTGGGTGACGCTGATCACCTGGATTCCGCTGGCCAACCTCTTCCTGCTGCCCGGTGCCGTGGCCGGCGCCGTGCTGATGTGGGACCGCCACTATCGCGGCGAGGGGGATGTCGCCGCCACCTGAGACGCATCCTGGGGCGGTGCCGCGAGGATCAAGCACCTGTCATTCGATCAGCTGCTGCTTCGGCCGCCACCAGCCGCTCGGCGGGGAAGACGCAGCGGAACAGCGCGCCCTGGCCGGGGCGGGATTCGATTTCCAGGTAGGCGTCGTGGCGCAGCAGCACGTGCTTGACGATGGCCAGCCCCAGACCGGTGCCGCCGGTCTCGCTGCTGCGGCCCTTGTCGACCCGGTAGAAGCGTTCGGTCAGGCGCGGGATGTGCACGGAATCGATGCCTTCGCCGTTGTCTTGCACCTCGAGGCACGCGCCCTTGGGGTGTGCCTTCCAGCGCAGCACGACCTGACTGCCCTCCGGGGTATAGCGCACCGCGTTGAAGGCCAGGTTGGACAGGGCGCTGTGGATCTCGGTATCGCTGCCGACCAGGCGGCGAGCCTCCTCCAGCTCGACGCGCACCTGCTGGCGGCTCGCCGCCAGCGCCTGGGCGTCGCGGCGTACCTCCTCGAGCAGGGCGTCCATGGCCAGCGGCAGATGGTCCTCGCCGCCGCGGTCGATCTCCAGGCGTGACAGCAGCAACAGGTCGTTGACCAGATTCTGCATGCGGTTGGTCTGCTCCTGCATGCGGGCCAGCCCCTGTGCCAGCCGCGGCGGCAGCTGCTCGGCGTAGGTGGCATAGGTCTCGAGATAGCCTGCCAGCACCGTCAGCGGGGTTCTCAGCTCATGGGAGACGTTGGCGACGAAGTCGCGGCGCATCTCCTCCAGGCGATGCAGGCGGGTGATGTCTCGCGCCATCACCAGGCGCTCGTCGTCGCCGTAGAGAGTGATCTGGAACTGCAGCACCATGCGTTCGTTCACCGGCGAGCTCAGCGTCAGCGGCTCGCGGTAGTCGCGGGCATTGAAATAGGTGACGAAGCGCGGGTCGCGGATCAGGTTGGTGATGTGCTGGCCGCGGTCGTGGGCGGCCTCGAGCCCCAGCATGCGCTCGGCGGCGCTGTTCCACCATTCGAGGTCGCCGTGCTGGTCGAGCATTACCACGCTGTCGCGCATCGCCTCCGAAGATTCCTGGATACGCTTGAGGGTCGTCTGCAGGCGCTGCTGGGTCTGGCGCTGACCTTTCTGGTAGCGGTACAGGCGATCGAACAGTTCGCCCCACAGGCCGGTGGCTGCGGGCGGTTCGCTGTGCGGGTTGCGCGTGAGCCAGCGACGCAGGGCGTGCAATTGTCGCAGATGATAGGCCAGACGCAGGGCGAGCCCGAGGGCCAGCCCGAGTCCGGGGGCGGAAAACAACCAGCCGACGAGGGCGCCGGCGATAGCGAGCAGGCCTAGGCGCCAGAGTTCATGGCTCCAGAGGCGCACGTCAGCCCTTGCTGGAGAAGCGGTAGCCGGTGCCGCGCACGGTCTGGACCAGATGCTGGTGGGCTTCGCCCAATGCCTTGCGCAGGCGGCGAATGTGCACGTCCACGGTGCGCTCCTCCACATAGACGTTGCCGCCCCACACCTGATCGAGCAGCTGACTGCGGGTATAGGCCCGCTCCTGGTGGGTCATGAAGAACTGTAGCAGGCGGTACTCGGTCGGGCCCATCTCCAGTGGTTTGCCATCGGAGCTGACCCGGTGGCTGACGGGGTCGAGCACCAGGCCGTCCACTTCCACCGGCTCCTCGACGCCCTTGGGCGTAGTCCGGCGCAGTACCGCCTTGAGTCGAGCCACCAGCTCCCGCGGCGAGAAGGGCTTGGTGATGTAGTCGTCGGCACCGGCTTCGAGACCGAGGATCTTGTTGTCCTCTTCGCTCTTGGCGGTGAGCATGATGATGGGCAGCTCGCGGGTGGCTTCCTCGCGCTTGAGCCGGCGCGCCAGCTCGATACCGCTGGTACCGGGCATCATCCAGTCGAGCAGCAGCAGGTCGGGTTGGTTGTCGACGATCATGGTGTGGGCGCTCTGGGCATTAGCGGCTTCCAGCACGCGATAGTCGGCCATCTCCAGCGCCACCGCGATCATCTCGCGGATTGGCGCTTCGTCATCGACGATCAAAACGGTCTTGGCGGTCATCCCGAAGCCTCGCGGTCAGTGACGGGTCGGTGACGATCTCACCATGTGATCATGACATTTGCATGACACTGCCGCCAGTGGCTTTAGACGCCGGTGATGGGCCACAGGCTCAGCGCGATGCCGGCGAATACCAGCAGGCCTGACCAGTGGTTGTTGAGGAAGGCCTGAAAGCAGCGCTCACGCTCGCGGCCGCGAATCAGGAACTGCTGGTGCAGGAAGGTGGCGGCCATGCCGGCCAGGCCCAGCCAGAAGAATACGCCGAGGCCCAGACGTAGCCCGGCCCAGCCCAGCAGGCCCAGGGTAATCAACTGCAGCAGGCCGATCATGACGCGGTCGGCGCGGCCGAACAGCACCGCGGTGGACTTGATGCCGATCCTCAGATCGTCGTCGCGGTCGACCATGGCGTATTCGGTGTCGTAGGCCACTGTCCAGGCCAGGTTGGCGGCGAACAGCAGCCAGGCTTCCAGAGGTACGTGGCCCAGTACCGCGCCGAAGGCCATGGGAATGGCCCAGGAGAACGCTGCACCGAGGAACAGCTGGGGCAGGTGGGTATAGCGCTTCATGAATGGATAGATGAAGGCCAGCGCCACGCCCACCAGCGACAGCATCACGGTGAACAGGTTGGTGAAGAGCACCAGCACGAAGGCCGAGGCGACCAGGCCGGCGAACAGGCCCTTGGCCTCGCGCTCGCTGATGCGTCCGGTGGCCAGGGGGCGGTCCTTGGTGCGCTTGACGTGGCCGTCGAAGTGGCGGTCGGCGTAGTCGTTGATCACGCAGCCTGCGGCGCGCATCAGGTAGACCCCGGCAACGAAGATCAGCAGCAGATGCCGCTCGGGCAGCCCTTGCGCGGCCACCCACAGCGCCCACAGCGTGGGCCACATCAGCAGCCAGGTGCCGATGGGGCGGTCCAGCCGCATCAGGTGCAGGAAATCGGGCAGGCGGGCCAGCCCCTTGGGGCGCATCAGGGAGCGATCCATCGGTATCTCCTCATTCGATGCCGATCATCCTAGCGTGTCGGCAGTTGCAGTTCATCCGCCATGGCGTCGAGAAAGAACTCCTGCACCAACACCGCGAAGCGGCGGTGACGAAACACCGAGCGACGCCCCCAGGGACCGGGCAGCGGGTGAAAGGGAGCCGGCGCGGCAGTGACCTCGATGGGGCCGCGCTCGAGGTCGGGCTGACGGAACAGCCAGCTGCCCAGCGAGCGCTCGCCCAGTCGCTCGAGGCGCTGACCGCGCAGCTGCGCCAGCGGGGCCACCGAGCGGGCCACCACCCAGGGGCGCCCATCGAGACACAGGGCCACTTCCCGCAGCCAGGCCATGCGGTCGAGAGGCAGGCCCATGGCACGGGCCTCGTCGGGGCGAGGCCGCCCCAGACGCTGTTCGAGCAGGCGCACGCGGAAGGTTCGGCCGTTGCCGGCCTCCGTCAGGCGCGCAGTGAGCGAGTCGCGGGTCGCCACCCAGGCCCACCAGGCCGGGCTCATGGCCGGCCGGCCCGCGGCCAGAGGGCGCCAGGCCAAGGACAGGGGTGGCTTGCCGTGGTGCGCCGTGGGGTTGCGGGTCACCTGCTCTCTCCGGTCGAACTAGGGGCGCATAGTGTAACATGCGACCTGAACGAATCTGACCGAGCCGTGGCGCGAGCCGGCGGCCCCCGTGCGAGACAAGGACCCCATGACCGCTCCTCTGACCATCATCGGATCCGGCATGGCAGGCATTGGCCTGCTCAAACAGTTGCGCACCCTGGATACCGAACGTCCCGTGACACTGATCACCGCCGACAGCGGCGATGACTATTCCAAGCCGCTGCTCTCCACCGGCTTCGCCAAGCGCTTGCCGCCCGAGCGGCTGGCCACGCGCACCGCGCTGGAGGTGGCCGATCAGTTGGGCGCGGTGTTGCGCACGCACACCCGGGTCGATGCCATCGATCTCGACGCCCGTGCCCTGCACATAGGCGAGGAGCGACTGGCCTGGAGCGAGCTGGTGCTGGCCACCGGTGCGGCACCCGGTACGCCTTTCGCCATTCCCGAGGGAATCGCAGAGCGGGTGTTCAGCATCAACGACCTGGACGACTACCGGTGCTTTCATGCCGGCCTCGAGGCGCTGGGCCGGCCGGCCAGGGTGGCCATCGTCGGTGCCGGCCTGGTGGGCTGCGAGTTCGCCAACGACCTGGTGGCGGGAGGTCATGCGGTGAGCCTGGCCGCACCTGAGCGAGCGCCGCTGCCGCGCCTGCTGCCGGAGCCTCTGGGCAAGGCCCTGGGCGAGGCCTTCGTCGAAGCCGGTATGGGGCTCTATCTGGGACACGGCCTGCAGCGGCTGGCACAGCGCGGCAGCGACGTGGGGCTCGAGCTCGACGATGGCAGCATGCTCGAGGCCGATCTGGTGCTGCTGGCCACCGGCCTGCGACCGCGTATCGAACTGGCTCAGGCTGCCGGACTGCAGGCCGGGCCGGCAGGTATCCAGGTCGACCGCTACCTGCAGACCTCGGCTGCCGGTGTCTTCGCCCTCGGCGATGTGGCCTGTGTGGACGGGGTCAATGCTATGTACGTGCAGCCACTGCAGGCCAGCGCCAAGGCGCTGGCGCGCACGCTTGCCGGATCGCCCACTCCGGTGAGCTATGGCGCCTGGCCGGTGCTGGTGAAGACCCCTCTGCTGCCGGTGGTGTCCCTGCCGCCGCTGCAGACGCCGGCGCGCTGGCGAGTGGAGGGCGAAGGACGCGATCTGGTCGCCCTTGCCGAAGATCAAGACGAACGTTTGATCGGCTTTGCGTTGACAGGAGGCTGCGTGAAGCGGAAAGTTGAGCTGGCGCGGGCAACGCCGCCGTTGCTAGGCTAGTGTCGTCATCGCACCGGCTGGCTTCGTTGCCCGGTGCGTCGATGATCGCCGCGCTTGACGCTTCAGGAGCAGGGGAAGAACCCAAACAAAGGGGGACGGGCTCTCCCGGGTAAAGTGGCAGTTATCATCAACTTGACTCGATCGTGAATAACAACATACCGGCATGTTGCCGGGGTAGAGCCAATATCAGGAGGGCTGTATGCGTAAACCAGAACTTGCCGCAGCAATCGCCGAGCGTGCGGAACTATCCAAGGACAAGGCCAGCCAGGTGCTCAACGTCATCCTTGACGAGATCACCGGCAGCGTGGCTCAGGGGCAGGACGTCTCCCTGATCGGTTTCGGTACCTTCACCGTGCGTGAGCGCGCCGCTCGCACCGGCAAGAACCCGCAGACCGGCCAGCCGTTGGCCATCCCGGCCAGCAAGACCGTTGCCTTCAAGCCGGGCAAGGGGCTCAAGGACGCCGTCGGCAAGGGTTGATCCGAACTCGGATCACACCCGGCGCGGCCTGCCTCGTCAGGCCGCGGTACCCCCACCACCTGCGCGAAATGGATTCGACATGAAGCTGCGTCTGATGCTTTGGCTGCTTGGGTGGATGCTGAAACGCGCGCTGCGTCGCAAACCGCGTTTTCGCGAGCAGCTCACCGAGATGCGCAGTCTCGACTGGGGCATTGCCACCGAAGATCTCTCCATTGCCCGTCATTACCGCATGACACCCCAGGGCATCCAGGTAGGCGCCGGGCTGCCGGTGGACCTCGACCTGGAGCTGCGCTTCGACGATGAAGCCACCGCCATTCGCGTGCTGCGCAAGCCGACCCAGCAGGCCTTTCTCGACGGCATGATGGCCGGTAAGGTGCGTCTGGTGGGCGATTCGGGCGACCTCAAGAAGCTGCAGAAGCTGCTCAAGCACCTCTGAATCCGCATCATTTCACGTATCATCGAGCCTTCAATCGGCGGAACATGACGTGGACATCCCCCACCAGCGTCTGGTCTATTTCAGAGTCACCCTCGAGTCGGGCTCGGTGCGCCAGGCCGCCGCTCGTCTGGATATCGCGCCGTCGGCGGTGAGCCGTCAGATCAGCCTGTTGGAAGAGGCGCTGGGCGCCACGCTGATCGAGCGCAAGCGCACGGGGATTCGGCCCACCCCGGTAGGCGAGATGCTGCTGGAGTACTGCGAGCGCCGCGGTGCCCTGGACGAGAGCTTCATCGCCTCGCTGGAAGCCTATCAGCGGCTGGAGACCGGCACCGTATCGCTGGTGGTGGGAGAAGGCTTCGTCGGCGACCTGGTGGCCAAGCCGCTGCGCGAATTCACCGAGCGTTATACCGGTATTCAGATCGACATCCACCTGGCCGGCACCTCCGGCATCATCGAGGCGGTGATCAACGAGCAGGCGCATATCGGCCTGATGTTCCATGAGCGCACCCATCACCAGCTGCGCTTCTGGGTGTCGAGCCCGCAGCCGTTGATGGCCATTCTGCCGCCCGAGCATCCGCTGGCCGAAGAGACGAAGCCCTTGACCCTGGCGCAGCTGAGCGAGGCGCCCATGGCGATGTGGGACCCCAGCCATCAGGTGCGCCATATGGTGGACGAGGCGTTCCATCAGGCGCGGCTGCGGCCGCGCATGGCCATGAACACCAACTCCATGGCCATTCTTGCCCAGTACGTGCGCAGCGGCATGGGCATCACCCTGCTGCCGGCCTTTGCCGTGGCGGATGACCTGGCAGAGGGACGTCTGGTGGCACGTCCCGTCGACGACCCGCTGTTCCAGCGCTCCCAGGCGCACATGGTGACCCGTATCGGCCGCCAGCAGCCCAAGGCCAGCATTCTGCTGCTGCGTCACCTGCAGCGCTGGATGCAGGCCTTCCAGAACGTCGACTCGACTTCGAACCGCTAACCCACGCCGCTACCATAGCCCATGGCCACGCTGGCTTCGCTGGCGGTCTCCACCCATACGCTCTGCGGCAAGGTGTACTCGCGCAGGCCGTCGAGGCCGCTGGAACGGCCGAAGCCGCTGTCGCCGAAGCCGCCGAAGGGCGACATCACGCTGATTGCCTTGTAGCCGTTGATCCACACCGTGCCGGCACGCAGCTGGCCGGCCACCCGGTGCGCACGGGCCGGGTCCTGGGTCCACACCGCGCCGGCCAGGCCGAAGCGGGTAGCGTTGGCCAGGCGTACGGCGTCCGACTCGTCGTCGAAGGGCATTGCCACCAGCACCGGGCCGAACACCTCCTCGCGGGCGATCTCCATTTCCGGGGTAACGTCGATCAGCACGGTGGGCGCCAGGAAGTAGCCCTGCGCCTCCTCGGGCAAGTCGGCCGGGCGGCTGCCGCCGACGATCACCCGCGCGCCGGCGGCCACGGCGTCCTCGATCATACGCGTCACGTGAGCATACTGGCGGGCGTTCTGCAGCGGCCCCATGCGGGTCGCCTCGTCGCCGGGCAGACCGACTTCGATCCCGGCCGCGGCACGCGCCAACCGCTCGGTCACCTCCGCGAAGGCCTCGCGCTGGACCAGCAGCCGCGAGCCGGCCACGCAGCTCTGTCCCGCCGCGGCGAAGATTGCCGCCTGGGCACCGGCCACGGCGGCATCGAGGCTGGCGTCGGCGAAGACGATGTTGGCCGACTTGCCGCCCAGTTCCAGCACGCTCGGCACCAGCCGCCGGGCAGCGGCCTCGGCGATCAGGCGACCGCTCTGGGGCGAGCCGACGAACACCAGTTTGCTGATGCCTTCGCTGCCGGTGAGCGCCGCGCCGGTGCTCGGTCCCAGGCCGTTGACGATGTTGACCAGCCCTTGGGGCAGGCCGCCCTGCTCCAGCAGCCGGGCAATCGTCACCGAGGTGAAGGGGGTGAGCTCCGAAGGCTTGAGTACCACGCCGTTGCCGGCGGCGATGGCCGGGGCGAGCTGCCAGGCGCAGGTGAACATCGGCGCGTTCCAGGGCGTGATCTGGCCCACCACCCCATAGGGCACGTGGCGCACGTAGTTGAGGTGGCTGGTGGGTACCGGAATCACCTCGCCGTGCTGCTTGTCGCACCAGCCGGCGTAGTACTCGAACATCTCGCGCACCTTGCCGACCTCGCCGCGACAGTCGCGGATCGGCTTGCCGGCCACCACGCTCTCGA
Organism: Halomonas sp. MCCC 1A11062; assembly: GCF_021404355.1. NCBI lineage: Bacteria > Pseudomonadati > Pseudomonadota > Gammaproteobacteria > Oceanospirillales > Halomonadaceae > Halomonas > Halomonas sp. MCCC 1A11062. The sequence goes on from NZ_JABFTW010000001.1 coordinate 289,251, forward strand.
GCTGGGCCAGCGCCTCCTCGTGGCCTTCGAGGCCGCGTACGGCGGCGTTCATGCGCCGGCCGCGCTCGCTGGCGGTGAGCGCCATCCAGGCCTGCTGTGCCCGTGTGGCGGCGGCAACGGCGCGCTCGACCAGGGCCGGGCCGGCGTCGCGATAGTCGAGCAGCGCCTCGCCGGTGGCGGGATCGATCAGCGTGATCGACTCGCCTTCGCCCGGGCAGGGCGCGCCGTCGATCCAATTGGAGAGCGGCGTTGCGCCCTGAAGGCCGAAGCCATCGAGCAGCTTCGAGATACGCTCCCGGGCCTGGCGATTGAGACGGTTCATGATGCGGTCTCCTCGGTGGCGGCAGCCAGCAGCGCGCCGGCGATACGGTTGAAGTCGTCGCTATCGGCGGGGTGCGCGGGATCGGCGTGCCACGCCTCGACCACGGCTTGGAGCAGGCCCGGCGGCATGTCGAGGCGCTCAGCGGCGTCGCGGGCCAGGCGCAGGTCCTTGCGCATCAGGCCGGTGGTGAAGCCGGAGTCGAAGCGCCCGGAGAGAATCCATTCGGGGAAGTTGACCTCACTGACCGCGCTGCGCCCCGAGCCGCTGTTGAGCCCGGCCAGACAGGCGGCGGGATCTACCCCGGCGCGGGCGGCCATGGCCACCGCCTCGGCAGTGGTCAGCAGGTGGGCGGCGCACAGGTAGTTGTTGGCCAGCTTGACCACATGACCGCTGCCCGGTCCACCGACGTGGGTGTAGCGGGCCGACATCGCCTCGAGCATTGGCACCAGGCGCTCGATGGTGGCCGTCTCGCCGCCCAGCAGCATGCCGAGCTTGCCCGTCGCCGCCCCCTTGGGACCGCCGCTGACCGGGGCGTCGAGCCACGCCAGCCCGGCGGCCTCGACCTTGGCGGCCAACTCCCGACTGACCACCGGATCCGAGGTCGAGGTATCGACGATGACGCTGCCCTTCGGCGCCAGGCCGAGCAGACCGGGCGAAGTTTCGATCACCTCTCGCACTTGGGCCGAGGTGGGCAGCGACAGCAGGTAGACGTCGCACGGTGGCAGTTCGTCGGGGGCGACCACAGGCAGCCCTTGCTCGGCCAGGCGCTGGCGGGCGCTGTCGAACAGGTCGCTGCCGGTGACGTCGAAGCCGGCGGCTTGCAGGGTCAGGGCCATGTTGCCGCCCATCTGGCCGAGGCCGATAACGCAGATTCTCATGCTCGTTCCTCAAGAAGATGCAGGATGTCGTGCCTGGCAGGCGCGTCGATCCGGGCCGCAGCGACGCTGCGGCCATGGAAGCAGTGGCGAAAAGCGCCGTCAGTCGACGAGCAGGGTCGTGACCAGCGCCTGCCAGTACGCCACGCCGAGCGGGGCGATGGCGTCGTTGAAGTCGTAGTGCGGGTTGTGCAGGGCGGCGCTCTCGACACCGTTGCCGAGCCAGATGTAGGCGCCGGGGCAGGCCTCGAGCATGAAGGCGAAATCTTCAGAGGCCATGCTCGGCGGCAGGTCGCGATGCACGCGGCTGATGCCCGGCAGCGCTTCGAGCACCCCGGCGCAGCGTGCCGCATGCTCGGGTGCGTTGATCGTGGCGGGGTAGCGCGATTGATAGTCGAGTTCGACTCTGAGGTCGTGGAACCCGGCCAGCGCCTCGACGGCTTGACGAAAGCGTCGCTCCAGATAGGCACGCAGCTCGCCGTCGAAGCAGCGCAGGGTGCCGCGCAGCTCCACCGTCTCCGGAATCACGTTGAAGGCATCGCCGGCGTGGAACTGGGTGATGCTGAGAACCGCGCTCTGGTGGGGCGGCGTTTCGCGGCTGATCAACCCCTGTAACTGGCTGGCTAGCTGACAGGCAGCCAGGATGGTGTCGCTGCCCAGGTGGGGCATGGCGGCATGGCAGCCGCGCCCGCTGAGCTTCAGGGTGAAGACGTCGAAGGCCGCCATCACCGCGCCGTCGTGCACCGCCGCCTCGCCCACGGCGAGCCCGGGCCAGTTGTGCAGGCCGTAGACGGCGTCCATGGGAAAGCGCTCGAAGAGCCCCTCCTCGACCATCACCCGGCCGCCGCCCTCGCTCTCCTCCGCCGGTTGGAAGATGAAGTACACCCGCCCGGCGAAATCGGGGTCGGCGGCCAGCGCATAGGCCGCCCCCAGCAGCATGGTGGTATGTCCATCGTGGCCGCAGGCGTGCATCTTGCCCGGTATGGTGGAAGCGTGGGAAAAGTCGTTGGCCTCCTCGACGTCGAGTGCATCGATATCGGCCCGCAGCCCGATGGCGCGCCCAGGGCCGCGCCTGCCGTCGAGAATCGCCACCACCCCGGTGCCGCCGCCCAGTCCGGTGGCGACCTCGAGCCCGGCCTGGCGCAGCAGCTCGGCAATGCGGGCCCCGGTGCGATGCTCCTCGAAGGCGGTCTCCGGGTGGCGGTGGAAGTCGTGTCGCCAGGCTGCGAGGCGGTCCGGTGTCGGCAGCAGGCTGTCATCCATGAGCGGCTCCTCAGATAATCAAATGGGCAATGAACGCCGAAGCAACGAAGGTCCCGGTGAAGACCAGCAGCGAGACGATCACCAGTTTCCAGCCGGTCTGGCGGAACATGGTGAACTCGCGGCCGGTCAGCGCCAGGCCGGCATAGGCCAGCACCGGGGTCACCACGGCGAGAAAGTTCACGTGGGCGAGCTGACCGACGATCCAGCCATTGCCGGGGAAGAAGGGCAGCGTCATGACGATGCTGATCAGCGAGACCCAGGCCACGCTTGGCAGGTAGAACGGCGCGAAGCGGCCGATGAGCAGGCCGATCATGACCATGACGTAGAGCAGCAGCATGCCGGGCAGCGCCTGGTGCAGCGGGGCGCCATGCACGATGTTGGCGATCCACGCGGCGACGCACACCACGGCCAGCAGCAGGGCGGTCTTGCCGAGCTGCTGCTCGGGGCGCAGCTCCTGAAGGGCGGAAGCATCGAAACCGGTACTGGGTGCAGTGGTATCAGAGGGTTTCATTGCGAGCCTCCTTGAGCTTGGCGCCGCCGAGGCGCTTGTAGAGCCATTCGGCCGTGGGCAGGGCGATGAACAGGGAAACGTAGAGACCGGTGGCGTAGGTCAACAGGTTGCTGGCGCCGGAGAAGGCCAGCAGGTCGTCGCGCAGGTGCGGAGCGGCTTCGGCCAGGGCACCCGAGCAGGCCGCTACCATGCTGCCGCTGCCTACGCCACAGGCCATGGCCAGGGCACGGATGTCGAGGATGTCCAGCGAGGCGAGATAGCCGGCCATCAGCGCGAAGTAGAGGGTACCGAACATGGTGCCCACCACGTAGACGCCCATGATGCCGATGCCCTCGGGGCTTCTCAGGCCGTACTTGTCCGAGATGATGGCGATGTTGGGCTCGCGGGCGATGGAGTAGGTGGCGCCGATGGCCTCGCGTCCCATGCGCAGCACCAGCACGGCGAAGGGCAGCGCCAGCAGCATGGTGCCGAGATTGCCCAGCTCCTGCAGGATCAGGGCCGGCCCGGCGGCGATGATCTGTTCGATGGCCGGCCCGATGGTGGAGCCGAACTTGGCGATGAAGGGCAGGATCGAGATCATGATCAGCGGCCCGGCGGCATTGCTGACCGGCTTGGGAATCACCCGCTGCATGCCCGAGAACAGGTGCGGATTGAGCAGCACGCCAATGATGAAGGCGTAGAACAGCGGCAGCAGCAGCAGCGTGCCGGGGCCGAGGGGGATGCGCAGTATGCCGATCCACTCGGCTAGGAGAGACGCCAGTATCACCGTCAGGTGCAGGCGCCAATTGAGCAACAGCTTCATGTCCATTGGGTTGTCCTTGTCGTGTTAGGGGACTCTTCGAGTATCGAAAGGTGGGTGTTCCAATGATAGGCGGCCGGTGTTCTGCTTTTTGTTACGCGCGTAACGGTGCCGCTGGGGGCGGGCTGCTGTGTGCCGAAGGAAGGTTGGGCTTTATACGAAAGTCTAGTGTCGAGTAACATGACGATGGCCATTCCCAAATAAGTCGAAAACATGCCGACCTCGCTCTCCCTGTCGCTGCGGCGTCTGTGGACGCTGGACAAGTTCGCCTACAGCCTGCGGGTATTTCTCGCTTTCAGCGGGGCGCTGCTACTCAGCTGGACGCTGGCCGACATCGGGCTGGTGATCCCGCTGTTCCTCGGCATCATCGCCAGCGCCCTCTCCGAGACCGATGACAGCTGGCAGGGCCGTCTGCAGGCGCTGGTGGTCACACTGTTCTGCTTTGCCGCCGCCTCGCTCATCGTGCGCTGGCTGTTTCCCTGGCCGTGGCTGTTCGCGCTGGGGCTGGGGCTTGCCACCTTCGTGCTGGTAATGCTGGGCGCCGTGGGGCAGCGCTACGCCACCATCGCCTCCGGCACGCTGATCCTGTCTATCTACACCATGATCAACATCGAGCATCATGGCGGCGTACCCCAGGCGGGCGATTGGGGCCAGACGCTGCTGATCCTCTCCGGAGCGGCCTGGTACGGGGCGATCTCGGTGATATGGTGCGCGCTGTTCTCGCGTCAGCCGGTCAAGCAGAGCATGGCCCGGCTCTATCGCGAGCTGGCCCGCTACCTGATACTCAAGGCTACCCTGTTCGAACCGCTGCGCGGTGTCGACGTCGAGGCACGGCGTCTGGCTCTGGCGCGGCAGAACGGCCGGGTGGTGGAGGCGTTGAATCTGGCCAAGGAGACGATCTTCCGTCGTCTCGAAGGGCAGCGCGGAGAGAGCAAGCTCAACCGCTACCTGCGCATCTATTTCGTTGCCCAGGACATCCACGAACGGGCCAGCTCATCGCACTATCCCTACGCGCGGCTGACCGAGGCCTTCTTCCACTACGACGTGCTCTTTCGCTGCCAGCGCCTGCTCGATCAGCAGGGCCAGGCGTGCCGGCGGCTGGCCAAGGCGCTGCTGCTCAATCAGCCTTTCGAACACGATCAGAGCGAGCAGGCGCTGGCCGATCTGCGCGCCTCCATCGATCATCTCAAAGGCATGCGCAACCCCGCGTGGCGCGAGCTGATGCCGCCGCTCAACGCCCTGGCCGACAACCTGGCCAGTCTCGAGAGTCAGTTGGTCCTGGCGCACAATCCCGACAGCGACTCGAGCCCCGGCGACACCAGCCTCTTCGACCGCTCGCCCGGCAGCGTGAAGGACGCCTGGGAGCGTGTTCGCCTCAATCTGACGGTGGCCTCACCCACCTTCCGCCACGGGCTGCGGTTGGCCGTGGCGCTGCTGGCCGGCTACGGGGTACTGCACCTGATCCATCCAACGCAGGGCTTCTGGATCCTGCTCACCACCCTGTTCGTATGCCGTCCCAATTTCGCCGCCACTCGGCGTTTCCTGTCCCAGCGTATCGTCGGCACCGTGCTGGGCCTGGTGGCGGGCTGGGTCTCGATCACGCTGTTCCCGAGCCCCCTGTTGCAGACCTTGATCGCGGTAGCCGCGGGGGTGACCTTCTTCGCCACGCGGGAGAGGCGCTATGTGATCGCCACCGCGGCGATCACGCTGCTGGTGCTGTGCAGCTTCAATCAGGTGGGTGATGGCTTCGATCTGATCTGGCCGCGGCTCTTCGATACGCTGATCGGTGCCACGATCGCCGGGGCCGCGGTGTTCCTGATCCTGCCCGACTGGCAGGGCCGGCGGCTGCATCGCCAGGCTGCCGCGGCGCTGCAGGCGAGCCGGCGCTACCTGGAGGAGATCCTGCATCAGTACGCCAGCGGCAAGCAGGACGACCTGGCCTACCGCCTGGCGCGGCGCAACGCCCACAATGCCGATGCGGCGCTGTCGACGATGCTGGCCAACATGCTGCAGGAGCCGGAGCACTACCGGCGGCGCGACGCCGACGACGGCTTCCGCTTCCTGGTGCACTCGCATACGCTGCTGGGCTATCTCTCGGCGCTGGGCGCCCATCGCCACCGGCTCGATGCCGAAGAGGCCGACGCCCGACTGCTGCCGAACGGCGAACGTATTGCCGAGTACCTCGCCGCGCTGGCCGAGCGGCTCGAGCGGCGCCAGCCGGTGGCTGAGTTGGCGGCGGAGCGCGAAGCCCTGCTGACGAGCCTGGAGCAGGAGGTGCTGCAGTCATCGGAAGAGGAGGAGCAGGAGTACCGGCCCATGCATGGCCAGCTGCTGCTGGCCGCACGCCAGCTGACGCCCCTGAGCGAGGCCGCCGAGCGGTTGGTGGCGATGCGCGACCGCCGTGAGCGCGAGGCCCTGAGCGCCGCCGGCTAGGAACTCACACCTGGCCGTACCGCCCAGCTTCCTCGCCCAGCCAGCGCCGAATCAGCGGCCGGCTCGCCTCGGGATGGCGGGCCAGCAGAGCCTCGGCCAGTGGCGCGACCCGTTCGAGCAGGTCGGCGTCGCGCTCCAGGTCGGCGATCTTCATCTGCGCCAGGCCCGTCTGACGGGTACCGAGCACCTCGCCGGGACCGCGCAGTTCCAGATCCTTCTCGGCGATGCGGAAGCCGTCGGTGGTCTCGCGCATCACCGCCAGGCGCTCCCGCGAGTGGGCCGACAGCGGCCCGTGATAGAGCAGCACGCAGAAGCTCTCGCTGGAGCCGCGGCCGACCCGGCCGCGCAGCTGGTGCAGCTGCGACAGGCCCAGGCGCTCCGGGTTCTCGATGATCATCAGGCTGGCGTTGGGCACGTCGACGCCGACCTCGATCACCGTGGTGGCCACCAGCAGGTCTAGCTCACCGCTCTTGAAGGCGTCCATCACCGCCGCCTTCTCGGTTGGCTTCATGCGTCCGTGGACCAGGCCGATGGCCAGCTCCGGCAGCGCCTCGGTAAGCTCGTCGCGGGTCGCCTCGGCGGCCTGACACTGCAGCGCGTCCGACTCCTCGATCAAGGTGCAGACCCAGTAGGCCTGGCGGCCCTCGGCGCAGGCGTGGCGAATGCGCGCCACCACCTCGGGGCGCCGTTCGTCGGGCACCACCACCGTCTTCACCGGGGTGCGCCCGGGGGGCAGTTCGTCGATGATCGAGACGTCGAGATCGGCGTAGGCGCTCATCGCCAAGGTGCGTGGAATCGGCGTGGCGGTCATCACCAGCTGATGCGGCGTCAGCCCGCCGGCCTCGCCCTTCTCGCGCAGCGCCAGGCGCTGGTGCACGCCGAAGCGATGCTGCTCGTCGACGATGGCCAGGCCCAGGCGCTTGAAGTGTACGTCGCCCTGAAACAGCGCGTGGGTGCCCACTACCATCTGCGCGCGACCGTCGAGGATGGCGGCCTTGGTGTCGAGCCGCGTCTTGCCCTTGAGCTTGCCGGCCAGCCACGCCACCTCGATGCCGAGCGGCGCGAACCACGCCTTGAGCGTGCGGTAGTGCTGCTCGGCCAGGATCTCGGTGGGCGCCATCATGGCCGCCTGGCAGTCGCCGGCAATCGCCGCCAGTGCTGCCATGGCGGCCACCACCGTCTTGCCCGAGCCGACATCGCCCTGCACCAGCCGCAGCATGGGCACCTCGCGGGCCAGATCCGCCCCGATCTCGTCGAGCACTCGACGCTGGGCGCCGGTCAGCGAGAACGGTAGATGGGTCAGAAAGCGCGCCTGCAGGCTACGCCCGCTGGGCAGCGCCGGGGCGCCATCCTCCTGAATCTTCAGGCGCACCTGCTGCAGGCTCAGGCGATGGGCCAGCAGCTCCTCCAGGGCCAGGCGACGCGTGGCAGGGTGTTTGCCGCTGGAGAGGCGTTCGGGGTCGGCGTCGGGGGGCGGCTGATGCAGCGTCTGCAGGCAGTGACGCAGCTCGGGCAGACCGAAGCGGGTGCGCAGCTCTTCGCCGATCCAGTCGGGCAGCGCCTCGGGGGCCTCGTCCAGGCGGGTCAGCGCCTGCTCGATCAGTGCGCGCAGACGCGCCTGATTGAGCCCTTCGGTGGTGGGGTAGATCGGCGTCAGATGATCTTCCACCGGCGGGGCATCGGCGCTGAGCAGGCGGTATTCGGGATGGTAGATCTCGAGCCCGGTGGCGCCGGCTCGCGCCTCGCCGAAGCAGCGCACCCGGGTGCCGGGGCGGAACTGCTGCTGCTGCGCCGGGGAAAAGTGGAAGAAGCGCAGGCTGATGATGCCGGAGCCGTCGCGCAGCCGCACCAGCAGGCTGCGACGACGCCCTTTCACCACGTCGCTGGCCGAGACGTCGCCCTCCACCACCGCCTCGTGTCCGGCTCTCAGCGTGCCGATCGGCGTGATGCGGGTGCGGTCCTGATAGCGCAGCGGCAAGTGAAACAGCAGGTCGGCCACGCTCTCGATGCGCAGGCGAGCCAGCTTGAGCGCTACTGCTTCCCCGACGCCCTTCAGGGCGGTGACCGGCGCGTCGAGGGCGTTCATGCGAGCTCGGGGAGCGCCTCGTGACACAGCTGGATGGCGTCGGTCACCGCGTCGATGGCCTTGGGACGCGGAAAGCTGGCGCGCCAGGCGATCGCCACGGTGCGCGATGGCGCCGGCGACTTGAACGGCCGGCTGGTGAGCAGCCCGCTTTCGTAGTGCCCGGTGCCGATGGCCGAGCGCGGTAGCACGGTGATACCCAGCTTAGAGGCGACCATGTGACGGATCGTTTCCAGCGAGCCGCCTTCGGCGGTCAGGGTGTTGCTGGGGCTGTTGAGCTGCTGGCTGATGGCGGGGCAGGCCTCGAGAATCTGATCGCGGAAGCAGTGGCCTTCGCCCAGCAGCAGCAGACGCTCCTTGAGCAGGTCCTCCTTCTCGATGAACTCGCGCTGGCTCCAGGCGTGATCGGCCGGGATCAGTACCTCGAACTCCTCTTCGTAGAGGGGCTTGGTCACCACGTCGGTTTCGGTGAACGGCAGCGCGATGATGATCGCATCGAGCTCACCGCTGCGCAGCTTGCGCCGCAGGCTGGCGGTGAAGCCCTCCTCGATGTAGAGCGGCATCTGCGGCGCGCTGCGGGTAAGGGCCGGCACCAGGTGCGGGAACAGGTAGGGGCCGATGGTGTAGATGGCCCCGATGCGCAGCGGGCTCGCCAGTTGATCCTTGCCGGCATTGGCCAGCTCCTTGATCACGCTGCTCTGCTCCAGCACGCGCTGGGCCTGTTCGACGATCTTCTCGCCCAGCGGTGTGACCTGCACGGTGGACTTGGAGCGTTCGAACAGTGCCACGCCGAGCTCCTCCTCGAGCTTCTTGACCGCTACCGACAGCGTGGGCTGGGAAACGAAGCAGCGCTCGGCCGCTCTGCCGAAGTGACGCTCTTGCGCCAAGGTTACGATGTACCGAAGTTCTGTTAGAGTCATGACTGGTGCCCTGTGGGCATCCTCTCGGACGATAGACGACTTTCAATAGGGACTTTTTATCAGGGGGCGAGAGAAAGGTGAAGAAAACCACACTGATTCTAGGCTGTGGCGACATCGGAATGGTGCTGGGCAGGGAACTGCTGGCGGCAGGGCATCGCGTGATCGGAGCCCGGCGCAGCGTCGCACCGCTGGAGGGTAGCGGTATCGAACCGCTACCGCTCGACCTGAACGACGAAGAGGCTCTGGCCGCGCTGCCCGACGCCGACTACGTGGTCTATATCCTCAGCGCCGATCGCTTCGACGAGGCTGCCTACCGGGCCGCCTATCTGGATGGTCTCAAGGCCGTGCTGCAGGTCTATGAAGGGCGTGACACGGCTCCCAAGCGCCTGCTCTTCGTTTCGTCCACCAGCGTCTACGGTCAGAAGGAGGGTGAGCTGGTCGACGAGGAGACCCAGGCCGAATCGGCGGGCTTTGCCGGTGCGCTGATGCGCGAGGCCGAGCAGGCCCTGCGGGCGAGCCCCTTGGCGGGTACCACGGTGCGCTTCTCGGGTATCTATGGGCCGGGCCGCGATCGCCTGATCCGGCAGGTGCTGGAGGGCCGCATTGCGCCGGCAACGCCGCCCATGTACTCCAACCGCATCCATCGCGACGACTGCGCAGGCGTACTGGCCCACCTGATCGGCCTGGACGCGCAAGGCGAGTCGCTGGAGGAACTCTATCTGGCCAGCGACTGTGCGCCGGAGCCGCTGCACGATGTCATGGCGTGGCTGGCCGGTCAGCTCAAGGTGGAGCCCACCGAGGTGATCCAGGCGCCGCTGCGCAAGCGCTCCAGCAAACGCTGCGACAACACCCGCCTGCGCGAGACCGGCTACGTGTTCCGCTATCCCAGCTATCGGGAAGGTTACGCTCAGGTCATGAAGGAAGGCGGCTTTCTGCCCGAGCCGGTCTGAGTCCGCTCGCCACCGCGATACGCCAACGCGGGCTCACTGCCCGCGTTGGTGTCAGACGAAGCGTCTGAATTTCAAAAGATGGGGCCTCAAAAGGTGAGACGTCAAAAGGTGTAGGCGACACCGATCGACATGCCAAGACCGAACTCGTCCTGCCTTCTCAGCGAGAGGCGCTCACGTTCGGCGCGTAGATCCGCTCGTAGGTCGCTGTTACCGCTGCCGCGCGATGCTTCCAGAGAAGGGCTGCGGCTGCCGTAGTAGGCGACGCCCAGGTCGCTGATGAAGCGCCAGCCAGGCTGCCAGGCCGGCGACGACTCCCAGCCCAGGCCGAGATAGGGCGCGACGCGGTTGTGTTCCACCTTGCCCGTCAGATCGCCGACTTCCGCTGCGCTGTAGCGCGTGCCGTTGATGGTATAGCCGCCCCGGTTGTCGCGCTTGCCTTCCAGGCGGGTCTCGGGGTTGGCGAACAGCAATCCACCGCTCACCCGAAAGCCGCTGCCCGCCAGCGGATACCAGTCGACCAGCGCCTCGACGGCGTTGCGCTGCTTGCGCTTGAGCTCGTACTCGACGCCCTCCAGGGTGCGGTCGTCCTTGAACTCCGATTCGCCATTGATGCCTAGACGCACTGCCAACTGACGGTCGATGGCATAGCCGACGCCGGCTCCCAGGCCGAAGGTGCCGAGCTTGCTGTAGACGAAGGCGCCCGACCCGGCGGCATTGTCATCGGCGAAGGCCACGCTGGAGCAGAGAGCGGCCAGGCAGGTCGCGGCGATCACGCGTTTGTTCATGGGTGTCTCCTCGGTAGTGGGCCGGCCACCTGGCCGGCCCGACGAGCCGTCACGTTACGCCTGGCCCGGCCCACCGGCATGTCCCGCCCGTCGCTATCGCCCCATGTGACAAAGTGCATACGCCGTCGACCGAAACGCCTGATATGCTGCCGCGATATCGGGTCGCGCCGGTGAGCGTGACCCTCTCCACAGGCATGGTTCGAGGGCGGGGAAATGGCGGCCGGATCATGGGTATCGGATATGGGAGACAGGGCGCGAGGCGGCTGGCATGCCCTGGCGGGATCGTTCGGCCCCACCACTCTGCTGTTTCGCGGCGTCGGGCTGATCGCCTGTGCGGTGATCTATGCCATGCACCGGGTACACGAGGAGCTGGCTGCGGAAGACGAGCTGACCCTCGTGTTGAACGGCGAGACCCTGGTGCGGCAGTGGCTGGGCGATACCGTGGCGGGGCTGCTGTTCAGCGAGACGCTGGTGATGATCGGCTTCGTCGTCTTCGCCGTGGCGTTCTGCCTGGCGACGGCGCCGACTGCCTATCGCCAGCCCCGCACGCGCTGGCTGCTGGTGATCCAGATAGCGATAGGTCTGGTGATCAACGAAGAGCTGCTGCTGATCGTGGCCGCCCAGCTTCCCTTTCTCTATCCCTTGCCCTTGGCGTTCGCCTGGCTGCTGGCCCAGGCACTGCTCAAGGCGCTGTTGTGGGGCGCGATTCTGCTGGCGGCGGATCCGATGGAGGCGACCCTTGCGGCGGCTGAGGCAGCGGGTATCGAGCTGCCGGCCATCAGCCTGGCGAGCCTGCTGGGGCTGGCCATCTTGATGTTCTTCGTATGGCAGCTGTTCGCCTTCTGTCTGGGCTGTATCGCCATGACCGAGCGGCGCCAGCGCTATCGGCTGGCCAAGGCCCATGCCGAACTCACGGCTACGCGCCAGCTGCTGGCGGACAGCGCACGCGCCAGCGAGCGCCTGCGTATTTCGCGTGACCTTCACGACGGCCTCGGCCACCATCTGGCGGCGCTGAATCTGCATCTGGACCTGGCTTCGCGGCAGCCGGAGGATAAGGCGGTATCGCTGCATACTGCGCGTGAGATCGCCAAGGCGCTCTATCAGGAGGTCAGGAGCACGGTCGAGCGCGAGCGCCTCGTCGTCCCGATCGATCTGTTCGGCAGCCTGAAGACGCTCTGCTCGGGCATACCCCAGCCCCACATCGAGCTGCGCTACGACCCGCGCTGCCGGGTGTGCGACCCGGCCCTGGCCCATGTGATTTTCCGTACGGTGCAGGAGGCGCTCTCCAACGCCCTGCGCCATGCCGACGCGGGTAGGGTCGAGATCAGTGTGGCATGCAAGGCCGGCGGCATACATGTCGGCATCGTCGACGACGGCCGCGGTGCGGCCAGGATCGTGCCGGGCAACGGACTGACGGGAATGCGCGAAAGGGCCGCAGAGGTGGGTGGCAGTCTGGCGCTGGAATCGCGACCCGGCGCCGGCTGTCAGGTTGGGCTATGGCTGCCTATGGAAGGGGGGAGATCATGATTCGAGTGCTGCTGGTCGACGACCAGCATCTGGTGCGCAGCGGCATCGCCGGGCTGCTGGGGCTAACGCCCGACATCGAAATGGTCGGCGAGGCGGCGGGTGGCGAAGAGGCACTGGAGCTCGTCGCCGCCAAAACTCCCGACGTGATGCTGCTGGACGTGCGCATGCCCGGCATGAGCGGCATCGAGGTGCTGGCTCGTCTGAACGAGGCGGAGTACTTCCCGCCAACCATTCTGCTCACCACCTTCGACGACGACGAGGCGCTGCTGGCCGGCATGCGTGCCGGTGCCCGCGGCTTTCTGCTCAAGGACATTTCTCTGGAGCGTCTGGCCGAGGACATTCGCCATGTCGCCGCGGGTGGCTCGGCCATCCGGCCGTCGATCACCGAGCGCGTCCTGCGCGGGTTGCGCAGCCTGAGCCCCGAGTTCGAATGCCTCGATCCACCGTGTCGGCTGACCTCGCGGGAAACGGAGATCCTGCGGCTGTTGGCCAGCGGTCTCAACAATCGCGAGGTGGCGCTGGCGCTGGGCACGGCTGAGGGCACAGTGAAGAATCAGGTCTCCAGCATCCTCTCCAAGATGGGCGTGCGTGACCGGGTGCGCGCAGTGTTGCGCGGCATCGAGCTGGGCTGGATCTGAGCTAGAGCGGCAGGCGATAGCCCAGAGCCAGCACCTCGAAGCCCTGGTTGGGCGAGCGGATTCCGCCGTTCGAGTAATGGGTCAGGCTCAGGGCGACCTCGCCGGGCCCCAGTGCCCCGCCCAGCGCCAGGCGATCCTGGAACTGGAAGGCGCTGCCGAGCTCGCGCGACTCGTGGCGCGATTCGAGGAACAGCGCCACGCCGATGCCGCCTTCGACGAACACGCCGCGCTGTTCGCCGAAGGTCCAGCGCAGCGCCGGGGTGGCCAGCCAGGCCGCGTTGTGGTTGCCCTCGCGGCCCTGCAGCAACAGCAGGCCGGTGGCCAGACGCAGGCTAAGCGCTGCCGGCAGGAAGTCGAGTTCAGGACGTGTATCGAGCTCGATACGGGCGGCGGCGGCCGATTCGCTGGTCATGCCGACGTCGAGGTATAAGTCGGCCAGTCCGGCAGGACTACCGATCAGTGCCAGGCAGGCCAGCAGCCCGGCGGCGAGGTTCTTCCTGCGCTTCACAGTGTTCCCCTTTTTCTTGTGTGCCAATCTGTGTTGGCTGATCTGGCGCCTCTTCGTCCTTGAGGCATCAATGCTGAGATGTGGCCAGAGAGTGGTAGTGCGCGCCCCGCTGATCGACCACCGAGTGAAGCAGCTCCATGCGCTCATAAGACCATGTCAGGTCGACGGCGGGAAGCCCGTTCACCTCGAGCGAGGCGGCGCGGCGCAGCAAGGTGACGTGAGGCGTGAAGCCGCCGGGACGCATGCCGAAGCCGCGTGCTTCGAGCGCGTCCCACAGCCGGCTCTGCAGCCGTGCCAGGCCGTGGTCGGTGTGCCGGCCGCCTACCCAGACGATGCCGGGGCGCTTGAAGCAGCCCCAGCCGTCGAGGCGCCACTCGCCGGGTTCGATGGTCAGGCCCCGGACCCACTCGATGAGTTCGGCGGCCTTGGCTTCCTCAACCTCGCCGAGAAAGGCCAGCGTCAGGTGCAGGCTAGGGTCGGGCATGCGCCTTCCACCGCAGCGGGCGTGGGCGATATCCGCCAGCGCACCGAGCCGCTTACGCAGCTCGGGCGGAGGATTCAGTGCCAGGAAGAGCCTCATGGCTCTTTAATCACCAATCACCATAACTGCTTCGGCTTCGAACTGCGCCCCCTTTGGCAGCGCCTTGACGCCCACCGCGGCACGGGCGGGGTAGGGCTTGTCGAAGAACTCCTCCATCACCTTGTTGACCACCGCGAAGTTGTCCAGGTCGACCAGATAGAGGTTGAGCTTGACGATCTCGCCCAGCGAGCCGGCGGCCTCTTCGCACACGGCCTTGAGGTTGATGAAGACCTGGCGGGCCTGGGCCTCGAAGTCGTCGGAGACGAGCTCCATGGTGGCTGGGTCGAGGGGAATCTGACCGGACAGATAAACGGTGTTGCCGGCCTTGATGGCCTGGGAGTAAGGACCGATGGCGGCGGGGGCCTTTTCGGTATTGATCACGGCCTTGTTGCTCATGACGCTCTCCTCATGGTGTTCATGTACTGCATGGCAAGGGTCAATGAAAAGCCCGTTCGCCGCGCCGGGCGGCGAACGGGCCGAAACGGGTTCAATTGCCGACGCGAGTGATCTTGCCGACGTGGGACAGATTGCGAATGCGCTTGATGATGCGGGCCAGATGCACGCGGTCGCGTACCGCCAGGGTCAGATGCACGATGGAGAGTCGGGCGTCACGCTCCTCGATGCCGATGCGCTCGATATTGGCATCGGCGTCGGTGACCAGACTGGCAAGCTCGGCCACCAGCCCGCGGCGGCTCTCGATCTCGATGCGCAGGGCCACCGGGAAGTCCTCGCTGATCTCGTCGGACCACTCCAGGGCGAACAGCTTGTCCGGGTCGCTCTTCAACTCGTCGAGATTGCGGCATTCGGTGCGGTGCACCACGATGCCTTTGCCCACCGACAGATGGCCCACCACCGGATCGCCGGGCAGCGGGTGGCAGCAGCGGGCGAACTTGATCACCATCCCCTCGCCGCCGCTGATGACGATGGGGCCCTGGGCGGCCAGCCCGCGCTCGCCGGCCTCGGCCATGTCGCCATGCAGCAGATCGACCAGGCGTCGGGCCACCACGAGGGCCACTCGGGTGCCGAGACCGATCGACTCCAGCAGGCTCTCTTCGTCCTTGAGCGTGAGCTCGTCCAGCAGCTCCGGCAGCACGCTTTCCGGCAGCTCCTCCAGGCTGGTCTCGAAATCGGCCAGGGCCTTGTTGAGCAGCCGCCGGCCGAGCTGAACCGCCTCGGTCTGCTGCTGATGCTTGAGGGCGTGGCGGATTGCCGAGCGCGCCTTGGCGGTGACCACGAAGTTGAGCCAGGCCAGGTTGGGACGCGCCCCGGGGGCGGTGATGATCTCCAGCGTCTGACCGCTCTCCAGGCGGGTCGAGAGCGGCGCCAGGTGACGGTCGATACGACAGGCGATGCAGCTGTTGCCGATGTCGGTGTGCACGGCGTAGGCGAAGTCGATCACCGTGGCGCCCTGAGGCAGCTCCATGATGTCGCCGCGGGGCGTGAACACGTAGATGTCGTCGGGGAACAGGTCGTTCTTGACGTGCTCGATGAACTCCAGCGAGTCGCCGGCGTGACGCTGCATCTCGAGCAGCCCCTTGACCCACTCCCGGGCCCGGGCGTGGCTGCCCTCGGCGATGGGGTGATCGGTCTGGCCCGCCTTGTAGAGCCAGTGGGCGGCGATGCCGTTGTTGGCCATGGCCTCCATCTCGCGGGTGCGGATCTGCACCTCGATGGGCATGCCGCCGCTACCGAACAGGGTGGTGTGCAGGCTCTGGTAGCCGTTGGCCTTGGGGATGGCGATGTAATCCTTGAAGCGTCCCGGCACCGGCTTGTAGAGGTTGTGCACCACGCCGAGGATGCGATAGCAGCTGTCGACGTCCTCGGTGATGATGCGGAACCCGAACACGTCCATGATCTCGGCGAACGGCTTGCGCTGGTCGCGCATCTTCTTGTAGATCGACAGCAGGTGCTTCTGGCGGCCCACCACGGTGCCGGCCAGCCCTTCGTCGTCGAGGCTCTTCTGCAGCGTGGTCTGGATCTGGCGGATCGCCGAGCGGCGATGGCCGCGGGCGCTGGAGACGGCGCGCTTGATGCGCTCGGCGCGCATCGGGTGCAGCGCCTGGAAGGAGAGATCCTCGAGCTCCACGCGGATGGTATTGATGCCCAGACGGCTGGCGATGCGGGCGTAGATCTCCAGCGTCTCGCGGGCGATGCGGCGCTTCTTCTCCGGGCGCAGCGCGCCCAGGGTGCGCATGTTGTGCAGACGGTCGGCGAGCTTGACGATGATGACGCGGATGTCTCGGGACATCGCCAGCACCATCTTCTGGAAGTTCTCGGCCTGGGCGACGGCCTTGTCCTCGAAGGTGATCTGGGTCAGCTTCGAGACGCCGTCGACCAGCTCCGCCACCGGCTTGCCGAACTGCTCGGCGAGAGCCTCCTTGGAAACCCCGGTGTCCTCGATCACGTCGTGCAGCATGGCCGACATCAGGCTCTGATGGTCCATGTGCATGTTGGCGAGGATGTTGGCCACCGCCAGCGGATGGGTGACGTAAGGTTCGCCGGAGCGCCGGCGCTGGCCGTCGTGGGCCTGCTCGGCATAGTAGAAGGCGCGCTTGACCTGTTGGATCTCGTCGGGAGGAAGATAGCCGCCGAGTCTGTCGGCCAGGTCGTCGATGGTGAACATTAGCGCGCCTTGAGTGACAGCCTTACTCCTCGAGAGCGATACCCGGCTCGCCTTCACGGCGAATTCTCACCGGTGCCTCGATCGGCTCGTCCAGCACGGTATGGTCGACGAGCCCGGCGGCGATCTCGCGCAGCGCCATCACGGTGGGCTTGTCGTTCTCCCACGGCAGCTGGGCATCGCGCGAGCCGCGCGACAGCTGGCGAGCGCGCTGGGTGGAGATCATCACCAGCTTGAAGCGGTTTTCGACGTTTTCCAGACAATCTTCGACGGTGACACGCGCCATATAGGGTACTTCCCGAAAACTGTAGTGGGCCCACGGCAGCGGCCTGAGGACCGAAATGGAACAGGACAGACTAGATTACTCGACGTTCGGCTACCCTGACAAGCGTCTGCGGGCCAGGACAGGCGCCTGCGGCTAGGACAACAGCGCATCCAGCAGCGGGCCGTGGCTCTCCTTCACCCGCGCCAGGCTCAGCCGCCGGCTGATCACCAGTGACTGCAGTTCGCGCAGGGCGGTGGTGAAGTCGTCGTTGATCACCAGGTAGTCGTATTCGTCGTAGTGCGACATCTCGCTGACCGCATCGCGCATGCGCCGGGCGATGGTGGCGTGCTCGTCGGTGCCGCGGTTGGCCAGGCGCCGCTCCAGCTCGTCGCGGGAAGGCGGCAGGATGAAGATCGACACCGCATCGGCCATCTGCTCGCGGACCTGGCGGGCGCCCTGCCAGTCGATCTCGAGAATCACGTCCTGGCCGGCTTCGAGCAGGGCTTCCACCGCGGGCCGCGAGGTGCCGTAGAAGTTGTCGAATACCCGGGCGTACTCGAAGAACTCGCCCCGCGCGATCATCGCCTCGAACTCGCCCACCGTCACGAAGTGGTAATTGACGCCGTCCACCTCGCCACGGCGCTGGCCCCGGGTGGTATGCGACACCGAGACCTGGATGCCGTCGAGGCTCTCGATCAGCTCGCGTACCAGTGTGGTCTTGCCGGCCCCGGAGGGGGCGGAAACGATGAAAAGCGTACCTTGAGACATGAGCGTGCGTCCCTGATGTGGCGACGAGTGATGGAGCGACTGCAGGAAAACGCGAAGTATCTCACGAATTCCAGGTGCGCTGCAGGGGCAGACCGTCTTCACTGGCGAGACTACGCCAAGATGCCTCTCGACAGCGCTCTTCCGGCCCGGTGGACATCAGCTTGTCACAAAGGCTGCGTATGCTATGTGACAACGTCACTCAGGCTCACGGCGCGTCATGTCGCCGAGAGGTGGGGTCATGCTGCAGCGGGGTAGAGGCCATGCCGGAAGAACAGAGCGCCATTGAGGAGAAACGCAGCCAGGAGGCGATACCGGCAGCGCTCCCCGAGCCTTTGACGCCCGCCGAGACGCATGACGAACCGCTGCTGCGGGTCAATCACACCCGTACCGGGGTCCGTGCCAAGCCGACCTCCGCCACATCCGAGCTCGACCTGAAGTCTCCCAGCCTCTACTTCAATCGCGAGCTGTCGACCCTGCAGTTTCATATCCGCGTGCTCGAGCAGGCGCTGGACATGTCTCACCCGCTGGTCAATCGGTTGATGTTCCTGCTCATCTTCTCTTCCAATCTGGATGAGTTCTTCGAGATTCGCGTGGCGGGTATCAAGCGGCATATTGCCTTGCATCCCGACGAGGTGGGGAGCGATGGCATGCGACCCACGGAGCTGCTCGACGAAATTTCTCGCATAGTGCATGAGCAGGTGGAGCGACAGTACCGTATTCTCAACGAGACGCTGATTCCCGAGCTCGCCCGGCAGAACATCTTCTTCCTGCGCCGCGAGAGCTGGACCGCATCCCAGCGGGAGTGGGTCAGGGAATATTTCGACGAAGAGATCATGCCGGTGATCAGCCCGATCGGGCTCGACCCCTCCCACCCTTTCCCGCGCCTGGTCAACAAGAGCCTGAACTTCATCGTCGAGCTGGAGGGACAGGATGCATTCGGCCGCGAGGGCGGACTGGCGATTCTACCCGCACCGCGACCGCTGCCGCGCTTGATTCGCTTGCCTGCGCACCTGAGCCGTCCGGGCTGCGATGAGTTCGTCTTTCTTTCCTCCATGGTTCATGCCCATGCCGAGGAGCTGTTCCCCGGCATGAAGATCATCGGCTGTTATCAGTTCCGCCTGACCCGCAACGCCGACTTCTCGGTGGATACCGAGGAGATCTCCGATCTCGCTTCGGCCCTCAAGGGTGAGCTGCTGGCGCGACGCTACGGCGACGGCGTGCGACTGGAGGTGGTCAACGACTGCCCGGCCCATCTCACCGACTTTCTGCTCAACCAGTTCAACCTTGCGCCCCGCGACCTCTACCTGGTGGATGGCCCGGTCAACTTGAGCCGATTGATGACGCTGCTGGGCGATTTCGAGCGCCACGATCTGCTCTACAAGCCCTTCATTCCCGGGCTGCCCAAGGTGCTCAACAATCGCAAGGAGAGCCTGTTCAGCCTGATCGCTCAGGGCGACATTCTGCTTCACCACCCCTTTCAGTCGTTCACGCCGATCGAGAGCCTGCTGGCCGAGGCGGCCAACGATCCTGGCGTGCTGGCCATCAAGCAGACCCTGTATCGCACCGGTGCCGATTCGGCCATCGTCAGTGCGCTGGTCGAGGCCGCGCGCAACGGCAAGGAGGTCACGGTGGTGATCGAGCTGCGTGCGCGCTTCGACGAGGCGGACAATCTGCTGCTCGCGGCCCGCCTTCAGGAGGCGGGTGCCATCGTGATTTATGGCGTGATGGCCTACAAGACCCACGCCAAAATGCTGCATATCGTGCGCCGCGAGAAAGGCGGCCTGCGATACTACGCCCACTTGGGCACCGGCAACTATCACTCGCGCACGGCCAAGCTCTACACCGATTACAGCCTGCTGACCGCCAATGAGCGGCTGTGCGAGGATGTGCATCTGGTCTTCCAGCAGCTGTCGGGAATGGGCAAGCCCAGGGTGATCGAAACCCTGCTGCATGCGCCATTCGTGCTCCATGACCGGCTGGTGAAGATGATCGAGCGTGAGGCCAGACACGCCGAGAAGGGCAGGAAGGCGCACCTGATCATCAAGTGCAATTCGCTGACCGAGCCCCAGCTCATCCGGGCGCTCTATCGCGCCTCGCAGGCCGGGGTGCGCTGCGACTTGATCGTACGCGGCATGTGCTGCCTGCGCCCCGGTGTGGCGGGGGTGTCGGAGAATATCCAGGTACGCTCGATCGTGGGGCGCTTCCTCGAGCATACCCGTGTCTTCACTTTCCACAACGATGGCAAGCCGGAGGTGTGGGCTTCGAGCGCCGACTTCATGGAACGCAACATGTTCCAGCGCGTGGAAACCTGCTTCCCCATCCTCGACAAGAAGCTGGCACAGCAGGTACGCAAGGACCTGGAGACCTACCTGGTGGACAACTGCCAGGCCTGGGTACTGACCGCTGACGGTCGCTACGTGAAACAGGTGCCCGAAGAGGGCGTCCCGGCCATCAGCGCCCAGGAGACGCTGCTCTACGCTTATGCAGCGAAGGCCTGAGTGGCTTTGTCCGTTCCGGCTGAAGCTGTAGCCGCCCCCTTTGCTCTTGTCTGCTTCGGCAGGCCTCTGAAGGAAGAACTCGCCACCGATGACCCCATCGACTCATGACGAGCCGCGCCGCCTGGCGGCGATCGATCTGGGCTCCAACAGCTTCCACTTGCTGGTCGCCAACTATCAGCACGAACGTTTCCAGGTGACCGCCAAGTACGGTGAGAAGGTGCAACTGGCCGCCGGGCTCGACGACGACCTCAGGCTGAGCGACGAGGCCATGCAGCGCGCCATGGATTGCCTGACCCGGTTCGCGCCGTTCGTCGCCGACATCGACCCCAGGCACCTGCGTATCGTCGGTACCCAAACGCTGCGCGTGGCCAGCAACGGCCAGGAGCTGATTGCCCATGCCGAAGCCCTGCTTGGCCATGAGGTGGAGATCGTTTCCGGTCGCGAAGAGGCCCGCCTGATCTATCTGGGTGTGGCGCATTCGCTGGCCGACGTGCATGGCCGCCGCTTCATCCTCGACATCGGTGGCGGCTCGACAGAGTTCATCATCGGGGAGCGGTTCGAACCTCAGGCCCTGGAGAGCCTGGAGATGGGCTGCGTCTCTTACACCCGACGTTTCTTTGCCGAGGGCAGAATCGACGAGAGTCGCTTCCGCCAGGCCGAAACCGCAGCGCTGTACGAAGTGGAGAGTATCCGCCAGCCGTTCCTGCAGTTGGGCTGGTCGGATCCGGTGGGCACCAGCGGCACTATCCGCAACGTGGCGGCCATCGTCTCCGCCGAGGGGGCGAGCGTCGAGGGCATCATTCGTCGTGATGCGCTGCTTCGGTTGCGCCAGCAGTTGATCGATTACGGCCATATCGACCAGCTCGCCCTGGTTGGGCTCAAGCCCGATCGCGCCAGAGTGTTTCCGGCGGGCGTGGCGGTGCTGTGCGCGGTTTTCGAGGCCTTCGACCTGCCGTTTCTGCGCTATTCGGACGGCGCGCTGCGCGAGGGCATCCTCTACGATCTGATCGGCCGTAACACCCCGGAGGATTCGCGGCTGAAGACGCTCGATGGTCTCGATCTGCGCTATGCCACCGACAGGCGCCAGGCTGGCAACGTGGCTGCAAGTGCCATGGCGGCCTTCGACCAGGTGGCCGGGGCCTGGCAGCTCGGCGACGAGCAGCGCCAGTTGCTGGCTTGGGCAGCCAGGTTACACGAGATAGGCTTGGCCGTTTCGCATAGCCAGTTCCATCGGCATGGCGCCTACCTGCTCGAGCATTCCGACCTGCCGGGCTTCTCGCGCACGGATCAGCGCGGCCTTGCCTTTCTGGTACGGGCGCACCGGCGCAAGTTCCCCATCAAGGAGCTCAAGGAGTTTCCGACAACGGTACGCCAGCGCTATGCGCGTCTGGCGCGACTGCTGCGTCTGGCGGCGATACTCAACCACTCCCGACCTGAAGCGCCGCCCGATGGCGTTACCCTGGGCGTCGAGGGCGAAGTGCTTCTCGTCACCTTGCCCGACGACTTGACCGGTAGCGCCCTGCTGTTCGGTGCCCTCGAGCAGGAGAAAAACTATCAGCTCGCTGCCGGCTATCAGCTCGAAATCATCCCCGGGGCACGCTGATCCCAGCCGGATCGAGCTCCTCGGCGAACAGTTCCAGGGCGTACTGGGCGGCCACGGAATTGCCGTTGTCGTCGAGGGCCGGCGACCAGGCGCAGACCGTCATCCGGCCCGGCACCACGGCAACGATGCCGCCGCCCACGCCGCTCTTCGCCGGTAGCCCGACGCGATAGGCGAAATCTCCCGCCGCGTCGTACATGCCGCAGGTCGCCATGATCGCATTGATGCGGCGCGTCAGCCCCGGCGAGACGAAGCGTTCGCCCATGGCGCGGGCCTCGCCGTCGGCCGCCAGGAAGTTCATGGCCACGGCCAGGTCGGTGCAGCTCATGGCCAGCGCACAGCAGGAGAAGTAGGTGCGCAGCACCTCGTCGACGTCGTTGTCCAGGTTGCCGAAGGCCTTCATCAGGTAGGCCATGGCGGCATTGCGCGAGCGGTGCTGCCACTCGGAGTCCAGCACCTCGTCGTCGATCAGGATCCTGGCGTTGCCCGCCAGCCGCCGGGCCACGTCCTGCAGGTGCTTGTCCGGGGTGGCGAAGGCGCTGACCAGGCGATCCGTGACCGCGATGGCGCCGGCATTGATGAAGGGGTTGCGCGGCTTGCCCCGCTCGGCCTCGAGCTGGGCCAGCGAATTGAAGGGCATCCCCGACGGATTGAGCCCGACCCGCTGCCACAGCGCTTCGCCGTGCACGCGTAGGGCGAGGGTGAGCAGCAGCACCTTGGCGATGCTCTGGATCGAGAAGGGCGTCTCGGCGTCCCCAACGGCATACAGCGTGCCGTCGTTGGTGCACGCGGCGATACCGAGCCGCGCGGGGTCCTGCTCGGCCAGCGCCGGGATATAGCTGGCGACCCGGCCGCTGCCGAGCCGGGAACGGGCTCGGGCGTGGACGCTCTCCAGCCAGGCCTGCATGTCTTCCCTTTCCGGCAGGGTTCGCACGCTCTGAGCCCCAACGGCCGGCCCCGAAGCATCGGGGCCGGCCGCAGGCTGTGACTTGGGATGTCGCACCGCTACTTCGCCGGCTGGCTGGCAGTCGGTGCCGCTGCGCCGTAACGCTTGAGGCGCTCGATGTCCTCGGGCTCGATTTCCCAGGCGGCGGGATCGATGTCGAGATCGGCGAACTTCTGGGCGTCGAACACGGGGTGGCGAATGCCGGCGCGGATCTGCTCGTCGAAGTCGCGCATCAGGCGAAGCCCCGGCTTGAACAGCATGAGCAGGGCGATGAGGTTGGCCAGCGCCAGGAAGCCCATGGTCACGTCGGCGAAGGCGAACACCGTGCCCAGGTCGGTCAGCGCACCCCAGGCGCAAAGTGCGACGATCGCGATGCGGAACAGGTTGAACAGCGTGACGTTGCCATCGCTGAAGTAGTTGAGGCTGTTCTCGCCCAGGTAGTAGTTGTAGAGAATGGTGCTGAAGCCGAACAGCAGCAGCGCCACGCTGACGAAGCTGCGGCCCCATTCGCCCACGTGGTCGGCCAGCGAGACCTGGGTCAGCGCCACGCCGCCGATATCGGCGCCGCTGGCCGGGTCGTAGGCGCCGCTGAGTAGGATGATGAAGGCGGTGGCCGAGCAGATGATCAGGGTATCGATGAACACCGAGAAGGCCTGCACGACCCCCTGATTGGCCGGGTGCGGCACATAGGCCACCGCGGCGACGTTGGGGGCGCTGCCCAGGCCCGCTTCGTTGGAGAACAGACCGCGCTTTACCCCCATCATTATCGCGGCGCCGATACCGCCACCTACCGCCGGCTCCAGGCCGAAGGCGCTGTTGACGATCAGCAGGAAGACCTCGGGGATGCGCGGCAGGTTCATGCCCAGTACCACGAAGGCGATCAGCAGATAGCCCACCGCCATGACCGGTACCAGCACCTCGGTCACCCGGGCGATGCGCTTGATGCCGCCGAAGATGATCAGGCCGACCACCGCGGCCATGCCCAGGCCGGTATAGAGCACCGGAATGCCGAAGGCGTCGTCGAAGGAGGTGGCCACGGCGTAGGACTGCAACGCGGTGAAGCCGAAACCGAAGGTGACCAGCAGCAGCACCGAGTAGAGCGCGGCCAGCCATTTCCAGCGGCTGCCGAGGCCGCGGGCGATGTAGTAGGCCGGTCCGCCGCGGTAGGTGCCGTCCGGCTGGGCCGTCTTGTAGGCCTGGGCCAGGGTGCACTCGAGGAAACTGGTGGCCATGCCCATCAGGCCGACCAGCCACATCCAGAAGATCGCCCCCGGGCCGCCGAGGGTGATGGCCACCGCCACGCCGGCGATGTTGCCGCCGCCGACGCGGCCGGCAATGGAGAGCAGCAGCGCCTGGAAGGAGCTCAGGTGGCCGTGCTTGTCACGCTTGAACGCCTGGCTGGCGCCGAGGATGCGGAACATGCGGGTGAAATAGCGAAACTGGACGAAGCGCGAGCCCAGGGTGAAGCCGACGCCGACGGCGATCAGTAGGGCGATGAGCACCTTGCCCCACAGCAATTCGTTGATCAGATCGAGCATCAGGCGTTCCTCCGCTCGGGCGCGACCTGGGGCAGCACGGACCGGGGAGTGACGGTGGGTATCGTTATTCTTGGCATGGAACTGGAACCTCTAGCTGTTTTTTCGACTGGGCCCGTCCTAAGGAAACACTGCACAAATGCCTGCACGAGCGAATCACTGCGTTGCGCGGTGCTCGGAATCCTCACCTATACCCCATAGGCTCCGGTTCCTGTGCTCCGTGCGCCTTGTGCTTCATCTCGCTCGTCGATTTGTTCAGCGCTTCCTTTCGCGGGCCGGTTGTCATCGCAAGTTCCATGCCATTGCGCCGCTTTCCTGCAAGCTGTTGATTCAAGGAGTAAAAACTTGAGAGGGCGAGGCTTTGCGCCAGCGCCGGCGGTATAACCTTGGTTCTAGAGGGGCGAGGTGGGAAAGCTAACCTATTGAATTAAAAGAATTAAAAAGAGCTATAACTCAGGTTATCGTTATAACTCTAGTTATGACCCTTCCGTGCGGCGCTTCTTCAGCCGCTTGCTCAGGGCGGGCTGCGAGATGCCCAGCCAGCGCGAGGCGATCGACTGATTGCCTTCGGCGCGGCGCAGCGCTTCCTCCACCAGCGCCTCGGCGACCGCTTCCAGGGTGGGCAGCGGCTCGTCGGCAGCGAACACGGGCCCCGTGCTGGGCTGCTGAGCGGGAATCACCGCTCCCGGTTGGCCGATGGCCCGCTTGAACGACTCCATGGAGAGCGTGTGGCTGCGGTGCAGACTCATGGCGTCGTAGACCATGGCGCGCAGCTCGCGCACGTTGCCGGGAAAAGCGTACTCGCCGAGCAGGATTTCCAGCTCGGGGGGATGGCTCGGCTTGCGCTTGCCGAGCTCCTCGGCCGCTTCAGTCAGGAAGTGGTCCAGCAGCAGGGGGATATCCTGTTTGCGCTGGCGCAGCGGCGGAATGTGCACCTGATGCGTGCGCAGGCGGTAGTAGAGATCCTTGCGGAAGGTGCCCGTGCGCTGCTTCTCGGCCAGGTCGTGGTGAGTCGCTACCAGCACCCGGGCCTGCAGGCGCTTGGGCCGGTCGCTGCCCAGCGGGTAGTACTCGCCCTCCTGAAGCAGGCGCAGCAGCTTCACCTGGGAGGCTGGGCTGAGGTCGCCGATCTCATCGAGGAACAGGGTGCCGCCCGCGGCCTGCTCGATCATGCCGGCCCGCGGCTGATCGGCGCCGGTGAAGGCCCCGCGCTGGTGGCCGAACAGCGTATCGGCGAAGACGTTGTCGTCGAGACCGGCCACGTTGACGCACACCAGCGGCCCGCTGCAGCCGCTCAGGGTATGGGCGGCCCGGGCGATCAGCTCCTTGCCCACGCCGCTCTCGCCGGTGATCAGGATGGGCTGACGGGTCAGCGCCACCGACTCCAGATACTGGAAGACCGCGCGCATCGCCTTGTCGGTGGTGACGATATGGGCGAAGGCCTCGGGCTGTTCCAGGGTGTCGCAGAGCACGCGCTGGCGCAGCGCCTGGTTCTCCTGGCTCAGCTCCTGCAGGCGAATGGCGCGGCGAATGCCTTCGATGAGCCGGCTCTCCTCGTCGGTCTTGACGAAGTAGTCGAAGGCCCCGAGCTTGATGCAGTTGACCGCGGTTTCCACCTGATTGAGGCCGCTGATGACGATCACGCCCATGTCGGGATACTCCTCGACGATGCGTGCCAGCAGCTCCTCGCCCGACAGGTGGGGCATGGTCAGGTCCAGGGTCACCAGGCCGATGTTCTCCCGGGCCAGGATGTCCATTACCTCGCGGCTGTCCTGGCAGCGGTGAATGTGGTTGATGCCGCCGCTGCGCTCCAGGGCGATGCCCAGGCTGCGCAGGAAGGAGGGCTCGTCGTCGACCAGCAGCACGCCGAATGCGGGGTAGAGGGGCGTGGTCAGGTTTGTGGTCAGGGGCGTGCTCATGATGCGTCTGTCTCCTGCTCACGGTTCGGGGGCGTGCCGGTCGAGGTCGGCAGCGACAGCTCTGCCCGGGTACCGCGGCCGGGCAGGGAATCGAAGGTCAGGCTGCCCTGGTGCTCGCTGACGATACTGGCGGAGACGGAGAGGCCCAGCCCGGTGCCGCCGCACTCGCGGCGGGTGGTGAAGAAGGGGTCCGTCAACCGGTTCATGTCCTCGGGAGCGATACCGCATCCCTCGTCGCGCACCTCCACCAGCACCCGGCCCTCGCTGCGCTCGTGGCGCGTCGTCAGGCGGATGCCCTGGGCAGGGTTCTCCAGCGCCTGACAGGCGTTCAGCACCAGGTTGATCACCACCTGCTCGATGCGCTGGGCGTTGCCGACCAGCGGTGGCAGGTCGTCGCCATAGCGGGCCTCGAAGCGTCCGGTCGCCTTGCGGATCGAATTGTCCACCAGGCGCACGGCGGTGGCCACCACCTCGTTGAGATCGAAGACCTCGCCCCGGGCGTCGCCGCCCTGGCGGGCGAAATCCTTGAGATCGCCGACGATACGCTTGATGCGGCGGGTACCCTCCTGCATGTCGTCGATCATGCCGGGGATCTCCTCGCGCATGCGCGAATAGGGCAGTCCGCCGAACGGGAAGTCGCCGTGGCGGCGGTAGTGCGATTCGAGGATCGGTTCGGCGTCGGCCCAGGCGTCGCGCAGCACCGGCAGGTTCAGCAGCAGCAGACTGCTGGGGTTGTTGATCTCGTGGGCCACCCCCGAGACCAGCACGCCGAGCGACGCCATCTTGTCGGCCTGGATCAGCTGCTGCTGGTGCAGCCGCAGCTCCTCGGTGCGCGCCGCCACCTCGCGCTTGAGCATGCGGTTCCAGATCACGATGACGCCCAGGATCAGCAGCAGCAGCGCCGAGAGCGCCGCGCCGACCTGGCCGACCCGGTGCCAGGGGAAGCCCTCGCCACCCTCCAGTGGCCCCAGCCAGCGGTCGTAAATGGCCTGGTGGCGGCCGGTGTTCTTGAGAATCGCCAGCCCCTCGCTGAACTTGGCCAGCAGGTTGGCATCGCCCTGGCGCACCGCGTAGCCGTAGCGCAGCGAAAAGGGTCGCGCCACCGGCACCAGGTTGGTCAGGCCAAGCTCGCGGCTGAGGTAGAGCGCCGGCAGGTTGGCCACCAGGGCGTAGTCGTGCTGGCCGGCGGCCAGCGCCCGCAGCGCATCGGCGTGGGTATCCACGGGGATCACCACGGCGCCGATGTCATGTTCGATCAGGTAGTCGTGCATGATGTCGCCGCGCTGGACCAGCACCTCTTTGCCGCGCAGCTCCTCGACCTCCACCACCGGGTCGCCGCGGCGGGCGAAGATCGACTGATGGACGATGGCGTGGGGCGGGGCGAAGTCGAATTGCTCGGTGCGCGCCTCGGAGAACGACATGCCCTGGAGAATGTCGATCTCCCCCTGCTCCAGCCCCCGGCGCACCTCGCTCCATGGCTTGAGCTCGATGCGCACCTGGATGCCCATCACCTCGGCGATGGCCTGGGTCAGCTCCACGTTGTAGCCGGCCGGCTCGCCGTCGTCGTCGAGAAACTCGTAGGGCGGGTGATAGTGATCGCCACCGACGACGATGACGTCTCTGCCCCCCTCGGGCCCCTCGACCGCCGTCTGCCCCCAGCCCGGCAGGGGCACTACGAGGCAGACGGCCAGTGTCAGCAGTCGTATCACTTGTTGTCCAGTCCGCATCCAGATCCTTCAGGTTCTGACCTTGCCCCAGTAAGCGCGATTAGCACTCTAAGTGAACTCTGGGCTCTCGAAAGGCGGCGGAGCCGATCTGCCCAATCGCCCTTTGTCGAATAGCGCCATGCAAATGTCTAGAAATGTCTAAGCTTCAGCGCCTAGACATTCGCCATCTCTTGCCGGATGGGGATATAACCCCTTGATTTTTAAGTGACTGAAGGAGGTTTTTAATCTTGTTGCTCTTCTGGTGTTCGTCCAGGATATCCGGCAGTTTGTCTAACAGTAATCCATCGATATCCTTTCGCCGGGCTTCGCCGAACTCCTCAATGAAGTCGCAGATGAGCTGTTTGTAGTGCTGGTCGTCGAAGCCTCGGTTGCGGATATACCTGGCCTTTTCATCGCTGTGCCGGGCCACATGCGCCGATATGTGAAAATTGGGCTTCCTGCCTTCGATAAGTCCCTGTCGCTTGAGATGCCTGGCCTGGTCGTCTGTCAGCGACTTACGTTTCTGTACCCGGTCGAGCAGGATGATGTCTTCCAGAGTCAGGTTAGGCAGTTCCGCTAGCTTCCTGGCATAGTTCAGATCGACTACCCGTCCGGTGATCGTTACTTGGACCCGTTCCTGGTCGAGCTGGTATTCCGGTAGTGGAAAGAAGCGCTTCTTCTGGATAATGAACATCTTACGGATGCCACTGCCGATGGTGTCGATCATGTTGAAGTTGACCATAGCATCGGTCAGGAAGCGGTTTCGGTAACGTGTTTCCGGAGCGTTCGAGTGGATAACATTCTCCACCGAACCGGGAATGAAGCGGCCAGGGTTGCTGAAGCAGAGCCGACCATCCTCGAATTCCACCACCGAGACCTTGCCACCCAGTTCGTAATCCTGATGAGCGATAGCGTTGTTCAGCGCCTCTCGGATGATGAAAGGGTCGTACTGCTCTACCTCTTCGGGAAAGAGGCTGGCATCCGCCATGTAGCGATACTTGAGGTTGCGGATCTTGCGGAACATCTGCTCGGCGCTGAGGAGCAACGGACAGGAGAAATGCTCATAATCCCGCTCTAGGCCGTCCCGGTCCTTGAGGATCCAAGTGATGGTAGGGGAGGCGGGGTTGAGCCAGTGAGAGGCTTCCGGCTTGCCTAGCAGCAGGATAGCCGTTCGGGTGATCTGGCCCTTGATCGTGACCTTGGCCTTGTTCAGAAAGGTGGCGTTGTCCCAGATTTTCACCTCTTCGGCAAGCCTAGGGTGCTTAGTGACATACTCCTGGCGTGCCAAAGCGATCGCCTCCTCACTGAGATCGTCGAGGGAGGCGCCATGGCAGATCTCAGAGCTCCAGTCACGTTGTCGGCACTGGTGACGAATTCGCTCGACTTCTTCGATGGAGAGAGGGCCGAGAGACTCCCCATCGCGGCCGTAGTAGTGGCCCTCCCAGGCCACCGGCATGCCCTGTGGCGCCGCCGGAATCTCGAATAACAGCACCCGCCCGTCCGGGTGCTGGGCGGT
This sequence comes from Halomonas sp. MCCC 1A11062, assembly GCF_021404355.1. NCBI lineage: Bacteria > Pseudomonadati > Pseudomonadota > Gammaproteobacteria > Oceanospirillales > Halomonadaceae > Halomonas > Halomonas sp. MCCC 1A11062. Next base: position 318,818 of record NZ_JABFTW010000001.1, read on the forward strand.
ATGAATATCAATAAAGGTCAGGCGGTGGGTGGTCTTGTCCGCCACTTCTTTTTTCAGGGACTGGAGTTCCCTGGCGTGTTTCCGGAAGCTGGTACCGACTACCTGCAGGCGGTCATTGACGCCAAACACCAGCCAGGCACTGTTCAGTCCCTTGAGGTTTGCCTCATTGCTCAACGCCGAGACGTATCTGCCGAGCTTGTCGAAGCTGAAGGTGTGCTTCGCTTCCTTGAACTCGACGATTTCGCTCTCGCCGACGCCGTTGAGCAGGTGATGAAGCTGATGGTTGGGATGCATCAGGCCAAGCCCTCTTCTCCTGCATCTAGCTTGCTGTTAGAGAGTCACTCGATATTCTGGATCTGCTCGCGCATCTGCTCGATCAGCACCTTGAGCTCCACCGCGCAGCGGGTGGTGCTGGCCACCGCCGACTTGGAGGAGAGGGTGTTGGCCTCGCGGTTGAGCTCCTGCATCAGGAAGTCGAGCCGGCGCCCCTTGGGGCCCTTCTGGCCGAGCTGACGCTCCACTTCGCTGACGTGAGCCTCGAGACGGTCCAGCTCCTCGTCCACGTCGGCCTTCTGGGCCAGCAGCACCAGCTCGGCCTCCAGGCGCTGGGGGTCGAGTTCCGCCTTGACCGTTTCCAGGCGCTCCAGCAGCTGGGCGCGCTGACGCTCGAGGATGGTCGGCATCAGCCGGCGCACTTCGGCGACCTGTTCGCGCACGCCGCTCAGGCGTTCACGAATCATCACGGCGAGCTTGTCGCCCTCGCGGGCGCGGGCCTCGATCAGTTCGTCGAGGGCGGCTTCGAACAGCGCCGTGGCTTCCGCCTTCACCAGATCCAGGTCGATGCCCTGGGAGTCGAGCACGCCGGGGTGCTCGAGCAGCGAGAGGGCGTCGGGCATGGCGACCTGGGGCAGCGCTTCGCGAATCTCGCCCAGCGCCGCGGCCAGGGCCACCAGGCGGGGGTGATTGACCGCCAGGGTCTCGCTGATGTCGGTGGGTTCGAAGCGCAGGTGACACTCCACCTTGCCGCGGGCCAGGCGCGTACGCAGCGCCTCGCGGAAGGCGGGCTCCAGGTCGCGCAGAGCCTCGGGCAGCCGGAAGAAAGGTTCCAGGTAGCGCTGATTCACCGAGCGCAGCTCCAGCTGCAGGCTGCCCCAGTCGTCCTCACGGCTCTGGCGGGCAAAGGCGGTCATGCTGTGAACCTTGCTTTGGTCAACCATGGGAACTCCTTGTTCGGTGTCGGCACTTCAAGCAGCACGGACGGGATGTGAGACGAGGAGTTTAACCGATTACCCGCCCCGACCGTGTAGAATGGCCAGCCATTCGACACCGATGCCCAGGGCGTCCCGCCCGGCCCGGCGTCACTCAGTTCGTATCGATTCGAGAGGTAACATGGCTTCCGACCTGAAACGCCCCAGCGGACGGCGCCCCGACCAGCCCCGCGAGATTCGCCTGACCCGTGATTTCACTCGCCACGCCGAGGGTTCGGTGCTGGTGGAGTTCGGCGACACCAAGGTGCTGTGCAACGCCAGCGTCGAGGCCGGCGTGCCGCGCTGGCTGCGTGGCAAGGGGCAGGGCTGGGTCACCGCCGAGTACGGCATGCTGCCGCGCGCTACCCACACCCGTGGCGGCCGGGAGGCGGCTCGCGGCAAGCAGGGCGGGCGCACGTTGGAGATCCAGCGCCTGATCGGCCGTTCGCTGCGGGCGTCGGTCAATCTCAAGAAGCTGGGCGAATTCACCATCACCGTGGACTGCGACGTGATCCAGGCCGATGGCGGCACCCGAACCGCCTCGATCACCGGCGGCTGCGTGGCGCTGGTGGATGCCATTCGCTATTTGCAGCGCAAGAAGCTGATCAAGGGTGACCCCTTCGTGCAGCTGGTCAGCTCGGTCTCGGTGGGCTTGTTCAAGGGTCTGCCGGTGGTGGATCTCGACTACCCCGAGGACAGCGGCGCCGACACCGACATGAACGTGGTGATGGCCGAGTCGGGCGGGTTGATCGAGGTGCAGGGTACCGCCGAGGCGGGGGTGTTCTCCCGCGAGCAGCTCAACGCCATGCTGGAGCTGGCCGAAAACGCCGGCGCCCAGCTCTTCGAGCACCAGCGCGAGGCCCTGGGCATTCGCCGCTGAACCAAAACGCAGTGCGCCGGCATCAATGCCGGCGCACTGCAGCCCGAGTCGGGCCGCGACGAAGGGGCGAGCTTACAGCGTCAGGTCGTACTCGACGAACAGCGGGGCGTACTCGCTGAAGGTGGCGTCGTAGTCGATCCAGGCGTCGACCACGTGGCGACGCAGGTTGGGTCCGACGATCTGATAATCTATCCGCCAGCCTTCCTGACGTGAACGCGGCACATCCTGGTCGAGCTTGGGCCAGTAGGTGTACTCACCGGCGTCGCGGTTGATCTCGCGGAAGGTATCGATGAAGCCGGTGGGGCCGAACACCTGGTCCATCCAGGCCCGCTCTTCGGGCTTGAAGCCCGGCGTGGTCTGGTTGTCGGCCCAGTTCTCGAGGTCGATGGTCTTGTGGGCGATGTGCCAAGTGCCGCAGATGATGTACTCGCGACGCTTGCGTGCCATCTTGTTCAGGTATTCCTGATACTGGGCCATGAAGGCCTGCTTGGCGGCGTAGTCGCTGCCGTCGGGCATCAGGAAGCTGGCGATGCTGAAACGGTCGTAATCGGCCTGCAGGAAGCGCGCCTCGTGGTCGCACTGGGGAAAGCCGAGGCCGTACATGATCGCCTTGGGTATCTTGCGGCAATAGATCCCCACGCCGGAGAAGCCGTCCTCTTCGGCATCGAGGAAGTAGCCTTCATAGCCTTCCGGGTACAGAATGCTGTCGTCGAGTTCGAAACTCTTGGCCTTGAGGTTCTGCACGCAGATGACGTCGGCGTCCTGCTCGGCCAGCCAGTCGAGGAAGCCCCGTCCGACCGCCTCGCGGATTCCGTTGACATTGATGGTGGCAATTTTCATACATGGTCCCTTTGACGTCGCGCGTGTATGATACCCGACGTTTCGACGTTTGGGTAAATGGCCCGCATGGATATTCCATGGTAGGACACAGATTCCATCCCATGGGGGCGTGAACAGGGCTTATGAACCGGGTTCATGAACTGAACCTTATGAATAGCAGGGGGAGTGAGGTGTCGGCCAGCATGCAAGCCTATCAGCGGGAGTTCATCGAGTTCGCGATCGAGCAGGGCGTGCTGAAGTTCGGCGAGTTCACCCTCAAGTCGGGCCGCGTCAGCCCCTATTTCTTCAATGCCGGGCTGTTTCGCACCGGCAGCGCCCTGGCGCAGCTGGGCCGCTTCTACGCCAATGCCATCGAGACCAGCGGGCTCTCGTTCGACGTGCTGTTCGGCCCCGCCTACAAGGGCATTCCGCTGGCAGCCACCACGGCGGTGGCGCTGGCCGACCATCACGACCGCGATCTGCCCTTTGCCTTCAACCGCAAGGAGGCGAAGAGTCACGGCGAGGGTGGCAACATCGTCGGTGCCGAGCTTGCCGGGCGTATCCTGATCATCGATGACGTGATCACCGCAGGTACTGCCATTCGCGAAGTGATGGCGCTGATCGAGGCCGCCGGCGCCGAGGCGGCAGGGGTGGTGATCGCGCTGGACCGCCAGGAGCGCGGCGAGGGCAGCCAGAGTGCGATCCAGGAAGTCGAGTCGTGCTACGCCATGCCGGTGGTCAGCATCGTCACCCTGGACATGGTGCTGAGCTACCTCGAGCAGCAGTCGAACCAGGAATTACAGGGACATGCGGCCGCCATACGCGACTATCGTGCGCGCTACGGTGTCGCCGCCGAGTGAATTGTGAAGCGCGATTCAAGCGCATCTTATGAGGAGTCGTCGATGAAAACGCTTGGACACTTCGCCAAGGCCGTGCTGGCCACCGGCATTCTCTTCGCTGCCACCGGCGCCCATGCGGCGGGCAGTCTCGATCTCAACCTCGGCCCCGATGCCGTGCAGTTCGAGGCGGCCGGCGAGATCGCCCACGGCGTGATGCTGGGCGGCGGCGTCCTGCACAGCGATTATCGCGAAGATGCCACCATCTACCACGCCCAGCTGCTCGGCGCACAGCGCACCCGCGAGCGCGACGTGGGCATCGGCGCCCGCTGGACCCAGTACGACACCGACTACGGCAACGGCGGCGGTCTCGGCCTGGGCGGCTATGGCTACGTCTACCTGCCCCAGGCGCCGGCCGTCTCCGTGGGCGGCTACGGCTTCTATACCCCCAGTGTGGTGACCAGCGGCGACCTGGACGACGGCTATGAGTTCGGCGTGCGTGCGCGCTACGCCTTCACGCCCAATGTCGATGGCTACGTCGGCCTGCGTCAGGCGGCGGCCGACTTCGACAACCGTCACGGCAACCGCACCCTGGATCGTGGCGCCCAGGTCGGCGTTCGCCTGAGCTTCTGATCGCTCGTTCACCGAGCCAACGGGCCCCTGCGGGGGCCCGCATGCGTTCCAGCAGGCCACCCCATGCTTGACGTCGTGCTGTTCGAACCCGAGATCCCGCCCAACACCGGCAACCTGATCCGGTTGTGCGCCAACAGCGGCTTTCGCCTGCACCTGATCGAGCCGCTGGGCTTCGTGCTCGACGACAAGCGCCTGCGCCGCGCCGGGCTCGACTACCATGAGTGGGCCGCCGTACGGGTGCACCGCGACTGGTCGGCCTGCGTCGAAGCGCTGCAACCCGAGCGGGTGTTTGCCGTCTCGACCCGCGGTCGTACCGGCTACCACGAGCCCAGCTACCGCCCCGGCGACGTGCTGCTGTTCGGTCCCGAGACCCGCGGGCTGCCCCAGGTCATGCTCGACGCCCTGCCGCCGGAACAGCGCCTGCGTATCCCCATGCTGCCCGACAGCCGCAGCCTCAACCTCTCCAACGCCTGCGCCATCCTGGTGTTCGAGGCCTGGCGTCAGCTAGGCTTCGCCGGTGCGGCGGAATTCGACAGGCCAACCGAGGCACGCCCATGAGCATTCAGCAGCGCCTGGCCAAGCTCAACCCCCGTCAGCAGGAGGCGGTGCGCTATATCGACGGCCCCTGTCTGGTGCTGGCCGGTGCCGGTTCCGGCAAGACCAGCGTGATCACCACCAAGATCGCCTACCTGGTGCAGGAGTGCGGCATGAGCGCCCGGCGCATCGCCGCGGTGACCTTCACCAACAAGGCGGCCCGCGAGATGAAGGAGCGGGTGGGGCAGATGCTCAAGGGCAAGGAGGGCCATGGGCTGACCGTCTCGACCTTCCACACCCTGGGCCTCAACATCATCCGCGGCGAACTCAAGGCGCTGGGCTACAAACCGGGCTTCTCGCTGTTCGACCCCGAGGACGCCAAGGCACTGCTGCGCGACCTGATGAACAAGGACGCCCAGGTCGATGCCGAGCAGATCAACGCCGTGCAGCACCAGATCTCGGAGTGGAAGAACGACCTGGTGCTGCCGGGCCAGGCGCTGTCCCATGCCGTAGATGAGGACGCACAGTACGCCGCCCGGGTCTACGAGGCCTATGTGCGCCACCTCAAGGCCTACAACGCGGTGGACTTCGACGACCTGATCCTGCTGCCGGTGGTGCTGCTCAAGGATAATCCCGAGGTGCTGGCGCGCTGGCGGCGCAAGATCCACTACATGCTGGTGGACGAGTACCAGGACACCAACGTCTCGCAGTACCTGCTGGTCAAGCTGCTGATGGAAGAGCGCAAGACCTTCACCGTGGTGGGCGATGACGATCAGTCGATCTACGCCTGGCGCGGCGCGCGGCCCGAGAACCTGGTGACCCTGGGCGAGGACTTTCCGCGGCTCAACGTGATCAAGCTGGAGCAGAACTATCGCTCCACCGGCACCATCCTGCGCGCGGCCAACACGCTGATCGCCAACAACCCCCACGTCTACGAGAAGACGCTGTGGTCGGAGATGGGCCAGGGTGCGCCGATCCGCGTGGTGGTCAACCGTCACGAGGAGGCCGAGGCCGAGCGGGTGGCCAGCGAGATCCTCACCCGGCGCATCAAGGAGCGCGCCGAGTGGCGCGACTTCGCCGTGCTCTATCGCGGCAACTTCCAGGCCCGGCTGCTCGAACTGAAGCTTCAGCACTACCAGATTCCCTACAAGCTCTCCGGCGGTACCTCGTTCTTCTCGCGCAACGAGATCAAGGACGCCATGGCCTACCTGCGCCTGCTGATCAACCCGGCCGATGACAACGCCTTCCTGCGCATCGTCAACGTGCCGCGCCGCGAGATCGGCCCCGGCACCCTGGAGAAGCTGGCCAACTATGCCACCGAGCGCGGCGCCTCGCTGTTCGACGCCTGCCACGAGCTGGGCCTGGAGCAGCAGCTGCCGGCGCGGGCGGTGGAACGGCTCGGGCGTTTTACCCACTTCATCGACGGTGTGCGCCGGCGCATGGACGAGGGCGACGCCCTGGCCGCCATTCGCGGCATGCTGCACGAGATGGACTACGAGGCGTGGCTCTACCAGAACGCCAGCGCGCCGACCATCGCCGAAAAGCGCATGGCCAACGTCTGGACGCTGATCGACCAGTTGGAGAAGTCGATGAAGAGCGACCCCGAAGAGCGTGCGGAGCAGGCCGGGGCGGAAGACGACGCCGAGACCGACGACGTGGAAGCGGCCATCTCACGCCTGGTGCTGCGCGACATCCTCGAGCAGCAGGCCGAGGAGGACGACACCGACCGGGTGCAGCTGTTGACCATGCACGCCTCCAAGGGGCTCGAGTTTCCTCACGTCTACCTGATGGGGCTGGAGGAGGAGCTGTTGCCCCATCGTAATGCCATCGAGGCCGGCACGGTGGAGGAGGAGCGTCGCCTGGCCTACGTGGGCATCACCCGGGCGCGCCAGACCCTGACCCTGACCCTGGCGCGCCAGCGCAGGGCCTTCGGCGAGATGATGGACTGTGCGCCGAGCCGCTTTCTCGACGAGCTGCCGGCGGAGGACCTGGAGTGGGAGGGGCGGCCGGACCGCGAGGACCCGGACAAGAAACAGGCGCGGGGGCAGGATGCCATCGCCGGGTTGCGCTCATTGTTGGGCTGAGGGCTTTCCTCTGAGCTGAGGGCTTTCCACTGAGCTGAGGGCTCTTCACAAGCTGAAGGCTCTTGCTCTCACACACGCCAATGCAAACGGGGCGCCGATGGCGCCCCGTTCGTTTTCTGCGACTCTTTCAATCAGCGAGTCGGCTCTACCAGGAAGTCGGTAGCCGCACGCACTTCGTCGTCGGAGAGGTTGGCATGACCACCCTTGGGCGGCATGGCACCGATGCCGCTGATGGCATGCTCGTAGATGGTGTCCATGTCCTGCTCCAGGCGCTCGGCCCAGTGGTCATCATTGCCACGGATCGGTGCGCCGGCAGCGCCGGTCATGTGGCAGGCCATGCACGCCTGGTTGTAGATGGCTTCACCGTCGATACCGGCCCACGCCGGCTCGTCATCGCCAGCGGCCGCTTCTTCGGTCGCGGCTTCTTCCACGGCTTCTTCTTCCACCGCTTCGTCGGCTGCCACGGCGGCCGCTTCGGCTTCCTCTTCCACCGGACCCTCTTCGGTCACGGCTTCTTCGTCGGCGGCGGCATCTTCGGCAGGCGCTTCATCAGCGGCCTCTTCGCCGCCGATCTCGGGAACGTCCATCACCGGCTCGAGCAGATAGGCGGTGGAAGCCGCGACCTCCTCGTCGGAGAGGTTGGGGTTGCCGCCGCGGGCCGGCATGGCGCCGATGCCGACGATGGCGTGCTCCAGCAGGGTGTCCCAGCCCTGGTCGATACGCTCGCTCCACTCACCCTCTTCGCCGCGGCGGGGAGCGCCGGCAGCGCCGGTATCGTGGCAGGCCATGCACACGCGCTGGTAGATGGCCCCGCCATCGATACCGTTGGCCGCGGCATCGCCGTTGCCGTTGGCGGGTGCCGCGGCCGTACCGCAGTCGTCACCTACCAGGCAGAGCTGGCCGATGGGCTTGATGCGCTCGGCAATGGCATCGCGGTCCACTTCGGCGTGCACGGTCGCAGCGCCTGCAGTGAGGCCCACGGTGGCCAGACAGCCCAAGATCAGTTTGCTGGATTTCACTCTCACCACCTCTCGACGGTCCTGTAATCGTTATCTGCCCATGGCGATGTCTGTACGCAACGGCCGGGCGCCTGAATGCAATGCGCACTAGTATACCGACAACCCAAACCGCTGGAAAACGCCGTTGCCCACGCCTTTGGCATGAAGGGCTCGTGCCATTGGCTGGCAAGCCCAACGGGCCAAGGGTATCGTAATGGCCATCCTTCTGGCGATCACACTGGCGACGCGAGGCCCACGTGTACGATTTCATCATTCTGGGTGGCGGCATTCTCGGCCTTTCCACCGCGATGCAGCTGATCGAACGCTACCCCGAAAAGAAGATGCTGCTGCTGGAAAAGGAGAGCGGCCCCGCGCAGCACCAGACCGGCCACAACAGCGGTGTGATCCATGCCGGCGTCTACTACGCGCCAGGAAGCCTGAAGGCGCGCTTCTGCCTCGAGGGCAACCGCGCCACGAAGGAGTTCTGCGACCGTCACGCCATCCCCTACGAGGTCTGCGGCAAGCTGCTGGTGGCCACCAACGAGCAGGAGATGCAGCGCATGGAGGCGCTGTGGGAGCGCACCGCCGCCAACGGGCTGGAGCGCGAGTGGCTCTCTGCCGGTGAACTGAAGGAGCGCGAACCTCACATCACCGGCCAGGGCGCCATCTTCGTGCCCTCCAGCGGCATCGTCAGCTATGCCCGGGTAGCCGAGGCCATGGCCGACGAGTTCCAGCGTCACGGCGGCCAGGTCCGCTACGACCATCGGGTGACCGGTATCGCCGAACGCACCGGTGAGGTGCTTGTCAGCACCACTCAGGGTGAGTTCAGCAGCCGCTATCTGGTGACCTGCTCCGGACTGATGGCCGATCGGGTGGTGCGCCTGCTGGGCCGCAATCCGGGCTTCACCATCTGCCCCTTCCGCGGCGAATACTATCGGCTGTCCGATCGCCACAGCGATATCGTCAAGCACCTGATCTATCCCATTCCCGATCCCAGCATGCCGTTTCTCGGCGTGCACCTGACCCGCATGATCGACGGCTCGGTGACCGTGGGGCCCAATGCGGTGCTGGCGCTCAAGCGCGAAGGCTACCGCAAGAGCGACGTCTCGCTCGCCGACATGGCACGCATGTTCAGCAATCCCGGCATTCTCAAGGTGCTGGGGCGCAACCTGCGGCCGGGTATACATGAGCTGAAGAATTCACTGTGGCGTCGTGGTTATCTCGAAGAGGTACGCAAGTACTGCCCCAGCCTGACGCTGGACGACCTCGAACCCTGGCCCGCCGGAGTGCGGGCTCAGGCCGTCTCCCGCGACGGCCGCCTGATCGACGACTTCCTGTTCGTCAACACCAAGCGTACTGTCAACGTCTGCAATGCCCCATCGCCGGCCGCCACCTCGGCGCTGCCCATCGGTCGGCACATTCTCGACAAGGTCAGCGCGATGGTGCAGTCGAGCTGATCGCACCCGTGCGCTGGCCATCGTAAGGTGTTGGCTACGCAGGCGAACGAGGCATGAACATGGCCAAGCGCCTTTCCGAACGCTGTCGGCAGGTCCTGTCACGGCATGGTCATGTCGTGCTCGTGGCAGGCCTCATGGCCGTGTGGGCGCTGCTGGGGCCAAGGGTGGCCGCCACTCTGCTGCTGCCGGTGTGGGTGATCGCGGCGCAGCTGATCTTTTTCGGCAGCTTCGAGGCGGCACGCCTGCGTCGCCGGGCCTGGGTGGGGCAGTACCTCGTAGCCGCCTCGCCCTGGCATCGCTGGCTGCGCGGCGGCCTGCTGATGGCCCTGTGGCACCAGGGCCTCGCCATCCTGCTGGCCCTGCTGCTGCTGGTGAAACTGCGGCTCCTTCCGCCGGTCTATTGGCCAGTGCTGTTGATGTCGCTGGTGGTGTTGGTGATCATTCAGCAGCTCCTGAAGCGGCACCTGCAGCGTCATGTCATTGGCGAGTATCTCGCCGCGCTGGTGCGACGGCTGCTGGTGTGGCCCGCCGGCGCACTGCTGGCATTGCTGCTGGTGCTCACGGCGCTGTGGCTGCCGCAGCCTTATCTGGTGGGGCTGGGCTGGGAAGAGGCGGTGATACGCCACACCTCGACGGCGGCCGGCGACGGTCTGCTGGGCGCCTTCGAGCGCTTTGGCCAGGCGCTCGAACTGACCCAGTTCTGGGCCATGCAGAATGCCCTCGAGCGACGCGGCCTGGGCCAGGGATTGATCTTGTTCGGCTGGTTCCTGCTGCTGCTAACCCAGAGTGCTTTTGCCTGGGCCGTGGTGAGGCTGACGGTCGGCGCCGATGCCCTGCGCGATACGCTCGGGCACTTGCGCAACGCTGAAGGGAAGGATGCACCATGACATCGATGGCCGAGCCCCTGCGACGCGTACCGGCTGCCTACTGGGGGCTGACACTGCTGCTCGTGCTGACGTTGATGCTCGCGCTGGGCTACGGCTACCGACAGCTGCAGGAGCGCAGCGAGGCGCCGCTGTTTCGGGTCGTCGTCAACGGTGAGGCGCTGATTCTGGACGGTGAGACCCACGCCGCCCTGGGTCAGGAGCTGAGCGTGCTCAGCGGCCAGCTCGATCTTCATCTGCGTGACGAGATGCAGCCGTGGCTGGATGCGCGTCTCGATACCGCCTTCGCACCGCTGGAGGCGGCCATACCCGAGTATCTCGACTGGCACTTCTCGCTGCGGGGCAGCTACCTGCGTCTGGCGGTGGCGCTGGGCGGCGATCTCGACGAGTGGCTCGAGGCACAGCTGAACGAACGGCTCCTCGAGCGCAGCAACATTGCCGCGGCGCTGGAAGAGCTGGAAGCCGACTTCGGTGCACGCCTGGTCGAGGTGCAGCAGCGAGTCGTGGGGGAGATCGGCAGCACGCTGCAGGCACGCTACTCCCCTCGCCAGGCCGCGGCGCGAAACGAGGATGAGCTCCCCACCATCGATCTCGATCTGGCCCTCGAAGGCACGCTCCAGGGCCGCTGGGACGAGGCGCGCTGGGGAACGGCGGGGGCCGGTGGGGTCGTCGGCTTCGCCGCCGGGCGCGTGCTGACGCAGCGGCTGGTGGCCGGCACGGCCATGCAGGGCTCGCGTGCCCTGATGGCCCGTATCGCGCCGCGCCTGGGCATGCATGCGGCGCGTTCGGTGGGCACCGGCGCGGCGACCACGGCCGCCACCGCGCCCAGCGGCCCGATGGCGCTGTTGGCCGGCACCGCCGCCACGGCAGTGGCACTAGCCGGCTTTGCCGGCACCGAATACGCCCTGCTCAAGGCCGAGGAGAGCCGCTACCGCGACGACATGCACGCCGAGCTGGAGCTCGAACTCACGCGCGCCAGGGCCGAGGTGCGCCAGGCCCTCGAGGCCGCCGCGAGCGACTGGACGCAATCTCTGGAGCGCAACTTGCAGCGGGGTATCCACGACGCCGAAGAGGCTGCGCAGATACCGTCGCAATACCGGATTCTGGGAAGCCGCTGAGCACTGCCTGGGCTGGACAGTCCGGGCGGCGGCGGTTACGATGTTGGCCGCTTCTCAGCAAGCAATACGTCCGTCGCCCAGTGCGAAACCGGACCACTCAAAGCGCCCGTAGCTCAGTTGGATAGAGTGTTGGCCTCCGAAGCCAAAGGTCGCAGGTTCAAATCCTGCCGGGCGCGCCACGAATTCGAAGCCTCACGGTCATGCCGTGGGGCTTTTTCGTTGGGTGCTCAGCTCAACTGCCAGCGGTTCTTGATGGCGTCGACCCGGTGTCTGACCGGCTATCAGCCGGAAAAGGTTGGCTGGGTACGGCCTATTGGGCAGGGTAGAGCGAGGGCACGGGGCTACCCAATGGCAGCGGCCATCCGGTTAACATCCTGCTCGCCGACACGTCTGTGACGATCTCATCTAGGCCAACCTTTCGTAGATTGGATCGCGTCAATGTGTCAACAAAAGCCTTTTGCCGCCACCTTGCCCTACGAATAACGATCCGAGAGTTTGGCGGTTATGCCGAGGACGGCAGACAAGCTATGCAGCTTATTCCCTATTTTTTGCCAGGAAGAGCGCCCGATGTTTGGCAATGTATCCGGGGTGTGGGCGGTCTGCCTCACGCTTGGGAAGTGCGATACGTTTACTTGGATCCCCGAAAAACTTACGAAAAGCCAGTGGAATTTTTCCGTCTGCTATAAGTAATTCATAATTGTCAGATAGCGATATTAGATGTCTATCGAAGAGCCAATGAACAGTTGCCGTAAGTGCTATACCATTTTGTATCATATCGGGACCACCGTCTGCGACCGCCCAAATATGCGCTCCTTGCACTTCCAGATTACCAGCATGATCCGCTAAGTAAAGACCGGTAATCGCGCAGCGACCTTCATATGCATTGCAAACCAGATCACGGAAATTCGCTTCTCTAACGACCCGGCTGGTCAGAACTAATTTCACCTTCCGGTCCCGTTCTTCAGGCAGTCCGGAAGTCAACGCTTTGGTGATATTTTCCAACGGCCCTTCGAGCAAGCCGGAGGACTGTGTGTTCGAGAGTGCTCGGTGCAAGCCGGACGCCACGAGTGCAGCAAAATCTTCATCGGAAAGGCGCCTTACCGAGCGCCCCCGCAAATAAACACCGACTTGGGTTTGAGGAATGTTACGAAGCTCCTCTTCAGCGTATCGCCCCTCAACCCGCCAGGGTACAGGGTCGTCGAACTGCAAATAGTCAGCGTATCGAGCATAAAACATCGAGGGGTTGATGGGGTCTTGTTCGATTCTGGCGACTTTCGCTACCGCGAAATAGGAAAGATTGCCACCGTCGGCTCGAGGCCTTCGTAACACGACCCAATCATTCTCGCACCGTTGCACGATATTAAGATAGCGCCTAGGGAATTGATAGTGTTCGGTCTGAAGGTCATCGTAAATTGAAGTTGGCTTGGTGTCGAATACAGCTTTCATAACAGTTTTCGCATATAGTTATGGTGTGTGGTCCTTTGATTTCATTATCATCACATGGAGACGCGGAAGAGACAACCAAGAATTTGTTATGTAGTACATTTTGTCTTGGCACGACCTCCTCTTACATTTGGAGTTAGAGATCGGCACTAGAAGAGAGTATTCGACGAAACGATTAAAATTACCGAGGGACAGATCGTAGCGGACCTGCGCGAGCTGGAATCCGGATAGAGGACAACTTAAGCTCATCCTAGCACGGCGTAGCCGCTCGTTTTGCCCTCATCTATGCTGCTAGAGGCCTATACTGCCCGGCTACCAGGCCGCAACGGACCATAGTCCCAAGATGGGCAAGCTGAGCGCCGGGTTCCATCTTTAGCCGGATAAGGCGCGGTGGCATAACAAATGAGATGCTATACTGCTGTCGCTTATCTTTACGAGACGGGCACAGACGACGATAAACTTCGATGGATACTCGTACACCAGAACAGCGGCGAAAGATAATGCAAGCCGTGAAATCAAAAAATACAGGGCCGGAACTTATTGTTCGCAGGGCTTTATTCGCGCTTGGTTACCGGTTCAGATTGCACCGTCGCAATCTTCCGGGTTCGCCTGATATCGTTTTTCCCGGTAGAAAAAAGGTCATATTCGTGCATGGGTGCTTCTGGCATGGGCACGATTGCAAACGCGGCGCTGCTCCAAAGTCCCGTGAGGATTTTTGGAATGAAAAGCTGCAAAAAAACCGTCAGCGTGACAAGAGAAATCGCGAGGAGTTGGCGCGGCTTGGTTGGCGGACATATACAGTATGGGAGTGTGAAATCAAAGACCTCGAAGGGCTTCTGGAGCGATTGCGAAAATTTCTGACCGATGGCTAATTGTAACTTAGAGAGCTATGACGATGCGGCACCCTCGTCCTTGGCTTCGGGAAAAGGAGATGCAAGTATTCGTTGATCCAATAGGGATAAATTCAGCCCTTTTTTTCAAACGAAGCTGCGCGATATCCTAAGCCAATACGTGTAACACTTGCCCCTACTTTCTGAATGTAGTTCAACGCATATTCATATCTCAGTTTCGCCATCACATGCGCCGTGTCGGAAGGGAGTTCTACCTTTTCGCCGTTAAGTTTAGGGCGGAATAGATTAAATTTTCTATCCGTTAAGCGACCATCGTTTTTAGCAACAAAAGTGCGCCAAGTTGCCTTTTCCGAGCCAAAATCCGGGCTGTCTTTCGTTTCCGGCGAAGGAAGTCCTAGGCACTTGATCTTTCCAGGTTCTATTTCTGCAAAGCAATACAGTCCGCTGTTGATGTGCCTCTCAGTAAGCGAGTCCTCGCTCACTTCATTGAGCTTCAGCGCCGTGAACGGCCTCAGCTCGCTACTTGTACCCACAAAGGCTATAGTGTTTTGACCGGGCTCCATATCGCACGCAGGCGTAGCGCATACCCACCACTCGGAATTCATTTGAAAGATGTGCCCGCAGTCGAGATGATCGTCGCCGCGAACCAATGGCAATGTTGATATATAGCTGTTGAAGTGTGTGGCAGCGAATCGCTCGGCGGTTTTGTCGGACAAGTCGATACCGTAGTGAGTGGCGAACGTATCACCCGTGCTCGCGTCTGTGCTGAAAATTTGTTCGCCGAATTCAACGATTGCAGGCGCTATTTGATAAGTTAGGGTTTCGGTCTGACGATTGAGGTGCTCCCGAACCAGCGCAGCTCGCTTTTCTTCGGTTCCGCCGTTGCGGATCAGGTCGTAGAAATATGCAAATACATGTGACTTCGAGAGCGTGCGATCTTCCGCTACGACGCCGTTGCAGCTAATTTCGTGCCGCACTTTTGCCGACAGAAGGCGGGACGGTGAAGGCTGCCAGGCCTCTAGGGCAAGCTGTAGTTCGCTGAGAAGGTCTTGATGATCCTTCTTCACAAACGCTACGAATCCACGCCCGGTTCGAAGCCACAGACGCTCGTCCTGTAGGGTCCAGTTCAACCCCTCAAAGGGTTCATCCGAAAAAATATCTTTTCGCTCTTTCTCGAATTCTTCTATAGCCCAGTAGGCAAAGCCTTTCTTCTGAGCGCCTTTAAGGCCGATTTTTTCCGCCCATTCATGAAGTCTGGATAGCAGACCATCCCCATTCATATACTCTCGGATAGCCTTGCTACAGTCGATGGATGGGTGCCGTAATCTCATGTAGTCATCGAGATCGAAATAGTCGGTGCGTTCTTTTTTATTAAATTTTTCTTCATCTTCTAATTCTGCCAAGTGCTCCCGCACAGCACTTATGAGTTTTTTTTCGTTCTCAAAGGAACGGTGCAAAGGGGTGCTCAGGCTGACAAGGCAGTTATAGAAAACCTCCTTTAGCTCTTTTTCTTGCGTGTGAATAATTACTAGGTTGAAATGTTGATTTTGCAGAACCGATTTTAGAATTTTTCGTGCTAGACGCCCTTCCAGTCCACTTGCCGCCCCTTCGAGATTGTAATCCAGAATAAGGAGATCCGACTGATGAAGATGATTAGCAGTTTGCTCGACACTTGCATTTTCCGCATCGGTTCCCTTTTTCTGGGTAGCTTCGTCGGGCATGTAAACATCCGAGGCATCGTGAATATCTATGACTAGTGCCGGCTTTTGCTTTCTGAACTGATTAATTACGTGTAGTGTACCGGAGGGCTCGTCGCGCCAATTTTTCTTTGCGGATCGCTCATTTAATTGAGGGTCTCGGCTTTCTTCTGGAAACCTCTCATTTAGTATCTCTTCCCATGTCGGGTACTGATCGTCGACGATCAGGACTGAGCGGATTGGGTCGATAAAAGCCTCTTTGATAAGATTTTGTAATTCTGTCATCTTCAGAAACTCGCACCCTTAAGCTCGATAATAAAATTGGCGCCTGGAAGAATTTGATACCTTTTTTCGCTTGCATAGCGAATGGAGTGACCGCCAACGGTGAGATTCATACGGCACAGATAAAGGCCTATACCACGGCCGCCGCTCATCTTACGGGTGAAGAACATTTTGAATAGCTGTTCTCTATCCATTGGGTCGATGCCAGGTCCGTTATCCGAGACAACGATCATCTCTTCAACGACATCGAGGCGGATTTTAGGATGATCGGTATGCCGGTGTACGAGCCAGTAAATACTGTTATTGACGAGATTGACGAAAACCGGAAGAAGACGAGAAGGCAGTTCTTCCACAGAAAATGACCGGAATGCATCCGATGCGTCAATATCGATGCCCCTTGTCTTTATGACAGAGGCGAAAAAGCCCTGAATATACTCAATAATTTCCGTGCCGGAAATTGTACGTCTTACTCTCGTGCCGGAGATTTTCAGTGGTGAGAGAAATTCCAGTTGTTGGCTTAGCCCTTCGAAGCCGAGCTCTATTTGCTTCGTTCCTGGGGGAGAGCCCGAAGACTTGACTTGGCTCAGGCCGGTGCGAATCAATTGCTCATTGGTTTGGAGTTCATGGCCGAGAATTTCAACGGTTATGCCGAGCTGGGCTACCTGGTTAAGTCTGTTCAGTTCATCCCTTAAATAGGTGTTCTCTGCTGTTCCTTGTCGGGCAATGAGTTCTATGTCGATATTGGCTCTTACAAGCTCTAGGGTGTCAATGTATGATTGGAAAATATCTTCGTTTTCTTCATCGACCACATGTCGCAGTACGGTTAGCTTTTCTAAAGCTTCGTTCAGATCGCAGATGCCGTTTTCCACCTGTGTAAGAATGGGTGCGGCTTGTTCGTGAAAAGCCTTGTTTCGGCTCGAAAAAAGATCGTCGATGCGCCGCTTTTCCGAGCTCTGAAGTTCGTCAACTTCCTTCCGCCAGCGCCTCGTGCGCGCATGGATCTGCCCCGCTAGCTGACTACTGTGCTGTGCCACAATTTCTTTGGGCTTGGCTGGCTTGATCCGCTCAACGGCCTCTTTTCTGGCTTCGGTCATTTCCGCCAGTAGGCGCTGCGCCTCGGAAAAAGACAGTCGAAACTCCCTGTAATCTTCTTCGCTGGTTCCCAGGTTCGATGGAGCTCCGACGATACGAAGACCTGAAATCCTTTCATCGAACTGAGCGAATGCCTGCTGGGCACGAGCAATGTCGGCTTCACTCTGTAGTTCCAGATCCGATTCGTAGGCCGCCATTTCATCGACGAGATTGACGATTCGAGGCAGGTTTTCGCTAAGCCGTTTGCGAAACTGTCTGCGGTTTCGCTTTGCGAGCTCTTTTCTTGCCTGCTCCGCCTTCGCTTTATCATTTCGTTGCCTAATCTCCGGCAACTCCGTCTTACGAGTTTCCGAGTCTTGCCCAAAGTAGTCGCGTGCAGCGGTTTTCAGGACGTTCACGACAAGGGTGCGCAGCGCTTTAGTCGCTCGGTTGTCGATGAATCCTTCACGACCGGCTTTATCACGCAGATTCGGATTGCATTCACGGGATAGCGCAACGCGGCCGAACATACGCCGAGCATTCCAAAATTCACGGCCCGCACTTACACTCCGACGCTGCTCGATCTCGAAGAAATCACTGTCGACGCGTCCATAAGGCAGAACTCGAAGACCATTGCGATAGATCATGAAACCAGAATAACGCTCCGCTAGCTCGTTTAGCCTCGCGTGTTGGTCGTCGCTATGGGTAGAGTTGATGCGGTCCCTTTCATAAGTGGACAAGTGCAAAGAAAAAGGGCCGACAAATGTTTTAGGTCCGCGCGGTGGTGTGTAATCGGCCGGCGGCCGTATAACGTAGTCATCTCCGATCTCACGCCATTCGCCGAACGCTTTGATTTGCCCTCTAAACACGCCGTCGGCATCGAAATTGCCGCTAAGAACGTGCTCCATATCGTCAGTTATTTGGTGATTGAGGCGGATTCCTTCTTTTCCTATAATGTGGTTGGGAACACCTTTCGACCAAGTAACGACCTCATAGTTAAATTCGGGATCGAACGCGTTCGTCTCGTTTGCTTGGGCATCTACAAAAGGGTCCGTGAATGCGGACAGTGTGGCGAAAAATTTTTGGCGTATACTTTTGGTCGAACCATCCGGATCGATGCTGGGTAGTTGCGCGCGCAGATCGTAATTAATATCCGAAACAAGCATTGCCGTACCGCAGTCCGCATTGCCGTTCCAGACGGACCATTGAGCAAGATGGGGTTCTTCGAACCTTGCCTTGACAATTGTATTAGTAATATCTTCTGACGGCTTGCTTTCGGCGCCATCCGACTCTTGTATGAGGGTGTCATAGGCTGACCATGCCAGACTTATACGCTGTGCTCGCTCGCCCTTTTTTTTATCACTCAAGACATTGTCGGTCAGTTTATCAAAAAGTTCCGGTAGCAGCTTGAAAAGCTGACTCTTATCTTGGAACTGCGTGACTGGCACTTCAACGTCTGAGAGGATGAGGTACGGGTTTTCAAAAATGCGCCAGTCAATGAGAGCGGCAATGAAATCGTGGTTCTTTCGCTTGGATACGATGAGGAGGAGCGGACCTAGATTAGCGGATGAAAGGCGGCCGATCCCTTTCTGGCCTTGCTTCGAGCGTTCCGGCAAGCCGTTTCGGTCGAATTTGTTCGCTGCTTGCGTGTCGTATTTTGAATCAGTCCCGATAACCAGCCAACGATTTACAAATTCTGAACGACTCATGCCATGGCCGTCATCGAAAATGGCCACGACCGGTTCTTCACCATCGAAAATGTGAAGGCCCACTGATCGAGCGTATGCATCGTAGGAATTCTTCCAAAGCTCGGATATCGCAGTAGGACAATCGGCAATTTGTTCCCGACCGAGGTGGTCGACGGTCCGGGCTTGTGTTCTGAAAGACAGGGATTCGATCATGCAGCTTTCTCTTTCCCCGTTGAAATTGCTATAGAGGGACGTTCTTTTTCAATTGACTGTTTTTGCTCTTTGAGTATGGGCACAAGGTGGTCTATCAGTCTCCTGGCAAGTTCGACGGGGACGGCATTCCCGATCTGTTGTCCCGCAGCCATGAGTCCGCCCTGGAAAACGAAACTATCTGGAAAAGTCTGGATGCGGGCAGCTTGCCGGACTGTAATGCCATGATGCTCGGTGGGATGAACGAAGCGCCCCTTGGAAGGATTGATGCACGCTGTGGTCATTGTTGGTGCTGGCTTCATCGGATCAATCCTTCCATACACATCCCTATGGCCGTCATGATCCTTATGACACGGTAAAAGCCGTCCAGACTCAGTGCGTGACCCCCCGTTCAGGGGGGTGCGTTTAAAAGCTTCTACAAGAGCAGGGCCATGCTGCATATGAATATCGTTCTGGTCTCGACTGGGCGGCGGTTTTTTGAACGCATCAGCGGCTGGAACCCATGCCGGTAGATTTTCGTCCGATCCGGGGGCGGCATGGGTTGGGGCTGGCGGCCATACCGGTGCCGACGAGAACTTTTTCAGATCGTACCCAAGAATGAATACCCTACGCCTATTCTGAGGAACGCCATAATCCCTTGCATTCAAAATTTGCGGCTCAAGAACTCCGTACCCAGCAGATTTTGCAAGGTTATAAAAAGCTTCGAGGTACTTTCGGTGTCGCGGCCACAAAAGACCCGGCACATTCTCCACTAAAAAAATGGTGGGCCTTAGAACCTGAACGTACTTAAAGTATCGCAACAGTAGATCATTGCGCGGGTCGTTTACGCCAGCGTTCTTGATTCTGTGTGTTGAAAAACCCTGACAGGGCGGTCCGCCCAGTAGGATGTCACAGCCGAACTGATCGAATCCGGCTACCTTACGAACTTCCCGTGGATCGAGCGCTGTGATGTCATCTTCGAACAGATGAGTTTTAGTTAGTTTGGAAGCTATAAAATTAGAACGATAGGTTGCGCTGGCGTGTTTATCCCATTCGACCGCAGCGGCGACTTTCACTCCAGCTAGATGCGCACCTAAAGAGAATCCACCGGCACCGGCGAACAAATCGCATGCTAGCACGTCAGCCTTTCGCCACTTGCTGGGTTCCGGCTTAGTGCTATCGTTTGTCTTCTTCGCCAACTCCCACTCCTTATGGGCCCTTTCGCCGGTCTTTAAGCTCCTTTTTGTCACTTGAGTTCCGGCTGCGCCCAACGCGCGTAATACGATCACCCTCATCGGTTTGCCGCTTTCCCCTGAAGAATCTTTCCGTCATGGGGGGAATCGCGATCCAAAGCGCTTCTTCTCGTTAGGGTTTTTTGAGACTACCCCTGATCGCCTTGCATGGTTAGGTCATGCTACCATGATTTACTTTCAAAGCAAGCTCGATCTTCATTAAGTTTCAATGGCTTGGGGATTTCTCAACGTCGGAAAGGGCATATTTGCCAAGCCTCCCTTATCTTATCTGCCTTCCCCTGCGACGGGGTACCTTCGTGCTGCTTCTGGTGTTCGTTGGCGCAGCAGATACCAAATCCAGCCGTACCGGCTTAGAGCTATGGTCCTCGGGAAGCTAGTGAATGCTCGATCTTGAAATCGAATTCAGCACATGACGGAGCTCATGCGAGCCGTAGGCAGTGTGGCTGAAATACGGTTCGCTTCTCCGTGCAACCAATGCAAGCCTTTGCCGTAACGGTAAGTTTGCGACCTTCCAGGCTGATGACTATTGCCTGAGCGCTATCCATTATCCATAGGCTCGAATACCGAGCCATGTAGCGGGCGGGCCTTTCCTTCACCTTGTGCCGCTGCTTTCCGCAACGTGCCGGGCTGCCATCAGGACGCGCGCCTGTTCACCGGCCCGCTCGGGCGTTTGATCGGAGGCAGGGGACACTGCCCAGGCCGGAGCCGTCAACGCCTGCGCTACGCCAGGCCGCCATAGTGTAGGTATCGATATCGCCCTTCCCGTCACAGCTTGCACAGCGTCTGTTCGCGCTGGAGGATTTGGGTGCCCGCCCGGCTGGGAGCGATGATGGTCATTCTTGAGAGGAACAGCGGAGAAATAAGAACCCCCGCGTATGCTCGTGAGAGCCAAGAGGCGGGGGTCATATTAGCACCGATGATAGGGCCCCCTACCAAAAGGGCAAGATTCTCTGCATGACGCTTCATACGTCCTTTGGGGGGCAGATAAACTCTGCAGCCTTCCAGGCTGCCACCAGGGCGCACGCCTGTTCGCCGACCCGCTCGGGCGTCTGGCCGGGCCGGTAGAGGGCGCTGCCCAGGCCGGCACCGTCGATGCCTGCGCTACGCCAGGCTGCCATGGTGTCGGCATCGATACCGCCCACGGCGTATAGCAGGGTGCCGGTGGGCAGCACGGCGCGCATCGCCTGCATCCCGGCGATGCCCATTTGAACGGCGGGAAAGAGCTTGAGACCGGTGGCGCCGGCATCCAGGGCGTCGAACGCCTCGCTGGGGGTGAGCACGCCGGGCCAGCTCTGCATGCCGAGCCGGCGGGCCGCGGCGATCACCGCTGGACGGCAGTTGGGCGAGACGGCAAGCCGGCCCCCGGCGGCGTGTACCTCGCCGACCTCTTTTTCCATGAGCACGGTGCCGGCGCCCACCAGGGCACGTTCGCCCAGCGCCTCGCTCAAACGGCGGATGCTTTCCAGCGCCTCGGGGGAATTGAGCGGCACTTCGAGGGTGGTGATGCCGGCGGCGAGTATCGCCTCGCCCACCGCCACCGCCTCATCGGGAGTGATGCCGCGCAATATGGCGATCAATGGCAGGCTCATGGCGTTTCTCCTGTTGGGTTCGCCTCGCCCATGCCGGCCGCGGCCAGCTCGAGTCCAGCTAAGACCGCAGTCTCGCCGTCGAGGTGCCGGCTGCTGCGGCCCAGGGTGCTCAGTGCCAGGGTGTAGCGGGCGCAGAGGGCTGCGTTGCCGATCAGGATGACGGCGGCATCGCTCGGCAGATCGTCTGTGAGTGCAGACAGCTCGAGCCCGATGGTGAGGCCCGAGAGACGCGCCCCCAGGCGGGCGCGTCGTGCCTGGTCGTGGGGCAGCGTGTCGTCGAGCAGGTCGGCGGCGCGCAGGCCGAACAGCCGCTGACTGAAGCGACCGGGCTCGCTGGCGGCTTCGCGTACCGCATCGGCGAAGGCCTCGCGGCAATCGGATTCACCGAGACTGGTATCGGCCACGGAGTGCCTGAGCACCGACTGGCTGGCCAGCAGGC
This sequence comes from Halomonas sp. MCCC 1A11062, assembly GCF_021404355.1. Classification (NCBI taxonomy): domain Bacteria; kingdom Pseudomonadati; phylum Pseudomonadota; class Gammaproteobacteria; order Oceanospirillales; family Halomonadaceae; genus Halomonas; species Halomonas sp. MCCC 1A11062. Next base: position 340,810 of record NZ_JABFTW010000001.1, read on the forward strand.
CGTAGAGTTCGCCGGTCAGGAAGGTAGCGAAGCGCACGACCGTGCCCGCTTCCAGCCACACCCACTTGGCGTGGGTGCCGGGCAGACAGGCTAGCCCCGAGAACCCCGGCTCCCTGGCCACCAGGCCGGCAAGCTGGGTCTCTTCGCCGCGCATCACGTCGAAGCTTCGCTGTGCGCCGTCGGCGTACTGACAGAGGCCGGGCAGCAGGCGCACGTCCAAGCGTGGGTCGCACACCGGCGGTGCCACGGCGCCGCGGGCCAACTGGTCCAGGCGCGCCGGCAGCGGCAGATAGGCCGCCTCGCGCCAGCCCTGACGGGCACCCGCCATGCCGCAGATCCACACCGGTACGCGGTCGGATGCCGGCAGCCAGTCGCCGACGGTCTCGAGCAGTGCCGGTTCGTAGGCTGGCGGGGTCAGCGCCAGCATGCCCTGGTCGCTGCCGCCCCGGGCCAGCACGGCACCCTGGGCATCCATGGCCCAGGCGCGCAGATGGCTCGAGCCCCAGTCCACGGCGATCCAGGCGAGACGCTCAGGAATTTCCTCGTGCATGCTCGGCCTCCTCACCACTCGGCGATGGAGCCGTCCTCGTGGCGCCATACCGGGTTGCGCCAGCGATGTCCCAGCTTGGCCCGCTCCTCGACGAAGGCCTCGTCGATCTCCACACCGAGCCCCGGCCCCTGAGGAACGGCACAGAAGCCCTCTTCGATGGCCAGCACCGACTTGTCGATCAGATAGTCGAGCACGTCGTTGTCGCGGTTGTAGTGAATGCCCATGCTCTGCTCCTGGATGAAGGCGTTGTGGCTCACCGCGTCCAACTGCAGCGAGGCGGCCAGGGTCAGCGGGCCGAGCGGGCAGTGCGGCGCCAGCGCCACGTCGTGAGCCGAGGCCAGCGTGGCGATCTTCAGCCCTTCGCTGATGCCGCCACAGTGGGAGAGGTCGGGCTGCACGATGTCGATCATGCCCTCGGCCAGCAGGTCGCGGAACTCGAAGCGGGTGTGCAGCCGTTCGCCGGTGGCCAGAGGATAGCCCAGGCCACCGGCGATATGTTTCAGGCTAGGCAGGTGCTCGGGCGCCAGCGGCTCCTCGACGAACATCGGGTGGTAGGGCTCCAGCTCGCGCAGCAGTGCCTTGGCCATGGGCCGATGCACCCGGCCGTGGAAATCGATGGCGATGCCCACCTCGGGTCCCACCGCCTCGCGCGCCTCGGCTACCCGCGCCACCGCCTCGTCGATCTTGCGGTGCGAATCGACGATCTGCATCTCGGCGGTGCCGTTCATCTTGAACGCGGTGAAGCCCCGCGCCACCAGCTCCCGGGCGCCGGCACCCACCTCGCTCGGGCGGTCGCCGCCGGTCCAGGCATACATGCGCATACGCTCACGTACCGCGCCGCCCAGCAGCTGGTGCACCGGCACGCCCAGGTCGCGACCCTTGAGGTCCCACAGCGCTTGGTCGATGCCGGCGATGGCGCTCATCAGGATCGGGCCGCCGCGGTAGAAGCCGGCACGGTAGAGCGTATTCCACAGGTGCTCGATGCGATGCGGATCCTGGCCGATCAGGTAGTCGGCCAGCTCGTGCACGGCAGCTTCCACCGTGGCGGCACGACCCTCGATGACCGGTTCGCCCCAACCGTAGCAGCCCTCGTCGGTCTCGATCTTGAGAAACAGCCAGCGCGGCGGCACCTGCCAGGTCTTGAGTCGGGTGATTCTCACCAGGGTTCTCCTCGATTGCGCAGAGCCCCATGCCGAAGGTGGCCGGGAGCGAGGCTTGCCTGTCGGCATGCGGATTCACTATTAGAGCATGTATGCTTGTATGACAAGTTGGCCGGATCATCACCATGGCGAGGCGGCTGCGACAAACACGAGGGGGTGTGGATGAACATGGGACGCAACGACTTCAAGCGGCGGCTGCTCGCAGGCGAGCCCTTGACCGGCATCTGGCTGGGGCTGGCCAGCCCCTATGTGGCGGAGCTGGCGGCCACTGCGGGCTTCGACTGGCTACTGCTGGACGGCGAGCACGCCCCCAACGACCTGGCCAGCCTGCTCGGCCAGCTGCAGGCCATCGCGCCCTATGCCAGTCAGCCGGTGGTGCGCCCGCCCCATGGCGACACCGCACTGCTCAAGCAGTACCTGGATATCGGCGCGCAGAATCTGTTGGTCCCCATGGTGGAAACCGCCGAGCAAGCCGCCGAGCTGGTGGCGGCCACCCGCTATCCCCCGCACGGCGTTCGCGGTATGGGCAGTATGCTGGCGCGTGCCTCGCGCTGGGGCCAGATCGAAGATTATGTCGCCCGCGCCGATGACGAGATCTGCCTGATCCTGCAGCTGGAGAGCCCTCGTGCGCTGGCCAATCTCGAGGCTATCGCCGCCGTGGAGGGGGTCGATGCGCTGTTCGTCGGGCCGGCAGATCTCTCCGCGGCGATGGGCCATCGCGGCAACCCGGGGCACCCGGAAGTACGTGCCGCCATCGACGACGCCATCGTCAGGATCCGCGCCGCCGGCAGCGTGGCCGGCATTCTCACGCTGGACGAGCAGCAGGCCCACGACTACCTGGCGGCGGGGTGCGGCTTCGTCGGGGTGGGTATCGATGCCCTGCTGCTGGCCCAGGCGCTGCGCGGCCTGGCAGGGCGTTTCCGCCCAGCCTGACCGCACGTGCAAAAGTTGCCGAGGTTCAGCGGGCGGCAAGATCGCGCATCAGCGCTCGCAGGCCGTAGCGCCAGGGCGGCAGGGCATCGCTTCTGCCCACGTGATTGACCAGGGCGCCCAGCGCCGGCGTGGCGATGGTGACCCGGTCGCCCAGGTGATGGGTAAAGCCCTGGCCGGCGCCGTCGCGGTCCTGGATCGGCGAGAACATGGTGCCGAGGTAGAGCATGAAGCCATCGGGGTACTGGTGGTGGGCGCCGTGGGTCTGGCTGACCAGGTCGAGCGGGTCGCGGCTGATCTCGCCCATGTCGCTCTCGCCCTCGAGCAGGAAGTCGTCGTCGGTGCCCTCGATGCGCAGGGTGACCCGGGCGCGGCGCACGTCATCGATGCCGAAATTCTCGTCGAACAACCGAATGAAGGGACCGATGGCGCTGGAGGCATTGTTGTCCTTGGCCTTGCCCAGTAGCAGGGCGCTGCGCCCCTCGATATCGCGCAGGTTGACGTCGTTGCCGAGGGCAGCACCTCTGACCGTGCCGCGGCTGTCCACCGCCAGCACGATCTCCGGTTCCGGGTTGTTCCACTGCGACGCCGGGTGCAGGCCCACACCGGCGCCGAAGCCCACCGAGGAGAGCGGCTGCGCCTTGGTGAACACCTCGGCGTCGGGACCGATGCCGACCTCCATGTACTGCGACCAGCCCCCGCGGGCCTGCAGCTCGCGCTTTAGCGTCATGGCCTCCTCCGAGCCCGGCACGATGCGTGACAGGTCGCTGCCGATCAGCGCCTGCAGCTCCGCGCGCAGGGCGCTGGCCCGGGCCGGGTCGCCCCCCGCCTGCTCCTCGATCACCCGCTCGAGCAGACTCACCGCAAAGGTCACGCCGCAGGCCTTCACCGCCTGCAGGTCGCAGGGGGCCAGCAGGTAAGGGGTCCGTTGCGGCTCGGCCAGGGCGTTCTCCAGCAGCTGCTCCACGGAGCCCAGCGAGGGGCCCTCGGCATTCGCCAACGCCTCGAGCAGGTCGTCGCGCTCGAGCAGGTCGGCCATGGTTGGTCCCAGTTGGGTGACGTCGATGGCTTCTCCGTTGCGCACCGTGATCAGGACGGGGCCGGGATTCGGTGTGTCGCACCAGACCCGGCCGACCAGGCAGGCACGGTCCAGGTCCCGAGGCAGGCAGTCGCGTAACGAGAGAGGGGTCATGGGGGTCTCCGGTGAGGGCGGAGTGGCGCCTGGCCAGGTTCCGCCTATCATGTTATTGATGTAGGTATGTATGACAGGTATGCCAGCTCTCCTAACTCTATCGCAAGGGCGCAGATGGGTCGAGGAGCAAGATTGGGCGAGACGAACCGCGAGGGGCAAACGATGTTCGAGGTCAACGGAGGTGCAATCGCCATCACCATGGGCGACCCGGCGGGCATCGGCCCGGAGATCATCTGTCGTGCCCTGGCAGAAATGTCGCCGGAGGAGCGTGACGGCACCCTGCTGGTGGGTGATCCGGTCATCTATCGCCGGGCTGCCGCCCTGCTCGGCGCCGCGCTCGACTTCGCTGCACTGGAGGAGGCCCGTGCCGGCGATGGCAAGATAGCGGTGGCCGAGGTGGCTGCCGAAGCAGAGATCGCCGATGGCCGCATTAGTGCTGCTGGCGGTGACCTGGCCTTTCGCTGTGTAAAACGGGCGGTGGAGCTGGTGCAGGCGGGCCGCGCCCGGGTGATCGTCACCGCGCCGCTGAACAAGGCGGCGCTGCATGCCTCAGGGCATCACTACGATGGCCATACCGGCATGCTGGCGGCGCTCACCGGTGCGCCCTCCTCCTTCATGCTGCTCGCCTCCGAGACGCTCTCCACGCTGCACGTTTCCACTCATGTGTCGCTACGCGATGCCATCGAGCGGGTCACCGAGGCGCGCATCGCCGCCACCGTGGCGGTGGGGCACGAGCACCTGGTGAGCATGGGCATTCCGCAGCCGCGTATCGCCGTGGCCGGACTCAACCCTCACTGCGGTGAAGGTGGCATTTTCGGCGACGAGGATGAGCGGATCATTGCGCCGGCGGTGCGTGAGCTGCGCGAACGCGGCTTCGAGGTGCAGGGGCCGATCTCGGCGGACACCGTCTTCTATCGCGCCTCGCGCGGCGAGTTCGACCTGGTGGTGGCGCAGTATCACGACCAGGGCCATATCCCGGTGAAGCTGATCGCCTTCGACACCACGGTCAACGTCAGCCTAGGGCTGCCGATTCAGCGCACCTCGGTGGACCACGGCACCGCCTTCGATATCGCCTGGCAGGGCCGCGCGGACGCCACCAATCTGGGCGCGGCCATCGCCTATGCGCGCCGCTTGGCCGCGGGCGGCGGGTAATGAACGGCTGCCGGGTCGCCATCGTCGCCGACGACTTGACCGGCGCACTGGATGCAGCGGCTCCCTTTGCCGCCCGTGGGGCGCAGGCGCGGGTGGTGATCGCCCCCGAGCGGCTCGAGGCGGCGCTGAGCGCTTGGGGCGAAGCCCCGCCAGAAGTGATTGCCGTTAACACGGAGTCGCGCCATTTACCGGCGGCTGAGGCTGCCGAGCGGGTGGCCACGGTGACCCGGCGTCTCGCCCCATACACCCCCACGGTGTGGTTCAAGAAGGTCGACTCCACCCTGCGCGGCCAGGTGGTGGCCGAGAGCCTGGCCATGCGTGACGTCGTCCCGCGGCGTTTGCTGGTGGCACCGGCGGTGCCGGCCCAGGGGCGAACGGTGTGCGAGGGGCGGGTGTGGGTCGAGGGGGAACCGCTGGGCGACTCCCTGGAGCGTGCTTTTGGCGCCGCGGGGGTGCCCTTGGCCAAGCATGCCAAGCCCTGCGACGCGCCGCTTCCCGAGGGCGACTGCGTGGCCGATACGGCAAGCGACCGCGAGCTGGCCTGTCTCTACGATGCGGTACTGAGCGCGCCCGGCCACTGGCTGCTGGTGGGAGCCGCGGGTTTGGCGACGGCCGTCGCCCAGCGCTGCTTTGGCCTGCTGCGAGCCGCCCCCTGTCCGCTGGTAGGCGTCGAGCGCGTGCTCTACGCGGTGGGCTCCCGCGCGCAACGAACCCAGGAGCAGGAGCGGCGGCTGCGAGAGCATGTCCCGGCTCTGGCCCGGTTGACGGCGCTGAAGGGGGGCGATGAAGAGGCCACGGCAGTGCTGCTGACCCCCGGCGCTGATGACGATACCGAGCTGGCGCCGTCGCAGATTGCCGCCGCCATGGGCGAGGCGGCATTGCGGACGGTATCGCACTGGCCAGAGGCGGCTACGGGGTTGCTCTTTCTCAGCGGCGGCGATATCGCCGTGGCGACCCTCTCCCGGCTGGGGGGCGCGGTCATCGCGGTGGAGGCGGAGTGGGCCCCCGGGATTGCCCTGGGGCATCTGGAAGGTGCGCCGCAGCGCTTGGTGATGACCAAGGCGGGGGGCTTCGGCGACGCGGATCTGCTGGTGCGGCTACATGATCGCCTTGGCCTGGAGAGTGCGTCGTCCTTGTCGACTTCTTGACCGGGTTGCGCACCGCTCGGAGGAGGGCTAGTGTTAGCTTGATGGTATGATACGTATACAGCAGGACAGCTGGATGTTCGCACTGAAAGACATTCACAGCGATGCAAGCTGCCTGCCCGACAAGACCCAACTCAGACCTGCTCGATACGCATAACAACATCGACAAATCGCGAGGAGTTCATGATGAGCCAGAAGAGCCAACGCCACCTCAAGACGTCCCTGCTGAGCGCCGCCCTGATCGCGGCGGGTATCGGCTTCACCGGGGCGGTTCAAGCCACCGAGACCCTGCGTTTTGCCCACGTGTACGAGACGTCGGAGCCTTTCCATCGCTGGGCGGAATGGGCCGCCGGTGAGATCGAGGAGCGCACCGAGGGCCGTTACAGGATCAGCGTGCATCCTGCCTCGTCGCTGGGTAACGAACAGGACATCAACGAGGCGCTTGGGCTGGGCACCGTCGACATCATCTATACCGGTACCCAGTTCGCGGGCCGCTATTACGGGCCGATGGGCATTGCCGGGGCGCCCTACATGTTCCGCGACTTCGACCACTGGCAGGCCTATGCCGAGAGCGACCTGTTCCAGGAGATAGCCGAGGGCTTCCAGGACGCCACCAACAACGTACCCATCGCCCTGAATTACTACGGTGAGCGCCACGTCACCTCCAACGAGCCGATCAACGTGCCGGAGGACATGCAGCGGCTGCGGATCCGCGTGCCCGGCGCTCCCCTCTACATGATGTTCCCGCGTGCGGCCGGTGCGAATCCCACCCCCATCGCCTTCGACGAAACCTACCTGGCCCTGCAGCAGGGGGTGGTCGATGCCCAGGAAAATCCTCTGCCGGCGATCCGTGCCATGGCCTTCCACGAGGTACAGGACGTCATCAACCTGACCGGCCACGTGACGGACTCGCTGGTCACCATCATCAGCGGCATACGCTGGAACCAGCTCTCCGAGGAGGATCAGGAGATCTTCCGTGAGGTGCTGCAGGAGGCCGCGCAGAACAATACCAACGACATCCTGCAGGCCGAGGCGGAGCTGGCGGCCTGGTTCGAGGAGCAGGGCAACACCATCAACGAGGTGGATCGCGAACCGTTCCGGGATGTCACCGTGCCCTACCACCTCGGCGACGATGCGGACTGGGACGAAGAGACCTACGAGCGGCTGCAGGCCCTGGGCCAGTAAGCCACCAGCGATCATCGACGGGTGCGTCCACCGCCACGGGCGGTGGACGCCGGGAGGCGTGAGATGTCGAAACGGATCGACGAACTCGATGAAGCGGTCGACCCCATGCTCGACTTCGAGTCGGCGTTCGATAGCGAGGAGTTCCGCTTTGGCGACTATGCCATCGAGGACTACTTCACTCTGGTGATCTTCTGGGCCTTGATCTTCGTCGTCTCGCTGCAGTTCTTCACCCGCTACGTGCTGGGCGACTCCACCACCTGGACGGAAGAGATCGCGCGCTATCTGCTGATCGTGGTCGGCTTTGCCGGCAGTGCGCTGGCGGTGAGGAAGGGCACCCACATCATGGTGGAGTTCTTCTACCGCTACATGCCCGGCTGGTTGGGTAAGATCGTGGCCGGCGTGGCCGAGGGCGTGAGCGTGGGGTTCTACATCGCCATGGCCTGGGTCACCTACAAGCTCGCCGATCGCACCGGCAGCATGATGATCTCGGTCGACCTGCCCAAGAACATCATCTACTTCACGGTCTTTGCCGCCTTCGTCGTCATGGCGTTTCGCGGCATTCAGAGAATCGTCCTGCGCCTTCGCGCAGCGCGTCAGTAAGGGCTGCCATCCATGAGTCGACTTTCCATGCTGCGCTGGCGAGCGCCGGTCGTCACGCCACTGCTCTCCGCGCTTGCCGTGCTCGGCTGCGTGATCCTGGCAGTGACCGGCTACTACCTCTCCTTTCTGTTCTTCTCGCTGTTCACCATGCTGGTGCTGGGGGTGCCGATCGCCATCAGTCTGGCCGGCGCCTGCCTGATGTTCGTGCTGATCTCCGGTCAGGTGCCGGATATCGTCGTGGCGCATCGCATGATCAACGGCATCGACAGCTTTCCGCTGCTGGCCATTCCGTTCTTCATCTTCGCCGGCAGCCTGATGAACAACGCCGGCATCACCGAGCGTATCTTCGATTTCGCCAAGGCACTGATGGGTTGGATGCGTGGCGGCCTCGGCCATGTCAACGTGGGGGCGAGCATCGTTTTCTCCGGCATGTCTGGTGCCGCGGTGGCAGACGCCGGCGGGCTGGGCACCATCGAGGTCAAGGCGATGAAGGATGCCGGCTACGACGAGGAGTTTGCCGTCGGTATCACCGCGGCATCCTCAACCATCGGGCCGATCATTCCGCCCAGTCTGCCCATGGTGATCTATGGCGTCATGGCCTCGGCGTCCGTAGGGCAGCTGTTCGCTGCCGGCCTGCTGCCGGGTCTGCTCATGGGCGCCATGCTGATGGGGATGATCTTCATCATCTCCCGGCGCCGCGGTTATACCGCCGATGCCCGCTTCTCGGTGGGCGTGCTGGGCAGGACCTTCGGGCGCGCGGTGCTGTCGCTGATGACGCCCGTGATCATCGTGGGGGGCATCATCACCGGGATGTTCACGCCCACCGAATCCGCCGTGGCTGCGGTGGTCTATGCGCTGTTCCTGGGGGTGGGGATCTATCGCACCCTGACCTGGCGCAAGCTGCTCAAGGTGAGCATGGAGACCATCGAAACCACGGCGATCATCCTGTTCATCGTGGGCGCCGCCTCCATCTTCGCCTGGATCCTCTCCAGCAATCAGGTAACGCAGCATCTGGTGGTTCTGCTCGGTCCGTTCGCGGATAGCAAGATCGCCGTGCTGCTGTTCTCCAACATCGTATTGATCATCATCGGCTGCTTCATGGAGACCATCGCCGCCATCACCATTCTGGTACCGGTGCTGCTGCCGCTGGCCGTTGCGGTGGGCGTCGACCCGGTGCACTTCGGGGTGATCATGGTGTTGAACCTGATGATCGGCCTGCTGACGCCGCCGGTGGGCATGGTGCTCTACGTACTGTCACGGGTCTCCAACGTCAGCTTCGAGCGCTGCATGCGCGGGACGATCCCGTTCCTTATCCCGCTGGTGCTGTGCCTGCTGCTGGTGACCTTCGTGCCGGCCATCTCCATGTGGCTGCCCACCCTGGTCTATCGCTGAGACGACGATCCACAAGGAAAGGGAACGATGAGTGAAACGACGGACTTCAGAGTGGAGCGGGAAGCGCTGGAGCGCTTCATGAAGGCGGTGCTGGGGCGTGTCGGCGCCGACGAAGCCTCGGCCAGCGCCGCGACGCGGGCCCTGGTCACCGCTTCGCGGATGGGTACCGACAGCCACGGCCTGCGGCTCCTGCCCCATTACGTGCAGGCGCTGCAGGGCGGACGCCTCAAGGGCGCGCCCAGGATGCACTTCGAACGCCGGCTGCCCGCCACCGGTTATCTCGATGCCGACGACGGCCTCGGCCACCTGGCCGCCTATAGAGCCATGGAGCATGCCGTCGAGATGGCCGAGCAGGTCGGCATGGGGGCGGTGGCGGTGGGCAACGCCTCACATTTTGGTGCGGCGGGCTGCTACGCCCTGGCGGCGGCGGAGCGCGGGCTGATCGGGCTGGTCACGTGCAACTCCGACCCTTTCGTGCTGCCGCACCAGGGTAGCCGCCCGTTCCACGGCACCAATCCCATCGCCTTTGCCGCGCCGGTGGCGGGAGAGCAGCCCTACCTGCTCGATATGGCGACCAGCGCCATTCCCTGGAACCGGGTGCAGCAGTACGGTGCCATCGGCCGCGAGCTGCCCGACCAGGTGGCCGCCGATGCTGAGGGCCGGGTGACCCGCACGCCGGGCGAGGTGGCGGCACTGCTGCCCCTGGGCGGCAGCGAGTTTGGTTTCAAGGGCGCCGGCCTTGGCGGCATGGTAGAGGTTCTCAGTTCGATGCTCGCCGGCATGCAGCATGGCTATCGGCTGTTGCCCATGGGTGGACCCGACATGGCCTCGCCGCGCGGTATCGCCCACTTCGTCATGGCGCTCAGGCCTGATGCCTTCGCGCCGGGCGATCCCTTTCCCGCCTGCCTGCGGCGCTACCTGGACGATCTGCGCGCCCAGCCGGGGCGCAACGGGGGCGAAGTGCTGGTGCCCGGCGACCGGGAGTGGGCCTGCCAGGCGCAGCGCGACGCCCGGGGCATTCCCCTCGACAGCGCCAATCAGGCCGCCTACGCCGAGCTGGCCGAGCGTCTGGACGTACCGCCGCTGCGGCCGCTGAGCTGAGCGCATCTGGCGCGGCGATGCAGTAAGATAGCCGCAACAATCGTGACTGACAGGAGCCCCAGCCCATGAGCCGATATCGGATAGAGCGCAAGACGCTCTCGGAGCAGGTCGCCGAGCAGCTCGAGGCGGATATCCTCGAGGGGCGACTGAGCGAGAACGATCAGCTGCCCTCGGAGCGGGAGCTGATGGAGCAGTTCGGCGTGGGCCGCCCGGCGGTGCGCGAGGCGCTCTTCCATCTGCAGCAGCTGGGTCTGATCGCCATCAACAGCGGTACCCGGGCCAGGGTCATTCGCCCCACCGCCGAGTCGGTCATGGCGCGCCTTTCCGGGGTCACCCGCCAGCTGCTCGCCAAGCCCGACGGCCAGCAGTACTTCCAGGAGGCGCGGGCTCTGTTCGAGATCTCCCTGGCCCGCTACGCCGCTCGCCACGCCAGCGACGAGGACCTGGCGAACCTACGTGCGGCGCTGCAGGACAACCGCGAGGCCGTGGGCGACGAGGCGCGCTTCAAGCGCTCCGACAACGACTTCCACGGCGTGCTGGCAAGCATCGCCCGCAACCCCATCTTCGACGCCATCCACGTGGCGCTCTCCGAGTGGCTCGACGACCGTCGCGCTCAGGTGCTGCAGCAGAAGGACGAGGACAAGGCGGCGATGGCGGCCCATATCGAGATCGTCGAGGCCATCGAATCCCGCGACCCCGATGCCGCCGAGGCGGCCATGCGGCGCCACCTCGACCGGCATTATGGGACCTATATGAAGCTCAAGAAGCGCCTTTCTGAGTAGCGATCAGCTGCAAGTTGACTCGGCGCTGATCCGTCGACAGGTCTACGAGGAGGCCATGGCAAAAGACCTCCTCTTCGACCTGTCCCCGGCGCCCCTCGTCGAGCGCAGCCACGTTGACCACTATAAAGAGACGCCGCGCTTCCAGGGAATGAAATCATACTGCGCCAGCTCCACCGCGCGGGGCAGGTAGCGCCCCGAGGCGGTGTCGAGGCACAGCCTGAGCAGCCGCTCGGCGAGCTCGTCGATGCTCGTCTCGCCGCGGATGATGGGGCCGGCGTCGAAGTCGATGACGTCGCCCATGCGTGCGGCCAGTTCACTGTTGCTGGAGATCTTGAGCACCGGGGTCACGGGGTTGCCGGTGGGCGTGCCGAGTCCGGTGGTGAACAGGATCAGGTTGGCCCCGGAGCCGGCCAGGGCGGTGGTCGACTCCACGTCGTTGCCCGGGGTGCAGAGCAGGCTCAGCCCGGCCCGGGTGTGCGGCTCGGTGTAGTCGAGCACGTCCACCACCGGGCTGTCGCCGCCCTTCTTGGCGGCCCCGGCCGATTTCATGGCGTCGGTGATCAGGCCATCGCGGATGTTGCCGGGCGAGGGGTTCATCGAGAAATCGGCGCCGACCCGGGCGGCATGGCGCTGATACGCCTCCATCAGCTTGGCGAAGCGCTCGGCCACGGCATCGTCGCGGCAGCGGGCGATCAACTCGTGCTCCACCCCGCACAGTTCGGGAAACTCACTCAGGATACCGCTGCCACCCAGCGCAACCAGGCGGTCGACCACGGCCCCCACCAGGGGATTGGCGGAGAGCCCCGAGAAGCCGTCGGAGCCGCCGCACTCCACGCCGAGGGTCAGCGCCGAGAGCGGGGCCGGTGTGCGCGGCGTGCGGTTGGCTTCACTCAGGCCGTCGAAGATGGTGGTCAGGGCCTCGCGAATCAGCGCCTCTTCGCTGATGCTGGCCTGCTGTTCCAGGTAGTGTACCGGGCGCAGCCCGCGCGGATCGCGCTCGGCCACGGCGTTTTGCAGCATCTCGATCTGTGCTTTCTGACAGCCCAGGCTGAGCACCGTGGCGCCAGCCACGTTGGGGTGGCAGATATACCCCGCCAGCAGCTGGCACAGCGCCTGGGCATCGTCGTCGGTGCCGCCGCAGCCCAGGGTATGGGTCAGAAAACGCACGCCGTCGACGTTGGGGAAGAGGCGCTCGCCGCTCGGTTCGGCCGGCGCCGTCCCGCTGCTGCCGTGCAGCAGCTCCCGGGCCATGCGCTTGTAGTCGCGATAGGGATCCTCTCCCAGGGCGTCGGCGACGCACTGGCGCAGCACCTCGATGTTGCGGTTCTCGCAGAACACCAGCGGAACCACCAGCCAGACGTTGGCGGTGCCCACCTGGCCGTTCGGGCGGTGATAGCCTTCGAAGGTGGCACCGGCGAAGGCCGAGACGTCCGGCGCCTGCCACTGGCCGCGGCGGGCCTGGGGTTCGCTGGTGGCGGTGCTGTGGGCGGTGTTGTCGGTGGTGATGGCCGCTCCCGCTGGGATGGGACGGGTGGCACGGCCCACGGTGACGCCGTACATGACCACCGCGTCGCCGACAGCAAGGTCGCGCAGGGCGAACTTGTGCTTGTGGCGGATGGCTTCCGCCAGGCGCAGGTGCCGGTCGCCGTCTTCCACGGCGTGGCCGGCGGGCAGGTCCTTGAGGGCCACGCGCACGTTGTCGGCGTGATGAACGCGCAGGCTGTCGAGATGTCCGTGATCGCTAGCGATAGTCTGGGTGGTCATGGGCGGTATTCCTTATGGCAGCCCGTTACAGAGGCTCGTCACTGCGGTTCGGCGATCACGTTCTGGACCTGCTCGCCGAGTCCCTCGATACCCAGGCGCATCCGCTGGCCGGGCTTCAGATAGGTCGGCGGCGTCTGGCCCATACCGACCCCGGGCGGGGTGCCGGTGGAGATGACGTCGCCCGGCTGCAGGCTCATGAAGCGGCTCAGGTAGCTGATCAGGAAGGGAATGCGATAGACCATGGTATGGGTGCTGCCGTCCTGGTAGCGATGGCCGTCCACCTCCAGCCAGAGATCGAGCTCATGGGGATCGCGGATTTCGTCCGGCGTCACCAACCAGGGGCCGAGCGGGCCGAAGGTGTCGCAACCCTTGCCCTTGTCCCAGGTGCCGCTACGCTCGAGCTGGAACTCCCGCTCGGAGACATCGTTGACCACGCAGTAACCCGCTACATGCTCCATGGCGTCGGCCTCGTCCACGTAGCGCGCGCTCTTGCCGATCACCACGCCGAGTTCCACTTCCCAGTCGGTCTTGCGCGAGTCGCGGGGGATGATGACGTCGTCGTTGGGGCCGCAGATGGCGCTGGTCCACTTGGCGAAGACCACCGGCTCCGGCGGCACCTCGGCGCCGGTCTCGGCGGCGTGGTCGGAGTAGTTGAGGCCGATGCAGATGAACTTGCCTACGCGGCCTACGCAGGGCCCGAGACGGGTGTCGGCATCCACCGCCGGCAGCCGGGTGGGGTCGAGCTCGGCCAGCCGGGCCAGGGTGTCGCGCCCCAGATGGGCGCCGTCGAGGTCGGTCAGGTGGGCCGAAAGGTCGCGGATCACGCCCTCTGCGTCGAGTAGCCCAGGCTTCTCGTGGCCCCGGGGGCCGAAGCGCAGCAGTTTCATCGAGTTCTCCTCCGTCAGATGAGCCAGCCGCCGTCGATGACCTGAGCGGTGCCGGTGGTGTAGGCCGACTCGTCGGCAGCCATATAGGTGGCCAGGGCAGCGATCTCCTCGGCCGTGCCGAGTCGCCCCAAGGGTTGGCGGGCGAGAAACTCGGCGTGTACTTCCGCCTCGGGGCGCCCCTGGCGCTCGGCCTGTTCGCGGATGCGCTGGCGCAGGGAAGGGGAGTCCACCGTGCCGGGGCAGATGGCGTTGCAGCGGATACCGCGGTCGATGTAGTCGGCGGCGATCGATTTGGTCAGGCCGAGCACCGCGGCCTTGGTGGTGCCGTAGGCGCAGCGGTTGGGCACGCCGGTGAGGCTGGAGGCCACCGAGGCCATGTTGATGATGCTGCCGCCACCGCTCGCGATCATGGTCGGCAGCAGGGTGCGGGTCAGGCGCAGCATGGCGGTGACGTTGAGGGCCAGCGAGCGCTCCCAGTCGGTATCGGTGACCTCCAGCAGCGCGCCGCTGGCGACGTAGCCGGCGCAGTTGAAGAGCACGTCCAGCGAGGTTAGCTCGTTGCCCAGGGCCGCGACGGCCTCGGCATCGAGTACGTCCAGGCGGCGCGCCTCGACGCCGGGCGTATCTTCGAGGTCGCGCAGCTTGTCGGCATCGATGTCGGTGGCGATGACCCGAGCGCCCTCGGCGGCGAAGCGCAGGGCCGTGGCACGACCGATGCCCTGGCCGGCGGCGGTGATCAGCGCGGTCTTGTGCTGCAGTCGCATGGTACCCATACCTGTATGATAGGCTGCTAGCCTGATGTTCGGTTAAGTATGGCGCAGTTGAAACGGCTTGCCAACCGGGCATGGCCGGCCAGGGCGTGGCCCTGTTTGGCGCCAGCGCCGTGCCAAGCAGTGACATGAAAAAGGCGGCCCTCAGGCCACCTTTTTTCATTGCACGAATGGCAACGCTCACTCGCGCTTGCCGTCGACTAATCGGCTTACCCCCCAGGGGTTGCCGTCGCGCAGCGGCTCGGGCAAGAGTCCCTGCGGCAGCGCCTGGTAGCACACCGGACGCAGGAAGCGATGAATTGCCGCGCTGCCTACCGAGGTGGTGCGTGAGTCGGAGGTGGCCGGGAAGGGGCCGCCGTGAACCATGGCGTGACACACCTCGACCCCGGTAGGCCAGCCGTTGGCGAGGATGCGCCCCGCCTTGCGTTCGAGGATCGGCAGCAGCTGTTTCGCCGCGTCGAGATCGCCGTCGTCCATCTGCAGGGTGGCGGTGAGCTGGCCTTCCAGGTGGGCCGCGACGCGCTTCACTTCTTCCAGGTCGGCGCACTCGATCACCAGCGAGGTGGCACCGAACACCTCTTCCTGCAGCTCGGGCTCGGCGAGGAAGTCCTGGGCGGTGGTGACGAACAGTCCGGCCTGACAGGCATGGGCGGTTTCGCCGACCTGACCGCGGGCCGCTTCGCGTACCTTGTCGTTGGAGGCGAGCCGGTCCACGCCCTGTTCGTACGCCGCGTGAATGCCCGGGGTGAGCATGGTCTGAGCGGCGCTCTGTTTGACGGCGCCGGCCGAGGCCTCGACGAAGGCGTCAAGCTCAGGCCCCTTCACGCCGATCACCAGCCCGGGGTTGGTGCAGAACTGCCCGGCGCCCATGTTGAGCGAGGCGACGAAGCCTTCGGCGAGCTGGGCGCCACGTGCCTTGAGCGCCTCGGGCAACAGGAACACCGGGTTGATCGAGCTCATCTCGGCGTAGACCGGGATCGGCTGGGGGCGGCTTTGAGCCGTCTTCATCAAGGCGGTACCGCCGCTGCGGGAGCCGGTGAAGCCGACGGCTTGAATGCGCGGGTCGGCCACCAGCGCCTGGCCCACCTCACGGCCCGAGCCGAACAGCAGCGAGAACACCCCTTCGGGCAGGCCGCTCTTCTCCACCGCCCGCTGTACGGCACGGCCCACCAACTCCGAGGTGCCGGGATGGGCCGAGTGCGCCTTGACGATCACCGGACAGCCGGCGGCCAGCGCCGAGGCGGTATCGCCGCCGGCCACGGAGAAGGCCAGCGGGAAGTTCGAGGCGCCGAACACGGCCACCGGGCCGAGCGGAATATGGCGCTGGCGCAGGTCGGCGCGAGGCAGCGGCTGACGCTCGGGCAGGGCCGGATCGAGACGCAGGTCGAGCCACTCGCCGGCGCGTACCACAGAGGCGAACAGGCGCAGCTGGCCGCAGGTACGGCCGCGCTCGCCCTCGAGGCGGGCGCGGGGCAGGCCGGTCTCGTCCATGGCGCGCTCGATCAGCTCATCGCCGATGGCCTCGATCTCGCCGGCCACGCTTTCGAGGAACGCTGCACGCGCGTCGAGGGTCGTCTCGCGATAGACGCCGAAAGCCGCCTCGGCGAGTTCGCAGGCGCGCTCCACCTCGGCTTCACTGCCGCCACGATAGGCGGGGTCGAGCGGCGCGCCGGTCGCAGGATTGACGGCGCGAATCTCGTCGCGGCTGCCGGTGACGGCCTCGCGGCCGATCAGGGATGTGCCTTGCAGTGTCATGGGAGCTCCTTGCGCGGGCATGCAACGAATCGCTAGTGATGGTATGTCGTGCTACCTGTCATACAAGCCTACCGTAGACGATGCCGTCGCGTCGATCCAGCGCGGCGCGGGCGCTGCATGGCAGTGTTCGGGGTCGGGTTGACGGACATCGCCGCCGAGTCGGCTGCTTTGCCGCTGAGGAGGCTCAGCGGTTCATGGCGTTTCCCCTCGCCACGCTGTTTCGTTGACCAGGCTGAGCGGACGCTTGCCTTCCAGCGCCAGGATGATGTTGTCCACCGCGCGCTGGGCCATGGCGTCGCGGGTTTCGTGAGTTGCCGAGCCCACGTGCGGTAGGGCCACCACGTTGACCATGTGCGGCAGCGGCGACTCCGGCGAGAGCGGCTCCTGTTCGAAGACGTCGAGCCCGGCGGCATGGATCTCGCCCGTTTCCAGCGCTGCGATCAGCGCCGCTTCGTCGACCACCTTGCCGCGGGCGATGTTGACGAAGATCGCCGAGGGCTTCATCAGCCCGAACTCGCGCCTGCCGATCAGATGCGTAGTCTCCGCCGTCAGTGGCACGGTGACGCAGACGAAGTCGGCCTGGGCCAGCAGCTCGTCCAGTTCGCAGCGCACGGCGCCCAGCTCCTGCTCCAGTGCGGGCTTGGGCGAGGAGCAGGCGTAGAGCACCCGCATGCCGAAGCCCAGGGCGCCGCGGCGGGCCACGCCGGCACCGATGCGGCCGAAGCCGACCATGCCCAGCGTCTTGCCGTGTACGTCGGTGCCGAAGTGGGGCTCGCCGATGCTGGCCGTCCAGTCGCCGCGCTTGACCAGATCGGCCAGCTCGATGGCGCGTCTGGCGGTCGCCATGATCAGCAGAAAACCGGTGTCGGCGGTGGTCTCGGTGAGCACGTCGGGCGTGTTGCAGAGCAAAATGCCGCGCCGGGTCAGCGCCTCGACGGGGTAATTGTCGTAGCCCACCGAGATGGTGGCGATGGCCTCCAATTGCGGCGCCAGGTCGAGCAGCTCCGGCGTGATGACGAGGCTGGAGCCGACCAGCCCGTGCGCCTGACCCAGGGCCTGGCGAAAGTCGGGGTTGTCGGTACTCTTCAAGGCCTCGAAGTAATCGACGTGGAAACGTTGGCGAAGCTGATCGAGGTGGATCGGTTTGAGGCGGGTGTAGGCGACGATGCGTTTTGTCATTGTGTGCGCTCTGTCTTCGCTCTGTTTTCGCTCTGGGGGGGGCGGGCGGGGCAGACTCAGCCTAGTCAATGCGCCAGTACTGGGCAAATACGACGCCCACCCATCCAATTTGCGACATATGCGCTTGCCGTTACTGGCATACTTTCTGCGTCTGGACGATGTTAAGCATATCTGTGAGCGACAATTTGCTATACCTTTGCCAGACAGATTTGCCTGAAAGCGACACCCAGACCCTGACGAGTTGAATGCCGATACAACCTATAACGATTCACGGCATTGGAGTATGAAACATGTCCACGATGCCCCCGGCTTCGGCCTCCCCGGCTCACGCCCTGCGCAAGACACCCATGCCCCAAACGCTGGGTTTTCTGCTGCTGGAAAACTTTACTTTGTTCTCTCTGGCCTCGGCCATCGAGCCGCTGCGCATGGCCAATCAACTGGCCGGTCGCGAGCTGTATCGCTGGTTCACGCTGAGCGTGGACGGCGGGCCGATCTCGGCCAGCGATGGCCTGCGGGTCACGCCGGATGGCGCCATCACCATGCCGCTGGCGCTGGACATGATCATCGTCTGCGGCGGCGTGGGACCATCCCGTACCGTGCAGCGCGAGCACGTCGTCTGGCTGCAGTCCCAGGCGCGCCTGTCGCGCCGACTGGGCGGCATCTGCACAGGCAGCTGGGCACTGGCCAAGGCCGGGCTGTTGGACGGCTACGAGACCAGCGTGCACTGGGAGTGTCTGGCGGCGATGCGCGAGTCGTTCCCCCGGACGGTGCTGACCACCCGGCTGTTCACCATCGACCGTGACCGCGCCACCGCCTCCGGCGGTACCGCACCGCTCGACATGATGCTGACCCTGATCGAACGCGAACACGGGCGCGAACTTTCGGCGGGCATTTCCGAAATGTTCATCTGCGACCGCGTGCGCGGCGAGAACGACCATCAGCGCGTGCCGCTCAAGCACGTGCTGGGCACCACCCAGCCCAAGCTGCTGGAAATCGTGGCGCTGATGGAAGCCAACCTGGAGGAGCCCATCGAGCTCGCCGAGCTGGCCGACTACGTCGACGTCTCGCGCCGCCAGCTCGAGCGGCTGTTCCAGAAGTACCTGCACTGCTCGCCGTCGCGTTACTACCTCAAGCTGCGCCTCACCCGGGCCCGCCAACTGCTCAAGCAGACCTCGATGCCGATCATCGAGGTGGCCTCGGCCTGCGGCTTCGTCTCCACGCCCCACTTCTCCAAGTGCTATCGGGAATTCTTCGGCCTGCCGCCGCGTGAGGAGCGGCTGGGCATGAGCCCGCTGCGCCAGCCGCCGCTGCCTGAACCGCCGGCCGAGAGCCTGCTGCTGCAGCCGGTCAGCCTCGAGCCCGTGTCGGAGCAACCGATCTCGGCGGCGCTGGTGGCGCTCGACAATGCCCGCGGCGAGCCCACTTACGCCAGCGTGCGCCTGGACCACTGAGCCCGGCGGCTCGCGGCCAGGGCGCCGTGGGCCGTTTCCCCACTTCTCTTGTCGATTCCTTCCCTCTCCCGCCCGGCGCGGGAGAGGCATTTACGTGACCGGTTTCCGCCCTCTCAGCGGAAGGCGGCAGGAGAGGTGCATTGTGCTGTTCGTCGCAGTCGCGACAGGGGTGACGTTTTTGGAATTATCGCCGTCGCTTCCAGAAGTCGGGACTCACCATGCCAGCGCTATGCTGCCTTCAAGTCAATCCATCCGGAGCACGCCCTCATGACGCCCCAAGACCTGCACGACGATGCCATCGTCATCGACGGCCTGATCATCGCCAAGTGGAACCGCGAACTGTTCGAGGACATGCGTCGCGGCGGACTCACTGCCGCCAACTGCACCGTCTCGGTGTGGGAGGGCTTTCAGGCCACCGTCGACAACATCGTCAAATCGAACCAGCTGATGGCCGAGTGCAGCGACCTGGTGCGCCCGGTGCGCACCACCGCCGATATCACCCGGGCCAAGGAAGAGGGCAAGACCGGCATCATCTACGGTTTCCAGAACGCCCACGCCTTCGAGGATCAGATCGGCTACGTCGAGATCTTCAAGCAACTCGGCGTCGGCATCGTGCAGATGTGCTACAACACCCAGAACCTGGTGGGCACCGGCTGCTACGAGCGCGACGGGGGGCTCTCCGGCTTCGGTCGTGAGATCGTCGCCGAGATGAACCGCGTCGGCATCATGTGCGACCTCTCCCACGTCGGTTCGAAGACCTCCGAAGAGGTGATTCTCGAATCGAAGAAGCCGGTCTGCTACTCCCACTGCCTGCCGTCCGGGCTCAAGGAGCACCCGCGCAACAAGTCCGACGAGGAGCTGCGCTTCATCGCCGAGCACGGCGGCTTCGTCGGCGTGACCATGTTCACCCCCTTCCTGCGCGCCGGGATCGACGCCACCGTCGACGACTACGTCGAGGCCATCGAGTACGTGATGAACATCGTCGGCGAGGATGCCATCGGCATCGGCACCGACTTCACCCAGGGCCACGGCAAGGACTTCTTCGAGTGGCTGACCCACGACAAGGGCTACGCCCGTCGCCTGACCAGCTTCGGCAAGATCATCAATCCCGAGGGCATCCGCACCATCGGTGAGTTCCCCAACCTGACCGAGGCGCTGCTGCGCCGCGGCTTCAGTGAGACCCAGGTACGCAAGATCATGGGCGAAAACTGGGTACGAATCTTAAAAGAGGTATGGGGTTCTTAACCGGCCCTCGGGCCTATTGCGCTTGCGATTACTGCGTTGCGAAGTCGTTCGAAATGCTCATGGACAACAGTCCACTCCGCTTTCTCTCGACTTCGCGCCTTGTTCTCGCTGCGCTCATGACGGCCCGGACTCATTCGTGAACCAAATTACCAGCGCTTAGAACAACGATTTCGAGGATCAAGACCGTGACCAAGATGGCCCCTGAGCTTCCCATCGAGGTGGATAGCGAAACCGGCGTGTGGACCACCGACGCCCTGCCGATGCTGTACGTACCGCGGCACTTCTTTATCAACAACCACACGGCCGTCGCCGAAGCGCTGGGTGTGGATAAGTATGCCGAGATTCTCTACCGCGCCGGCTACAAGAGCGCCTGGCACTGGTGCGAGAAGGAGGCCGAATTGCACGGCCTGGAAGGCGTCGACGTGTTCGAGCATTACATGCTGCGTCTCTCCCAGCGCGGCTGGGGCAAGTTCGTCACCGAGGCCATCGACCTCGATGCCGGTACCGCCCGCGTGCGCCTGGAGCACAGCGCCTTCGTCTATCAGCTCGGCAAGACGGGGCAGAAGGAGGAGTACATGTTCACCGGCTGGTTCGCCGGCGCCATGGACCAGATCCTCGCCGCCCGCGGCAGCGCCCTGCGCACCGTCGCCGAACAGACCCAGAGCGCCGCTGAGCCCGGCTGCGAGGTAGGCATCTTCACCGTTCAGCCGTTGGCCGACGCCCAGGGTTGAGGAGGTTTCCATGGCATTCGACGCGATCTTCGAGCCGATCCAGATCGGCAAGCTGACCATCCGCAATCGCGTGGTCAGCACCGCCCACGCCGAGGTGCATGCCACCGACGGCGGCATGACCACCGAGCGCTACGTCAAGTACTACGAGGAGAAGGCCAAGGGCGGCTGTGGCCTGTGCATCTGTGGCGGCTCCTCCGTCGTCTCCATCGACAGCCCCCAGGGCTGGTGGAGCTCGGTGAACCTGTCCACTGACCGCATCATCCAGTACTTCCAGAATCTCGCCGATGCCGTGCACAAGCACGGCGGCAAGATCATGATCCAGATCACCCACATGGGGCGTCGCTCGCGTTGGGACGGCTTCGACTGGCCGACTCTGGTGTCGCCCTCCGGCATTCGCGAGCCGGTGCATCGCTCCACCTGCAAGACCATCGAGGAGGAGGAGATCTGGCGCATCATCGGCGACTACGCCCAGGCCGCGCGGCGGGCCAAGGAGGGCGGTCTTGACGGCGTCGAGCTCTCCGCGGTGCACCAGCACCTGATCGACCAGTTCTGGAGTCCGCGGGTCAACAAGCGTACCGACCAGTGGGGCGGCAGCTTCGAGAACCGCATGCGCTTCGGCATGGAGGTGCTCAAGGCGGTGCGTGCCGAGGTGGGCGACGACTTCGTCGTCGGCATGCGCATCTGCGGCGACGAGTTCCATCCGGACGGCCTGACCCACGAGGACATGAAGCAGATCGCCGCCTATTACGACGCCACCGATCAGGTGGATTTCTTCGGCGTGATCGGCTCCGGCTGCGATACCCACAACACCCTGGCCAACGTCATTCCCAACATGTCCTTCCCGCCGGAGCCCTTCCTGCACCTGGCGGCGGGCATCAAGGAAGTGGTCAAGGTGCCGGTGATCCATGCCCAGAACATCAAGGATCCCAACCAGGCCCAGCGTATCCTCGAAGGGGGCTACGTCGACCTGGTGGGCATGACCCGGGCGCACATCGCCGACCCGCACCTGATCGCCAAGATCAAGATGGGCCAGATCGACCAGATCAAGCAGTGCGTGGGTGCCAACTACTGCATCGACCGCCAGTATCAGGGCCTCGACGTGCTGTGCATCCAGAACGCCGCGACCTCGCGGGAGTACATGGGCCTGCCGCACATCATCGAGAAGACCGAGGGGCCGAAGCGCAAGGTGGTGGTAGTAGGCGGTGGCCCCGGCGGTATGGAAGCGGCTCGTGTCGCCGCCGAACGCGGCCACGACGTGACCCTGTTCGAAGCCGCGGATCAGCTCGGTGGCCAGATCACCATCGCCGCTCAGGCGCCGCAGCGTGACCAGATCGCCGGTATCACCCGCTGGTATCAGCTGGAGCTGGCACGCCTCAAGGTGGACCTGCGCCTCGGCACCCGCGCCGACGAGGCCACCATCGAGGACCTGCGCCCGGACGTCGTGGTATTGGCCACCGGCGGCCAGCCCTTCCTCAGCCAGTACCCGGAGTGGGGCTACTCGGAGAACCCCGAGGAGAGCCTGGTGGTCAGCACCTGGGACGTACTCTCCGGCAAGGTTGCGCCGGGCAAGAACGTGCTGATCTACGACTCCATCTGCGAGTTCTCCGGCGTTTCGGCGGCGGATTATCTGGCCGACAAGGGAGCCAAGGTCGAGATCGTCACCGACGACATCAAGCCCGGCGCGGCGGTGGGCGGCACCACCTTCCCGACCTACTACCGCAGTCTCTACGAGAAGGAGGTGATCATGACCTCCGACCTGATGCTGCACAAGGTCTACCGCGAGGGCGACGCCCTGGTGGCGGTGCTCGAGAACGAGTACACCGGCGCCATGGAGGAGCGAGTGGTCGATCAGGTGGTGGTGGAGAACGGCGTACGCCCCGACGAGGCGCTCTACTACGCGCTGAAGGAGCGCTCGCGCAACCGCGGCCAGGTGGATCTCGAGGCGCTCTACGCCGCCAAGGCGCAGCCCTGTTTGAGCGAGCAGGGCGAGGGTTACCTGCTGTTCCGCCTGGGCGATTGCACCGCGCCGCGCAATACGCATGCGGCAATTTATGACGCCCTGCGGCTGTGTAAAGACCTTTGAAAGCTATTGCGCTCGGGTAAGGAGAAAGTGGAGTCGAGTTCCTTCGACAGGACCGCGTCGCAGCGCCTCGGCTCGGGCGAATGCTAAGGGCGCGACGCCGGCTCCCCTTCCCACCCCTGCGTCGAGCCATCATTTCTAGCCTGCGAGGTGAGCGAGATGCTCGAGACCCTGCTGCCAATACTAATCTTCTCCGCCCTGGCGCTGGCCGTGATCGGCGCCGTGCGGCGCATTCGCCTGTGGCGCCAGGGTCGACCCGCCCGGGTCGATCTGCTGCGCGGGCTCGCCGCCATGCCGCGGCGCTACCTGGTCGATCTGCACCATGTGGTGGCACGTGACAAGGTCATGTCCAACACCCACGTAGCCACCGCCGGCGGTTTCGTCGCGGCGGCCGTGCTGATGATCCTGGTACATGGCCTGGGGCTCGGCTCTTCAGAAAGCATGGGGCCAATCCTCGGCGGGCTGCTGCTGCTGGCCAGCGCCGCCATGTTCGTCGGCAGTTTGTTCGTCGCCAAACGGCGGCGCAATCCGCCGGCGCGGCTCTCCAAGGGGCCCTGGATGCGCCTGCCGAAGAGCCTGATGGCGTTCTCGGTGAGCGTGTTCCTGCTCACCCTGCCGACGCTGGGCATCCTGCCTGCCGGAACGGGTAGCGTGATCCTCGCCCTGGCGCTGGTCGCGGTGCTGGTGTGGGGCCTGGGCGAAATGTTCTTCGGCATGACCTGGGGCGGGCCGATGAAGCACGCCTTCGCCGGCGCCCTGCATCTGGCCTTCCATCGCCGCCCCGAGCGTTTTTCCACGAAAGGGGGCGAGGGCAACCGCTCCACCGGCCTCAAGGCGCTGAACCTGGACGACGCCAAGGCGCCGCTGGGCGTCGAGACGCCCAGCGACTTCACCTGGAACCAGCTGCTCGGCTTCGATGCCTGCGTGCAGTGCGGACGCTGCGAGGCGATGTGCCCGGCCTTCGCCGCCGGTCAGCCGCTCAACCCCAAGAAGCTGATCCAGGACATGGTCGTCGGCATGGCCGGCGGCAGCGATGCCCACTATGCCGGCTCGCCCTATCCGGGCAAGCCGGTGGGCGAGCATACCGGCACTCCCAATGGCCCTATCGTCGCTCGTGAGGGGAAAGCCCTTGTCGATGCCGAGACGCTGTGGTCGTGCACCACCTGTCGCGCCTGCGTCGAGGAGTGCCCGATGATGATCGAGCACGTCGATGCCATCGTCGACATGCGTCGCTTCCTGACCCTGGAACATGGCAATACCCCGGGCAAGGGCGCCGAGGTGCTCGACAACCTGATCGCCACCGACAACCCCGGCGGCTTCGATCCCGGCTCGCGCATGCACTGGGCGGCGGACCTCAACCTGCCGCTGATACGCGACCTGGGGCAGGTCGACGTGCTGCTGTGGCTGGGCGACGGGGTCTTCGACATGCGCAATCAGCGCACGCTCAGGGCGCTGGTGAAGGTGCTGCGTGCGGCTGGCGTCGATTTTGCCGTGCTCGGTAACGAGGAGCGCGACAGCGGCGACGTGGCGCGCCGCCTGGGCGACGAGGCGACCTTCCAGTCGCTGGCCAAGCGCAACATCGCGACGCTGTCGCAGTACCGCTTCCAGTGCATCGTCACCTGCGACCCGCACAGTTTCCATGTCCTCAAGAACGAGTACGGCGAGCTGGGCGGCAAGTATGTTGTGCGCCACCACAGTACCTACATCGCCGAGCTGTTCGAGGCGGGCCGGCTGCACTTCGCGCCCTGGAAGGGCGGCCGCGTCACCTATCACGACCCCTGCTACCTGGGCCGCTACAACGGCGAATACGAAGCACCACGCAACGTGCTCAAGGCGCTGGGCATCGAAGTGGCCGAGATGCAGCGTTCGGGATTCCGCTCGCGCTGCTGTGGCGGTGGCGGCGGCGCGCCGATCACCGACATCCCGGGCAAGCAGCGGATTCCCGACATGCGCATGAATGACGTCAAGGAGACCGGCGCCGAGCTGGTGGCGGTAGGCTGCCCGCAGTGCACCGCCATGCTCGAGGGGGTGGTCGATGCCACCGCCGAGGTGCGCGACATCGCCGAGCTGGTGGCCGATGCCCTGGTGGAGCGCCCTGCTGGCTCCGGTGGCAGCAGCGATAGCGCTCGCCCCCCGCAGTCTGCCTCCGGTACCCGCCCCGTAATGAAGGAGGTCACGTCATGAGCGAGATCGTGCGTCGCGATCCGCGCCGCGAGTGGATCGCCCGCAACCGCCTGCATCCCGAGCACGAACGGGTGCTGGCCGAGCTTGGCCAGAGTGCCGGGCATGGCATGGCGGCGACGGAGTGGATGGGCCCCAACGGCGTGATCCGCAAGAATCCCCATGCGGTCGGCTTCATCGGGCCCAACGGTATCAAGCGCATCGACCGCAGCGGTGTCCAGCAGGCTGCTGCTGCGGGACGTGGTGCCAGTGCCGGTAGCAAGGCCGCCGACGAACGGCGGCAGGTCATCATCGAGGCCCCGGACTTCCTGGTCGCGGTGGTTCCGGACCTGCCCGGCGGGCGTCTCTCCAGCCACGACCGCGACCTGCTGGGCCTGGCCCGGCAGCTGGCCGATGCCGATGGTGAGCGGCCGGGTGCCGTGCTGGCAGTGGTCTTTGGCCAGGCGGATGTCGAAGGGTATGGCGAAGCCGGCATCGATCGGCTGCTCGTGCTGGAGGGCGATGACATCGACGGCTACGCGCCGGAGGCACGCCTGGCGGCACTCACCGCCGTCGACGGCGAGTTTGCCCCGCGTCACTGGCTGTTGCCCGACTCCAAGCTGGGCGGCGCCGACCTGGGGCGGCGCCTGGCGGCGCGCCTTGGCGAACGGCCTGCCGCCGGCGTCTGGCAGGTCGAACGGGACGCTACCTGCGCGCTGGGCTGGCGCTGTACCGGGCGCGGTGCTGCCGGTACCAGCGATATCCAGCGCGCCCTGCCGCGTGTGGTACTGGCACTGGCCGAATGTGCCGAACCCGTTTCCGAGACCCGCCATGCGGCCCGTCCGCTGGCCTTGTCGCAGCCGCTGCCGCCCCTGCTAGGGCGCATCGAGGACCTGGGCCAGGTGGCCGTCGACCCGGCCGGCGTAGCGCTCTCCGAGGCCGAGTTCATTCTTTCCGCCGGCAACGGCGTCAAGGACTGGGATGGCTTCCATCAGGCCGCCGAGGTATTGGGAGCGACCGAAGGTGCCTCGCGGGTGGCGGTGGACGATGGCTTCATGCCGCGCCATCGTCAGGTGGGCGCCACCGGGACCTGGGTCACCGCGCGGGTCTACGTGGCGGTGGGCATCAGCGGTGCCATTCAGCACCTGCAGGGCATCCAGAGCTGCGACAAGGTGGTGGCCATCAACCTCGATCCGGGGTGCGACATGATCAAGCGCGCCGACCTGGCGGTGATTGGCGACTCGGCGAGCATACTCGCGGCGCTGGTCGAGATGGTCCAACGGCA
Organism: Halomonas sp. MCCC 1A11062; assembly: GCF_021404355.1. Classification (NCBI taxonomy): domain Bacteria; kingdom Pseudomonadati; phylum Pseudomonadota; class Gammaproteobacteria; order Oceanospirillales; family Halomonadaceae; genus Halomonas; species Halomonas sp. MCCC 1A11062. The sequence continues at coordinate 367,306 of NZ_JABFTW010000001.1, forward strand.
ACGAGAGGAGAAGCGCGATGCGGCCTGATGCCCAGACGACTGGAGCGCGAAATACAGGTGTACAAGCGACTAGTGCTCAGCAAGATGGTGCACTCGAGGTAGCAGTGCTGGTCTCCGTGGGCCGCCACCCCGTGACCGGGCGCGCCCGGCGCGCCGATCAGGACGCCCGCGGCGTGGAGCTGGCCCTGTCCCTCGCTGGGGCGCGCATCTCCCTGCTGCACGCCGGCGCGCTCGACGAGGAGAGCGAGAGTGCCATGCGTGGCTATCTGGGCATGGGTTTCCCCGCCTTGACCCTGATCGAGCAGCTGCCCGGCGCCGACGTTATCCCCGCGCTGGTCGACAGCCTGAATGAATCACGGCCGCAACTGGTGATCGCCGGCGAGCGCGCCGAGCAGGGCGAAGGCTCCGGCATGCTGCCCTACCTGCTGGCCGAGCGTCTTGGTTGGCCGTTGGTCGGTGGCCTGGCCGCCGTGGAGAAGATCGAGAATGGCGTGGCCACCCTGCTCCAGGCTCTGCCTCGCGGCCAGCGCCGCCGGCTTCAGGTGCGGCTGCCGGCCATCGTCACTGTCGACGCTGCCGCCGCCGCGGCCCGCCAGAGCGCCTTCGGTCCGGCCCAGCGCGGTGAGATCGAGGCCGAGTCGGCAGCGGTCGAGTGGGACGAGGCTCAGCCGGAGTGGAACGTGACCCCGGCCCGCAAGCGCCCCAAGCGGCTCAAGATCGTCAAGGCGGCCTCGGCCCGGGATCGCTTCAAGGCCGCCGCGGCCAAGGCCGAAGGCGGCAGCGGCCAGGTGTTGACCGACGTGACCCCCGAGCAGGGCGCCGAGGCGATCTTCAAGCTGCTCAAGGATGAGGGCGTTCTGCGCTAGCTGTCGATAACGCACCCACGAATAACGCACCAACCAACACGACGACCCCGGCCCTGGCCGGGGTCGTTGCGTTTGGGGCGCCGGTATTATTTTCGCGATGCAGGCAATGCACACGATGAGCGGCACGCACGATGGCATCGCTCCGGCGCTAGTTGCTTGCACTGCTTGCGACACCGACCAACGGGTTGGTCTCCTGGTGCTGCCTGCTGCCTGCTGCCTGCTGCCTGCTGCCTGCTGCCTGCTGCCTGCTGCCTGCTGCCTGCTGCCTGCTGCCTGCTGCCTGCTGCCTGCTGCCTGCTGCCTGCTGCCTGCTGCCTGGCGTGTGGTCGTCTCCAACAAGAAGACCCCGGCCAAGGCCGGGGTCGCGTGGTGGCTTCTTGCGTGAGGTCGATGGTGTATCAGGCCGGCTTGGCGACCGCCAGTCCACGCTGCTCTTCCCTCAGCCCCTTGACCAGGCAGTAAGCCATGCCCAGCAGTACCAGGGTGAAGGGCAGCCCGGTGGCCACGGCGCCGGCCTGCAGGGCGCCCAGTGCGGTGCTGCCGCCGCCGTACAGCAGGATGCCGGCGATCACGCCTTCCAGAACCGCCCAGAACACGCGCTGGCCGCGGGGCGCATCGGTCTTGCCGCCGGCGGTGATGTTGTCGATCACCAGCGAGCCGGAATCCGACGAGGTGATGAAGAAGATCAGTACCAGCAGGATCGCCAGACTGGAGGTCAGGGTGGTCAACGGCAGGTGCTCGAGCATCTGGAACATCGCCAGCGAGACGTCGCTGATGCCGTCGGCCAGGGCGCCCACACCGGCCGCCGACTGAGTCAGGGCGGTGCCGCCGAAGGCGCTCATCCACACCAGCGTGACCAGGGTCGGCACCAGCAGCACGGCGATCAGGAACTCACGTACCGTACGCCCGCGGGAGACCCGCGCGATGAACATGCCGACGAAGGGCGACCAGGAGATCCACCAGGCCCAGTAGAACACGGTCCAGCCGTGGTACCAGGTGGTGTCGTCGCGACCGATCCAGTTGGAGAGCGGCACGACGTGGCTGACGTAGGCGAAGGTGGTGTGCCACAGGTTGTTGACGAACAGCAGCACACCGCCGGTGATAATCACGAAGGTGAGCAGGCCCAGGGCAAGCATCATGTTGATCTTGGAGAACAGCTTCACACCGCCGTCGATACCGCGCCACACCGAGAACAGGGCCACGGCGGTAACCACCACGATGATCGCCAACTGGGTGCCGATGGTGTTGGGCACGCCCCACAGGTAGTTGAGGCCGCCGGCCGCCTGGGAGGCACCGAAGCCCAGCGAAGTGGCCAGGCCGAAAATGGTGGCCAGTACCGCGACGATGTCGATGATGTGGCCGAACCAGCCACGTACCCGCTCACCGAGGATCGGCGTGAAGGCCGAGCGCAGGGTCAGCGGCAGGCCGCGATTGTAGGCGAAGAAGGCCAGCGACAGGCCCACCACGCCGTAGATCGCCCAGGGGTGCAGGCCCCAGTGGAACATGGTGGCGCCGATGGCCGCGCTGGCGCCGGCCGGGGTGTGTGCCTCGGCATTGAGCGGGGTGCCGTACCAGTCGGTGTAGTAGGCCACCGGCTCGGCCACGCTCCAGAACATCAGGCCGATGCCCATGCCCGCGGCGAACAGCATGGCGAACCATGAGGTAGTCGAGTACTCGGGGCGGGCCTGACTGCCGCCCAGACGGATGCGCCCCAACGGCATCACGATCAGCGCCAGGCACAGCAGCACGAAGAGGTTGCCGGCAATCATGAACAGCCAGTCGAAATACTCGATGGAGAAGCCGCGGGCCGCGGTGAGGTGGCTGTTGGCGGCATCGGGATAGATCAGGGCGTAGAGGATGAAGGCCAGAATGGCCAGGGCCGAGAGTGGGAACACGGGATGGTGGAAGTCCATCCCCAGCACCTGGGCGTTGTCCTGCCCGGGTTTGAGGATTGGCACATCGTCATGCTTCATGGGGATTCCTCGCATGTTGTTGTTGGCATCCGCAAGCGGCAGGCGCTCCCGGGCGAATCATTGTTGGGCCAGGGCGGCGAGGGGTATGTCGTGAAAGCGACCTCCAGCTATCCGTTGGCTCATTACCGCGGCGACGTGTCTCGGTCAGGCAAGTGGAGGTCTCTGTGGGGCAAGTGCCACTTGGTGGAGGGCATAGGCTGAAGCGGCGGAATGTGCCGCCCCATGACAACAAAGCACTGGAGCCAGCCATGAGCCAAGCCAACCGAGGCGTCGTCTACAAGGGCCCGGGTAAGGTCGATGTCGAATCCATCCCCTATCCGGAACTCGCCCTTGGCAATCGCAAATGCGACCACGGTGTGATCCTGAAGGTGGTCACCACCAATATCTGTGGCAGCGACCAGCACATGGTGCGCGGCCGTACCACTGCGCCCGCCGGCCTGGTGCTGGGCCACGAGATCACCGGCCTGGTGGTCGAGTGCGGGCGCGACGTCGAATTCATCAAGCCGGGCGACCTGGTCTCGGTGCCCTTCAACATCGCCTGCGGGCGCTGTCGCAACTGCAAAGAAGGCAAGACCGGGATCTGTCTCAACGTCAACCCGGCACGCCCCGGTGCCGCCTACGGCTACGTCGACATGGGCGGCTGGGTCGGCGGCCAGACCGAATACGTCATGGTGCCCTACGCCGACTTCAACCTGCTGAAGTTCCCCGACACCGATCAGGCCATGGAGAAGATCCGCGACCTGACCCTGCTCTCCGACATCTTCCCCACCGGCTTCCACGGCTGCGTGACGGCCGGTGTCGGGCCGGGCAGCACCGTCTACATCGCCGGTGCCGGCCCGGTGGGGCTGGCGGCGGCGGCGTCGGCCCAACTGCTGGGGGCGGCCTGCGTGATTGTCGGCGACATGATCGAGGAGCGTCTGGCCCAGGCGCGCAGCTTCGGCTGTGAAACCATCGACCTGACCCAGGACGGCGACATGGCCGACAAGCTCGAGGCGATCCTCGGCGAGCGCGAAGTCGATGCCTTCGTCGACTGCGTCGGCTTCGAGGCCCATGCCTGTGGCTGCAACCACGGCAAGGAAGCGCCGGCCACCGTGCTCAACTCGGCGATGCAGATGACCCGTGCCGGCGGCCAGATCGGCATCCCGGGCCTCTACGTGACCGAGGATCCGGGTGCCGTGGACGACGCCGCCAAGCAGGGTGCACTGAGCATGCGCTTCGGCCTCGGCTGGGCCAAGTCTCACTCCTTCCATACCGGCCAGTGCCCGGTAATGAAGTATCACCGCCCGCTGATGCAGGCGATCCTGTTCGAGAAGGTCAAGATCGCCGACGCGGTCAACGTGCAGATAATCTCGCTCGATCAGGCACCACAGGGCTATGCCGATTTCGACGGTGGTGCGGCCAAGAAATTCGTCATCGATCCCCACGGCAGCGTAGCTGCGTAAGTAAGCTTGGTGACGTAAGGAGTAACCCGAGCTGGCCGACGCCGCACCTTGTAAGCGGCGCGACCAGCCATTTTCGTTATTCGACCCATGCGCAGCGTGGCCGCCTGACGGCCGAGCGGGTAATCTAGAGGAGCGAACGACGGTAGCGGGAGGTGAGAGAGATGATGTACGCCGACTTGATCGATGCGGAGGACTTCCGTCAGCGCCTGGTGGCGCTGGGCATCGACCTGCCTGCCGATGCCGACCCCGACACCTGCGCCCGGCTTGTCGCCCAGCGGCAGGCCGAGTCGGAGGTGCCCGGTCTGGAGGCGCTGGTCGCCGAGCTGGAGGCGCAGACCGGCGTCATGCTGCCCGAGGTGCGCGAAGCGCTGGTGAATCATCTGCGGCCAATCGCGGGTTAGCCAGCGGCATGAGCCCCGCCGCTGTCAGCATTTGATCGAACCCGAGTGAAACAAATCGCCCCCGGCCTTGGCCGGGGGCGATTTGTTTCACGTCACGAGGAGTAGGTGGGGCCTAGCCCTTCACCACCTGCAGGTGAGGGGCGCTGTGGCCCAGGTTCTCCTGCATCCGCTCGCTGTACCAGTCGATGAAGTCGATCACGCCGAACTCGTAGGTCTCGGAGTAGGGGCCCGGCTGGTAAGCCTTGGAGTTGATGCCGCGCTGGTTCTCCTCGGCCAGGCGCTTGTCCTGGGCGTTGGTGGCGTCCCATACCCGGCGCATCTCCTCGGGCTGGTAGTCGACGCCCTCCACGGCATCCTTGTGTACCAGCCACTTGGTGGTCACCAGGGTCTCCTGCGGACCCAGCGGCAGCACGCGGAACACGATGGCGTGGTCGCCCATGAAGTGGTTCCAGGAGTTGGGCAGGTGCAGGATGCGCAGCGAGCCCATGTCGGGGCTGGTCAGGCGGCCCATCAGCTTGGCGCAGGCCGGCTTGCCGTCCATGGTCATCGAGACCACGCCATCCAGCAGCGGGGTGCGGGTCAGCCGGTTGCGCTTGCCGAAGCGCTTGAGCTGCCAGGGAATCTGCTGCTCGTCCCAGTCGGACTGCTTCTTCGCCACCAGCGCCTTGTAGGCGGGCGTGGCGCGGGGATCGTCGGTGTCGTCGAACTCCTGCAACGAGTTGAGCAGCTCCGGGTGGGAGCCGTTGCAGTGGTAGCACTCGCGGTTGTTCTCGATGACCAGCTTCCAGTTGGCCTGCTCGACGATGTTCGACTCCACCGCGACCTTGAGGTTGCCCATCTCGTAAGGCTCGAGATAGTGCTCCAGGGTGATCAGGAAGTCGTCGATGACGGGCGGCTGCTCGGCCAGGCTGATGAAGATGAAACCGCCGCCGGTGCGCACGTGGACCGGCTTCAGGCCATAACTGCCCAGGTCGAAGTTCTCGCCCATGTCGCTGCCGGCGAACAGCAGGCGGCCGTCGAGCTCATACGTCCACTGATGGTAGGGGCAGACCAGCTTGGCCACCTTGCCCTTGTCGCTGACGCACAGCCGCGAGCCGCGATGACGGCAGACGTTGTGGAACGCATGGATGGTACCGCCGTCGCCGCGTACCAGGATCACCGGGTTGTCGCCGACCTGCAGGGTCATGTAATTGCCCTTGGCGGGAATCTCGCAGGTCATGCCGGCGAACAGCCACTCCTTGCCGAAGATTTCCTGCATGTCCAGGGCGAACAGGCGGGCATCGTTGTAGAACGCCTGGGGCAGCGAGAAGTTGCGCTCGCGCTCGGCGAGCATCGCGACGACGGCTTCACGCGCCGGGTCCAGGGGATCGTCCAGAGTGGTGGGTGAGATCGGATCCATGGAGAGACATCCTCATTGCTGGCCGCGGTGGCGGCATCGGTCGAATTGTTGGTTTTCGCCAGGGAGCGGCATGGTAATTGTCTTGGGTGCCGAGTACGAATACGGCGAGTGTGGATCAGCCTCAGGTCGTTCAGTTGTCTGCCGACGACCCGAAAGCGTTCAGTCGCGACCAGTGGGTGCAGAAAAATCCCCCCAAGTGGAAGCCAGGGGTACGTTCGTGTCGCAGTCAGGCAAGTCGAGGGCTTGCCGGCTGACGCAGAATTCGATCAACGGCAGGCGGTGTTCCGCAGTCGGAGCCTTCCACGCTGATCAATGCCAGGCGACTCGACATGACCATGAACTTTCTCAACCCCGTCACGACCCAGACCTGGACCAACGGCCGCCACATGGTGCGTTGCGTCAAGGTGATCCAGGAAACCTGGGACGTTCGTACCTTCTGCTTCATGGCCGAGCAGCCGGTGCTGTTCTTCTTCAAGCCGGGGCAGTTCGTGACCCTGGAGCTGGAGATCGAAGGCGAACCGATCATGCGCTCCTACACCATCTCCAGTTCACCGTCGATTCCCTACAGCTTCTCGATCACCGTCAAGCGGGTGCCCGGCGGTAAGGTTTCCAACTGGCTGCACGACAACCTGAAGGTCGGCGACGAACTGGCGGTGCATGGCCCGGTGGGCAACTTCAATTCGATCGACTTTCCCGCCGACAAGGTGCTGTTCCTCTCCGGTGGCGTGGGTATCACGCCGCTGATGTCGATGACACGCTGGTTCTTCGACACCAACGCCAACGTCGACGTCGAGTTCATCCACAGTGCACGTGCCCCCCGCGATGTCATCTACCATCGCGAGCTGGTGCACATGTTCTCGCGGATCCCCGAGTTCAAACTGCATATCGTCTGTGAGAAAAAGGACGACGTCGGCGAGGCCTGGGCCGGCTATCGCGGGTATTTGACCCAGCCGATGCTCGAGCTGATGGCGCCCGACTACCTCGAGCGGGAGATCTTCTGTTGCGGCCCTACGCCGTACATGAACGCGATCAAGCGCATTCTGCGCGATAACGGCTTCGACATGAGCCGCTACCATGAGGAATCCTTCGGCGCCACGCCGCTCGATGTGCGCGAGGAGGTGCTGGAGCTGGCCGAGCAAGCCGAGGCCGAGGCCGAGGAGATCGATTACGCCGACATGCTCAGCGTCGAGTTCGTCGGCTCGGGCAAGAGCGTACGCATTCAGCCGGGCGAGACGGTGCATGCCGCGGCGGCCAAGCTGGGGCTGCACATTCCCAAGGCTTGCGGTATGGGCATCTGCGGCACCTGCCGGGTGGGGCTCAAGTCCGGTGAAGTGGACATGGAGCACAACGGTGGCATCACCGACGAGGACATCGAAGAGGGCTACATCCTCTCCTGCTGCAGCAAGCCCCGGGGCAACGTGGTGGTCGACTACTGACGACGGCACCGGCGAGGCTCAGCCGTGCTGGGCCTCGCCAAACAGCTCGTCGACGCCGCACACCTCGCCGCAGCGGTCCAGCGAATAGCCGGGAAGCTCGCGGACGGCCGCCTGGAACGGTTGGCTGCGGATCATCTCGAGCAGGTGCACGACGCTGGGGTCGGCCAGACTCCGGCGCTGACACAGCAGCAGGTAGTGCTCGGTGGCCAGCGGCAGGAAATCCAGGCCGAACTGGCGCGCAGCGGCCTCGACGCCGAAGCCGACGTCGGCCATGCCGGCGGCGATGTAGGCGGCCACGGCGGAGTGGGTGTACTCCTCCAGTTCGAAGCCGCGGATACGCTGTGACGAGAGGCCAGCCTCCCGCAGCAGGATGTCGAGCAGTGCCCGGGTGCCGGAGGCCTGCTGGCGGTTGATGAAGCGTACGTCTTCGCGCACTAGATCGGCCAGGCCGGTCAGGCCCCTGGGATTGCCCGGCGCGAGCATCAGCCCCTGACAGCGGGTGATGAAGCGAATGATGCTGTGACTGCGTGGCCGCAGCTGACGGCGGTAGCCCTGCATCAGCGGGCCCCGGGTCGCCGAGGTCGGCATGTGGTAGCCGGCCACGTCGCAGGCGCCTCGATTCAGCGCTGACAGCGCCTCCTGGGGGCTGCAGTACTGCAGATCGAGCTGAAAGTCGCTTGCGAACCTGGGCAGTAGCGCCACTGCATAGCCGTGGCTGGCGTGCATGCGCAGCACCGGTTCGACACCCTCGAACAGCTGCTGCAGCTCGAGATTGAGTTCCGAGCCGAGGCTCTCCAGCTGCGGTCCGAGCCGGGCGGCCACCCGCTGGCGTGCCCACAGCAGCTTGTCGCCCAGCGGGGTGAGCCGTGCGCCACGGCCCTTCTGCATCTCCACCAAGGCAGCACCGAAGAAGGTGGCCCATTTATTCAGCAGGTTCCAGGCATGGCGGTAGGAGATACCGGCCTCGGCAGCAGCCTCGGTCAGCTTGCCGCTGCGATGGATGCCCTGCAGCAGCCCGAACAGCTGCGGATCCAGGCGGTTGCCGGCCTCGTCGGTGAAGGACCAGGCAGGTTCGATTTTAATGCGTTTCATATGATGTGTTTTTCATATTTCGTAACCCAAGCAGGACTGCTACCTTCACAAATACGCACCATCAATGATGCTACGGGCACCTTATCCAATATATGCACTGTAGTACATAAACAAGTGGTACATAACTAGACCGTAACCAGCAGCTCCGAACGTACCGACGCAAGACGCCAGAAGATGCGCTCCATACGTTCGCCTCGAGGCCAGGCCATGCTCAATAGCCCATTCCCTTCATGGACGCCCCAACTGATTCAGGACGAGATCGACGCCCTGAAGCACAAGCCCGGCGCTCTGCTCCCCATCCTGCACGCGATTCAGGACCGCTGCGGCTACGTGCCGCGCGAGGCGGTGCCGCTCATCGCCGAATCGCTGCAGCTCACCCGGGCCGAGGTGCACGGCGTGATCAGTTTCTACCATCACTTCCGCACCACGCCGCCGGGGCGCCACGTGGTGCAGATCTGTCGCGCCGAGGCGTGCCAGGCGCGGGGCTCACGGGCGCTGGAAATGCACGCGCGGGACACCCTGGGGATCGACTACCACCAGACCACTGCCGACCGCGAGATCACCCTGGAGCCGGTCTACTGCCTGGGCAACTGCGCCTGCGGCCCGTCGCTGCGCGTCGACGATCGCATCCTGGCCCGGGTCACCCCCGAGCGCTTCGACCGGCTGGTCGATGAACTGACCACCCAAGTGCTGAAGGTGAGCTGATGACCACGAGACTCTTCGTTCCCCGCGAGACCACCGCGCTGGCGCTGGGCGCCGACGAGGTCGCCCAGCGCATCGAGGCCGAGGCCGAGGCCCGTGGCGTCGAGATCGAACTGGTGCGCAACGGCTCCCGTGGGCTGTTCTGGCTGGAGCCGCTGGTCGAGGTCGAGACCGCTGCCGGGCGCATCGCCTACGGGCCGGTTGCCCCCGAGGACGTGGCCGGGCTGTTCGATGCCGGTTTGCTCGAAGGTGGCGAGGCATCGTCGCTGTGCCAGGGGCCGGCCGAGGAGATTCCCTATCTTCAGGCCCAGCAGCGCCTAACCTTTTCGCGCATCGGCGTCACCGACCCGCTGTCGCTGGAGGACTATTGCGCCCACGACGGCTTCCGCGGCCTGCGCCGGGCACTTGGCCTCGCTCCCCAGGCCATCGTTGATGAGGTCAAGACCTCCGGCCTGCGCGGTCGCGGCGGGGCGGCGTTCCCTACCGGCATCAAGTGGCAGACCGTGCTCGACGCTCCCGCCGCGCAGAAGTACATCGTCTGCAATGCCGATGAGGGCGACTCCGGCACCTTCGCCGACCGCCTGGTGATGGAGTGCGATCCTTACCTGTTGATCGAGGGCATGGCCATCGCCGGCCTCGCCGTGGGTGCCACCCAAGGCTACGTCTACCTGCGCTCGGAGTATCCGCTGGCCCAGGAGATCTTCAATGAGGCCATCGCCCGCGCCGAGGCCGCCGGCTATCTCGGTGGCGACATCCTCGGCAGCGGCCGGACGTTCCACCTCGAGGTGCGTCTGGGGGCCGGCGCCTACATCTGCGGCGAAGAGACCTCGCTGCTCGAAAGCCTCGAAGGCAAGCGCGGCATGGTGCGCTTCAAGCCGCCGCTGCCGGCCATCGAAGGCCTGTTCGGTCAGCCCACCGTGGTCAACAACGTGCTGTCGCTGGCGGCGGTGCCCTTCATTCTCAGCGACGGCGGGCAGGCGTACGCCGACTACGGCATGGGCCGTTCGCGGGGCACCCTGGCGCTGCAACTGGCCGGCAACGTCCAGCGCGGCGGGCTGGTGGAGCTCGCCTTCGGCACCACCCTGCGCCATCTGATGGAGGCGTTCGGCGGCGGCACCTTCAGCGGACGACCGCTGCGTGCGGTGCAGGTGGGCGGCCCGCTGGGCGCCTATCTGCCCGACAGCCAGTGGGACCTGCCGCTCGACTACGAGGCCTTCGCCGAGGTCGGCGCGGTACTCGGCCACGGCGGCGTGGTGATGTTCGACGACACGGTGGACATGGCCGAGCAGGCGCGCTTCGCCATGGAGTTCTGCACGGTGGAGTCGTGCGGCAAGTGCACCCCTTGCCGCATCGGATCGGTGCGCGGCGTCGAGGTGATCGACCGCATCCGTGCCGGTGAGCGTCGCGAGGCCAATCTCGTACTGCTCGCCGACCTGTGCGAGACCATGGTGGACGGCTCACTCTGTGCCATGGGCGGCATGACGCCCTTTCCCGTGCAGAGCGTGATGAAACACTTTCCCGACGATCTGCAGCGCGACGCGCAGCCGCATTGAGCGGGAGGAGGCCCGATATGTTGAACTATTACGATCCCAAGCAGACGTCCGTTCCCCAGCACTTCTTGCCGGAGCGCGACTACGGTACCCCGGCGCGGCTCTCCGAGACGCTGGTCAGCCTCGAGATCGACGGCGTCGCGATCACCGTGCCCGAAGGCACCTCGGTGCTGCGCGCAGCGGCGCTGGCCGACATCAACATTCCCAAGCTGTGCGCCTCGGACAACCTCGAGGCGTTCGGCTCCTGCCGCCTGTGCGCGGTGCAGATCGAGGGCAGGCGCGGCCTGCCGGCCTCCTGCACCACGCCGGTTGCGGCCGGCATGAAGGTCACCACCCAGAACGCGCGTCTGGCCAAGCTGCGGCGCAACGTGATGGAGCTCTACATCTCCGATCACCCGCTGGACTGCCTGACCTGCCCGGCCAACGGCAACTGCGAACTGCAGGACATGGCCGGTGCGGTGGGGCTGCGCGAGGTGCGCTACGGCTTCGACGGCGAGAATCACCTGGACGCCGAAACCGACGACTCCAATCCCTACTTCAGCTTCGACCCCAGCAAGTGCATCGTCTGCTCGCGCTGCGTGCGCGCCTGTGAAGAGGTACAGGGCACCTTCGCCCTGACCATCGAGGGGCGTGGCTTCGAGTCCAAGGTCGCCGCCGGCCAGAGCGAGGCGTTCATGGATTCCGAGTGCGTCTCCTGCGGCGCCTGCGTGCAGGCCTGCCCGACCTCGACGCTGATGGAAAAATCGGTGATCGAGCAGGGCCAGCCGGAGCACAGCGTGGTGACCACCTGCGCCTACTGCGGCGTAGGCTGCTCGTTCAAGGCGGAGATGCAGGGCGACCGGGTGGTGCGCATGGTGCCGTACAAGGGCGGCGACGCCAACCACGGCCACTCTTGCGTCAAGGGCCGCTTCGCCTTCGGCTACGCCACCCACCCCGACCGCCTGAAGACGCCGATGATTCGCGAGTCGATCGACCAGCCCTGGCGCGAGGTGAGCTGGGAGGAGGCGATCGCTTTCGCCGCCGAGCGGCTCAAGGCGATCCAGGCCAAGTACGGCCGCGAAAGCATCGGTGGCATCACCTCGTCGCGCTGCACCAACGAGGAGACCTACCTGGTGCAGAAGCTGGTGCGTGCGGCTTTCCGCAACAACAACACCGATACCTGCGCCCGGGTGTGTCACTCGCCCACCGGCTACGGCCTCAAGACGACGCTGGGCGAGTCCGCCGGCACCCAGACCTTCGATTCGGTGATGAAAGCCGACGTGATCGTGGTCATCGGCGCCAACCCCACCGACGCCCACCCGGTGTTCGCCTCGCAGATGCGCCGTCGTCTGCGCCAGGGCGCCGAGCTGATCGTCGTCGACCCGCGCCGCATCGACCTGCTCAAGACCCCGCACCATCGCGGCGCCCAGCATCTCGCCCTGCGCCCCGGCACCAACGTGGCGATGATCAACGCCCTGGCCCATGTGGTGATCGGCGAGGGGCTCGAGGATCGCGAGTTCATTGCCAAGCGCTGCGACGCGGCGGGCTATCAGGCCTGGCGCGAGTTCATCCTCGATCCGCGCCATGCGCCGGAGAACGTCGAGGCGATCACCGGCGTGCCCGCCGAGCAGGTGCGCCGCGCCGCGCGCACCTATGCCCAGGCGCCCAACGGCGCGATCTACTACGGCCTCGGCGTCACCGAGCACAGCCAGGGCTCGAGCATGGTGATGGGCATCGCCAACCTGGCCATGGCCACCGGCAACATCGGCCGCGAAGGGGTGGGCGTCAACCCGCTGCGCGGGCAGAACAACGTCCAGGGCTCCTGCGACATGGGCTCCTTCCCCCACGAGCTGCCGGGCTACCAGCACGTCGGCGACCCCGCCGTGCGTGAGCGCTTCGAGGCGGCCTGGGGCGTGCCCATCGACGACGAGCCGGGGCTGCGCATCCCCAACATGTTCGATGCCGCCGTGGCCGGCGAATTCAAGGCCCTCTACGTGCAGGGCGAGGACATCGCCCAGTCCGACCCCAATACCCAGCACGTCGAGCAGGCGCTGCGCTCGCTGGAGTGCCTGATCGTGCAGGACATCTTCCTCAACGAGACGGCCAAGTTCGCCCACGTGCTGCTGCCGGGCTCCTCGTTCCTGGAGAAGGACGGTACCTTCACCAACGCCGAGCGCCGCATCAATCGGGTGCGCAAGGTGATGCCGCCGCTGGCCGGCAAGCAGGACTGGGAAGTGACCGTGGATCTGGCCAATGCGCTGGGCTACCCCATGCACTACGACCACCCGTCGCAGATCATGGACGAGATCGCCGGCCTCACGCCGAGCTTCACCGGGGTCAGCTACGCGCGGCTCGACGAGCTGGGCAGCATCCAGTGGCCGTGCAACGAAGCGTACCCGAAGGGCATGCCGACCATGCACGTCGAGGACTTCCCCATCGGCCTTGGTCAGTTCGCCATCACCGATTACATCGCCAGCGAAGAGCGTTCCAACCGCCGCTTCCCGCTGCTGCTGACTACCGGGCGCATCCTCTCCCAGTACAACGTCGGCGCCCAGACCCGGCGTACCCACAACCAGGCCTGGCACGACGAAGACGTGCTCGAACTGCACCCGACCGACGCCGAGCTGCGCGGCGTGCGCGACGGTGACTGGGTCGGCATCACCAGCCGCGCCGGCCAGACGGTGCTGCGCGCGCGGATCAGCGACCGCATGCCGCCGGGGGTGGTCTACACTACCTTCCACCATCCGGGCAGCGGGGCCAACGTGATCACCACCGACAGCTCCGACTGGGCGACCAACTGTCCGGAGTACAAGGTGACCGCCGTACAGGTCGAGAAGGTCAGCCAGCCGTCCGCCTGGCAGCGCCAGTTCCAGACCTTCGACCGGCAGCAGCTCGAGCTGCTGCGCGGTGGAAACAAGGACGAAGCGGGCGAGGCTCTCAGCGGAGCGCGTGAATGAGTGACGACCACAGCCGCTGCCGGGTTTCGGTGGACGTGCGCCGGACCGGCAGCGCCGAGCGGCTGGAGGACAGCGTCGCCGTGGAGACGGCGGTGGCGCTGGTCTACAACGGCATCTCACATGCCGTGATGATGGCCACGCCGGACGATCTCGACGACTTCGCCCTCGGCTTCAGCCTCACCGAGGGCATCCTGCACACGCCGGATGAGCTCTACGGCATCGAGGTGCGGGAGGAGGCCGCAGGGATCGCCGTGCATCTGGAGATCGCCACTCAGCGCTTCATGGAGCTCAAGCAGCGCCGCCGCAGTCTGGCCGGTCGTACCGGCTGCGGGTTGTGCGGTACCGAGTCGCTGGAGCAGGCGATCCGTCCCATCGGCCGGGTGGCAGCGCCGGCCATTGACGACGCTGCCATTCAGCAGGCACTGGAGGCGCTGAAGTGGCACCAGCCGCTGCAGCGCGAAACCGGCGCCACCCACGGCGCCGCCTGGTGCGACCTCGGCGGGCAGATCCAACTGGCACGCGAGGACGTCGGTCGCCACAACGCCCTGGACAAGCTGATCGGCGCGATGCTGAGTCGTCGTCTATCGGTGGGGGACGGCTTTGCGCTGGTCTCCAGCCGGGCCAGCTACGAGATGGTGCAGAAGTGCGCCAGCGCCGGCATCGGCTGCCTCGTCGCCGTATCGGCTCCCACCTCGCTCGCCATCGAGCAGGCGCGCCATGCCGGCCTGCTGCTGGTCGGCTTCGCCCGCACGGGGCGCCACGTCATCTATCATCAGCCGGTACGCGAAGCCGTGCCGGTCGTTCAAGCCAGCGGAGGTTGAAGTCGCCATGAGCCGCAGTCAGCTCGATACCCTGATCCATATGGCGAACCAGATCGCCGCCAACAATGCCCACTACAGCGATGACGCTGCCGAACGCGTGTATACCCATCTGAAGAAGTTCTGGGCGCGCAGCATGAAACGCCAGATCGTCGACTATCTCCAGCAGGACGGCAGCGAGCTGTCGCCCCTGGCCCGGCAGGCCATCGAGCGGCTGGCACAGAGCCAGAGCGAGACGCATTCGGCGAGCGCCTGACGCCCGATACCGGTCTTTCCCGCGCTTTTTCAACGAAAGGAGGCGAGCCCCTCTTTTGCCTTAGCGTGCCTATGGTATATTCGGCCCATGCGTCTCATGGTTCGGTTGGCGACCTCGACAGCGGGCCGATAGGGCCCGGTCCAGGATCTTTGCCCCGGCTTCCATGCGATGACGTCCCCTCGAAGGGAGTCGTGCCATATCCTCATGGCGCGGGCCATGGCGGGTCCGAATAATTCGATCGGCTCGAGTCGACGATAACTCCACTACGCACGGGCAGGGGCTCATGAACAGGGCATTCTTCCAGGCTGCCGCCATGACGGCAGGCTTCTTCGCGTTTGGGCCGACGGCCCAGGCCAATATTCCCGAATCTTCTCATACACTCAATGGCGTGATGCCGGAGCTGCCGACGCTGTGGCAGGTGCTGGACGCGGTGGCGCAGCCCGAAGGGCTGACCGCCGACGAGGTCTGGCTCAGCATCGATCTGCGCAACCGCCGGGTGCGGGTGATGCGCGGCGAGCGTGAGATCAAGCGCATCGAACACCTCGCCTTCGGTGCCGGCGGTGCGGCGCCGCTGCGCGCCAGGGGCAGTTCGATGACGCCGATCGGCGAGTTCCGCGTAGACCGCATCAACCGCGCCTCGCGCTTCGGCCTGTTCTTCGGCTTCGACTATCCCAATGCCCAAGTCGCCGAAGAAGCGCTGCGCAGCGGCAAGATCACCATGCAGGAGTACTGGCACATCGAGAACTACCGGGCGCGCCACGGCCGGGCACCGCATACCACGGCGCTGGGCGGGTTGATCGGGATTCATGGCCTGGGGCAGGGCGACCCCGAGATCCATCGCAGCTTCGACTGGACCGAGGGCTGCGTGGCGGTCAGCAACGAGGAGATTCGTGCACTCGACCCGTGGCTGCGCATCGGCACACGAGTGGTGATCAAGGGCTAGGCAAAGTCTTGTGCAATAGGGGGAGCTGGCGGAAGAGCGTGGGAGTCGAACCCACCAGGGACCGCTGGCAGCCCCTACTAGATTTGAAGTCTAGTCGCCCCACCGGGGGTCGATCCTCTTCCTTGAGCGGTTCTTCATGATAGGCCGTTGTCCTACGGCCACATCTCGGCGTTGCGTATCACGCGCTCGTCTCCGATACGGCGCGTGAAGCCTACCTTATCAAAGAATTCGAGTATGTGAATGGCCAGCTTGCGGCCGGTGCCGATGCGGTCGCGAAAGTCGGCTGCGCGGATCCTGCCGTGCTCGCGTTCGAGTGCCTGCACGATGGCGGCCATCTCGGCCACCGTGGCGGCCGGATAGAAGTGGTCGCGGCGCACCTGGTAGAGCCGGCCGAGGCGGGCACAGGCGATGAGCACCTCGCGGATGCGGGCTTCATCGAGGCTCTCTTTTGCGAAGCCTTCGCTGGCGGCCAGATCGCGCACTCGCGGCGGTTGGAAGCCTGCCTCGGCGATGTGCGGTTCGAGCCGTTGCCAACGTGCTTCGTCCGCTTCGCCGAGGCTGGCCTGGTGACCGGGCAGGGCGACGAAGGGGCCGTGGGACACCAGCTTGCCGCAGGCCACCAGCCGCTCGATCAGCTGCCGGCCCGTCGCTTCGGGTAGCTGCGGAACGGCCTGGCGCGTCAGCCGGCCGCGCTCGGTGCCCAGCATCGAAGGCTCGCGCTCGTGGTTAGTGGCCACGCTGTCGAGCAGCCGGGCTTCCAGAGCTGCGATGGCCTCGGCGGAGAAGACGCGGGTCCGTTCCCGGTTCGGTAGCGTAACGCCGCCCAGCGCCGCCACCGCGTCGATCAGCGCCGCCGGCTCGAGGTTGGCGTTGCGTGCCAGGGCGTCGAGATCGATGCCGGTAGGCTGCAGGCGTAGCCCGGCTTCCAGCGCCGGTGCCAGGTCGAGCGGCGTGCTGTCGGCGCAGCGGGCCAGGGCGGCGAGCCAGGCCAGCCGTTCGGGACGGCGCTGGCCGCGGCGCGGCGGGTCGCCCTCCAGCACCGTGGCCCCGCCCAGGGTGATGCCCGCTGCGGGATCGCGAATCACGCAGCGGTCGCCCAGGCAGGCGTGCACCGGCTCGTCCAGCACCAGCTGACCCAGCATGCTCTCACCGGGGGAGAGGTGCTGGCCTTCCAGCAGCGAGAGGCGCCCGCCATAGCGGCCCACGCCCAGGTGCACCTGCACCGGCGTCCAGTGCTTCACGCTCGGAGCCGAGTCGAGCAGCTGCAGTGCCGCGTCCAGGCGACGCAGCGGCGGCGTCTCGAGCGCATCGGCGACCAGCCAGTCGCCGCGCTGAACGAGGTCGTGGTCGATGTCGCTGCCGGCCAGGTTGAGCGCCACGCGGTCGCCCTGGTGCGCCCACTCGCTCTCGCGGTTCTGGCGACGCAGGCCGCGCACCCTGGCCTTATGGCCGCTGAGGGCCAGGCGTAGCGTGTCGCCCACGCTCACCCGGCCGGCCAGTGCGGTACCGGTCACCACCACGCCGGCGCCGCGTTTGGTGAAGACCCGGTCGACGACGAAGCGGAAATGGCCGCGCACGACGGTGTCGCGCTGCGCCGAGGCCATCGCCCACAGCCGTTCGCGCAGGGCATTCACCCCTTCGCCGCTTGTGCTCGACACCTCGTGAAGCGGCGCCTCGGCCAGCGGCGTGCCGGCCAGCAGAGCGGCGATCTCCTCGCGCACCTGACGGCGGCGCGCGGCGTCGACCCGGTCGACCTTGGTCAGTGCCACCAGGCCGCGGTCGAGCCCCAGCAGGGAGAGGATCTGCAGGTGTTCGACGGTCTGCGGCATCACGCCGTCGTCGGCGGCCACCACCAGCAGCACCGTATCGACCCCGGCGCTACCGGCCACCATGTGATGCAGGAAGCGCACGTGACCGGGCACGTCGACGAAGCCGAGCTCGACGCCCTCGGCCACCTCGGGATAGGCGAAGCCGGGCTCGATGGTCAGGCCACGTGCTTTCTCCTCCTTCAGCCGGTCGGTGTCGATACCGGTGAGCTGCTGGATCAGGGCGGTCTTGCCGTGGTCGACGTGGCCGGCGGTGCCGACGATCACGGCGTGTCTCCCGGCGGGGCAGCGCCATACAGGCGGGGCAGCTGCTCCAGCTGACCGATGAAGATGGCGATTTCCGCCTCGCCGGCCAGGCAGCGCAGGTCAAGGTGCAGGGCGCCATCGCCGATGCGCCCGATGACCGGGCGCGGCAGCTGGCGCAGGGCGCCTTCCAGGCGATGCAGCTGACGCTCGCGCTGGCGTCGCTGCTCGGCGCGGGGGCGCCATGTCAGGGCCCGGCTTGGCAGCCGGTCCACCGGCAGTGAGCCGCTACCGAGCTGGCTGGCGCAGGGGGCGAGCGTCACTTCGAAGTCGCTGAGCAGACTGCTCACATGGGGGAGCAGGCGTTCGCCGGTGGCGGCGATCTCCGCCTCGAGGCGGGTCAGCAGCGCCAGGGTGGGGATGTCGCGCTCGGGGGCGTCGCTGTCGCGGTAGAGGCGCAGGGTGGCCTCCAGCGCCGCCAGGGTCAGTTTGTCCAGGCGCAGGGCGCGCTTGAGGGGATGGCGCTTGATGGTCTGGATGGCTTCCCGGCGGCCGACGATGATGCCCGCCTGGGGGCCGCCGAGCAGCTTGTCACCGCTGAAGGTGACCACATCGGCGCCGGCGGCGATGGCGTCATTCGGCTGCGCCTCGTAGGGCAGGCCGAGGGCGGTGAAGTCGGCCAGCGCGCCGCTGCCCAGGTCGACCAGCAGGGGGACGCCGTGAGCGTGGGCGATCTCGGCCAGCGTGGGTTCCGGCACGCTCTTGGTGAAGCCGGTGATGGCGTAGTTGGAGGTGTGCGCCTTGACGATCAGCCCGGTGTGCTCGCCGATGGCGGACTCGAAGTCCCGCGGGTGGGTGCGGTTGGTGGCGCCCACCTCGCGCAGCCGGCAGCCGGCCGCCTGCATGATGTCGGGCATGCGGAAGGCACCGCCGATCTCGATCAGCTCGCCGCGGGAGATCAGCGCCTCGCGTCCGGCTCCCAGGGCGCCCAGCGCCAGCAGCACGGCGCCGGCGTTGTTGTTGACCACGGTGGCGGCCTCGGCGCCGGTCAGTTCGCACAGCAGATCCTCGACCAGGCGGTCGCGGTCGCCGCGGCCGCCATCGTCCAGATCGTACTCCAGCGCCATGGGGTGGCGTGCGGCATCGGCCATGGCCGTGATGGCCGCCTCGGCGAGGGTGGAGCGGCCCAGGTTGGTGTGGATCACGGTACCGGTGAGATTGAATACCGCGCGGGAAGCCGGGCGGGCCAGCTCGGTGAGCCGCTCGATGGCGGCGTTGGCCAGGGCGTCGCCATCGACGCTTTCACTGGTCTTCTGGTCAGCGGCGAGCTGCTGGCGGGCCTCGTCCAGGGTCTGGCGTACCGCGCGCCGCACGAGGCGGTGGCCATGGCGGGCGCGGGCGGCGGCCACGGCGGGATGGGCCAGCAGGGTATCCACTGCGGGCAGGCTGCGTCGAACGTCCATTGTCGTGCTCGTGTCCATGTCGGAGCGATCAGGTGGCGTTGCCAGGCGCCTAAGCGCACTGTGGCTCCCTATGGCATAGCATGTCCGACCGCGCGGCGTCCAACCGCCGGCTCAGCCTTCGGCGATCAGCAGCGGGTTATAGCCGCTGCGTCGGTAGCGCCCCTCCTCGCCCAGCAGCAGGTCCAGCGCCAGGCTGGCCAGGTCGTCGGCCAGCGGCTCGGCCTCGGCGTCCAGCGTGCGGGGGAATATCTTGAGATAGCTGCCGCAGTCGCCGCAGGCCTCGGCCTGGGCCGCCTCGGCAGTCGCTTCGTCTTCCCCTTCGCTCGCTTGCGGCGCCAGGCTCAAGTAGCTGAGCTTGCCGCTCTGCTCGCACACGCTGCACAGGGAGCGTTCGAAGTACCATTGGGTCGCGCACAGGCCGCACTGCAGGTAGCGTACGCCGCTGCAGCTGGCCTCGCTCTCGATCACGCTGGCCACTGGCGGCGAACCGCAGCAGGGGCACAGGGTACGTGTCTCGCCGCTGGGGCGGGCCGGGGCATGCGGCAGCGCCTGCACCAGCCGCTGCCAGGCCACCTGCAGGGCAGCGGCGATCAGCGGCATCAGCCCACGGTGCTGCTCGTCACCGGCCTCACCGGCCAGGAGCTGGGCCATGAGCTGCTTCAGCGTGGCGTCGGGCAGTTCGCGCAGGGCGGCGATGAGGGGGCGTTGAGCCTCGCCCACGTGCAGCTCCAGTGCGCCGAGCAGAGCCGTCAGCTCGCCCTGGATGTCGATGTCGCCCTGCAGCGCCTGGGCATTGAGCGGCGGCATGCCGTGCTCCAGCGCCAGGTGAAACGCCTCGGGCCCGGGCTGCCAGCCCGTGGCCCGCTCCAGCGCCACCTGCTGGGCGGTGGCCAGCTGGGCCATGAAACCGAGAAACTCTCCCAGCGGGGCGTTGCGTTCGGCCAGCGCCTGCAGACGCCGCGCGCGCCGGGCGAAGTGGTCGTCGCCGGGCAGGCGGACCTCGGGCGGTTGCATGATCCCCGAGGGGGCATTGCCATAAGCGTGGGTCACGGCGACTCCCCTTTGCGGCTTTCGTGGCGGCGGCTTATCTCGCGGTGCTTGCGCTCCTTCTCCATCTCTTCCTCGTACCACAGGTCATGATGATGGCGGGCCCAGGCCTTGCTCACCCGGCCGCGCACCATGGCCTGGAACGAGCCCTTGACCCAGATGCCCGAGTAGATGTGGATGATCAGGGTGATGATGGCGAGAAAGGCGAGGTAGGCGTGGCCCATCGAGGCCAGCCGGCGCAGAGTGATCGGTACTTCTTCACCGACCAGGGGCTGCCACATCAGCACGCCGCTGATCAGCAGCAGCGGTACGCACAGCAGCATGACCCAGTACACCAGCTTCTGGCCGGCGTTGTTCTTGCCCACCGGCGGCAGCTTCTCGTCGCGATTGGCCAGCACGTCGTCGATCTGCTTGAGCCACTGCACGTCGTGGCGCTTGAACAGGCTCTCCTTGAAGAAGCGGATCGCCATCAGCACGAACAGCAGCGACATGAACAGGCCGATCCAGGGGTGCAGGATGCGGGTCATGGTGGGGCCGCCGAACAGCCCGGTCAGCGACCAGAAGAAGGGGTGAAAGAAGGGCAGCCCGCTGAGCACCAGCAGCACGAAGCTGATGGCGACGAGCCAGTGCAGCAGGCGTGTCCAGACGCCGTAGCGCAGCAGCTGCGGATCCGTCTTGGCCAGGCTCATGGTCGCTCCTCCCGTTCCCGCTGGCGGGCCTCGTCGTCGCGCACCGCCTGCTCGTCCTCCTCGCCGTGCTCCTTGGGGCCGGCGGTGGCGTAGTGGAGAAAGCCGGTCAGGGCGGCCAGGCCGATGGCCGCCGAGGCCAGCGGTTTGGTCACGCCCTTCCAGGCGCTGACCATCGGGCTGATGCGGGGATCCTCCGGCAGGGCGCTGTAGAGCCCCGGCTTGTCGGCATGCTGCAGCACGTAGATCACGTGGGTGCCGTCCACGCCCTCGGGGTTGTAGACCCCGGCGTTGTCGTAGCCGCGGCTCTTGAGAAAGTTGGTGCGGGTCTCGGCCAGGTCGAGCATGTCGTCCCGGGTGCCGAACATGATCGAACCGGTGGGGCACGACTTGACGCAGGCCGGCTCCAGGCCGTGGAACACCCGGTCGGAGCACAGCGTGCACTTGTACGACTTGCCGTCCACCTCCGAGATGCGCGGTACGTCGAAGGGGCAGCCGGTGACGCAGTAGCCGCAGCCGATGCAGTGCTCGGAGTTGAAGTCGACGATGCCGTTGGCGTACTGCACGATGGCGCCGGGTGCCGGGCAGGCCTCGAGGCAGCCGGGGTCGGCGCAGTGCATGCAGTTGTCCTTGCGGATCAGCCACTCCAGGTTGCCCTGCTCGTTCTCGTACTCGTCGAAGCGCATCACCTGCCAGGTATTGGGGGTGAGATCGAGCGGGTTGTCGTACTCGCCGACGTTGTTGCCGACCTCGTCGCGCAGGTCGTTCCACTCGGCGCAGGCGACCTGGCACGCCTTGCAGCCGATGCAGCGCGACACGTCGATCAGCTTGGTCACCGGGTCGATGCCCCCCGTTCGCTCCTGGGGCGAGGGCACCGTGGTCGCCGAGCGGGCGATGATGTTCTGCAGATTGACCTGTTCGCCTCTCATCTTGGCCTCCTTGCGCTACAGCTTGTCGACGCGCACCAGGAACGACTTGTACTCCGGCGTCTGGGTGTTGGCGTCGCCCACCGATGGGGTCAGCGTGTTGGTCAGATGGGCCTTCTTGGTCTCGCCGAGAAAGCCCCAGTGCAGCGGAATGCCCACCTGATGCACCGTCTTGCCGGCCACCTGCAGCGGACGAATGCGCTTGGTCACCACCGCCACCGCATCGATGTAGCCGCGCTTGGAGCTGACCCGCACCCGATCGCCCTTGGCGATGCCCAGCTCCTGGGCCAGGCTCTCGCCGATCTCGACGAACTTCTCCGGTTGGGCGATGGCGTTGAGCCGGTTGTGCATCGTCCAGTAGTGGAAGTGCTCGGTCAGGCGATAGCTGGTGGCGGCATGGGGGAACTCCTCGAAGGTGCCGAGGTTTTCCCGATCCTGCGGGAAGATGCGCGCTCCCGGGTTGTGCTTGGCCAGCGGGTTGTCCGGGTGCAGCGGGTTGTTCGCGACTGGCGTTTCGAAGGGTTCGTAGTGCTCCGGGAAGGGCCCCTCCTTCATGCGGTCGCGGGCGAACAGCTGGCCGCGCCCGGTCTGATTCATGATGAACGGGCCTTGGGTCGCCTCGGGCGGCGAGTCCTCGGGAAAGTCAGGCACGTCGTTACCGACCCAGCGTTCGCCGTCCCACCACACCACGGCCTTGTTGGCCGCCCACGGCGTGCCGTCGGGGCGGGCGCTGGCGCGGTTGTAGAGGATGCGGCGGTTGGCCGGCCACGACCAGGCCCAGCCAAGGGTCTGGCCGGTGCCGTAGGGGTCGGAGTTGTCGCGGCGCACCATCTGGTTGCCGCCCTCGGTCCAGCAGCCGGCGAAGATCCAGCAGCCGCAGGCAGTGGAGCCGTCGGCGCGCAGGAAGCCGAAATCCTCGATTTGCTCGCCGGCGCGTACCACCAGGTTGCGGTCCTCGTCGAAGACGTCCTCCAGCGCCCAGCCGTTGTACTCCCGAGCCAGCTCCTCGGGGCTCGGTTCCTCCGGCCGGCGGTAGGGCCAGTGCAGGTTGAGGATGGGGTCGGGGAAGGCACCGCCTTCTTCCTGGTAGAGCCGTTGCATGCGCAGAAAGATGCCGGCCAGGATCGCCGTGTCGGGCTTGGCTTCGCCCGGCGGTGGCGCGGCCTGCCAGAACCACTGCAGCCAGCGCGAGCTGTTGACGATGGTGCCGTCCTCCTCGGCGAAGCTGGTGGTGGGCAGGCGGAACACCTCGGTATCGATGGCGGCGGGGTCGACGTCGTGATACTCGCCGTGGTTCATCCAGAACTCCGCCGTTTCGGTGCGCAGCGGGTCGATCACCACCAGGAATTTCAGCTGCGACAGCGCCTCGGTGACCTTGGCCTTGTGCGGGAAGGCCGCCAGCGGATTGAAGCCCTGGCACAGGTAGCCGGTCATCTCGCCGCGATGCATGCGTTCGAAGGTGTGCAGGATGTCGTAGAGGTCCTCGCCCATCTTCGGCAGCCAGTCGTAGCACCAGTCGTTGGCCTCGGTGGCGGCGTTGCCGTACCACGCCTTCATCAGGCTGACGTGGAAGCGCTCGTAGTAGCGCCAGTAGGAGATCTCTTCAGGCACCAGCGGCGGCCGTGCACGTTCGAGGATGAAATCCTCGTAGTCCTGCTCGTCGTCGTCGGGTAGGGTCAGGTAGCCGGGCAACTGATCGGAGAGCAGCCCCAGGTCGGTCAGTCCCTGGATGTTGGAGTGGCCGCGCAGGGCGTTGACCCCGCCGCCGCGCATGCCCATGTTGCCCAGCAGCAACTGGACGATGGCCGCGGTGCGGATGATCTGCGAGCCGATGGAGTGCTGCGTCCAGCCCAGCGCATAGAGGAAAGTCATGGTCTTGTCGGGGGCGGCCGTTTCGGCGGCCATGTCCCACACGTGCTGGATCTTGTCGCGCGGCGTGCCGCACACCGAGGAGACTACGTCAAGGGTGTAGCGGCTGTAGTGCTGGCGCATCAGCTGGAACACGCAGCGCGGGTGCTCGAGTGTCTCGTCGCGCAGGGCGTGACCGTCCTCGTCGTACTGGTACTGCCAGCCCTCCATCTCGTATTCGCCGTTGTCGGTGTCGTAGCCGTTGAATAGACCGTCCTCGAAGCCGAACTCATCGGCCACCAGCAGGCTGGCGTCGGTGTAGGCGAGCACGTAGTCGCGCTGGAAGCGACCGCTCTCGATCAGGTAATGGATCAGCCCGCCGAGGAAGGCGATGTCGGTGCCGGTGCGTATCTCGGCAAAATAGTCCGCCACCGCGGCGGTGCGGGTGAAGCGCGGGTCGACCACCACCAGCCGGGCGTCGTTGTGCTCGCGCGCCTCCATCACCCAGCGGAAGCCAACAGGATGAGCCTCGGCAGGGTTGCCACCCATGCCGATGATCAGGTCTGCATTGCGAATGTCGACCCAGTGGTTGGTCATGGCACCGCGACCGAATGTTGGGGCAAGACCTGCCACCGTCGGTCCGTGTCAGACGCGCGCCTGGTTGTCGAACGCCACCATGCCCAGACTGCGGGCGATCTTGTGAGTGCAGTAGGCGGTCTCGTTGGTCGAGGCCGAGGCCGCCAGCATGCCGGTAGTGGTCCAGTGATTGACCGTATTGCCTTCGTCGTCCTGGGTAACGAAGTTGGCGTCGCGATCGTCCTTCATGTGTCGGGCGATGCGGGTGAAGGCCTCGTCCCAGCTGATCCGCTTCCACTCCCTGCTGCCGGCCTCGCGTACCTGGGGATAGCGCAGGCGCGATTCGCTGCGGATGTAGTCGAGCAGCCCCGCGCCCTTGGGGCATAGCGAGCCGCGACTCACCGGGTGATCCGGGTCGCCTTCGACGTGATAGATGTCGTCGATGTTGTTGATCGCGGCGTCGCCGCGGGCATAGATCAGCACGCCGCAGCCCACCGAGCAGTAGGTGCAGTTGCTGCGCGTGATCTTGGCGCCGGTGAGCTTGAAGTGGCGAATCGAGGCGATGGCGGGATCCGGGGCGAAGCCCATCATCGCCATGCTGGATGTGGCCATCCCCGCCGCACCGAGCTTGAAGAACTGTCTGCGCGAAACCCTGAGGGTCATGAGGCCTCCTGCCTGGTTCCCGTACCCATTGTATCGTTATGCATCTTTGCTAGCGGTCTGTATTAAGCGTAGCGACTCCTGACAGGATCGCGGTTCGTCGTTGGTTTCCGTTGGTAACGAATGGCTGCCGCGGGATGGCTGTCGCCGGGTCATCAGGGCGATTGATCGCCGCTGGCCTGGGGCTCGCCGTCTTCCTGTCGACCGGTGTCGTCGGCGCCCAGCGGTTCGTCGGGCATGACCTCGTCATCGCCTTCGCCATCCTCCTCGCGCTCGGGCGACTGGGTCTCGTAGGCCGGGCCGGCATCGGATGCGGCGGCGGGCGTCTGGAACAGCTCGTCGCCCTGGGTCTCGCCGCTGCCGCTGCCCTGATCCTCCTCTTCCATGTCGGCACCGGTGATACCGCTGGTGGTGCCGGCCCGTCCGGTGGTGACATCCGGCGCTTCGGTGATCTCCGCCGGGTCCATGCCGGCGGCACTCTCGTCCGGTGTGGCCGGGTCGGTGGCCAGTGCTGGGGCCGACCAGAGCATGATGGCTCCCAGCAGCATAGGGGGGAATGTCTTGGCTGCCATGCTTGCCTCCTTGCCTGCCGCTCTCACACACCCAGCGTAGACCCTGTCGGCTGAGGCCGACAGCGAGGAGCCTGGGTTCGATGAGTGGCAATCTCTCGCTACGCCTTTCTACACTGGAGCCAGGCCGCCCGATGGGATGCCGGGGTGGTCACGTTCGTTTCGCGTCCGGCATCGTCCATCGTCCGGCATCGTCAATGGAGTGACATCTTGCGCAGTTTACCGGCCACCCTTCCGATCCTGTTCGTCTGTGAAATCAGCTTCCTGCTCGGGCACGGTCTGATCATGACCCTGCTCGGGGTGCGCATGTCCATCGAGGGCTTCCCCTCGCACATGGCGGGCCTGCTGATGTCGAGCTTTTCGCTCGGCTTCGTGCTGGGCAGCTACCTGCTGGAAAAGCGCATTCGCAGCGTGGGGCATATCCGTGTGTTCGCCGCCTGCGCCGGCATCCTGGCGGTGACCGCCATGCTTCACGGCCTGTGGGTCGACGCCTGGGCCTGGCTGGTCTGGCGCCTGCTCGGCGGGGTCGCCACGGCCGGCATGCTGATGGTGATGGAGTCGTGGGTCTCGGGGGAGTCGACCAACGACAATCGCGGCCGGGTGCTGGCGATCTACATGATCATCTCGACCCTGTCGCTGGCCGGCGGGCAGTGGATGCTCAACCTGGCCGATCCGGCCGGCCCGGCGCTGTTCTCACTGGTCGGTATGCTGTTCGCCCTGGCGCTGGTGCCGCTGTCGATCGTGCGCATCCACGGTCCGCGCCAGACCCACGACATCCAGCCGCAGAAGATCCCGCTCAAGACGCTGTTCAAACGCGCACCGGTGGGGCTGGTGGGGGCATTCACCGCCGGATTGATGGTGCAGTCCTTCTTCGCCATGACGCCCTTTTACGGTCAGGAGATCGGCCTGACCACTGGCGAAACGGCGCGCTTCATGGCCATCACCACCATGGTGGCGCTGTTCGCCCAGTGGGGGCTCGGGCGGCTCTCCGACCGTATCGACCGGCGCAAGGTGATCCTCGGCATGGCGGTGGTGATGACGATTTCCGGTGTCCTGGTGTCGATGCTGGTGCGCATCGACTTCTGGCTGCTGGTACTGGTGGCCTGCTTCCACACCGCCATGCTGCATACCCTCTACGCTCTGAGCCTGGCCCATACCAACGACTGGCTGGAGCCCGGCGAGATCGTCGCCGCCAATGCTAAGCTGATGATCTGGTACGGCATCGGCTCGATCATCGGCCCCTTCTCGGCCTCGCTGGTGATGCAGGCGATCGGCCCCGATGGGCTGTGGATGTTCCTCGGCGGCGCCTCGCTGGCGCTGGCGCTGTTCGTGACGCTGCGCCTGCGCCGTCGTCCCGGTGAGCCGATCGAGGAAGTCGAGCAGGAGCCCTTCGTGGCGGTGCCGACCCTGGAGACGCCGCATTTCACCGAGCTCGATCCGCGCCTGGAGCCGACCCAGATGGAGTTCCACTTCGAGGAGGCCGCGGGGACGTCGCGGGAAGAGGCTGCCTGAGGCTGGCGAATGCGCCATCATGGGGGACGCCCTCAGAGGGAGAAAAAAGACCGATGCGACGTTCATTCGCCCTGCCCCGTATGCTGGGCCATGCGCTGGGCCTGCTGACCTGCCTGGCGCTGCCCATGACCGTACAGGCCGACAGCTGCCCGCCGCCGGGCCAATGGCTGCAGCCCGGCGGCGAGCGGCTCGATTCGGCGGCACTGTTCGCCAATCTCGCCGAGCGCGACGTGGTGCTGCTCGGCGAGCAGCACGACCGCATGGATCACCACCGCTGGCAGCTGCACACCCTGGCCGGCCTGCACGCCCTGCGCCCGGACATGGTGATCGGCCTGGAGATGCTGCCCCGCGAGGCCCAGCCCGCGCTGGATGCCTGGGTGGCGGGGGAGCTCGACGAGGCGGAGTTCCTCGACGCCAGCAACTGGCGCAGCGCCTGGGGCTTCGATCCGGAGCTCTACCTGCCGATCCTGCACTTCGCCCGCCTGAACCAGGTGCCGCTCAAGGCGATCAACGTCACCCCCGAGCTGCGCGGTCGCCTGGTCGGTGAGAGCTGGGATGGGGTTCCGGAGAGCGAGCGCTTCGGAATCTCTCCACCGGCCGAGGCGCTGCCGGCCTACCGCGAGCGTCTGGCCGCCGTGCATGCCCAGCATCCCAGCGCGGGGGACGATGAAGCGAGCCTCGAGCGCTTCATCGCCGCGCAGCTCGTATGGGACCGCGCCATGGCCACAGGGCTGGCCGAAGCCACTGCCGAGGGGGTGCTGGCGGTGGGGCTGATCGGCCAAGGCCACCTGCAGTACGAGCACGGGGTGCCCCATCAGCTCAACGACCTGGATGTAGACGCCCACGCTACCCTGCTGCCCTGGGCGGTGGAAGTCGACGGCTGCGAGCTGCCGCCGGCGGGGCTGGCGCATGCCGTATTCACCCTGGCCGAGACCCCGGCGCAGGCCCAGCCGCCGATGCAGCTCGGGGTCTATATCGTGCCCAATGAGGCCGGGATCGAGGTGCGCGGCATTCAGAGTGGCTCCGTGGCCGAGAGCGCGGGCCTGGAGGAGGGGGATATCATTATGCGCGCCGCGGGTGAGGCGCTGGCGAGGCCTGCCGATCTGACCCAACGGGTGC
Organism: Halomonas sp. MCCC 1A11062; assembly: GCF_021404355.1. Taxonomy (NCBI): domain Bacteria; kingdom Pseudomonadati; phylum Pseudomonadota; class Gammaproteobacteria; order Oceanospirillales; family Halomonadaceae; genus Halomonas; species Halomonas sp. MCCC 1A11062. The sequence goes on from NZ_JABFTW010000001.1 coordinate 395,595, forward strand.
AGCGGCAGCCGCCCGGCACCCTGCTGCCGCTGGAGGTGGAGCGCAACGGTGAGCGGCGCGAGATCCTGGCGCGTTTCCCGCCGAGTGACGGCGGCAGCGGCACGCGATGAGCCGGGCCATGCCGAACGCGCTGCGCGCACTCCTGGTCGGACTGACGGCGTTCGCCCTGCTTTTCGGCATCGCTGCGGCGCGGGCCGAGGCGCTGCCCCAGGTCAGCCTCGATATCTCGCTCGATCCCGACAGTGGCCGCCTGGCGGGGGAGATGACCTTCTCGCCGCCGCCCGAGTCGAGTGACTTCACGCTTCTGCCCGGCCTCGAGCTGGTTGCCGCGCAGGCCGACGGCGACGCCATCGCGGCGGCGGCTGAGGGCGACGGCCACTATCGGCTGGCGCTGCCGCCGGGAGCCGAAACGCTGACGCTGCGCTGGCAGGGGCGGCTGGAGGACGGCGAGCGGCTAATGGTCTCGCCTCGTGGCAGCCTGCTGCCGGCCCACGGCGGCTGGTATCCGCGCTTCGACGACCTCGGCCCTTTTGCACTGACCTTGCAGATCGCGCTACCCCCAGGGCAGCGGGCGGTGGCCACCGGTTCGCTGCAGGGCGAGCCCCGGGTCGACGAGGTGGGTTATCGCGTGCGCCATGAGCATCCGCGCACGCGGGTGGTGGAGCTGGCCTCCGGCCCGTGGGTGGAGCGCAGCCGTGAGGTCGACGGCGTGCTTTTGCGCACGCTGTTCCCCGAGGCGCTCGATGCCGCCCACGCCGAAACCTACCTGGACCATGCCGCCGACTACCTGCAGCGCTTCGTCGAACGCGTCGGCCCCTATCCCTACGCCAGTTTCAGCATCGCCGCCTCGCCGGCCCCGGTTGGGCTGGCCTATCCCGGCTTCACCCTGCTCGGCGAGCGGGTCATCCCGTTGCCGTTCATCCCTCGCACTTCGCTGGCCCACGAGCTGATGCACGCCTGGTGGGGTGCCGGGGTGCTGGTCGACTATTCCAACCAAGACGGGATCGGCGGCAACTGGTCCGAGGCGCTGACCACCTACCTGGCCGACTATGCCCTCGACGAAGCCCGCGGCGAGGCGCGGGAGACCCGCCGCCGCTGGCTGCTCGATCTGGCGGCGCTGCCGGATGGCTACGACCGCCGCCTGACTGATTTCCGCGGCCAGCGCGACCCGGCGCTACGCCTGCTGGGCTATCAGCACGGCGCCATGCTGCTGCACATGCTGCGCCAGCGTATCGGCGACGAAGCCTTCGATGCGGGGCTGCGCCGCTTCGCCGAGCGCCATATGCATCGTGAGGCCGGTTGGGGCGACCTCGCGAAGGCGCTGGGCGAGGCCGCCGGCGAGTCGCTTCACGCGTTTGTCGAAGCCTGGGCGCAGCAGCCGGGGCGTCCAGCGCTGGGTGTCGAGGCCACTCGCCGTGAGACGCCGGACGGCTGGACGCTAGCGGGGGTGCTAGAGCAGAGCGGGGTGGGTGCACCCTGGCCGCTCCAGGTGCCGCTCACGGTCGAGACTACTGCCGGCGTGGAGCGGCACCGTGTTTCGCTCGAAGCGGAGCGCGCCGACTTCTCGCTGCGGCTGGAGAATGAGCCGCTCGCGCTTCTCGTCGACCCCGACTTCGACCTGCTGCGCCGGGTGGGCGGACCGCCGATCCTGCGCCGGGTGGCGCTCGATCCTGCCAGTCGGCTGCTGGCCTTGGAGGCCTCGCTGGCCGAGCCGGTCAGGCAGGCCCTGGGTGCCCCGCTGCCTTCTGCCAGCGAGGGGATGTCGCTGGCAGAAGGCGCGCCGCCGCTGCTGTTGGTGGGGCTGACCGAGCCCGTCGCTGGCTGGCTCGAGGGCCAGGGGCTCGATGGTGTCGTCCCCGACATGGCGCAACGTGGCCAGGCACGGGCCTGGACCCTGCCCGGCACCACCGTGACGGCGGTCAGCGCTGACGACCGGGAGACCCTCATGCGCCTGCTGGGCAGCCTGCGCCATCAGCTGGCACATGGCTACCTGATCGTGGACGGCGACGAAACGACTACCGGCGCCTGGCCGCTCGAGGAGACGGCCCTGCGCGTCGATTGGTCGCCCTGATCGCTTGCACGCAGCGGTGCTCGATGCGCTATCGTATCGGGAGCCGCCGGATGCCCGGCGCACGACTCGATCATGTCGCGAAAGCGCACGGAATCTGCTGGAGGATTGCCTTGGCCATTTCCCGTTTTGCCGATCTGCTGGACGAGGCGCGTCGTCAGCCCGAGCCGCAGCGGCTGCTGTTCGTCTTCACCCGCGCCGAGCTGCCGGACAACCCCACCGAGGAGCAGCGTGAGCGCTTCGAGCAGGGTGAGGGTGGCGCGCTGACCCCGGTACTGTGCGTCGACAAGGCGCCCGAGGAGCTCAGTGACATGGATGCGCTGGTGGCGGAGTCGCAGCACACCGGCATTGAGTGGGACGTCGTCTTCGTCGGCGCGCTGTCCGGCCGCGGCCGAGAGGCGCCCACCAGCGAGGAGGCCGAGAACCATGTGCAGCGTATGGTGCAGTCGCTGCAGATGGGCAATACCCAGAGCTTCCTGGCGCTGAATCGTCAGGGTGAGGCGATAGCCTTGCAATAGCGTTTCGGTGACACCATAGAGAACCCTTATCGGAACCATGGCGGCAATCAATTTTCGCCTATGGGTTGCGATAGATAAGATAGCCCCCGTATTCGGATCACCCCACCAATGACACGGAGCATTACTGAATGTCCCTGATCAACACCGAAGTCCAGCCGTTCAAGGCCACCGCTTTCCACAACGGCGAGTTCGTCGAAGTCTCCAACGAGGACCTGAAGGGCCAGTGGTCTGTGGTGATCTTCATGCCGGCCGCGTTCACCTTCAACTGCCCGACCGAAGTCGAGGACGCCGCCGAGCATTACGAGGAGTTCAAGAAGGCCGGTGCCGAGGTCTACATCGTCACCACCGACACTCACTTCTCGCACAAGGTATGGCACGAGACTTCCCCGGCGGTGGGCAAGGCCAAGTTCCCGCTGGTCGGTGACCCGACTCACCAGCTGACTCGCGCTTTCGGTGTGCATATCGAAGAAGCCGGTCTGGCCCTGCGCGGCACCTTCGTGATCGACCCGGAAGGCGTGATCAAGACCCTGGAGATCCACGACAACGCCATCGCCCGCGACGTCGCCGAGACCCTGCGCAAGCTGAAGGCCGCCCAGTACGTTCGCAACAACCCGAACGAAGTCTGCCCGGCCAAGTGGAAGGAAGGCGAGCAGACTCTCGCTCCCTCCTTGGATCTGGTCGGCAAGATCTAAGGAAACACTGATTCATTGCTGCGCTCGATATCTTGGCCACCGGCGGTGCTCGAAATCCTCACCTAGTACCGCATAGGCTCCGGTTGACTCGCAGCCTTCGGCTTCTCGCCCCTTCGGGGCCAGCCTACGGCTGTTTGTCGCTTCGCTCGGTACTGCGCTCCGGCGGTGGCCAACCTCTCATCGCTCGCGACATGAATCAGCAGTTCCCTAAGTCGAATCATCGCGAGGCTGCGAGCTGGCCTCGCGTTCCCGCCCGGGCATGTGCTGCCCGGGCGATTTTCCGATACGTGCAAGCCCATGCCTGTGCCGACGCCACGTCAGCGCTGAGAGCATCGTCTTGCCATTTTCCAGCCCAGACATGAAGGAAACCGCTGTCATGTTGGACGACAATCTGAAAAGTCAGCTAAAAGCCTACCTGCAGAAGGTCACGCAGCCGTTCGAGATCGTCGCATCCCTCGATGACGGCGCGAAATCCCAGGAGCTGCATGGGCTGCTGAAGGACATCGTCGCCCTGAGCGACAAGATCACCCTGCGCCTGGACGGTACGGATGCGCGCAAGCCTTCCTTCGCCCTGAACCGTCCCGGCGAGGAGCCCGGCGTGGTCTTCGCCGGTATCCCCATGGGCCACGAGTTCACCTCGCTGGTGCTGGCGCTGCTGCAGGTGGGCGGTCATCCGCCCAAGGTCAGCGACGACACCCTCGCCCAGATCAAGGCGCTCGAAGGCGAGTTCCACTTCGAGACCTACTACTCGCTGTCGTGCCAGAACTGCCCCGACGTGGTGCAGGCGCTCAACCTGATGGCCATCTTCAACCCGGGCGTGCGCCACGTCGCCATCGACGGCGCGCTGTTCCAGGACGAGGTCGAACAGCGCCAGATCATGTCGGTGCCGAGCATCTACCTCAACGGCGAACCCTTCGACCAGGGGCGCATGAGCCTGGAGCAGATCCTGGCCAAGGTCGACACCGGCGCGGCCCAGCGCGAGGCGGCCAAGCTCAACGAGAAGGATGCCTTCGACGTGCTGGTGGTGGGCGGTGGCCCGGCCGGCGCCGCAGCGGCCATCTACGCCGCGCGCAAGGGAATCCGCACCGGCGTGGCGGCCGAACGCTTCGGCGGCCAGGTGCTCGATACCATGGCCATCGAGAACTTCATCTCCGTGCCCTACACCGAAGGCCCCAAGCTGGCCGCGGCCCTCGAGCAGCACGTCACGGAGTATGAAGCCGACATCATGAACCTGCAGCGTGCGGTCAGGCTGATCCCGGCCTCCGACCAGGGCGGCGAGCATGAGGTGGAGTTCGCCTCCGGCGCGCGCCTCAAGAGCAAGACGCTAATTCTCTCTACCGGCGCCCGCTGGCGCGAGATGAACGTGCCAGGCGAGGCCGAGTACCGCAACAAGGGCGTGGCTTACTGCCCCCACTGCGATGGTCCGCTGTTCAAGGGCAAGCGCGTGGCGGTGATCGGCGGCGGCAACTCCGGCGTCGAGGCGGCCATCGATCTGGCTGGCATCGTCGGTCACGTAACGCTGATCGAGTTCATGGACGAGATGCGTGCCGACGCAGTGCTGCAAAAGAAGCTGCGCAGCCTGTCCAACGTCGAGATCATCCTCGGCGCGCGTACCACCGAAGTGAACGGCGACGGCACTCGGGTCAACGGCCTGACGTACGAGGAGCGTGCCAGCGGCGAGATCAAGCGGCTCGAGCTGGAGGGCATCTTCGTCCAGATCGGCCTGGTGCCCAATACCGAGTGGCTTACCGATTCGCCCATCGAGCTCTCATCGCGCGGCGAGATCGTGATCGACGAGCGCGGCATGACCTCGGTGCCCGGTATCTTTGCCGCCGGCGACGTCACCACCGTGCCCTACAAGCAGATCGTCATCGCCATGGGCGAGGGCTCGAAGGCCGCACTTGGCGCCTTCGACTATCTGATTCGCCACTGACGCCCTGATACGTCACTGACGTCCGCGGCCGGCAACGGGAACTCGTTGCCGGCCGCCGCTTCACTCGATGCCCCGCAGGCCATGACCTGCGGGGCATCGTCTTTTCAGCGGTCTCGATCTCCGCCTGTCGCTCCTCCTTCCAGGTGGCACTCTGCAGGTGCAAGTGGGCTGCCGGTAGGCTCTGGGCGCACTAAGGCGGTGCGTTCTCACAGGACGGATCGCCTTGGCTGCGACCGTTGAATAAGTGTTTTGCCTGCTCTATCCCTGTCCTGGAACAATCCTTGCTAAGGTGCTGGGCACATGCCCAGGCATGCATCACTCAAGAAGACCAATAACCCATCGAGGATATTTTTCATGCGTGACAACAAGAACAAGTGGCTACTGGCCACTTCCGCAGCGGCACTGGCACTGGGTAGCGCCTCCCTGGCTTCGGCCAACACCCTGCAGAACACCCTCGAGCGTGGCGCCGTCCAGTGTGGCGTCAGCGACGGCCTGCCGGGCTTCTCCGCCCCCGACGACCAGGGCGAATGGCAGGGGCTGGACGTCGATGTCTGTCGTGCCGTGGCAGCTGCGGTATTCGGCGATGCCGAAGCCGTGCGCTACATCTCCCTGAACGCCGTGGAGCGTTTCACCGCGCTGCAGTCCGGCGAGGTCGACATCCTTTCGCGCAACACCACCTGGACCACCACTCGCGATACCACTCTGGGTCTGAACTTCACCGGCGTGACCTTCTACGACGGTCAGGGTTTCCTCGTTTCGCGTGACCTCGGCGTGACCAGCGCCAAGGAACTCGACGGCGCTGCGGTCTGCACCCAGTCGGGCACCACCACCGAGCTCAACCTGGCGGACTACTTCCGTGCCAACGGCATGGAGTTCCAGCCCATCGTCTTCGATACCTCCGAGCAGACCGTGGGCGGCTTCGAAGCCGGTCGCTGTGACGTGCTGACCTCCGATACCTCCCAGCTCGCCGCGCTGCGTATCCAGCTCTCCGACCCGGATGGCGCCGTGGTCCTCTCCGACGTCATCTCCAAGGAGCCGCTGGGGCCGTCGGTGCGCCAGGGCGACGATCAGTGGTTCAACATCGTCAAGTGGGCGCTGTTCGCCATGATCAATGCCGAGGAGTATGGCATCACCAGCGAGAACGTCGACGAGATGCGCGAGTCTGACAACCCCAACATCGCTCGTCTGCTGGGACAGGACGGCAATTATGGTGAGGGCATGGGTCTCGACGCCAACTGGGCCTACAACATCATCAGCCAAGTGGGTAACTACGCCGAGAGCTACGACCGCAACGTGGGCATGGACTCACCGCTGCAGATCGAGCGTGGCGTGAACGCCCTGTGGACCGATGGCGGCATCATGTACGCTCCGCCGATTCGTTGATCGCCCGCCCGAGTCACCTGCGGTGCCTCGATCCAACCCTGCCCCGGCCTGGATACCCCCAGGCCGGGGTTTGATAACTGCTTGACGGATCCAGGCGGAGAGTCCCTTCATGTCCGTTCGTCCCAAAGCTCACTCGCTGGGCCCCAAACCGCCTTTCTGGCGCGACCGCGCCAAGCGCGCCCTGATCTTCCAGGCGCTGCTGGTTGCCGCTGTCGTCGCCTTTCTGCTCTACATCATCGGCAATACCCAGGACAACCTGGCCGCCCGCGGCATCACCACCGGCTTCGGCTTTCTCGACAGAACCGCCGGTTTCGGCATCGGCCAGACCCTGATCGAATATTCGTCCCAGAGCACCTACGGCCGTACCTTCGTGGTGGGCCTGCTCAATACGCTGCTGGTATCGGCACTGGGTGTCGTGGCCGCCACTATCATCGGCTTTATCGTCGGTATCGCGCGGCTGTCGCCCAACTGGCTGATCGCCCGACTGGCCAGCGGCTATATCGAGATATTCCGTAACATCCCGCTGCTGCTGCAGATATTCTTCTGGTACTTCGCCGTGTTGCGGGCCATGCCCGGTCCGCGCGATAGCCTGGCTTTCGGCGAAGTCATCTTTCTCAACGTGCGCGGGCTGTTTCTGCCCGAGCCGTTGTTCGAGTCGGGCTTCGGCCTGATCCCGCTGGCCTTCGGTGTCGCCGTCGTCGCCAGCATCGCGCTGACGATCTGGAACAAGCGCCGCCATGAAGCTACCGGTAAGCGCCTGCCTGCGGGCTGGATCTCGCTGGCCTTGATCGTCGGCCTGCCGCTATTCGTTCTGCTGGCGACCGGCGTACCCGTCACCTGGGACGTACCCGAGCTGCGCGGCTTCAACTTCCGCGGCGGCATCACCATCATCCCGGAGTTCCTCGCTCTGTGGCTGGCGCTCTCGATCTACACGGCGTCGTTCATCGCCGAGATCGTGCGCTCCGGTATCCAGGCGATCTCCCATGGTCAGACCGAAGCGGCCCAGGCGTTGAGCCTGCCGCAGAACCTGGTGCTGCGCCTGGTGGTGGTGCCTCAGGCGCTGCGCGTGATCATTCCGCCGCTGACCAGCCAGTACCTCAACCTGATCAAGAACTCCTCGCTGGCCACGGCCATCGGCTATCCCGACCTGGTCTCGGTATTCGCCGGTACCACGCTGAACCAGACGGGTCAGGCGATCGAGGTCATCGCCATGACCATGGCGGTCTATCTGACCATCAGCCTGCTGGTGTCGATGTTCATGAACTGGTTCAACGCCCGCGTGGCGCTGGTGGAACGCTAGGAGAGGCGCCATGACGATTCAATACAAGATGATCGAGGCGCGTCCTGCGCCGAGTAATACGGTGGGGCCTGTCGCCTGGTTGCGTGCCAACCTGTTCAGCGGGCCGGTGAACACCATTTTCACCCTGCTTGGCCTCTACCTGCTCTATCTGCTGCTGGTACCGACCATCCAGTGGGCCCTCATCAATGCCGACTGGGTCGGTACCACCCGAGACGACTGCTCACGGGAGGGGGCCTGCTGGGTTTTCGTCAGCACCCGTTTCACCCAGTTCATCTACGGCCTCTATCCGCGCAGCCAGATCTGGCGGGTCGATGTGACCTTCGCCGTCTTCGTCGGCATGATCGCCTGGCTGATGATTCCGCGCCTACCGTTCAAGCGCTGGGTGGCGCTGGCAACCCTGGTGGCCTTCCCGGTATTCGCCTACGTCATGCTCTACGGTGGCCACTTCGGCCTGCCCGTCGTGCAGACCCATCGCTGGGGCGGTCTGATGCTGACCCTGGTGCTGGCCGTGGTGGGCATGGTGGGAGCGCTGCCGATCGGTATCTTGCTGGCGCTCGGAAGGCGCTCTCAGATGCCCATCGTCAAGAGCTTCTGCGTGGTGTTCATCGAGTTCTGGCGCGGCGTGCCGTTGATCACGGTGCTGTTCATGGCCTCGGTGATGTTGCCGCTGTTCATGCCCACCGGCGTCAGCGTCGACCGCCTGATCCGCGCCTTCATCGGTATCACCCTGTTCCAGAGCGCCTACATGGCCGAGGTCATCCGTGGCGGGCTGCAGGCGATACCCCGCGGCCAGGAGGAAGCGGCGGCGGCGCTGGGCATGAGCTACTGGATGCGCATGGGCCTGATCGTGCTGCCCCAGGCGCTGAAAATGATGATTCCCGGTATCGTCAACACCTTCATCTCGCTGTTCAAGGACACCACCCTGGTCATGATCATCGGTCTGTTCGACCTGTTGGGCATCGTCCAGGCGGCACTGTCGGATTCCCGCTGGCTAGGCTTCGCCCTGGAGGGCTACGTGTTCGCCGCGTTCATGTTCTGGGTCTTCTGCTTCAGCATGTCGCGCTACAGTCAGTACCTCGAGCGGAAGCTGCACACCGGCCATAAGAGATAGGAATGAGAACAATGACTGAACAAGCAACCCAGGCCGGCAACGAGACCCCCATGGTCCAGATGCGTGGCGTCAACAAGTGGTACGGCGACTTCCACGTGCTGCGCGACATCGATCTCGAGGTCAAGCGCGGCGAGCGCATCGTCATCTGCGGCCCTTCGGGCTCGGGCAAGTCGACGCTGATCCGCTGCATCAACCATCTCGAGGAGCATCAGGCCGGCGAGATCGTGGTCGGCGGCATTCCGCTGACCCAGGACGTCAAGCGCATCGAGCAGATTCGCCGCAATGTGGGCATGGTGTTCCAGCACTTCAATCTCTTCCCGCACCTCACGGTGCTGGAGAACTGCTGTCTGGCGCCAATGTGGGTGCAGAAGAAGCCGCGGCGCGAGGCCGAGGAGCAGGCCATGCGCTACCTGGAGCGGGTGCGTATCGCCGAGCAGGCGCGCAAGTACCCGGGCCAGCTCTCCGGCGGCCAGCAGCAGCGCGTGGCGATCGCCCGCTCGCTGTGCATGCACCCCGAGGTGATGCTGTTCGACGAGCCCACCTCGGCGCTCGACCCGGAGATGATCAAGGAGGTGCTCGACGTCATGGTCGAGCTGGCCAACGAGGGCATGACCATGCTCTGCGTGACCCACGAGATGGGCTTCGCCAAGACCGTGGCCGACCGCGTGATCTTCATGGATCAGGGACAGATCATCGAGGAGAATGCGCCGGAGCCTTTCTTCAACAACCCGCAGTCCGAGCGTACCCAGCTCTTCCTCAGTCAGATCCTCGGTCACTAGGTGGCGAGACCGGCGGCGGTGTGGCTTGCTGCATCGCCGGCGTCGCCTGAGGATACGCCATGACACGGTTGCGTCCCGTGCGCTTGGCGGCATAGAGCGCCTGGTCGGCCTGAGTGCTGGCCAGGCTCTGGGCGTGCTCCAGATCCTCGCCGGGAATCAGCCGGGCGATACCGATGCTGATCGTGATGATGACGGGCGGTGCTGCGGCCATGCCCGCCAGCGGGGGAAGCGAAAAGGGGGTATCGGCGATGCTGGCCCTCAGACGTTCGCCCAGCAGCCACGCCAGAGCATCGTCGAGCCCACTGACGAATACCGCAAACTCCTCGCCGCCCATGCGGGCCAGCACGTCCTGGCCGCGCAGCTCGTTGTCCAGCCGTGTGGCGACCAGCTTGAGCAGGGCATCGCCGGCGGGGTGCCCGTAGCGATCGTTGATCTGCTTGAAGTGGTCGATGTCGAGCATCAACAGGTGGCAGAGCGTGGTCGAGGAGCGCTTTAGTGTCGTCTGCAGATGGCGTGTCAGGCCGCGTCGGTTCATCACGCCGGTGAGTTCATCGTACTCGGCGGCGAGCATGGCTCGCTCCTCTCCCTGCTTGCGACGGCTGATGTCGATGACCAGCCCCGATATGACGCTGGGCCGGCCGCTGGTGTCGCAAGCCAGTTCGGCGACGAGCTCATGCCAGCGTGCCGGGGTTCCAGGGCGTTGCAGCCGCACGTCCAGGCGAAAGCTCTGGCCTGCATCCGAGCCGTTCAGGCACTGGCGCATCCGCTTCCACAGGCGCCGCCGGTCGGCTCTTAGCATATGGGCCAGCAACCGTCGTAGCGGCAGGCGGGCATAGTCGTCGGGGTAGCCCAGCGTGCGCAGCAGGGCGCGAGAGCACCAGGTCGAACCGCTATGCAGGTCGATTTCCCAGATCCCGCATTCGGCGACCTGTTGAAACAGCTCGAACTGGCGTCGGCGGCTGGTCAGCTGGTGGCGATAGAGTGACGAGGCGATCAGTTCTGCGGCGATGATGAGTGCGTCGAGCCCGGCGCCCTCCCAGTCGAGGGGGCGCTCGCAGTCGTCGATTCCCAGCGTGCCCCACCAGCGGCCGTCCACCATGATGGGGACCGTGATCATCGAGAGTATCTGCTGGCTCTCGAGGTTCTCGCGCAGCGGCCCCGGCGCCATTCGTTCGGTGATGAAGCGTTGTGACATGCCGCGTTGACGCTCGGCGACCATGTGGCGGTAGGTGGGGTCATCGAAAACGCTGGCAAAGAAGCGAAAGCGCTTCTGCGTGAGCTGGCGATAGCGTGGCTTGGCGGCCCACTCGAACACATAGTCCTGAATGACCGCCTCGTCCTGCAGCTCCAGCAGTTGGAAGATCCATACCCGGCTGGCCCCCGAGGCCCGGCCGATCTCGCCCAGCAGTGCATCGACGCCGTCGCCCCAGAAACGTCCCTTCATCAAGGCCCGGCTGCCCTTGGCGAGAGCGGCGAGGAGGCGCATGGCGTCTGGCTGGATCGGAACCGTCATGGGTCGACTCATCCATCGGGCGGTAGACCGATCATAACAGAGGCTTACATTTCTGTTACACCGTAGCGTGCACGATGAATGGGACGAATTCTGGCCGGCCGAAGGTCAGATGCTGCCCTGAGGCTTGAGGGGCTCGGCGGGGCGTGTCACTCGTGCGCTGCCCAGCACGCTGGGTTCGATCTCGACCGAGCGTGCCTCGCTGGTCCATGCGGCCTGGGCATCATGTACTGCAGGGCGGCGCTCGAAGGAGCGCGTCACCACGTCGCCGGGTGCGAAACCGGCACGAGCGGCGAGGTGATGAGGCAACAGGCAGAGCTCGATGAGCAGGCGCAGCGTGAATGCTGCCGCCAGCCACAGCCCGGCACCCGCTGCCAGTTCGGGCCAGGCCAGGTACCAGTCGGTGGCAGCGAACCAAGGGGTGCGTGGCAGCAGCCATAGAGCGGCGGTTACAAGCAGCCCCATCTGCAACAGAAGGTGCAAGAAGAGTAGGAAGCCGCGGGACATGGGGCGGCTGGGAAACAGAAATTGGCGCATCGGGCTCCTCCCTTAGGGACATCGGCATACGATGAACGGTCCGACATCCCTGCCGGCGGTTCGATGCTACCCCAGATCGCGGCCAGCGTCAGCCGTTACGTCGGGCAGCGCTTCGCCGCTCAGTCGAGCAGGGTGATGCTGGCCGGTAGCAGCGCGTCGCGGGCGCGGTGCTCACCGAGCGCACGGCCCGCCAGGGCGGTCAGCAGGATCTGCAGCGGATCGCCGTGGCTCACCAGCAGCACGGTCTCCTGGCGCAGCGATTGCTCCAGTGAGGCGATTACCCCCTGCATGCGAGCGGCGACGCTGGCGGCGCTCTCCACGCCATGCTCGCAATGCTCCGGGTCCTGGGCATCCAGCGCCCAGACGTCGGGATAACGGCAGTCCGGCCCACCTTCGAAATCGCCGAAGTCGCGCTCGCGCAGGCGCGGCTCGGCCTGCAGCGCGAGCCCGAAGTGAGTGGCCACTCGGGTGGCGGTTTCGGTGGTACGCAGGAAGTCGGAATGCAGGATGCGAGTCGGCGATGGCCAGCGCCAGTCGTCGAGCAGCGCTTGCAGCTGTGCCTCGCCCTGGTGGGAGAGGCCGAACGCCGAGAGCCCCCTGGCCGGGGTGCTGATGATCAGGTGCCGCTCGTTGGCCTCGCTGTGACCATGCCGCATCAGCAGGTAGCGGTTGTGGCGCGAGCCCGAAGAGAATTGAAATCGGTTTGACATCGTCTTGTCACACTACCTAGATTGAAGGTTAGTTTCGTTTGCGATCATGCGGGCTTCAGCATGTTCACTTTCGAGCAGGCTAGGCGGGATGCCGGCACAGGTCATCCCGCGTCTTGCCGCAAGATCGGCATACATGAATCCAATAACTCGAATAACGACAAAGATCAGAGAGACACGCCAATGACAACACCTAAGACTTTCGGCCGCGCCGCCCTCAATTCACTGGCTCTGTCCAGCCTGCTGCCTCTGGCCCTGCTGATCTCGGCGCAGGCCCAGGCCGACTGCCCCCGCGGCGCCCTGGACACTCTTTTCTGCGACGAGGATGGCGACATGGTCGCCGATCTGCCCGCCGACGAATCCGAGTGGGCCAACCCCGATACGCTGATCTTCGCCTATACCCCGGTGGAGGATCCAGCCATCTACTCCGACATCTGGCAGCCCTTCATTGATCATCTCCAGGAAGTGACCGAGCGTAACGTACGCTTCTTCGCCGTGCAGTCCAACTCGGCTCAGGTCGAGGCCATGCGCAGCGGGCGACTGCACATCGCCGGCTTCTCCACCGGCCCGACGCCGTTCGCGGTGAACCTGGCCGGCGCGGTGCCGTTCGCCCTGATGGGCTCCGACGACGGTCAGTTCGGTTACACCCTGCAGGTCTACACTCACGTCGATTCCGGCATCGACGATCTGGAGGACCTGCGTGGCAAGCGGGTGGCGCACACCTCGCCAACGTCGAACTCCGGCAATCTGGCGCCGCGGGCGCTGTTCCCGGAGCTCGGCATCGTGCCCGATGAGGACTACGAGGTGGTCTACTCCGGCAGTCACGACCAGTCGATGCTGGGCGTGGTCGCTCGCGACTATGACGCCGCACCGGTGGCCTCCGAGGTGGTCGAGCGCATGGCGGCGCGGGGTCTCTATGATCCGGACGAGGTCAAGATCATCTACGAGACCGATGCGTTCCCCACCACCTCATATAACCATGCGCACAACCTCCACCCTGACCTGGTCGAGAAGATCAAGGAAGCCTTCTTCACCTTCGATTTCGAAGGCACGGCGCTGGGCGATGAGTTCGAGGGCGTCGACAAGTTCATCCCCATCAACTACCAGGAGCACTGGGAGGTCATCCGTACCATCCAGGCCGCCAACGACGTGCGCTACACCCGCGAGGACCTGGAGCAGGAGTAAACCTGGCAGCGTGCAGCCGGGGCCCTCGGCTTCGCCGGGGGCGTCTCCGTTTCTCTTTCCGCGAGGTGGGTGAATGCTGGAAATTTCAAAGCTGGTCAAGCGTTACGGCCGTGACGAGCCGGTGCTCAAAGAGCTGGATCTGACGGTCGAAGGCAGCAGTGTGGTCTCCATCGTCGGCGCCTCCGGGGCCGGCAAGAGCACCATGCTGCGCTGTATCAACCGCCTGGTGGAGCCCACGTCGGGTTCGATCAAGCTCAACGGCACCGAGCTGGTTCACCTGCGCGGGCGCGAACTACGCCGTGCCCGGCGCAAGATCGGCATGGTGTTTCAGGGCTTCAACCTGATCGACCGTCTCACGGTGATGGAGAACGTGCTGGCAGGACGGCTCGGCTACGTCAATCTCTACCAGGCGATTACCCGCCGCTATCCCCAGAGCGATATCGAGCGCGCCTTCACGCTGATGGAACGGGTGGGCATCGCCCACTATGCCAACAAGCGGGCCGACGAGCTTTCCGGAGGTGAGCGTCAGCGGGTCGGCGTGGTACGGGCGCTGATGCAGGAACCGGAAATCCTGCTCGCCGACGAGCCTACGGCCTCGCTCGACCCGCGTACCTCCGAGCAGATCATGAAGCTGCTGCAGAGCCTGGCCAGCGAACTCTCACTGCCGGTGCTGATCAACATTCACAACGTGGCCCAGGCCAAGGCCTACACCGAACGCATCGTCGGCTTGCGCCATGGCCGGATGATCTTCGACGGCGCGCCGGCCGATTTCGGCAAGGAGGCGCTGGACGCCATCTACGGCGGCATCGAGACAGCCGAAGACGAGATCACCGAGGAGCCCGGCCGCCCGGCGCAGCAGGGGGTGGCTCATGACTCGACCTGACCAGGCCGCCGCGCCGCGTACCTGGCGCAAACCGCCCTTCATCGCCAACCCGGTGCTGCGCTATGGGCTGTGGCTGGTGGTGATCGTCTACCTGGTGTGGGCCTTCGGCTCGCTGCCGTTCAACTGGGCGCGCATCAGCGAGGGCCTGCCACGGGCGGCACGTATCTTCGGCGGCGGCTTTCCTCCCAGCTTCGAGCGCAGCGGGCTGCTGATCACCGGCTTCAAGGAGAGTTTCCAGATCGCCATTCTGGCCACCCTGATGGGGGTAGCGCTGTCGATCCCCTTCGCCGTGATGGCGGCCAAGAACGTGGCGCCCAAGCCCATCTACCTTCTCGGACGTGCGGTGATCATCGTCTCGCGCAGCTTCCATCCGGTGATCGTCGCCATCCTGTTCGTGGCAGCGGTGGGCTTCGGTCCGCTGGCCGGGATCCTGACGCTCACGATCTACTCGATCGGCTTCGTCGGCAAGCTGCTGGCGGAGGAGATCGAGGAGATCGACTGGGGCCAGGTCGAGGCGATGAAAGCCGCCGGAGCGGGCTACCTGGCGACGCTGATCTATGCCGTGTTTCCGCAGATCCTGCCGCGCCAGGTGGGGCTCTCCATGTACCAGCTCGACAGCAACCTGCGCGCCTCGGCGGTGGTCGGCATCGTCGGCGCCGGCGGCATCGGCGGTACCCTGATGAATGCCTTCGGTCGCTACGACTACGATTTCGCCTTTGCCATCCTGCTCATGATCATTGCCGTGATTCTGGTCAGTGAAGGCATCAGCGGCTGGGTGAGGAAGAAGATATGGTAGATCATGCCGGAGCCCTGGCCGACCGCGTCTGGCGGCGCTACGACCGCAAGCAGCAGCTGATCCGCTACGGCGTGCTGCTGATTACCGTGATGGTGGTCTACTGGGCGATACGCGACATCGACATCTTCTGGCCCTGGGTGTGGGACGCTCCCAACCAGATCTCGAGCCTGGGCGCGCGCATGTGGCCGCCCGACCCCTCGCGGCTTGCCGCGATCACCAACGCGCTGCTGGAGACGGTGCACATCGCCACCCTGGCGACCCTGCTGACGATCTTCATTGCGCTGCCGGTCTCCTACATCGCGGCCCAGAACACCACGCCCAACCGCGCCTGCCTGTGGCTGGGGCGCTTCATCCTGGTAGCCAGCCGCTCGGTGAACACCATCATCTGGGCACTGCTGTTCGTGGCCATCTTCGGCCCCGGGGTTCTGGCGGGAATCCTGGCCATCATGTTTCGCTCCATCGGCTTCATCGGCAAGCTGATGGGCGAGGCCATCGAGGAGATCGACCGTCGCCCGGTGGAGGCCATGGAAGCCACCGGCGCCTCCAAGGCCAAGGTCATCGCCTATGCCGTCGTGCCCCAGGTGATGCCAGCTTTCTTCGCCATCGTCATCCTGCGCTGGGACATCAACATCCGTGAATCGACGGTGCTGGGTCTGGTCGGCGCCGGCGGTATCGGGGTGATCCTGCAGGGAGCGATCGACACCTTCGCCTGGCCCACGGTGGCCACCATCCTCATCGCCATCATCGTGCTAGTGCTGATCGGCGAGGCGGTGACGGGCCTGCTGCGACGCAAGGTGCTCTGAGGGACGACGGCTTGTTGGTCGGTTGACCTTCCCGGCTGCCCTTGCCATGTTGAAATCGAGGTCCCGCGATGGGGCTCCATTCACTGCATCAAGGAGAGGCTATGACAACGTATATCGTGGTGGCCGATGCGGCTAGGGCGCGCGTATTCACCCGCGACGCGCTGAAGCTGGAGGAGAAGGAGAGCCTGGTGCACGCCGAAGGGCGTCTGCACGAGGGAGACCTGGTCACCGGCGAGACGGGAGCCGTCGACGAGTCGACCTCTCACACTCGGCGTTCCAGTCGCGGTGACAGCGTGGCGCTGGACCATGAGGCGGAGATCTTCGCCAAGCAGATCGCCGAGCGAATCTACAAGGCCAGGGTCGACAACAGCATGGACAAGCTGATCCTCGTCGCTCCGCCCCGCTTCCTGGGCGTGCTGCGTGACAAGATCGACGGGCCGACCAGCAAGCTGATCATCCACACCCTGGACAAGGATCTCTCCAAGGCGCCGCTGAACGATATCCAGAAAGCCGTCAGCGACATGCGCTGAAGCGACTTTGGCCTCGCGCTCGAGCCTGAACTCAAGCGTGCACTCAAGAAAGGGGCGTTCTTGCCGATAGAAGGAGCATGGCTGTGAAGTTTACTTCGCTGCAACATGCTATCCACTTCAGCGAGAACGCCCATGCACCTCAGATCGATCCGCCAATTCGTGGTCATGCTGGCCGGACCCTGCCTGTTGGCAGTGGTCGTGGCTCTGGTCGTTTATGCCCTGTTCTCCTCGGCACGTACCCAGCAGACCGTCGAGACCCACACGCGCGAACTGCTCGAAGGGGCCGTAGACGAGCGCCTGGCGGTGTTGGCGGACGCCGAGGCCGGCAGGATCCAGCGCGAACTCGAGCATGCCCTGACCCTGGCCACCCAGTTGGCAGATACCAACGCGCTGATGGGCCAGCGGGACGGCAGCGGCCGCACCGCCCTTGGCCTGAGCCGGCGCGAGCTCTCCAATCTGGTGCGCGAGACGGTGGTGCAGAACCCTTCGCTGCTGGACGCCTTCATCGGCTGGGAGCCTGATGCTTTCGGCCGCGATGCGCTGTATGCCGATCTTGGCGAAAGCGACGGCTACGACGGCAGCGGTCGCTTCATGCCCTGGTGGTATCGCACCGGGGAGGGCGGCGTCGAGGTGTTGCCGCTGGGCGAGACCATGGAGAGCACGGCGCTGCTCGGCAATGGCGTGCGTGAGGGCGAATACTACCTCTGCCCGCGGGAGAGCCTCGCCCCCTGTATCATCGACCCGGCGCCCTACGACTTCGGCGGCGAGACGCTACTGGTCACCTCGTTCAACGTGCCGATCCTGGTCGAGGGGGCGTTTCGCGGCGTGGCCGGTGTCGACCTGTCGCTGGATTTCATCCAGGCACTGCTGCTCGAGGCCAACCAGTCGCTCTACGGAGGGGCGGGCGAAATGGCCCTGGTGGCGGGGCGCGGGGGGCTGGTGGCCTATACCGCCAATGCCGAGCGGCTCGGCGATGCGGCAAGCGAAGCCTTCGATGCTCAGGTGCTGTCGGCCCTCGAGCAGGCTCAGG
The DNA here is from genome assembly GCF_021404355.1 of Halomonas sp. MCCC 1A11062. NCBI lineage: Bacteria > Pseudomonadati > Pseudomonadota > Gammaproteobacteria > Oceanospirillales > Halomonadaceae > Halomonas > Halomonas sp. MCCC 1A11062. The sequence continues at coordinate 413,360 of NZ_JABFTW010000001.1, forward strand.
CGGAGGGCTCCAGCGTGAGCCTGGTGCGGGATGGCATGCTGGAGCGCTATCAGCCCTTCACCATCGGCGAGAGCGAGCAGCCCTGGACGCTGATGATCCGGCTGCCCGAAGCGGCGGTGATGGCAGAGCTAACGGCGCTGCAGGCGATGATGAACGAGCAGCGCCGGGCCGACACCCTGGGCATGGCGCTGGTCGGCCTGCTGCTGGCGGCATTGGGGCTCGCCGCCCTGTGGTGGGTCGGCACCCGCGTGTCGCGGCCGCTGCGCCTGCTGGCCGAACGCATGCGTGAGATCGCCACCGGCGACGGCGATCTGACCCAACGCCTGCCGGTACGAGGGCGCGACGAGAGCGCCGAGCTCGCCATTCAGTTCAATGCCTTCGTCGACAAGATTCACGACGTGCTGCTCGACGTGCGCGCCAGCAGCGAATCGGTACGTATAGCGGCCAGCGAGATCGCCAACGGCGGCGAGGATCTGTCGCGGCGCACCGAGCAGGCCGCTGCCAGTCTGCAGCAGACCACCGCCTCCATGGAGCAGATCTCGGCCACGGTAGAGCACACCTCGGCCTCCTCGCGGGAAGCCAACGGCCTGTCGAAGTCGGCCGCCGAGGTCGCCCAGCGCTCCGGCGAAACGGTCGGCCAGGTGGTGGACACCATGCAGGAGATCAGCCGCTCGTCGCAGCAGATCGGCGAGATCGTCAAGGTCATCGACGGCATCGCCTTTCAGACCAACCTGCTGGCGCTCAATGCTTCGGTCGAAGCCGCCCGGGCCGGCGAGCACGGCCGCGGCTTCGCCGTGGTGGCCGGTGAGGTGCGCCAACTGGCCACGCGCAGCGCCGAGGCCTCGCGCGACATCCGTTCCCTTATCGAGGCCTCCAGCCAGCGTGTCATCACCGGTACCGAGCTTGTGGGACGCGCCGGCGAGAGCATGGGCGAGCTGATGGCCAGCGTGAACCGGGTAGCCAACATGCTCGGCGAGATCAGTATGGCCGCTGGTGAGCAGAGCGACGGCATCGGCCAGGTCAGCGTGGCCGTGGCCGACCTCGACCGTACGATTCAGCAGAACGCCGCGCTGGTGGAGGAGTCGACCACCGCCGCCGAGCAGCTCAGCGAGCAGGCCGATCGTTTGGCCCAGGTCGTCGGCGGGTTCCGTCTGCGCGATCGCTGACGGCAGGGGCCAAGGGACCCTGGGGTAAGGCAACAGGAGGGTCAGGAGACCGGCGGCAGGTCGATCTCGTCGCTGCGCCTGACCCCCTCGGTCATCTGCCGGCACAGGCGCAGGAATTCGCGCATGCCGGTGGCCAGGTACTTGTGGCGGTGCCAGATGAAGGCGAACTGGCGGCTCAGGTCGAGCTCGGGAGTGGGAATCGGCACCAGGCTACCGCGGCGGAAGGCGTCACGCAGCGCCAGCTTCGACACGCAGCCGATGCCGAGCCCCGACTCCACCGCGCGCTTGATGCCCTCGGTATGTTCCAGCTCCAGCAGCGTATTGAAGCGCCCGCGGCGGTGCCTTGCGGCCTGCTCCAGCGTCATGCGCGTGCCCGAGCCCTGCTCGCGCATGATCCAGGCCTCGCGCAGCAGCCGCTCCAGCTCCACCGGCCCCTGGCCGGCCAGCGGATGGCGGGGCGAACAGAACACCGACAGTTCGTCCTCCACCCAGGACTGGGTGATCACGTCCTCCTCCTCGCAGTGCCCTTCGATGAGCCCCAGGTCGAGCTCGTGCTGACGCACGCGGTCGATGATCTCCCGCGTATTGCGCACCGCCAGGCGTACTCGGCTGCCCGGATGGCGCTGCATGAAATCGCTGATCAGCAGCGTCGCCAGGTAGTTGCCGATGGTCAGGGTGGCGCCCACGTCGAGCGAACCGATGCCCTGCTGACCGTGCAGGATCTCCTCGATCTCCTCGGCGCGGTCGAGCAGCGCCACCGCCTTGGGCAGCAGCTGAAAGCCCAGCGCGTTGAGCCGCAGCCGCTTGCCGATACGGTCGAGCAGCTGGCAGTCGAACTGGCGCTCGAGTTCGGCCAGGGCGGTACTGGTGGCCGACTGCGACAGGGAGAGCGCCCGAGCGGCGCGGGAGACGCTCTCGTGCTGGGCGACGGCGACGAAGACCTCGAGTTGGCGCAGGGTGAAATGCATGAAACGGCTCGATGTTGATCTATATCAGTAATCTGGATAAAGGATATCCATACAATCCAATTAACAGATAAACCTTGCGCTCTTATAATGCAAGCAAATCATCTAGCCCAATGCTTTATTCGATATAGGAATATCTAGGAGCCGGCATGAGCAAGTTTGCGTTGGAAGAGGTTCTCAGTGTCCACCACTGGAACGACACCCTGTTCAGCTTCCGCACCACCCGCGAGCGCAGCCTGCGCTTCAAGAACGGTCAGTTCGTGATGATCGGCCTCGAAGTGAACGGCAAGCCGCTGATGCGTGCTTACTCCATCGCCAGCCCCAACTACGAGGACCACCTCGAGTTCTTCAGCATCAAGGTGCCCGATGGCCCGCTGACCTCGCGTCTGCAGCACCTCAAGGTGGGCGACCAGATCATGGTCAGCCGCAAGCCCACCGGCACCCTGGTCACCGACGACCTGCTGCCGGGGCGCAACCTCTACTTCCTTTCCACCGGTACCGGCTTGGCCCCGTTCATGAGCCTGATCCAGGACCCGGAGGTGTACGAACGCTACGAGAAGGTGATCCTGGTGCACGGCGTGCGCAGCGTCAGCGAGCTGGCCTATGCCGACTTCATCCAGAAGGAGCTGCCGGCTCACGAATACCTGGGCGACGAGATCCGCGAGAAGCTGGTCTACTACCCCACGGTGACCCGCGAGGAGTTCCACACCATGGGCCGCCTCACCGACCATATCCGCAGCGGCAAGCTGTTCGAGGACACCGGCATTGCGCCGATGGATCCCAAGCAGGACCGCGCCATGATCTGCGGCAGCCCGGCGATGCTCGACGAGACCAGCGCCCTGCTGGACGACCTGGGCTTCAACATCTCGCCGCGCATGGGCGAACCCGGCGATTACGTCATCGAGCGCGCCTTCGTCGAGAAATAAAAAGGGGCGTTCGGTGCTTGGCGAGCTTCAAAAAACCCACGGCCTTGCGGTCGTGGGTTTTTGTTTGACTGGGCTTATACCGCATCCTTGCCGGTTTCGCCGGTACGAATCCGGATCACCTGCTCAAGCGGCGTGATGAAGATCTTGCCGTCGCCGATCTTTCCGGTATTGGCCACTTGGGTGATGGCATCGATCACCTGCTCGATCAGGTCGTCGTCGATGGCGATCTCCACTTTCACCTTGGGCAGGAAGTCGACCACGTATTCGGCACCGCGATAGAGCTCGGTGTGGCCCTTCTGACGACCGAAGCCCTTCACCTCGGTCACGGTGATACCCTGCACCCCGATCTCCGAAAGCGACTCGCGAACGTCGTCGAGCTTGAACGGCTTGATGATGGCGGTCACCAGTTTCATGGTCTGTTTCCTCATTGTCGTGCGGGGTTCTTCGCTCGAACCCGGGCGGGTACGAATCGGCTGGCCTCAAGCATACACCGCCCTTGGCAGGAAGAAAAAAAGGCTCCCCGCAGGGAGCCCGGAAGGGGTAAGCGTTTATTCTGGGCGGGGCTGACCGACCGGTGCGCCGGCTGCGTAGCCGCCGGACTGCGGACGTCCACCGCTGCCGCCGTAGACACGGGCGACACTGAACTCGGGGTAGGCTTCCATGCCGCACTCGGCCAGGTCGACCCCCTCGTACTCTTCCTCTTCGCTGACGCGCACGCCCATGATCGCCTTGATGATCAGCCACACGGCCAGGCTGGCGGCGAAGACCCAGGCGAAGATCGCCAGGCCGCCGATGATCTGTGCACCGAAGGTGGCGTCACCGTTGGAGAGCGGCACTGCCAGCAGACCCCAGATGCCGACCACACCGTGCACCGAGATGGCGCCGACCGGATCGTCGATCTTCAGCTTGTCGAGGGTGACGATGGCGGCTACCACGATGATGCCGCCCACGGCACCGATCAGGGTCGCGCCCAGCGCCGTGGGCTCCAGCGGCTCGGCGGTGATCGCCACCAGGCCGGCCAGGGCGCCGTTCAGGGCCATGGTCAGGTCGGCCTTGCGGAACCACAGCTTGGCCAGGATCAGCGCGGCGATGACGCCACCGGCCGCCGCGGCGTTGGTGTTGACCAGCACCTGGGCCACGTTGTTGGCCGAGGCCACGTCGGAGAGCTTGAGCTCCGAGCCGCCGTTGAAGCCGAACCAGCCCATCCACAGGATGAAAGTACCCAGGGTGGCCAGCGGCATGTTGGCACCCGGGATGGCGTGAATGCTGCCGTCCTTGCCGTACTTGCCCTTGCGCGGGCCGAGGACCAGCACGCCGGCCAGTGCCGCGGCCGCACCGGCCATGTGCACGATGCCGGAGCCGGCGAAGTCGGAGAAGCCCAGCTCGTCGAGCCAGCCCTCGCCCCATGTCCAGTAGCCGGACACCGGGTAGATGAAGCCGGTCATGACCACGGCGAAGGCGAGGAAGGCCCACAGCTTCATGCGCTCGGCCACGGCGCCGGAGACGATCGACATGGCGGTGGCGACGAACACTACCTGGAAGAAGAAGTCGGCGCGCATGGAGTAGTAGGGGGCGTCTTCACCACCGGCGGTGACCGCATCGACGCTGTTCTCGCCGCCGATCAGTACGCCCAGGTTGGGCAGGATGCCACCGGCATCGCTCGAGTACATGATCGAGTAGCCCACCAGCAGATACATGGTACAGGCAATGGCGAACAGGGCGATGTTCTTGGTCAGGATCTCGGCGGTGTTCTTGGCGCGCACCATGCCGGCTTCCAGCATCGAGAAGCCGGCGGCCATCCACATCACCAGCACGCCGCAGATCAGGAAATAGAAGGTGTCGAGCGCATAGCTCAACTCGGCAAGTTCACTCATGGCTGTTCTCCGTTGTTCTCGTTATGTCGATCAGACGGCTTCGGCGCCGCGTTCGCCGGTACGGATGCGAATCACATCCTCCAGCGGCGTCACGAAGACCTTGCCGTCGCCGATCTTGCCGCTGTTGGCCGCACCGCAGATGGCATCCAGCACGCTCTCGACGCGGGAGTCGTCCACGGCCACCTCGACCTTGACCTTGGGCAGGAAATCGACCACGTATTCGGCGCCGCGGTAGAGCTCGGTGTGGCCCTTCTGACGGCCGAAGCCTTTCACTTCGGTCACGGTGATGCCTTGCACGCCGTTGTCGGCCAGGGCCTCCCGTACGTCGTCGAGCTTGAACGGTTTGATGATGGCGGTGATGAGCTTCATTAGCGTCTCTCCATGCTGGTATTGGGCGATGGGTTGCCAGCTGCTGTGTCTTGCTTATGCGCATTACGTGCCATTTCCGAAAAAAACCTTTTCTTACAGCCGTTTTTCAGGACGAGATAGGCTCGATTCACCAAGAGGGAGAGGAGGGTTACGCGCCCGTGCACCAGCTTGGTGCCTTGTTGTGGTGCAGGCGCGCCATGTCGGAGCGTGAGAAGGGAATGCGTCGTTGCAGCGCCTTGCGTATGCTGTAGAGCAACATGCCCAGGCGAAAGGAGAAGCGCACCATGGCGAGTCAGGACCCCATCAGCCGGTTGGCGCAGCAGCTCGGCGAGCGCCTGCAGGGGGCGGCCCAGGCGCCGGAAGAGTTGCAGAAGGGAATACAGCAGGTCGTACGCGGCGCCTTCGACCGCCTCGAGCTGGTATCGCGGGAGGATTTCGACATCCTGATGGACGTGCTGCAGCGCACGCGCATCCGGGTCGAGGCGCTGGAGCAGCAGGTGGCGGCGTTGGAGAAGGCGCTGGCGGCCCGCGAGACCCCGGTGACCCAGGCGACCCTCACGCTGCCCGAGGATGCGGGCAAGGACGCTGACGAGCCCGGCGAAGCCAAGCGCTGAGCCAGCGTGGAGAGCCCGTGGTAGCACAGTGCTAGTATCTAACCCTTAGCTAATGGAGCGAGGGACCGCAAGATGCTGGCGATCGTTGCCACGCGGGCCGGCCTGGGGCTGGAAGCGCCCGAGGTGCAGGTCGAGGTACATCTGGCCAACGGCCTGCCGGGAATGACCCTGGTGGGTCTGCCCGAGGCCGCCGTCAAGGAGAGCCGCGAACGGGTGCGCAGCGCCCTCACCAACGCTGGCTTCGACTTCCCAAACACGCGCAGAATCGTACTCAACCTGGCGCCCGCCGACCTGCCCAAGGTCGGCGGGCGTTTCGACCTGCCCATCGCGCTGGGCATTCTGGTGGCTTCAGGCCAGGTGCCGGGTGAGGCGCTGGAGGGCATCGAGAGCGTCGGCGAGCTGGCGCTGGACGGCCGGTTGCGTCCCATCAGCGGCGTATTGCCGCTGGCCCTGGCGGCACGCAAGGCCGGGCGCAAGCTGATCGTGCCCAAGGAGAATGCCGACGAGGCGGCCTTGGCCGGCGATCTGCAGGTGCTGCCGGCGGAACACCTGCTCGATGTCATGGCGCACCTGCTAGGGCAGCAGCCCATCGCCGCGCATCGTCTCGAGGCGCCGCCGGTTGCCACCGTGCGTGAAGGTGATCTGGCCGACGTGCGTGGCCAGCACCAGGCGCGACGTGCGTTGGAGATTGCCGCGGCGGGTTCGCACAACCTCTTGTTCGCCGGCCCGCCCGGTACCGGCAAGACCATGCTGGCGAGCCGCCTGCCCGGCATCCTGCCCGAGCTCACCGAGGAGGAGGCGCTGGAAGTCGCCGCCATCCGCTCGGTATGCGGTCTGCCCCTGGCCGAGCAGTGGGGGCGCCGGCCGTTTCGCGCACCGCACCACACCGCCAGCGCCGTGGCCCTGGTCGGCGGCGGTTCCTGGCCGCGCCCGGGGGAGATCTCCCTGGCCCATCACGGTGTGCTGTTTCTCGACGAGCTGCCTGAGTTCAGTCGCCACGTGCTGGAGGTGATGCGCGAGCCGATGGAGAGCGGAGGGTGTTATAGTCAAACAAATTGAATGACAAGGGACACCTCTATGACCAAGGCAATCGCATACGTCCGCTACTCGTCGGCCATCCAGTCCAAGGGCGACAGCATAGAAAGGCAGAGAAGCCCCCTGGAAGCCTTTGAGAGCCGATTCAATGTCAAGGTTGATGAAATCTACACAGATGAAGGCATATCGTCTTATAGAGGCGATAATATTAAGAAAGGCCGATTCTCGGAAATACTGGAAAAAATTGACAATCAAGAAATAAAGCCGGGGGATTTTCTTGTCATCGAAAGTATAGATCGCATAAGCAGGCAAGAGCTCAACAAAACAGCGAAGATATTGCAAGACATACTTGAAAAAGGGATTAAGATATATACAACTATAGACGAGAAGCTTTACAACTATGAAGATAAAGAAAGGGATCTCGAAAACTATTTAATGATTGGCCTAATAGCTAAACGTGCCAATGAGGAAAGTGAGACAAAAAGTAAACGTCGTCGTTCGGCTTGGAATAAAACCAAAAAACTAGCAGAAAAAGGTGAAGTTTTTAACACGAAGCAGAACACACCTTACGGGCTGGAGGTGGTGGATGGGAAGTTCCGTATTATTGAAGAAGAAGCGAAGGAAATTCGTTTCATTATTCAAAATTTGAAGTATGAAGGTGCTAGTCAGTCAATAAGAAAAGTAAACGAGTGGTCAAAACGAAAGTGGCAAAGTAAACATATAGCTCACTTCATGAAAAATCAGTATATCAGGGGAGCTTATAGAGCACAGCGAAGGGTCGATGGCAAAAAAGTTCATGAGCGATATATAGAAAATTACTACCCTAAAATAGTTAGCGATTCCGATTTTTATGAAGCAAAAAAGGCAATGGAGAGCAGGAGGGTAAAGGTTGAGTATGGCAACAAGTCGGTTGGCAACTTAAATATATTCAAGCACTGCATTAAATGTGCCAAGTGTGGTTCCACTATGATTTTTATGAAAAACAGGAACCCAAGGGGTGTTTGGTATAGCTATTATCAATGCGAAACGAGGAAAGAAAAGAAGGCTGGGTGTGAAGGACAGTTCCTCCGTGCTGAATACGTTGTCAGCATGTTCTTGGCTGAGTTGGAGCTAAGGCTAGAATACAAGAAAGATATTAACGAAAAAGACAAGCTCATCTACGAAATAATGAGGCCAAAAGAAAAACCAGAAGACCTAGAAGCTTTTAATGAAAAGAAAGAAGAGCTTTCTAAAAATATATCCATTCTCTCTAATCTTGAAAAAACAGCAGACGAACTTGAAGGGAAAGCACCAACCTATCTTTTCAAAAAAATGGCAATGATTGAAGAGGAAATAGAAAGGTTCAAGGCAGACATAAACAAAATGGACTTCCAGAAAAAAGAAAGATTAAATATATACTCTTTCAATGAGCTTTTAGATATGGTTTATACAGAAAACGGGAGGTTGAGAATAAATAAGTTTTTAAAGGATGCTGGGGTGAAGCTCTACGTGAACCATATTAAAAAGCATCGGGCAGTTGAATTGTCAATATATATAAATGACGAACAGTATTCTTTTGAAATAGGAAGGTTTAAGCTGAGAGGCAACGAAACATTAGAAAAATACAAATTAACTAACTTGGCTGACTATATGGAATATTAAAACTTCTTGGCTCAATAACCCCAACCGAAGGGCGGGAGCAAGATTAAAAACAAAATAATGCCGAAGGCTTGGGTGGTTTTCAACAAAAAAATAATGTGGTTTTTCCCAAGCCTATAGAATATAGAAAGATTTCGCTGTCATATTTCAAGCACTTTTGCTTTATAAATGAAACCATCGCTTACCTTATACGGTAACTTTAATTACCTTACAAGGTATCTTGATTACCGTGCAAGGTAATTTTTTTAAATTAGATTGACTAAATATACATTGTGTGGTATAATTATGCACACAAAAAAGGAGTTCCGCCAGAACTCCTAATTTAACCGCTAACAATAAGGATAGTATATCATGGGAATTACAAAAGAGGGAAGTTTTTTTCAGGAAAATGGAAAGGTTTATTATGAAGATGAGTTCGGTGAGATTTTTGAGCAGGAGGTGATTCAAAAATCAAAGCCTGTGGGAAACGACTTCAGTCGAACGATAAGCAACAATCAGGACCACTATATTAGGATAGTAATGGAAGATATGGAAAGAGAGGCGGACATAAAAAAGAAGTGTGAAGAAATAAGGGAGAGTTCAACAATGAATGATAAAGAGAAGAAGACAGCGATACAAAAACTTATAGACTCAAACCTACATAAAACAGATCTAATGCTGTTGCTTTACTTAATCGGCATTGCCGACTATGGAAACTATGTGAAAATGTCGCAAAAAGAAATCGCTGTTAAGCTAAATAAAAAACAACCGCATATCAGTAGGTCAATAAAGAAGCTACGAGAGTATGGGTTTTTGTCTACACAGTATAAAGGCATCAGGTTGCATTTAGACTTAGCTTGGAAGGGTCATGGCTACAAGCACAAAATGGAAAAGGCTATGGAAGAGATGGAGAGTAAAGCGGATGTCATTTTTCCCGATAACAACAGTCTCGCATAAGTATGTTAGAATATAATGAGCTTCATTGTATAGCTCACTATACAATGAAGCTTAACGGCTCCGCCTACTTCATTGTGTGAGCTCTGCCGAGGGCTATGATGCTATCGCATCAATGCTTGCTGCGCAAGCATATTAGTTATTGAAGAAAGGGGGTTTGAAATGGAATTGATTTAATCAAAAGGAGATCTTAGGATGAGAAATAAAGTATTTGTTAATATAAAGAAAAGGAAGAGCTATGGTGAGCTAAAAAAGCTTTTCAAGCACAACAGAAGGCTAAGCAATGAAGGGAAGTTAGAATTGCATAGCAGAGATAGAGTTAATAGCAAGCAAGAGCTCAAAAGTAAAATAAAGATACTTCACAGGGCTTACCGAGATGAGTTCGAGTTAAACACTGATTACAACCTGCTTATAGCCCGGAAGTTTAAAGAGTGTGGTATCAAGACTAGAAAGAATTCCGTTATAGCTGCCACGGCGGTTTTAAGTGCCTCCTCTCCTGTGTTTAGACCTCAGTATGAGTCTGGTGACCCAGATGGAAGTGGCTTATATGATGAGGACAGAGTTAACAGATTTAAAAAAGCAGCTAAAAAGTTTGCATTTGATACTTTCGGTAAAGAAAATATTATTTCCATGGAACTTCACTTGTCGGAGACTACTCCGCATATTCATTTGACCTTTGTTCCTATTGTTGAGAAGGAAGTTAAAGTTAGAGAGACAAAGAAGCAAAGGTTGGCTAGGGAAGAAAGAGGCGAGCCAAAGCCTACCAAAGTTGTTAACTCATTATCAGCCAGAGATATGCTTAACCCAAAGTTATTTGATGAGTTACAAGAGAGGTTTTCTAATTACTGCAATGCAGAAGGGTTGGAAGTAGAGCCTGGTGAGAAGAAAGAGTTTACTCAAGCAAAGCACACAGAGACCGATGAATATGCTAGAAGGGTTCATCAGGCATTAAATAGTGAAATAGAGGTTGAGGGTATCGAAAGGCCAAAAGATGTAAATATATATGGTTTTAAAATGCCAAAGCCAAAGAGATTCGAAAGTGCTTCTAAATATAGAGAAAGGTGCGGTGAGCTTATAAGCGAAATAGTTGAGGAGCAAGTGGGAGAAGATTTCAAGATATTCTCAGAAGAGGCGAATTATAGCTTAAACGAGCAATATAAGACAATATCGGTTCTGGCAGAAGAGCTTAAATTGCAGAAAGAGAAAAACGAGAAGTTGATTCAGGTAAACAAAGAACTCAGCAAGATGATAAGCAACCCAGGCTTGGCGGATAAAATTATAAAAGACATAGATGCCGAAAGTGTTCTAAAAATGCCTGACTCTAGTGCTGGGGTGCTTAGCAGAATCAAGCCTAAAAAGCCGTATAGACATGAGGCTCTGTCAGTATGACTTTACCGCAATAAATCGCTTAGATAGCGGTTTTAGGCTCTACGAGACGGCATTGTAACCTAGAGAGTTAAAGGTATGATTTCTCAAAATCCTCTATCCCTAATGCGACTTCTTCGTTAATCAAAAACTCTAGCAACTGGAATTGGGCTTTTGCCCTTCCTATTCTATTAAATGAGTGCGACACCTGCATATTTTTTATTAGTTCGCGGGTGATGACATGTCTTGGATGTTTTTTTAATGTCCCAATCCACTTTTCGACCTTCTTTTCATAGAGCTCTCTCTTATGCTTTGGCAGGCTATCAATGCCGCCACCTGCACCAATAAAATTGTAACTATGAGATTCTTCAAGGTCCACAAAAAAATTGGTGAGTTTTGTTAGAGCATTGCCGAGAATTAAGTCAGAAATGATGCCCATTTTTAAACCTCACTTTTAGATTTTTTCTTGGTGAATAGCTGTTTGATGTAGTAAACAATTCCAGCATGAATGCTATGAGCAATTACACCTGCAAAAAAAACTGAAGCAATGATGTCTGGGGGTAAGCTTCTGCCAGTGGCTTGAATAATAAATATTGTTGCAATCGAGGCTATTGCACCAGATGTTACTATTCCCCACTTTGATTTGAAGAATAGAACTATAGTCCCAGCTATTATGAAGCCAATTAAATCTAAAAGTTTTGCCACCAGTAGAGCCATTAGCATGATCACACCCCAAGCAACTTTATAATCCTTAATTATACACAAGAAGGATTAGAAATGTCATCCAATCCATTCCTTTTGTATAAGTTTGAGAAAAGCTCCTACCGTTCGAGTCAGGGCGCATTCATATCGCCCGGGCCAACCACGAACGTAAGTTTCCCGCTAGATTTCAACTGGTTGCAGCGATGAATCCGTGTCCCTGCGGCCATTTGGGCGACCCGCGCCAGGCCTGCCAATGCACTGCGGCGCAGATCCAGCGCTATCAGTCGCGCCTCTCCGGGCCGCTGCTCGACCGCATCGACCTGCAGATCGAGGTGCCGGCGCTGCCGCCGGAGCAGCTGACGTCACGTGAGGTGGGCGAAAGCTCTGCCGTGGTGCGTGCCCGGGTCATGGCCGCTCGCCAGCGCCAGTACGCCCGCGGCGCCCTCAATGCCCACCTGGGCGGGCGCGAGCTGGAGGCGGCCTGCGCGCTCTCCACGGCCGACCGTGCCTGGCTGGCTGGGGTGCTCGAACGCCTGCGGCTCTCGGCGCGGGCCTACCACCGGGTGCTGCGGGTGGCGCTGACCCTGGCCGATCTGCTCGAAAAGCCGCACCCGGAGCGCGGCGAGCTGATGGAGGCGATCGGGTATCGGCAGTTGGATCGCCAATTACGACAGGGATAGGGGATCACAGAGCCGTGGCGTCGAAGGCGCCTTCGACCTCGGTCTGCCACAGGGCGCTGTCGTTGTCGGGGCGATGCAGCGACAGTGTGAGGCGGTAGGGCAGCAGGTCGCGGTCGGTCAGGCGCAGGCGCGGCGCGGTGGCTTCCAGCCGGCTCTCCATGCGCCACTGGTGAGCGCCGCCTTCTCCGGCCATCGCCGGTCGCCAGTCGATCACCTGGGGGCCGTCGCTCACGCCCAACAGGGCGCGGGTGAGGCTTTCGAGGAAGCGGTCGCTGTCGATCTCGAGGCTATCGTCCACCTGGGGCGAGACCAGCAGCAGCACCTGCTCGGCGGGGGGCTGCAAGGCATCCACCTGGATCACCCGGTCGACGGCACGGTCGCTCAGGTTCTGCAGGGCGCGGCGAATGGGATCGGGCTCGGGAGGCTGGGCGGCACAGCCCGCCAGCAGGATGAGAAGAGCGAGCGGCGCGATGTGTCTCAGCATCGAATGTTAGGCTCCTGAGCGGCCGGTGCCAGGCGCTGCTCCAGCTCTTCGACGAAGCCGTCGAGTGATCTGAACAGAGCGTCGCGGATGGGTTCGGCTTCGTTGACCAGATGATGGCGCGCTTCAGGATGACGCTCGATGCGGGCCTTGGGAAATTTTCGCTCCAATACCGCCAGATTCCACTCCCAATCGACGGTGACGTCCTGCTCCCCTTGAAGGATCAGGGTGGGAAGGTCACGCGGGGGCAGGGCAAGCAGCTGAGGCATCCAGCGGCGCATGGCGCTGACCCAATTGAGCGACAGGTGCTCCGGCTGCAGGGGATCGTGTTCGCGCAGGAAGGCGGCAAACTCGGCGTCGGTGGAGTTGGCGCCGAAGCGACGCGGCAGGGTCTCGACGAAGGGGCCCACCAGGCTGTGCAGCCACCCCGCCTGGGGCCAGCCGAAAGGGCGCACCAGGGGCGCGAGCAGTGCAAGGCCAGCCCAGCGATCCTCGTCGGGGTGACTCAGGGCGTCGGTGGCGAGAATGGCGGCGCCGGTACTCTGGCCGACTCCCAGCCAGGGCCGGGGGGCCAACCCGCTACCTTCCAGCTGCTCCTGCAACGCGTTCAGGCACTCTCCGTAATGCGCGAAGTCGTCGATGCAGGCGCGCTTGCCGCTGGACAGGCCGTGGCCTGGCAGGTCCCACATCACCACCCGCCAGCGACGCTCCAGCAGCCGCTGCAGCAGGTGGCGGTAGAGACCGAGATGATCGTAGTAGCCGTGCACCACGAAGGCCGTGCCGATGGGCTCCGCGGGGTTCCATACCTGAGTCCACAGCTGATAGCGCTGAGTGCCGGTATAGCCAACGTAGAGTCCGACATGTTCGGTGAGCAGCGGCGCCAGGCCGTAATGCGCCAGATAGCTCGCCAGCGAAGGCTCGCCTTCGGCACGAAAGGGCGCCACCGGTCCCAGCGCCTGCAGGGGCGTAAAGTCGGTCATGACGTGCTCCAGCGGATCAAGACACTTTCCCTTCGATTCCTTTCATCTGTCGCGACACCGAGCGTGCAGTGAGTATAACTTCCGGCCATGCTGTCGAGTGAGGGAAACCACTGCACTCGCTCATCGACTTGTGCAGCGCTTCCCGAAAGATCGCTGCGGTAGCCGATATTTGTTGACCATTTGGTCAGAAAAACGACTCTTAACCCTATGTCTAGTAGGGTAGCCCTTCCTTCGGGTTTACATATGGAACAGTTTTCCACAAAATTGGCGCCTCGCAGTGGTATCACCCCCACGAATTGCGGCGAGCCGAGAGCAGGATATTCGGCCGCCACGCAGGAGGAGACTCTTCCATGTCCGAACGCGTTACTCGCCATCGTCTCCAGGTGGCCGCTGAGCTGGACCGTTTCATCAACGACCAGGCCCTGCCGGGCACCGGCATCGATGCCGAGAGCTTCTGGGCCGGGGTCGACGCCATCTTTCATGATCTGACACCGAAAAATCGTGAATTGCTCGCCGAGCGCGAGCGGCTGCAGGCGCAGCTGGATACCTGGCATCGTGAGAATCCCGGTCCGGTACGCGACATGAGCGTCTATCGCGCCTTTCTCGAGGAGATCGGCTACCTGGTGGACGCCCCGGCACAGGTTACGGTGTCCACGGCCAACGTCGACCGTGAAGTGGCCATTCAGGCCGGCCCGCAGCTGGTGGTGCCGGTGAGCAATGCGCGCTATGCGCTCAACGCCGCCAATGCGCGTTGGGGCAGCCTCTACGATGCGCTCTACGGCACCGACGCCATCTCCGAAGAGGGCGGCGCCGAGAAGGGCTCGGGCTACAACCCCAAGCGCGGCGAGAAGGTCATTGCCTACGCCCGCGGCGTGCTCGACCTGGCCGCACCGCTGGCCACCGGTTCCCACCGCGATGCCGTCAAGTACGTGCTGCGCGACGGCCACCTGGTCGTGAGTCTCGAAGGCGGCCGTGAGACCGGTCTCAAGGAGCCGGGCAAGCTGGTCGGCTACAGCGGCGAGGCGGCAAGCCCGGAGTCGATTCTGCTTTCCAACCATGGCCTGCACCTGGAAATCCAGTTCGATCCCAGCCACCCCATCGGCAAGACCGACCCGGCCGGCGTAAAGGATCTGCTGGTCGAGGCCGCGCTGACCGCCATCATGGACTGCGAAGACTCCGTGGCCGCGGTCGACGCCGAGGACAAGGTCGGCGTCTACGCCAACTGGCTGGGCCTGATGAAGGGCGATCTCGAAGAGGCCATCGAGAAGGGCGGCAAGACCTTCACCCGTCGCCTGCACGCCGATCGTAGCTACACTACCCCGGACGGCGGCAACCTGACCCTGCCCGGCCGTTCGCTGATGTTCGTGCGCAACGTCGGCCACCTGATGACCACCCCGGCGGTGCTCGACGCCGACGGCAACGAACTGCCCGAGGGCATTCTCGACGGCATCGTGACCAGCCTGCTGGCTATTCATGATCTCAAGAAGGGCGCGAACGATCCGCGCAACTCCCGCAGCGGCTCGGTCTACATCGTCAAGCCGAAGATGCACGGGCCGAAGGAAGTCGCCTTCTCCAACGAGCTGTTCGGCCGCGTCGAGGACCTGCTGGGCCTGGCCCGTGACACCCTCAAGATGGGTATCATGGACGAGGAGCGTCGCACCTCGGTCAACCTCAAGGCGTGTATTGCCGAGGCCGCCTCGCGCGTGGTGTTCATCAACACCGGCTTCCTCGACCGTACCGGCGACGAAATGCACACCGCCATGGAAGCAGGCCCCATGATCCGCAAGGGCGACATGAAGAATGCCGCCTGGATTGGCGCCTACGAGCGCAACAACGTGCTGGTCGGTCTGGCCTGCGGCCTGCGCGGACGGGCCCAGATCGGCAAGGGCATGTGGGCCATGCCGGACCTGATGGCGGCCATGCTGGAGCAGAAGATCGGCCACCCCAAGGCCGGTGCCAACACCGCCTGGGTGCCGTCGCCCACCGCCGCCGCCCTGCATGCGCTGCACTATCATCAGATCGACGTCAGCGAGATCCAGCGCGAGCTGGAGGCCCAGGGCGAGCCTGCCCTGCTGGAGGAGCTGCTCGACAAGCTGCTCACCGTGCCGGTGGCCGAGAAGGCCGAGTGGTCCGACGCTGAGCTGCAGCAAGAGCTCGACAATAACTGCCAAGGCATTCTCGGTTACGTGGTGCGCTGGGTCGAGCACGGCGTGGGCTGCTCCAAGGTGCCGGACATCCACGACGTGGGCCTGATGGAGGACCGTGCCACGCTGCGTATCTCCAGCCAGCATATCGCCAACTGGCTGCACCACGGCGTGGTCGACGCCGAGCGCGTGCAGAAGACCCTGGAGCGCATGGCCAAGGTGGTCGACGAGCAGAACGCCGGCGACCCGACCTATACCGCGATGAGCGCCGATTTCGCGGCCTCCACCGCGTTCAAGGCGGCCAGCGACCTAGTCTTCAAGGGCCGCGTGCAGCCCTCCGGCTACACCGAGCCGCTGCTGCATCACTGGCGGGCGGTGCACAAGGCGGGCTGATCCTCAAGGTCTCGTCCTCAGACCGACGTCTGATCCACTGCGCCCCGGGTACCCGCCCGGGGCGCTTTGGGTTATGTTGGGCTCCACGATCACAACCGCTAGCCACGAGCACAACCAGCAGGGAGCCCGACGATGACCGTGATGACCGCCGCCGCCATCGAAGATTTTCTCGACGAGGTCTTTCCCCAGCGTGCCGGCACCATCGAGGCGGTCGATCACATGCGCGCCACCATGAGTCTGGCTATCGAGGACGAGCATCTGCGGCCCGGCTCCAGCGTCTCCGGACCGACAATGATGGGGCTGGCCGATGTCTGTCTCTACGTGGCCATCCTGGCCCAGATCGGCCCCGAGCCGATGGCCGTGACCACCGATCTCAACTGCCATTTCCTGCGCCGTGCCCGCGGCGACCGCGACCTCATCGCCAATGCCCGCGTGATCAAGCTGGGCCGCCGCCTGGCGGTGGGCGAGGTGCAGCTCTTCTCCGCTGGCGACGAGCGTCCTGTGGCCCACGTCACCGCCACCTACGCCATTCCCGACTCCGACTGAGCGTCGCGCCCGGCGCGCAAGGCTCCCACGGCAAGTGTCAGCCAGCCGGCGATCATCAGCACGCCGCCGAACGGGGTGATCATGCCCAGGCCGCGCAGGCCGGTCAGCGCCATGGCATACAGCGAACCTGAGAACAGCAGCACCCCCACGGCCCACAGGCCCAGCACGATGCCGAACCCGTGCCGCGGATGCGTGGCGCGCCAGGCGAGCACGCCGAGCATCGCCAGGGTGTGCCACATCTGGTAGCGCACGCCGGTCTCGAAGGCGGCCAGCAGCCGCTCCGACAGCTGGCCCTGCAGGGCATGGGCGGCGAAGGCACCCGCCATGACCGCCACTCCGCCCGACAGCGCTGCCAGGCACCACCATCCGCGATCGCGCATCTCTTTCTCCTTGGGGGATTGGGATTGCCGCCTACCGTACCCCGGGAGGCGTTAAGGGGCTACAATATGGGCCCGCGACACTCGTCAACTGGAGAGGGACGCCATGCAGATCCAGCTCAACGGTGAGCCCCGAGACCTTGCCCCCGGCTTCACGGTGGCGCAGTTGGTCGACGACCTTGGCCTGACCGGTCGGCGTATCGCCGTCGAACGCAACGAGGAGATCGTGCCGAAGAGCGAGCACGATGCCACGCGCCTGGCCGACGGCGACCGCATCGAGATCGTTCACGCCATCGGCGGCGGCTGATTGCCACCCGCCGACGGTTTACCGCTCCAAGACCCGCTAAAGACACAGGCCCACGCGATGACAGACTTCTTCCAGGATCAGCCGCTGCGGATTGCCGGCCACGCCTTCACCTCACGTCTGCTGGTCGGTACCGGCAAGTACAAGGACTTCGACGAGACCGCCGAGGCCATCGCCGCCTCGGGCGCCGAGGTCGTCACCTTCGCCGTGCGGCGTACCAATCTCGGCCAGGAAGACGGCCCCAACCTGCTCGACGTGGTGCCGCCGGAGCGTTTCACCCTGCTGCCCAACACCGCCGGCTGCTACACGGCCAAGGACGCCGTGCGCACCTGCAAGCTGGCCCGCGAGCTGCTCGACGGCCACAAGCTGGTCAAGCTCGAGGTGCTCGGTGACGACTCCACCCTCTACCCCAACGTGGTCGAAACCCTCAAGGCGGCGGAAGAGCTGATCCGCGACGGCTTCGACGTGATGGTCTACACCAGCGACGATCCCATCGTGGCCCAGGAGCTCGAGCGCCTGGGCTGCTGCGCGATCATGCCGCTGGGCTCGCTGATCGGCTCCGGGCACGGCATCCAGAACCCGCACAACATCCGCTTGATCATCGAGCATGCCAACGTGCCGGTGCTGGTGGATGCCGGCATCGGTACCGCCTCCGACGCCGCCATGGCCATGGAGCTGGGCTGCGACGGCGTGCTGATGAACTCCGCCATCGCCCATGCCCGCCAGCCGGTGCTGATGGCCAGCGCCATGAAGAAGGCCGTCGAGGCCGGGCGCGAGGCGTTCCTCGCCGGACGCATGCCGCGCCGCCAGAGCGCCGACCCCTCCTCTCCCTTTGCCGGCCGCATCAACGGCTGAATCCACCGGAGCCGCAACGAATCCATGAGTGACCCGCAACGCGATTCCTCGACCACCGGCCCGGAAGGGCCGGACGCCCCGCTGCATCGCCGCGGCATCAAGAGCTACGTGCTGCGCGCCGGTCGCATGACCCAGGCCCAGACCCGCGGCCTGGAAGAGGTCTGGCCGCGGCTGGGCCTGACCCTGGCCGAGGGGCGGCAGGATCTCGACGCCCTGTTCGGACGCCGGGCGCCGCGGGTGGTGGAGATCGGCTTCGGCATGGGCGCCTCGCTGATCGAGCAAGCCGAGACCCATCCCGATACCGACTTCATCGGCATCGAGGTGCATGCCCCGGGCGTGGGCAAGCTGCTCGACGAGGCCGACAAGCGCGGCCTGACCAATATCCGCGTCTACCGTGAGGACGCCCTGGCGGTGCTCGAACAGTGCCTGCCGGAGGCCAGCATCGCCACCCTGCAGCTGTTCTTCCCCGACCCCTGGCCGAAGAAGAAGCACCACAAGCGGCGTATCGTTCAGCCCGCCTTCGTCGAGCTGATTCGTAGCCGTCTCGAGCTGGGCGGCAAGCTGCACATGGCCACCGACTGGCAGGCCTATGCCGAATGGATGGCCGAGGTGATGGAAGTCGCGCCGGGCTACGTCAATACGGCGACGCCCGCGACGGCGCCCTATGTGCCGCGTCCTGAGTTTCGTCCGCTGACCAAGTTCGAGGCCCGTGGCGAGCGCCTGGGGCACGGCGTGTGGGATCTGATCTTCGAGCGCTGCGAATAGCCAGACCGGCGCCCGCCCCGGCGAGCGCCATTCCCGCAAGGCCGGTGGGGCCGAGGCGTTCGCCGAACATCGCCGCGGCCCACAGCAGCGTCACTCCCGGCGTGAGATGCACCAGTGCCGAGGTCAGGGTGACCCCGAGCCGACGCAGGCTGACGACGAAGAAGCCGTAGCCCCCGAGGCTCGACAGCACCACCAGCCAGCTCATACTCACCAGCACGGCAGGTTCGAAGCCAGGGGCGGTCAGCTTGCCGCCCCCCATCGCCCAGGCGGCCACCAGGAAGATACCGCCGGCCGCGAGCAGCTGCGCCAGCAGCGCCGCCGGCAGCGGCAGTACCGAGGACTGGCGCACCGCCAGCAGGCTGCCGAGCGTCACTGCCGCGACCGACAACAGTGGCAGCAGATAGGCCCAGCCCGGCGCATCCAGCGAGCGCTGCATGTCGTCACCCACGCACAGCGCCACGCCCAGGGTGGCCAGCACCATCCCCAACCAGCCGAAGGCGCCCAGGCGCTCGCCCAGCCAGCGTCCGGCCAGTGCTGCCGCCAGCAGTGGCTGCAGAGCCGCGATCAGCGCCGTGATGCCGACGCTGACACCGAGATCGATGGCCACGATCACTCCCAGCAGGTAGCCGCCCATGGTCAGGCTGCCCACGAGCATCTCCCGTCCCATGTCGCGCATTGCCGGAAGCGCGCCAAGCGTCAGGCGACACCACAGCGCCACCAGCAGCGCGGCGAGCAGAAAGCGCCAGGCGAACAGGTCGAGCACCGGCGTGTCGAGCTCGCTGGCCAGCCGCCCACCGACGAAACCCGAACTCCAGCACACCACGAAGCCGGCGGCGATCAGTAGCGCGAGGACCTGTGCTGGCATCGTCGTACTCCTTCTCGATGACGGTGCTTGAGCTTGAAGGTCATCCCGGTTTCAATGAAGCGATATATTTTGTAGGCAGAGTTCAATATGGCTGAAGTCTCATCGGCAACGCTGGATCTCGAACTGCTGCGCAGTTTCCAGGCTGCGGCCCAGCTTGGTTCGCTGGCGGCGGCGGCCGAGCAGAGGCACCGTACCGTCAGCGCCATCAGCATGCAGATCAAGCGCCTGGAGGCGTTGCTCGACGTCCGCCTGCTGGAGCGGGGCCCTCGCGGCGTGGTGCCCACTACCGCCGGTGAGGCGCTGTTGCAGGAGGCGCGGGAGCTGCTGCGCATGCACGATGGGATGCTTGCTCGCTATGCCGGGCGCGGGCTACGGGGCAAGGTGCGCTTCGGGCTGCCCGAGGATTACGCCCGCGAGTTGCTCGGCGACGTGCTGCCCGAGTTCACCGCTTACCACCCGGAGGTGCTGCTGCAAGCGGTGACGGCCACCAGCGGCGAGCTGGTGCGGCAGTTGGAGCGCTCGCGGCTGGACCTGGCAGTGGTGCTGGACCGGCCCATCGCACTGCCCGGTGGCGAGCCGCTATGGCGCACCACGCCGGTATGGGCCGCACCGCGCCACGCTAACCTGATCGAGCGGGAGAGCTTGCCGCTGGCCCTGCACGAGGTCGACTGCCCCTACCGGGCGCTGGCCACCGAAGCCCTGGAGCGGCTCGGCAGGCCCTGGCATGCGCTGTTCACCAGTACCAGCATCCACGCCATCGAGCGCGCAGTGGAGACGGGCCTGGCGATCAGCGTGCTCGACCGCGAACGCCTGACTCCCGCCATGCGCGAGCTAGGCGAGGCCGAAGGCTTGCCCGCGCTCGGCCGCTGCGAGGCGCGGCTGCATTTCGCCCGCGCCATCGAACCTGCGTCGCAGCCCGCCGCCCAGGCCCTGGCCGACCTGCTGCGTGAGCGCCTGCGCGGACGCGGCCCCTGGCGCAGCGCAGCGGCGGGATGATTGGGAGGCGCGGGCAAGACCCTGACCTGGTAAAGAGCAGCAATGAGGGGGATTTGTTTTTTGCACAAAAAAAGCGCCCTCATAGAGGGCGCAGGCAAGACCGTGACTAGCAATGAGGGGGAGAAACCATAGCGGGAAACTGGCGGTTCCCCTAATGGCCGTGGTGCCTCATCAACACCACGCATTCAATGTAATCCATTCTCATTATCGATGTCAACACGAATGCGAATGTTTTTTATTTCAGCTCCCGGCGAGATGCAGCCACAAGGGTAGTGTCGCCATGGCGAGCAGCGTCTGGCCGGTGATCAGGGCTGCCATCAGCTCGGCGTCGCCGCCCAACTGACGGGCCAGGATGTAGGCCGAGGTGGCGGTGGGCAGGGCGGCGAAGAGCAGCGCCACGTCGCGGCTCACTGCGTCCAGCCCCAGCAGTAGCGCCAGGCCGAACACCAGCGCTGGCATCAGCATCAGCTTGACCAGATTGGATGTCCACACCCCGCGATCCAGGCGCAGTAGCGCCTGAGGACGCAGGGCGACACCAACCGCCACCAGCCCCAGTGGCAGGGCGGCACGGCCCAGCAGCTCCACCGCCGAACCGCTCCAACCGGGCAGGCCGATACCGGAGAGATTGAGAGCGATACCGGCCAGGCAGGCCAGTATCAAGGGGTTGCGCACCAGGGCCGTCAGGCTCTTGCCCAGGCTCGATGGGCCCAGGGTGCCGGCGGCGATGAAGCTGGCCACACACAGCACGTTGACCACCGGCACCATCAGCGCCACGGCGACCGCCGCCACGGTGGCGCCGGCCGAACCGTGCAGCGCGGCGGCGCCGGCGACCCCCACGTAGGTATTGAAGCGCAGCGCACCCTGGAACACCGATGTGAAGGCCGCCGGCTCCAGGCCCAGCCGCCGCTGTGTTGCCCACAGCAGCCCGGCGAAGACCAGCATGCCGCCGAGCAGGGCGATGGCCAGGCGCACCACCGGCACCTCACCCACGTTGGCGGTAGCCAGCGTGGCGACCAGCATGGCGGGAAAGAGCAGGAAATAGATGACCTTCTCGAGCTGTACCCAGAAGTCGTCGCTCGGCTGACGCAATCGTCCCAGCGCGGCGCCGAGCAGTATCAGCAGGAACAGGGGGCCCAGCGCATTGGTAACGCCATCCATCTCGATGTCCTTGTCGTTCTCGGGGTTTGAGCTGCCGGAACCGTTAAACCCTGCGACAACGGTACACGCCAGGGCGACCGGCAAATGCTGTTAAGCTTACCCTCTACCGCCGTTTCGTGAAGTGCTGCTTTCGCTGCCATGTCTTCGCCCACCCTGCCTAACGTCGGCAAGTCCCGCTTTCCGGGGCTTCGTCTGCTGATCCTGGCCACGCTGCTGACGCTTTGCGTGGCGCTGTGGTATCTGGCCTCGCACCTGCTGCGTGGCGGCGCCGACGTCGACTGGCATCTCGCCACGCTGCCCTGCGAACTTCAACGCGGCCAGTGCAGTGCCTCCCTGGGCGAAGGGCGCAGGCTGACCCTCGATGTCGACGCGCCCGGGAGCATTCGGGCTCTGGAGCTCCTGCCGCTGAAGGTCCATGTGGATGGCGTCGAGGCGCAGTCGGTCAGGGTCGACTTCGTTGGCAGCGACATGGATATGGGCTTGCATCGTTTCCCCTTGAGCAAGCAGGATAGAGGGCATTTCGAAGGTGTCGGCCAGGTGCCGATCTGTACCGAATCGGTCATGCGCTGGCAGGCTCAGGTGGTGGTGGAGACACCTGAAGGCCGGCTGGGAAGCCGATTCGATTTCACGGTGGAGCGGAGTTTGCCATGAAACGTCAACGTATGTGGATGGCGCTGGGGGCGTTGATCGTCGTGGTGGGCCTGGGGGGGCTGTTCGGTTACCAGCAGTTCCAGGATGACGACGACGGCAGCCCGCGGGGCGGCCCGGTGGAGCTGGCCTCGACCCAGGGCGACTTCTCGCTGACCCAGCTCGAGGACGACCAGCTGGCCGTGCTGTTCTTCGGTTACACCTACTGTCCCGACGTGTGCCCGATGAGCATGGCGGTGATGCGCCAGGTGATGCAGGGGCTGGACGACGAGCAGCGCCGCCGTGTGGTGCCGGTGCTGATCTCGGTGGACCCCGAGCGCGACACCATCGAGCGGCTCACTGAATACGTCGGTTACTTCGGCGACGACTTCATCGGCGCCACCGGCAGCCAGGAGCAGCTCGAAGAGCTGGCCGCGCGCTATGGTGTGGTCTGGCGCCGGGTGGAAACGCCCGAGTCGGCGATGGAGTACACCGTCGATCACAGCTCCTCGCTCTATCTGGTCGATCGCGAGGGCACGATCCGTCAGCGCGTCCTCTACTCGCCGGCGCCGCATGCCCTGCGCTCGGCGCTGGAGCAAGAGCTCGGCGGCTGAGGCCGCCGAGCGCTTACCTCTCACTCTCCTTCAGGGCTTGGTCTCTGTCCGAGCCGTTCGAGCATGCTCATCAGTGCCTTGACCTGTACGCCTTCCCGGGTGTCGTGCAGCGGGTCGAGCTGCCAGGTGCTCTCGGTGAAGCCCCACCAGTCCCAGCAGCCCTGGGGGTTGGCCAGGCTGGTGGTGGCCTGGGGATAGAGCACCACGCGCCGGTTGGCCTCGGCCCACTCGTTGAGACCACTGTGCTCCACGAAGGCGCGGTCGATCTGCTCCTCGGTCATGCCGCAGCCATGCAGGGCAATCGTCAACTCGCAGCCGCCCGCCTCGCAGCCTTCAGGAATCAGCACATAGCCGGCCTTGCCCAGGCCGCGAGCAGCGAACGGGGCCTGATCGAAGCGCAGTAGCTCACTATCGGTGCCCTGCTGGGGTGGCGTCAGCGTGCCGTGTAGCCAGCTCAGTGCTTCGCCGGCGATGTCTAGATCGCAGGCCAGCATATGGGTTCCCCCGCCGAGACGACACTGCGCCAGCTGGCTCGGTGGGACCTGCTCGTCGGCCTGCACGGGCCAACCGTGGCCGACACCGGGTGAGCGCACGACCCTGAGTTGCTCGTTGGGGCTGGCCAGCCAGCCGGAGAGCTGCTCCGCCAGTGCCGCGCCCAGGGTGGGATCCACCACGCCGTCCTCGTCACCATGCCAGACGAAGGCCCGCAGTTCGGCCAGCGCTTCCGCCGCCCCCACCAGGCCGCGGGCCTGATAGTCCCGCAGGCGCACGTCCAGTGCGGTGAGGTCGGGCGGTCCACGACGCGTGGCCATGCACTGGCCCAGCGCCTGACCGAGGCCGCCCTGCGCGCAGCTCCAGGGGCCGGCCGCCAGTACGGCCACGCCGGTGAAGCGCTCCGGCCAGGCAACGGCCAGCTGGGTGGCCATGTAGCCACCCGAGGAGACACCGATCACGCTGACTCCCTCAGGCTCGATGCCGAGCCGGGGCAGTTCCGGCAGGCGCTCGGCGGCCTGCGCACCGGTCGCCAGCAGCAGGCCGGCGACCAGTAGTGACGAGGCTCTCATGGCGTCGCGTCACTCCATGACGTCGAGCAGCTCGACGCGGAAGATCAGCGTCTCGTTGGGGCCGATGGGGCCCTGGCCCTGGGCGCCGTAGCCCAGCTCCGGAGGAATGAACAGCATCCAGGTGTCGCCCACGCTCATCAGCTGCAGAGCCTCCTGCCAGCCCTCGATCACCTGGTCGACGCGGAAGCTCAGCGGCTGGCCGCGCTCCAGGGAGCTGTCGAACACCGTGCCGTCGACCAGGGTGCCTTCGTAGTGCACTTCCACATGGTGGCTGGGCCCCGGGCTTTCGCCGTCGCCGCTCTCCAGTACCTCGTACTGCAGGCCCGAGTCGGTGGTGGTGACCTCCTCACGCTCGGCGTTCTCGGCCAGGAAGGCCTGACCTTCGGCGAGGTTGCGCTCGGCCAGTTGCTCGGCTTCGGCCTGGCGGGCCGCCAGCGCGTCCTGCTGGAACTGGCTTAGTGTCTCGGCCATCTCATCGGCGCTCATGGCCGTGTCGTTACCCTCGATGATGTCGCGAATGGCAGCGCTGAAGGCGTCGACATCGAGCTCGGGATACTCCTGGGCGATGCTCTGGCCGTAGGCGATGCCGAGGCTGTAGCTGAGACGCTCATCCTCTGTCTCCGGCGCAGCCAGGGCGAAAGGCGCCGCGGCCACCAGGGCAGCCAGGGAGGCGGAAGTCAGCAGTGTCTTCATGCAGAGTCCTATCGAATAGTCTTGGGCGATTGATCGTTGGGCGATTTGTACTGCGCTCCCTTGGGAGCGGTCGGCTCGATAACAGTACTCGGACTCTATCAGGGCGGGGCCGGTTCCGCACATGCATGGTGCATGACGAACCCGGCCTGCGGGTCACACCACCAGAGTGGGGCAGTGGGCGGCTCCCGCCACCCGTTGCGCCACGCTGCCCAGCAGCAGGCTCTTCTCGCCGTTGGTGCCTTGGGCGCCGACCACGATCAGGTCGCACTCACGCTTGCGCGCGAAGCGCACGATGGTGCGCGAAGGCTGGCCACCCTTGACGAAGGCGCGCAGCTTGTCGGGGTCGGCCCCCAGCCCCACCGCCTCGCTCTTGGCCTGCACGGCGATTTCGGTGGCGTACGCCTTTAGCGCATCGTCGGGGATGTCGAGCTTCGCCGGACGCACCATGGAGAGCGAGGCCTCCAGCAGGCTGTGGTGCTTGAACACGCACAGCACGTAGAGCTCGGCGCCGGTCAGCAGGTGCAGGCCCACTGCCTTCTTCAGCGCCTTCAGGGCGCCCTTCGAACCGTCCACCGGTATCAGTATGCGATTGAACATCTCAGCGTCTCCTCAGCATCGGGCCGCTAGCGGAAGGCCATGTCGCGCAGGAACAGGGCGATCTGCGGGAACATGATGATCAGCGCAGCCGACAGGATCAGCATGAAGACGAAGGGCGGCGTGCCGCGTATCACCTCCCAGTAGGGTCGTTTGAAGATCGCAATGGCGGTGAAGATGTCGCAGCCGAAGGGTGGCGTCGCCGAGCCTATCGCCACCTGCAGCGTGATCAGCACGCCCACCAGGACCGGGTCGAGACCGGAGGCGGCGATGGCCGGGGCGAAGATCGGCGTCAGCACCAGGATCACCACGATGGGGTCGACGAACATGCAGGCGATGAAGAAGGCCACGCAGATGGCGATCAGCACGCCGACCGGCCCCGCCTCGTTGATGCCGAACGCCTCGAGCAGGGTCTGCGGGATCTGGGCGAAGGAGATGATCCAGGAAAAGCCGTTGCCCACCGCCACCAGAATGAACACCACCGCGGTGATCAACCCGGTGGACTTGGCGATGGAATACATGTCCGACATCTTCAGTGAGCGGAAGATCACGAATTCGAGCAGCACGGCATAGAGCACGCAGGCCGCGGCGGCCTCGGTGGGGCTGAACACACCACCATAGATGCCGCCCACGATCAGAACCGGGAAGCCCAGCGGCCACAATGAGTCGCGTAGTGCCAAGGCACGCTCTTTCCAGGTGGCCTTGGGCTCGGTGGGAACCTTGTGGATGATGGCGTAAAAAATGCTGTAGACCGAGAACATGGCAAGGATCAGCAGCCCTGGGCCGATGCCGGCGATGAACAGCTCGCGGATGGAAGTGCCCGAGATGACGCCGTAGATGATCATGCCGATGCTCGGCGGTATCAGAAAGGCGATGTCGCTGGAGTTGATGATCAACGCCAGGGTGAAGGGATCCTTGTAGCCAGCCTTGAGCATGCGCGGGCGCAGCGGCGAGCCCACCGCCACCACGGTGGCCTGAGTGGAGCCCGATACGGCGCCGAACAGGGTGCAGGAGGCCGCGGTACTGACGGCCAGGCCGCCCTTGATGTGGCCGACGAAGCTCATGACCAAGCCGATCAGACGGCCGGCCGACTGGCCGCGGGTCATGATGTCGGCGGCGAGGATGAACATCGGCACGGCGATCAGCGCCGTGGGCCGGATGCCGCCCATCATCTGCTGGATGAGGGTTTCCATCTGACCCATGCCGCCGAAGGTCATGTAGAAGCCGACGAAGGCCGCCGTGGCCAGGGGAATCATCATCGGAAACCCCAGCAGCAGCAGCACGATCATGATGGAGAGAATGATGGCTGTCATGGTTATTGTTCCTTGTCGCCCTGCGTCAGACTTCCGTCTCGGTATCCTTGTAGCCGTCGACCACATGGGTCGACAGATAGACGTCGCGTGAAGTGAGGTTCTTGAACGCGGTGAGCAGATACTGGATGCCGGTGATGGCGAAGCCGATGGGTACCCAGAGATAGATCGTCCACACCGGGATGCTTAGCGAGGGCAGCACCCGGCCGCGTCCGTAGAGCGTCTGGATGTAGCCGATGGAGAAGTAGCAGAGCACGAACATCACCAGCGCGGTGAACAGGCAGATGAAGATCATCAGGGTGCGACGGCCGCCGGTGGGCAGAGCGTCGTAGAAGGCGGACATGCGGATATGGCGGCCGTGGCGCGCCGCATAGCCGATGCCGGCGAAGGTGATCATGATGATCAGGATACGGTTGATCTCTTCGGCGAAGTGCAGGCTCTCGCCGAAGGCGAAACGGCTGATCACGTTGGCAACGGTATTGATCGCCATCAGGATCACACCCATGGCCAGGATGATGGCCTCGACGCGGCTGATCCAGGTATCGACGACGCCGAGGGGGCCGGGGAGCGTGGAACGGTAGTTCTTCTCGGCGATGTCTTCTTCACTCATGTCCATGGCGGCAGGCTCCAGGCTCCGCTGCGCGGGATGATGCGCAGAGTCGGGTTGGGTTGAGTCTCGGTCGGGTAGCCGTCCAAACGCCGAGGGGGCAGCCGACCGGCTACCCCCTCGCATGCTTGCACGTCGAATCGCTCGCGGCTTACTCGTCGCCGGTGACGGCTTCGAGGTCTGCCTTGAACTGCTCGAGGAGTTCGCGACCGCGATCGCCGGTCATCTCAATGAAACGTTCCTCGACCCGCGGTGCACGCTCACGGAAGGCCTCGATCTCGTCCTCGTCGAGACGTGTCACGGTGACCTCGTCGGAGGCGGCCTGGATCTTCTCCAGCGATTCGTCGGCCAGGCCGGAGATGTGCTCCATGGTGTGCGCGTAGGCCGCCTCGGCGGCGTCACGCACCAGTTGCTGCTCCTCCTCGGAGAGGCCGTCGAAGAAGTCCTGGTTGGCCATCATCGCGGTGGTGAACCAGCCGTGACCGGTGAAGACCAAGTGCGGGGACACCTCATAGAGACCGCCGGATTCGATCCAGAAGATCGGGTTCTCCTGACCCTGGATGATGCCGGTCTGCAGGCCGCCGTAGACCTCACCCCAGGGCAGTGGGGTCGGCGTGGCGCCGAAGGCACGATAGGTCTCGGAGAGCAGCGGGTTGGTCATGGTGCGGATGTTCTTGCCGCGCAGGTCTTCCGGAGTGCGGATCGGCTCATCCACGGTGATGACCATCTCGCCTTCGGGGTACATCTTGAGCAGCTCCAGGCCCTGTTCGGCATAGAGCTCCGGGAACATCTCGTTGATCGCCACGCTCTCGTCGAAGAACTGCAGAACGGTCTCTTCGTCGGTGGGCAGCAGATAGGGGATGAAGAAGATCTGGGCTTCGGGAATCAGGGCGCCGGTGAAGCCGGGCGACTGGTTGACGAACTGCAGGATGCCGGCCTGGGTCTGCTCCATGATATCGTCGGATTCACCCAGCTCGCCGAAGCGGTAAATCTGGACGGTATTATCGGAGTTTTCCTCGATGTACTCCTTGAAGGCGACGGCGAAAACGTCCTGAACGTCACCTTCGAATTCCTCATGCGCATAGCGCCAGTTGGCGGAATGGGCGGCAGCCGACATGCCGAACAGCAGTGCGCCGATACTGGCAGTGGTCAACAGCTTGGTTGCCTTCATTATTATGTTCTCCTTGCAGGTTTGGCCCGTGAAATAAGCGGCATCGACAGGCATTGGTAGCCACAAAACGCTACACATCTTTTTTCAGGCTAGCGTGCCGCCTACAGAGGGTCAAGCTGGCATTCGAGGGTTTGAACCGCCAAAAGTTGCTCTTTTTTCTGTAATTTCCAGCGACTTGCAAGGGAATTTTCGAGGTTGGGAGTGGCGGCGGACAGGGCCGTCGGCGGCGTCGTGCGCAGGGCCAGATGCTGTAGTCGCAGCAACGTTTCGCGTTCGGCTGCAAGCTCGGCCTGCTGAATGCAGCGGCGCACCTCGGCGGTGCCGGGGTCGTGGGCGGCCTGGGCCTTCAACTGTCGGCGCAGCGTCCGCAGCGGCACCGTCACCTCGTCCTGCCAGCGGCGTATCGCTGACAGTTCGTCGGGCTCTCCGGCAGGCGCCAAGCCGTGACGATGCAGCCAGCAGCGCCACAACAGCTCGCAGACATCGACACCGGCGTCATCCTGCAGCAGCAGGCAGGCCGCCTCCACCCCGGGGCGGGCATAGAAGGAGAGGGCGAAGTCCCACAGCGGGTCGGCGGCAAGCCCGGCCCGCAGAGACGCCATGGTTGCGGTAGAATCGTTGCTCATGTTTCGGATGTCGCCGCCGCTGTCTCGATAGTGAGCACCGGGCCGCGACCGTACTCTGTATCGCCAGTTGGAGCCTGCATGATTGCACTGCGCCAGGTTGCCCTGCAACGCGGCACCCAGACCCTGCTCGAGGAAGCCGAACTGACCCTGCACGCCGGCCACAAGGCCGGTATCGTCGGCCCCAACGGTGCCGGCAAGTCCAGCCTGTTCGGGCTGTTGCTGGGCACGCTTGCCCCCGACCGCGGCGAGATCGAGATGAGCGGCGGCCAGCGCATCGCCCACATGGCCCAGGAAGTCGATGCCCTCGACCGACCCATCGTCGATTACGTGCTCGACGGCGACCACGAGCTGCGCCGGACCGAGGCCGCTCTGGAAGAGGCGCGTCGCCAGGGCGATGCCAACCGCGAAGCCGAGCTGCACGGCCACATCGAGGCGCTGGACGGCTACAGCGCGCCGTCGCGGGCCGCTCAGCTGCTGATCGGGCTGGGCTTCGGCCAGGCCGATCTGAGCCGCCCGCTCTCGGCCTTCTCCGGCGGCTGGCGCATGCGCGCCAACCTGGCGCGCACCCTGTTCATGCCGTCGGATCTGCTGCTGCTCGACGAGCCCACCAACCACCTCGACCTCGACGCCCTGCTGTGGCTCGAGCAGTGGCTGGTGCGCTACCCCGGCACCCTGCTGCTGATCTCCCACGACCGCGACTTTCTCGACGCGGTGTGCGACCACATCGTCCATTTCGACCGGCGCCGGCTGGTGCTCTACCGCGGCAACTACTCCACCTTCGAGCGTACCCGCGCCGAGAAGCTGGCGCTGCAGCAGGCCGAGGCGGCCAAGCAGCAGGCCCGGCGCGAGGAGATCGAGCGCTTCGTGGCGCGCTTCAAGGCCAAGGCGAGCAAGGCGCGCCAGGCCCAGAGCCGCATGAAGATGCTCGAACGCATGGGCGACATCGCCGTGGCCCACGCCGACTCGCCGTTCCACTTCACCATTCCCTCATCGGACAAGACCTCGCATCCGCTGCTGGTGCTCGACCAGGCGCGGCTTGGCTACCGCGACGCCGCAGGCGAAGAAAAGCTCCAGCTCGATGAGGTCAAGCTGACCATCCTGCCGGGGCAGCGCATCGGTCTGCTGGGGCCCAACGGGGCCGGCAAGTCGACACTGATCAAGTCGCTGATCGGTGAGTTGCCGCTGTTGGCGGGCAAGCGTATCCCGGGCGAGCATCTCGCCGTGGGTTACTTCGCCCAGCATCAGCTCGAGGGGCTCGACATGGCGGCCACGCCGTTCATGCACGTGCAGCGGCTCTCGCCTACCGCGAGCGACCAGTCGATCCGCACCTTCCTCGGTGGCTTCGGTTTCCAGGGCGACGACGCCTTCGGCGAGGTGGGGCGCTTCTCCGGCGGCGAGAAGGCGCGCCTGGCGTTGGCCCTGGTGGCCTGGCGCAAGCCAAACCTGCTGCTGCTCGACGAGCCCACCAACCACCTTGACCTGGAGATGCGCGAGGCGCTCACCGAGGCGCTGGCCGCTTTCGAGGGCACGGTGATTCTGGTCTCCCACGACCGCCACCTGCTGCGTGCCACCGTCGATGAGTTCTGGCGCGTGGCCGACCATCGCGTCGAGCCCTTCGACGGCGACCTGGAGGACTATCGCGCCTGGCTCAAGGCGCGGTTGGAGGGCGAGCGGCGCGAGGCGCGGGCCGACAAGGCCGAGCGCCAGGCGGAGAGCGCCGCGCCCAAGGAGGACCGCAAGGCGAGCCGCCGCGCCGCTGCCGAGCTGCGCGAGAAGCTACGGCCGCTGAAGAAGGCGCGCGACCGCGCCGAGCAGGCGCTGGAGAAGGCCCAGGCGGAGCTGACTGCGGTGGAGGAGGCGCTGGGTGAGGCTGAGCTCTACACCGACCCGGCGCGCAAGGCCGAGCTCACCGAGCGGCTGGCCCGGCAGGGCGAGCTCAAGTCACGGCTGGAGACGCTGGAAGCCGATTGGTTGGCCGCTGAAGAGGCGCTCGAGGCGATGGAGGCGGAGCTGCTCGAAAGTGGGGCTTGAAATATGGCCTGTCCCCGGATCAGCCGCGGGATGCGGCCAGCATGGTGCCTTCAACTCTCCAGCAGAAAGGTCACCGGCCCGTCGTTGATCAGCTCGACCTGCATGTTGGCGGCGAACTCGCCGCTCTCGACCCGGGGCCAGGCCGCCCGGGCGCGGTCGAGCAGGTAGTGGAACAGCCGCTCGCCGTCGGCCGGCGGCGCGGCGCTGGAGAAGCTCGGGCGCAGCCCCTTGCGGGTATCGGCGGCCAGGGTGAACTGCGAGACCAGCAGCAACCCGCCTTCGACCTGCTGCAGGTCGAGGTTCATCTTGCCCGCCTCGTCGCTGAACACCCGGTAGTGCAGCAGCTTGTGCAGCAGGCGCTCGGCGGCGGTCTCGTCGTCGCCCTTCTCCACCCCCACCAGGGCCAGCAGGCCGTGATCGATGGCTCCCACCGTTCGCTCGTCCACCGTCACGCTGGCGCGTCGCACACGCTGTATCAAGGCTTTCATGCGCCGATATCCCCTTTCTGAGCATGAGTTTGCCGAAAGGGTATCACGCAACTTCAGCCTGGTGCGGAGAGGGTGTTACCAAGCGCGGCACAGCATGATGTCGCAATGCGGCTCCGCCAGCAGCGCCTCGGTGATGGGGCTCTGGCGTCCCAGCTGACCGCGGCTGCTCAGCGCCAGCAGGTCGGGCGGCTGGCGCCGCAGTCGGGTGACCAGCACCTCCAGCGGGTCGCCCTGTTCCAGTACCAGGTCGACGTCGGGCACGCTGTCGAGCTCGCCCATCAGCTGGTCGGTCTCGCGTTCGAGCTGGCAGCGCAGGCGCTCCACCTCGCGGTCGCGCCAGCGGGCATAGTCACTGTCGGAGCCCATCTCGCGTTCGCCGGGGATGTCCCAGGCGTGCAGCAGGGTCAGGTGGCTCTCGGGGAAGCGCTTGAGCACCTCGCGCAGTGTGTTGCGGCTGGCCAGCGAGAAGTCCACGGGCAGAAGCACCTCCTGCCAGTCGCGGTTGGCCGGCTGGATCACCGATAGTACCGGACAGGGTGCGCTGCGCAGCACGCGAGCCAGGGTGGTGCCGACGATCAGATCGTTCTGCCCGCGCTTGCGGTGAGAGCCGAGCACGATCATGTCCACTTCACGGTCGTGGGCTTCGCGGACGATCTCGGCATAGGTGGCGCCGGCCACGGTCTGCAGCATGACGCTGGGCTCCGGTAGGGCATAGTCCTCGCGGATGTCCGTCATGATGGCCTGCATGTCGTCGACCACGGCGGCCTCGAGATCGTGCAGCACGCGGCGCGGCAGATAGGGGTCGAGAACGTGGATCACGTCAAGGCGTGCGCCGCTCTCGGTGGCCAGGCGAATGGCCCGGGCGAAGGCAGCGCGGTTCTCGGCCGAAAGGTCGCAGGCGAACAGCAGGGTCTGGGTCATGGCGTCTCTCCGATGCGATGAGCCTGGCGAGGCAGACTTCAGCATGGGCGCCACTTGGCGAGGCTGCAAGGCCGTTTCGTTACCACCAGCGATGGAAGTGGTGAACCGGCCCGTGGCCTTGGCCCACCGCGAGCCGCCGGCTCTCGGTCAGCGCCGTCTCGAGCCACCGCTTGGCAGCGGCGATGGCGGCGGGCAGCTCATCGCCCAGGGCGAGGCGGGCGGCGATGGCGGAAGAGAGCGAGCAGCCGGTGCCGTGCAGGTTGGAGGTGGCGATGCGGGTGCCCTCGATCCAACGGCTCTCGCCGGCCTCGATCAGCAGGTCGGGGCAGCTTTCGTCGCGCAGATGGCCCCCCTTGAGCAGCACGGCGCCGGCGCCCAGGCCGGCCAGCGCGGGTGCCATGGCCAGCATCTCGTCGCGGCTGGCCGGCGCCGAACGTCCCAGCAGCACCGCGGCCTCGGGCAGGTTGGGGGTGATCAGGTCGGCCAGCGGCACCAGCACCTCGCGCACCGCGGCGATGCCCACGTCGTCGACCAGGATGTCGCCGCTCTTGGCCACCATCACCGGGTCCAGCACGACCCAGCGGGGGCGCCTGGCCTCGAGTGCGTCGCGGATGGCCTCGGCCACCTCGCGGCTGGCAACCATACCGATCTTCACCGCATCGATGGTCACGTCATCGAGCAGGGTTTCGAGCTGCAGACGAATGAACTCCACCGGTATCGGTTGCACACCCCGCACGCCAAGGGTGTTCTGGGCGGTCAGCGCGGTAATGACGCTGGTACCATAGGCGCCCAGCGCCGAGAAGCTCTTGAGATCGGCCTGAATGCCGGCACCCCCGCTGGGATCGGAGCCGGCGATGGTGAGCGCATTGGGAGCGGGGCGGTGGGTCGTCATGGCGTCCTCTCGCAAACAGAATGGCGGTGTGTAGGGGGCTGGATGCTGAGTCTTTTCGTGGTGGCGTTCGTCAGTGCCACCCTGTTGCCGGGTGGCTCCGAGGTGTGGCTGGCGCGCCAGTGGTGCCTGGGACAGCCGGTGCTGGCGCTGTGGCTGGTGGCCACCTCGGGCAATACCCTGGGCAGTGTGGTCAATGTCTGGATGGGTCGCTATGCGCGCCGTTTCCAGGACCGGCGCTGGTTTCCCGCCTCGCCCCAGGGCCTGGCCCGCGCCGAGGGCTGGTATCACCGCTTCGGCGAGTGGAGCCTGCTGCTCTCCTGGGCACCGGTGATCGGCGACCCGCTCACCGTGCTGGCCGGCATCTTCCGCCTGCCCTGGTGGCGGGCCATCCTGCTGATCACCGTGGCCAAGGGGACGCGCTACGCCGTAGTGCTCTACCTGGCCCAGGCGTGGCTGGCCCCGCTCTGCCAGTAATGTCAGACCAAGCCAGGCTCAAGACCGGGCCAAGCTTACCTCAATACCGAAGGCAGCCAGGTGGCCAGCCCCGGGAACAGAGCCAGCGCCCCCAGCATGCCGAGCTGCATCAGGATGAAGGGCACCACGCCGCGGTAGATCGCGGAGGTGGGCACCGACTCCGGCGTCACTCCACGCAGGTAGAACAGCGCGAAGCCGAACGGTGGCGTCAAAAACGAGGTCTGCAGGTTCACCGCGATCATGATGCCGAGCCAGATCGGGTCGAGGCCCATCATCAGCAGCACCGGGCCGACGATCGGCACCACCACGAAGGTGATCTCGATGAAGTCGAGAATGAAGCCGAGCAGGAAGATCACCAGCATCACCACCAGGGTGGCACCGACCACGCCGCCGGGCAGCGCCTCGAACATCTCCTTGACCAGCTCCTCGCCGCCGTAGGCGCGGAACACCAGCGAGAACAGCGCGGCGCCGATCAGGATCAGGAACACCATGCTGGTGACCTTGGTGGTGGTGAACACCACCTCGCGCAGCATCGGCAGGTTCATCCGGCGGTTGACCAGCGCCAGCAGGAAGGCGCCGGTGGCGCCCACCGCCGAGGCCTCGGTGGGGGTGGCGAAACCGCCCAGGATCGAGCCCAGCACGGCGACGATCAGCAGCACCGGGGGAATCAGCCCCTTGATCAGCAGCGGCAGGATGCTGCCGGTGTGGCCCAGCTCCTGTTTCAGCACGTCCCGATCGGCGGCCGGAGCGCTTTCCGGCTTCAGCCACGCGACGATCATCATGTAGAGGATGTAAGCCACCACCAGCAGCAGGCCGGGAATCAGCGCGCCGACGAACAGATCGCCCACCGAGACGGTCTTGGGACTCCACACGCCCATGGCCAACTGGGCGCGCTGGTAGGCGTTGGAAAGCACGTCGCCGAGCAGTACCAGGGCGATGGAAGGCGGGATGATCTGACCCAGGGTGCCGGTGGCGCAGATGCTGCCGGTGGCAAGCGCCGGCGAGTAGCCGCGCTTGAGCATGGTCGGTAGCGACAGCAGGCCCATGGTGACCACGGTGGCGCCGACGATGCCGGTGGAGGCGGCCAGCAGCATGCCCACCAGGATCACCGAGATGCCCAGGCCGCCGCGCAGGGTGCCGAACAGCAGCGCCATGGCGTCGAGCAGGGTCTCGGCCACGCGGGACTTCTCCAGCAGCACCCCCATCAGCACGAATAGCGGCACCGCCAGCAGGGTCTGGTTGGTCATGATGCCGTAGAGGCGGTTGGGCATCGCACCCATCATGCGCGCCTCGAAGGGCACCGGCACGCCCATCTGCAGCAGCAGGTGGCCGAGGCCGGCGAAGATCAGCGCGGTACCGGCCAGTGCCAGGGCCACCGGATAGCCCAGCATCAGCACGGCGCAGACAGTGAGGAACAGGAACAGCGGCATGAACTCGAGCAGGGCTTCCACGTCAGACTACCTCGTCGTGGTCGGGAGTATTACCCGGCGCCTTGCCGCGCAGGATCAGAATCTGACGCATCACCTGAGCCACGCCCTGCACCAGCAGCAGCGCCATCATCACCAGGATCAGCGTTTTGAGCAGATAGACGCCGGGGATGCCGCCGTCGGGGGAGCGCTCGAGGATCGCCCAACTGCTGCGCACGTAGCCGTAGCTCGACCAGGCGATGAACAGCACCACCGGGAACAGCAGAAACAGCGTGCCGCCGAGGTCGATCCAGGCGCGGCCGCGGGCGGAGAGCTTGCGGTAGAAGATGTCGACGCGCACATGGCCGTCGTGACGCAGGGTCCAGGCGGCCCCAAGCATGAACACCATGGCGTGCATGTACATGACCGATTCCTGCATCACGATGCTATGGATGCTGAAGACGTAGCGCATCACCACGATGGCGAACTGTACGGCCATCATGATGATCACCAGCCAGGCGATGGAGCGGCCCACGACCTCGGTAAAGCCGTCGAGCCATGCGAGCAGGACCGGATCACGGTTCGCGGTAGGCATGGAGGGTCTCGTGTCGAAGCGAATTCAGGGACCGCATCATCGCCGATTCCGCCGCGGGCGTCATCCCTGGTCCTCAACGCCCCGGCTGTTAGAGGGTCTGCTTCTTGTGCAGCGCTTCCAGCACCGCCTGGCAGGATGACGGCAGTGCGACGTCGACGGCGATCGGCAGGTGGTCGGAGAAGAGGTGGTCGAGCACGCGCACGTCCCGCGCCTCCAGCGAATCGGAGAGCAGGATGTGGTCCAGCGCACGGCGCGGCTGCCAGGAAGGGTAGCTGAGCAGCGGACGCACGGGGTGTAGCGGCAGCGAGGCGCAGAAGCGCGAATGCGAGTGCAGCTGCTCCGGCGTGCAGTTGAGATCGCCCATCACCACCACGTGGCGCAGCGGCTGGATGATCTCGCTGAGATAGTCGAACTGGCGCATCCGCGCCCGGTGGCTCAGGGCCAGGTGGGCGACGAACAGGTGCAGGGCGTCCGGGCCGTCGCCGTAGCGGGCGTGGATGGCGCCGCGGCCCGGCAGCGTGCCGGGCAGGCGGTGCTCCTCGACCAGCGTCGGGGCGAGCCGCGACAGCAGACCGTTGCTGTGCTGGGCGAAGCGTCCCAGGTTGCGGTTGAGCTGCTGGAAATGGTGGGGAAAGCCGCCCCGGGTGGCCAGGTACTCGACCTGGTTGACGTTGCTCGAGCGAAAGCTGCCGCCGTCGACCTCCTGCAGGCCGACGATGTCGAAGCGGCTCAGCACGCTGCTGACCATGTCGAGCCGCCGCGCCCGATGCGGGTGCGGCAGCAGGTGCTGCCAGCTACGGGTGAGGTAGTGGTGATAGGCCGACGTCTGGATACCGACCTGCATGTTGAAGGTGAGCAGCTTGAGGTGCCCACCTTCGAGGGTCGGGGTCCTGGCCTGGGCCAGGTGCGAGTTCTCGGCAGTCACGGTCAGTCTTCGCGCTCCTGACGCACGCGCTCGATCAAGGCATCGGCCACCTGCGGCATGTTCTCCAGGCTGCCGGCGCTGCTGGGGGTGACCAGATAGCGGCCGTCGATGATCAGCGCCGGAACGCCCATCAGGCGCATGCTGCGCATGCGCGTATGGGCCTGGTTGACCTGCGACTTGACGCCGAAGGAGTCCAGCGCCTTACGAGCCTCTTCCTCGCTGACACCGTACTCGCTGAAGAAGGCGGCAATGCTGTCGGCATCGGTCAGCCGGCGGCCCTCTTGGTGAATGGCGTTGAAGATGTCGGCATGCGCCTCTTCGCGGATGCCCAGCTCCTCGGCGGCATAGAACACCACGGCGTGGGTGTTCCATTCGCCGCCCATGGTGGCAGGCAGATGCTCCACGCTGACGTCGTCGCCCAGGGTCTCGTACCACGCCTTCACGCTGCTTTGCAGGTTGTAGCAGTGCGGGCAGCCGTACCAGAACGCTTCGACCACCTCGATCTGGCCCTCTTCGACGCGGGTCTCGACGGGCTCGGGCAGGCGCTCGTAGTGCTGGCCCTCGACCACGTTGGCCGAGGAGAGCGATGCCAGACCGAGGCCGGCCACGGCTATCACGGCTGACTGGAGAAGGCGAAAAGGCTTGAACATGGATTGAACTCCTTGAGAGGCCGCAGGTTAGGGCGGCAATGCCAGCATAGCGAATTTGCTGCTCACTTTGAGGGCTGGAGTCGGTTACGGTTCCCTACGAACCCTCTGCCGCTGCATACGGAGAAGGCGGCCGAAGCCGCCTTCCGCTGCCGGCCCGGGGCCGGCGAATGCCTGTCGGCAGCGCCTCAGTGCAGACCGTAGATGTAGTTGGCCACGGCCTGCATGTCGGCATCGCTCATCTTGGCGGCGATGTCGGCCATCATGTTGTTCGGGTCGTTGGCCCGCTCGCCGCTGGCGAAGTCCTGCAGCGTGGAGACGGTGTACGACGGGAACTGACCGGAGAGCGCCGGGTAGACGGCAGTGTTGATACCGGCGCCGGTGGGGCCGTGGCAGGCCGCACAGGCGGGGATGCCCTTGGTCATGTCGCCGGCACGGTAGAGCTCCTGGCCGCGCATCAGCGCTTCCTCGTCGGCATCGGCCTGGCCGACATGGGCGTCCTGCTCGGCATAGAAGGCGGCTACGTCCCAGGCGTCCTCGTCGGAGAAGTCGTCGACCTGACCGACCATCTCCGGCACCACGCGGTTGCCGTCGCGGATGTCCATGATCTGCTTGGCCGTATAGGTCATGTTCTGACCGGCGAGATGCGGGAAGGAAGAAGCGGAGCTGATGCCGTTCTGACCGTGACAGGCGGCACAGGGCTGTGCCAGCTCACGTCCGGCAGCAGGATCGGCGTCTGCTTCCAGGTCGGCGTGGGCGACGCCAACGGCGCCGATGGTAAATGCCAGGCTTGCCAGTAACTTTCTCATCGCTGTTTCACTATGCCGTTATGGGTTGTACCGGTACGCATCCTGGGAGCTGCCCGAGCCTCTCACGAGCCAGGCCGGGTTCACCCTGCCGAAGCGAGCGCCGCGTGCGTCGGTCGCTGCCGGCAAGAGCACGGTGGTACACTAGCGCGCCCAGGTCGCAGACAAAAGACATCGCATTATAACGAAACAAGCCGGCATCGGGAATGCAGGTCAAGAACCCGGCGCTGTTCCCTGATGCCCATGCCGTAGGAAGTCGAGGTCATGTCCCGTTTGAACTACCAGAGCGCGCGTTTCCTGATCAGCGCCCCCACGCTTGCCAAGTGCCCGGTCGACGACGGCGCCGAGGTCGCCTTCGCCGGCCGCTCCAACGCCGGCAAGTCGAGCGCGATCAACACCTTGACCCGGCAGAAGGCGCTGGCGCGCACCTCGCGCACGCCGGGACGCACCCAACTGATCAACTTCTTCTCGCTGGGCGACGACATCAGCCGTCGGCTGGTCGATCTGCCCGGCTATGGCTATGCCAAGGTGCCGGAGGCGGTCAAGCTCGAGTGGCAGCGTCACCTGGCCGAGTACCTTGAGGGGCGGCATTCGCTGCGCGGTCTGGTACTGGTGATGGACGTGCGCCATCCGCTGACCGAGTTCGACCAGACCTTGCTGGGCTGGGCCGACGACCAGGACAAGCCGGTGCACATCCTGCTGACCAAGGCCGACAAGCTCAAGTCCGGCGCGGCCAAGAACGCCCTGCA
Organism: Halomonas sp. MCCC 1A11062; assembly: GCF_021404355.1. Classification (NCBI taxonomy): domain Bacteria; kingdom Pseudomonadati; phylum Pseudomonadota; class Gammaproteobacteria; order Oceanospirillales; family Halomonadaceae; genus Halomonas; species Halomonas sp. MCCC 1A11062. Next base: position 452,731 of record NZ_JABFTW010000001.1, read on the forward strand.
GCAGGTGCGCAGCCGCCTGCGCGAGTGGGAAGACCTGGTAACGGTGCAGCTGTTCTCCTCGCTCAAGCGCGAGGGAGTCGACGAGGCGTGCGCCCGCCTGGACCAGTGGTTGAATGAGCCCACCGGGAATCAGGAATCGGGCAGCTCCGGAGCTTCCTGACCCAGCCGGCGCAGCAGTGCGGGCAGTTCGCGTACGTGGTCGAGGTGATGCACGCCGGGCGGCAGGGGCAAGGTATCCACCTGCGGAGAGATCCACACCGCCTGCATGCCCAGGCGTCTGGCCGGCTCGACGTCCTCACGCCAGGAGTCGCCCACGTGCATGGCGCGGGCCGGCGTCACACCCAGGCGCCCCAGGGCCGCCAGGAAGGGTCGCGGGTCCGGCTTGGGGGCGAACATCTCACCGGCGGCAATGGCCACCGGGAAGTGCCGGCCCAGCGCCAGGCGCTGCACCGCCACGTTGCCGTTGGTGATGCTGGCCAGGCGGTAGTGCCGGCTCAGCCCGGCCAGCAGCGGTTCCACCTCGGGGTGCGGCTCGACCCGATGACGCAGCTCCATGAAGCGCTCCATGGCCGCCTCGGCCCAGAGTCGGGCGGCGGCCGGGTCGAGCCCGAACTCCGCCAGCATCTCGCGCAGGGCTCGCTCGCGCAGCCAGGTGAAGTCGCCGCGGCGCAGCGGGTGGGCGCGCGCCAGGGCGCGGCGGTGCTGTTCGAAGGCTTCCAGCGGGAAGCGCTCGGCGAACGAGGGCGAGCCCTGCTGCCCGCGCATGCTCAGCCAGGCGCCGAGTTCGCGATCGAGCCAGGCGTAGTGGCCTGTCTCGGTGGCGACCATGACGCCGTGGTTGTCCCACAGGGTGTCGTCGAGGTCGAAGGTGATGGCCTGGAGCGGCGCGGTTCGAAGCATGGTGTCAGGTGCCCGGAGAGTCGTCGCGGCGGCGCCGCGCGCGGGGGTGCGCGGCGTCGTAGCTGGCCGCCAGGTGCTGCCAGTCGAGCTTGGTGTAGACCTGGGTGGTGGAGAGGTTGGCGTGTCCCAGCAGCTCCTGCACCGCGCGCAGGTCCTGGCTCGACTCCAACAGATGGCTGGCGAAGGAGTGGCGCAGCCGGTGCGGATGCAGGTGCTCGGGCAGGCCGCGCTGGCGGGCCACCTCGGCCATGCGTTTCTGAATCGCCCGATGGCCGAGGCGGCTGCCGCTGCGGCCGACGAACAGCGCCGTTTCGCCATCGCCGGCCAGGCTGCCGCGCACGGCCAGCCACGCCTCCAGGGCGCGCCTTGCGCTGCGGCCGACCGGCACCTGACGCGGCTTGCTGCCCTTGCCCATGACCCGAACGCGGCGGCTGGTGACGTCGCCCAGGTCGAGTCCGGCCAGCTCCGCCAGACGCAGGCCGCTGGAGTAGAAGAGCTCCAGCATCGCCTGGTCGCGCAGCGCCAGCGGCGAGCCGTCGTGGGGTGTATCGAGCAGTTGGGCAAGCTGGTCGGCATCCAGTGGCTTGGGCAGGTGGGCGCCCTGGCGGGGCGTCGGCACCAGTTCGGCGGGGTTGTGGCCGAGCACGCCGGCGTTCACCAGGAAGGCACCGAAGTGCGACACGGCGGCACGGCGGCGGGCCAGGCTGCGCGGTGCCAGCCCGCGGCTGCGCTCGGCGCCGAGAAAGCGGCGCACCAGGCTCAGGTCCAGGTGCGCGGCGTCATGGATGTCGCGGGTCTCGAGAAATTCCGCCAGCGCTTCGAGGTCGCGGCGGTAGGCGCTCAGCGTGGCCGGACTGGCCTGCTGCGCCAGCCGCTTGAGGCACGCGCCCAGCTGGTGGCGCAGCGCGCTCTCAGCCATGGGCCGGGGGGCTGTCATGCACGCTGGGCGCATGGCGCAGCAACAGCCGGGCCAGCACGTCGCCCAGGTACTCGGTGAACAGGGTGTCCATGCTGGCGCGGAAATGGTCAGGATCGGGGCTGGCCAGCACCAGGTAGCCCATCGGCTCGCCCAGGGTCAGCCGGGTCAGGGCGCAGGAGCCGGCCTGGCGCGGCGGCTTGGCGTGGGGCAACAGGCGCCCCCAGTCGGTGGGGGTGAGTCGGGTGCAGCGGCTGGTGCGTCCGTCGAGCAGCGCGGCCAGGCGTACGCCGGCGTGTTCGTCGAGCACGTGGCGCGGCGGCTGCGGCGGCAGCGGCTCGTGGTTGGTGAGCTGGGCGGGACACCACAGGGCCACGGCGGGGATCTGAAAGCGTTCGGCGATCTGCGTAGCCAGTGCCTGGCCCAGGGCGTCGGCATCCTCGGCATCCAGCAACGCCAGCACCAGCTCGCGGGTGCGGCGGTACTGCACCTCGTTGTGGCGCGCCGACTCCAGCAGCTGCTCCAGCCGCCACTCGGCCTGTTCGGCGCGGCGGCGCAGGTCGTGAACCAGACGCTCCAGCAGCGAGGTGGTGCCGTGGGCCTCCGGATGGGGCACCTTGAGTTGCTGCAGCAGCCCCTCGCGGCCGACGAAGAAGTCCGGATGGCGGGCCAGCCACTCGGCTACCCGGTCCGGATCGAGGGTCTTGCGCGGTTCGGGAACGGCTCGGGTCATGCAGTGACTCCTACGGTTCGGGGTTGGCCCGTCACATCAGGCCAGGGCGATACGCCCTTCGAAGACGCGTTCGGCGGGGCCGGTCATGAGCAGCGGCGTCTCGTCGCCGGCCCATTCGATGCGCAGGTCGCCGCCGCGCAGATGGACCGTGACCGGGCTCTCCAGCAGACCCTGACGGATACCGCTGGCCACCGCGGCACAGGCGCCGGTGCCGCAGGCCAGGGTCTCGCCGGTACCGCGCTCGAACACCCGCAGACGGATCTCGTGGGGAGACACCACCTGCATGAAGCCGGCGTTGACCCGGCGCGGGAAGCGCGGATGGCGCTCGATCAGCGGGCCGAGGCGTTCGACGGGAGCGCTGTCGACATCGTCGACGCGCAGCACGGCGTGGGGGTTGCCCATGGAAACGGCGCCGATCTCGTAGCGCTCGCCGTCGACCTCGAGCGCATGCAGCGGGCGATCCTCGGCGGCATCGAAGGGCAGGGCCGTGGGCTCGAAGCGCGGGGTGCCCATGTCCACCGTGATCTGGTCGTCGTCATTGACCACCAGCGTCAGCGGCCCGCCGGCGGTCTCCACGTGGATCTCGCGCTTGTGGGTCAGACGCTGATCGAGCACGAAACGGGCGAAGCAGCGAGCGCCGTTGCCGCAGTTCTCCACCTCGCTGCCGTCGGCATTGAAGATCCGGTAGCGGAAGTCCATGTCGGGGCTGCGCGGCGGCTCGACCACCAGCAGCTGATCGAAGCCGATGCCGAAGCGGCGGTCGGCGAGCTTGCGGATCTGCTCGTCGCGCAGCCGCGCCCGCTGGGTGATCAGATCGATTACCATGAAGTCGTTGCCGAGGCCATGCATCTTGGTGAAGTGCAGCAGCATCAGCGCGCGCCTCCTTCACTCGTCTTGCTCTCATTGGGCAGCAGCGCTTCGCCGGCCCACAGCGACTCGACGCTCTCGCGCTGGCGCACCACGTGATAGCCGTCGCCGTCGACCATGACCTCGGCGGGACGCGGACGGCTGTTGTAGTTCGAGGCCATGACGAAACCGTAGGCGCCGGCGGAGCGCACCGCCAGCAGGTCGCCGGGGCCGATGGCCAGCTCACGCTCCTTGCCGAGGAAGTCGCCGGTTTCGCACACCGGGCCGACTACATCGTAGACGGCGCTTTCGCGCACGTGGCGGGTGTCCACCGGAATGATCGCCTGCCACGCCTGATACAGCGAGGGCCGGATCAGGTCGTTCATGCCGGCATCGACGATGGCGAAGTTCTTGGTCTCGCCGGGCTTGAGGAACTCGACCCGGGTCAGCAGCACGCCGGCATTGGCGGCGATCGAACGGCCCGGCTCGAACAGCAGGGTCAGGTTCTCGCCGTGCTTCCACTGGGCCAGGCGCTCCAGCAGCGAGGCGGCATAGTCGAAGGGCTGGGGCGGCCGCTCGCCGCGGTAGGGCACGCCGAGACCGCCGCCGAGATCGAGGTGCTCCACCTTGATGCCGCGCTCGTGCAGACGCTCGAGCAGCACCAGCAGGCGGTCCAGGGCGTCGAGGAAGGGCGCCAGCTCGGTGAGCTGCGAGCCGATGTGGCAGTCGATGCCGACGACGTTCAGTCCCGGCAGGCGTGCGGCCAGCTCGTATACTTCGAGCGCCTCGTCCACCGCAATGCCGAACTTGTTGTCCTTGAGCCCGGTGGAGATATAGGGGTGAGTGCCGGCGTCGACGTCGGGATTGACCCGCAGCGACACCGGCGCCACCTTGCCCAGCCGCTCGGCCACGGCGGACAGGCGCTCGAGCTCCGCGCGCGACTCGACGTTGAAGCACTTGATGCCCACCTCGAGCGCCCGGGCCATCTCGTGCTCCTGCTTGGCCACGCCGGAGAACACCACCTTGGCCGGGTCGCCACCGGCGGCCAGCACGCGCTCCAGCTCGCCCAGCGAGACGATGTCGAAACCGGCGCCCAGGCGCGCCAGCAGGTTCAGCACCGCCAGGTTGGAGTTGGCCTTGACCGCGTAGCAGATCAGGTGAGGGTGGCTGCCCAGCGCCTCGGTGTAGGCCCGGTAGTGGCGGGTCAGGGTGGCGCGAGAGTAGACGTAGCAGGGTGTACCGATCTCGTCGGCCACCTGGGTCAGCGGGACCTCCTCGCCGTAGAGTACGCCGTCGCGGTATTCGAAGTGATCCATGTTGGTCCGTTAACTCTCGTCGTCGTTGGGGGCGGCAGCGCCCGTGCCGTAGCGTTCGGCGGCGGCCTCGTCGTCGGGCAGATAGAGCGGCCCCTTCTGGCCGCAGCCGGCCAGCAGCAGGCTGGCCGCCAGCGTCAGCGCAGCCAGGGCGAGCCGGCTCATGGGCGGCTGCCTCGCAGGGCGTTCAGGGCCTCGCGGGCACGGCTTGCCGCGGCGCGCACCTGGTCCGGGGCGGTGCCGCCGATGTGGTTGCGCGCGGCCACCGAGCCCTCCAGGGTCAGCACCTCGAACACGTCGCTCTCGATCACGTCGGAGAACTGGCGCAGCTCGTCGAGGCTCATCTCGGAGAGGTCCTTCTTCTCGCGAATGCCGAAGGCCACGGACAGGCCGACGATCTCATGGGCGTCGCGGAAGGCCACGCCGCGGCGCACCAGGTAGTCGGCCAGGTCGGTTGCGGTGGAGAAGCCACGGCGGGCCGCCTCGTACATGCTCTCCTTGCGCGCTTCGATGGCCGGCACCATGTCGGCGAAGGCCTTGAGGCAGTCGCGCACCGTGTCGAGGGTGTCGAACAGCGGCTCCTTGTCCTCCTGGTTGTCCTTGTTGTAGGCCAGCGGCTGCGACTTCATCAGCGTCAGCAGGCCCATCAGATGACCGTAGACGCGCCCGGTCTTGCCGCGCACCAGCTCGGGCACGTCGGGATTCTTCTTCTGCGGCATGATCGAGCTGCCGGTACAGAAGCGGTCGGGCAGGTCGATGAAGTCGAACTGGGCGCTGGTCCACAGCACCAGCTCCTCGCTCATGCGCGACAGGTGCATCAGCAGGATGCTGGCGAAGCTGGCGAACTCGATGGCGAAATCGCGGTCGCTCACCGCGTCCAGCGAATTCTCGGCCGGGCGCTCGAAGCCCAGCAGCTCGGCGGTGACGTGGCGGTCGATGGGGTAGGTGGTACCGGCCAGTGCGGCGGCGCCCAGCGGCATGATATTGACCCGCTTGCGGCAGTCGAGCAGGCGCTCGTGATCGCGGGCGAGCATCTCCTGCCATGCCAGCAGGTGGTGGCCGAAGGTCACCGGCTGGGCGGTCTGCAGGTGGGTGAAGCCGGGCATGATGGTGTCGGCCTCGCGCTCGGCGAGTTCGATCAGCCCCTCGCGCAGGCGGCTGAGCTCGGCCTCGACCACGTCGATCTCGTCGCGCAGGAACAGGCGGATGTCGGTGGCCACCTGGTCGTTGCGCGAGCGGCCGGTGTGCAGCTTCTTGCCGGTGATGCCGATCTTGTCGGTCAGGCGCGCCTCGACGTTCATGTGCACGTCTTCGAGCTTCACCGACCACTGGAACTCGCCGCGCTCGATCTCGCCGCGGATCTCCGTCAACCCAGCGACGATGGCGTCGCGCTCGTCGTCGGTCAGCACGCCGACCCGGGCCAGCATGGTGGCATGGGCGATGGAGCCCTGGATGTCCTGAAGAGCCAGGCGCTGGTCGAAACCGACCGAAGCGGTGAAACGTTCGACGAAGGCATCGGTGGGTTCGCTGAAGCGACCGCCCCAGGACTGGTTGGTGCCGGGGGTTGTGGGACTAGAGCTCATCGGCGTGGACATCCTGCGCGTTGCGTGCTGTGGCGTTCATCGGGAAGCCGCCTGCGGCGGCGGCAGTCAGGTCTTGCAGTGTACCAGAGTCGGCGCGGGTGGCGAGGGGCGGCAGGCGTGCTCGGGGCGCTCGATTTTTCCTGCCTCGCCCGGTGCTTTATGATGAACGTCAATGACCGACTGCCGACCGTGACCGATAATGTTGCGGCAATCATCGTTGAGCAGGGCCGCCGGGGCCCGCTGCCTGGGGAGAACCACGTGCGATCCATCAACACGCTGCGCATTGCCACCCGCAAGAGTCTACTGGCCATGTGGCAGGCCGAACACGTTCGCGATCTGCTGATGGCCGAACACCCGGGGCTCGAGGTCGAGCTGGTGGCGCTCTCCACCCGCGGCGACAAGATTCTCGATACGCCGCTGGCGAAGATCGGCGGCAAGGGCCTGTTCGTCAAGGAGCTCGAGGAGGCGATTCTGGACGGCCGCGCCGACATCGCCGTGCACTCGATGAAAGACGTGCCCATGCACTTCCCCGAGGGTCTCGGCCTGTCGGTGATCTTTGCCGGTGCCGAGCCCACCGATGCCTTCGTCTCCAACGACTATGGCTCGCTCGACGAGCTGCCCGAGGGCGCCCGCATCGGCACCTCCAGCCTGCGTCGCGGGCTGCAGATGCGCGAGCAGCGCCCCGATCTGGAGATCCTGACCCTGCGCGGCAACGTCCAGACCCGCCTGGCCAAGCTCGATGCCGGCGAGTTCGATGCCATCATCCTGGCGACCTCCGGCCTCAAGCGGCTGGGGCTCGGCGAGCGTATCGCCCAGGAGCTGGCGCCGGAGGTGTGTCTGCCGGCCTGTGGTCAGGGGGCGCTGGGAATCGAGTGTCGTATCAACGACCCGGAGCTGATCTCGCTGCTGGCGCCGCTGGATGACCCCATCACCGCCACCCGGGTACGCGCCGAGCGGGCCATGAACACCCGCCTCGAGGGCGGCTGCCAGGTGCCCATCGGCGGTTACGCCACCTTCGAGAACGACGGCCAGACGCTCTGGCTGCGCGCGCTGGTGGGCAACCCCGAGGGCACCCAGGTGCTGCGCGCCGAGGGGCGCGGCTCGATTCACGAGCCGGAGGCGCTGGGCGTTCGGGTGGCCGAAGAGCTGCTGGAGCAGGGCGCCGGTGACATCCTGGCGCAGGTCTACGGCGCCTGAATGGCTGCCGGGCCCGCCGTTCTCATTTGCCGCCCGGGTGAGCGCGCCGCTGCGCTGACGGCGGCCATCGAGGGCGTGGGCTATGCAGCGCTCAATCTCGAGGCGATGGCACTGGAAGCGTTGCCGGAAGACCCGGCGCTGCGCCAGGCCTGGCTCGTCTTCGACCATTTCCATAAGGTGGTGGTGGTCAGCCCCTTCGCCGCGGAATGTCTCTACCAAGCCCTGGATCGCTACTGGCCGCAGCTGCCGCTGGGCACCCAGTGGTATGCGGTGGGGGCGGCCACCGCCGAGACGCTCCACGAGCGGCTCGGCGTGCGGGTCCACCTGCCCCCGGCCGCCGCAGGCGAGGATACCAGCGAGGCGCTGCTCGAACTCGCCTCGCTGCGCTCGCTGAACGATCAGCGCGTGCTGCTGGTGGCCGGCGAAGGCGGGCGTACGCTGCTGGCCGATACCCTGGCGGCACGCGGCGCGAAGATCACACGGGTAGCGCTCTACCGCCGGCGGCTGCAGGCGCCCCCGCCGGAGCTTCAGCAGCGCCTGGCACGCGGCGAGTTTCGGGCGCTGGTGGTCAGCAGCGGCGAACTGCTCGAACATCTGGCAAGATGGTGCACCAGGGTCACCTTGAACCAACCGCTAATCGTGTCCAGTCGCCGTTTGGCTACACTGGCCAGCAACTTGGGTTTTCGCACTCCCGTGGTAGCGGCGGGTGCCACGCCGGCGGCTCTCGCCAGTGCCGTGGCCGCGGCCTGTAACCAGGAGGATGCCGATGTCGATCAAGACGATCTCGAAAAGGGCTAGCGACAGATGAGCAAGCAGACCAACGATCAGGATGAACGGAAGGCGTCTTCCGGCAAGGGACAGGACGGCAAGGGCCGCGAGGCGGAGGCAAAGGCGAAGCCCGCCAGCGACAGCGGCAAGAGTGCGGCGTCTTCGCCAGCGCCGGGCAGCGACGCCAAGAGCGGCGAGAAGCCCGCCGCCGCGCCTGCGGGCGGCTCCCCAAGCGCTGCCGGCCCTGCTGACAAGAAGGATGCCGGCCCTGCTGCCAACGACACTGCCAGCGCTGCCGACAAGCCGGCTCAGCCCGTCGCCCCGGCCCCTGGCGAGACCAAGGCCGCTCAGGAGAAGGGCGGCGACAAACCCGCTGCGGCCAAGCCTGAGCCCGCCAAATCCGCCGGTAGCGACAAGGCTATTGACAAGGTTGCCGACAAGCCGGCCGCAGCGGGCAAGCCTGCGGCCAGCGACAGTGGCAGCAAGAGCGCTGGGAAGAGTACCGGCAAGAGCGATGGCGCCGCTGCCAAGGCGGCACCGGTCGGCGGCGCGGCGACCCCGCCGCCGGCAGCTACTGCCAGCGGCGGCGGCCAGGGTGGTGGCCGTGCCGCCGGTGTTCTGGCCCTGATCCTGGTGCTGTTTCTGGGCATCGGCGCCGGTTTGTTCGCCTGGAACGCCTGGGAGCGTCTCGACGAACAGCAGCAGCGCCTGGCCGAACTCGAGCAGCGCGCCGAAGGCGCGGCGTCCGCCGACGAGGTCGCCACCCTGCGCGAGGAGCTGGAGCGTGCCGACGAGACCCGCGACGCCGAGGTAGCCGAGGCGATCGAAACCATGCGCAGCGAATTCGCCAGCTACCGCAGCGAAGTCGACGGCGCCCTGGACCAGGTGCTGGCCGAGCTTTCCCGTGAGCAGGATGCCGACGAGCGCGAATGGCTCCATGCCGAAGCCGCCTACCTGCTGCGCCTGGCCAACCAGCGGCTGCAACTGGAGCGTGACGTAGAAGGAGCCGCGGCGCTGCTGCGTACCGCCGATGCCCGTCTGAACGAGGCTGACAACCCGGCGCTGCTCTCCGTACGACGTGCTATCGCCGCCGAGCTTTCGGTACTCGACGGCGTGCCCCGCGTCGACCGCAGCGGCCTCTATCTGGCGCTCAACGCCCAGCAACAGCGTCTGGCACAGCTGCCGCTGTCCCGCGAGCTGGAGGAGATCCCGGCACGCCCCGGCATCGAGGAAGCGCCCACCGGCGGATGGCAGGATCAGCTCTCCCGCTTCGGTCAGGAGCTGCGCGAACTCGTGGTGATCCGTCATCACGACGAGGCGCTCGAGGCGCTGGTCACGCCGGAGCAGGAGTCCTACCTGCGTCAAAGCGCTCGCCTGATTCTCGAGCAGGCCCAGCTGGCGCTGCTCAAGGAGGAGCAGGAACTCTACGAGGCCAGCCTCGACAAGGCCCTGGCCATGATCGAAGGCTACTACGACACTGAGCGTAACGAAGTCCAGGCCGTCATCGCGCGGCTCGAGGAGCTCAAGGGCGAGAACATCCAGCCCGAACTGCCCGACATCAGCGGCTCCCAGCAGGCTCTGGCCGAGTTCATCGAGCGTCGTTTCGGTTCGCGCGGCGAGCGGGGAGATGAGGCATGAGAAAGCTGCTGCTGATCGTTCTCTTCGGCCTGGCGCTGGGAGCGCTGCTCGGCCAGCTGATGGTATCGGTGCCGGGCTACTGGCTGGTGCGCGTGGGCGATACCTCCTACCAGACCTCGTTCTGGTTCGGCCTGGTACTGCTGCTGGCCGCCTTCCTCGTCCTGCACTTCGTGCTGCGCCTGTTGATGCGCATGAGCCATCCCGTCAGCCGGCTCAAGGTGTGGAATCGCCGCACGCGACATCGCAACGCCATGAAGCGCACCGTGCGCGGCCTGGTGGCGCTGGCCGAAGGACGTTGGAAGCGCGCCGAGAAGTCACTGGTCAAGGCCGCCGACGACTCCAGCACGCCCCTGGTCAACTATCTTTCCGCCGCCTTGGCGGCCCACTATCAGGGCCGCTACGAGCAGGCCGACACGCTGCTCAAGCGTGCCCACCTCTCCACCGAAGGCGCCGACACCGCAGTGGGGCTGATGCAGGTCCAACTGATGCTGGACCGTCAGCAGTACGAGGAAGCGCTGGCCATCCTGACCCGCCTCGACCGTCAGCTGCCCAACCACCCTCAGGTGCTCAAGCAGCTCAAGCAGGCCTATCTCAGCGTCAACGACTGGGAGGGTCTGCGTCGCCTGATGCCGCGTCTGGCCTCGCGCCAACTGATCTCGCCCCAGGAGCGCGGCCAACTGGAGCTGCGCGCCTACAAGGAGCTGCTGGTACACGAGTCGCGTGACCCGGGGAATGTCGAGCGCATTCGCAGCCTGTGGGCCGATATGCCGGATTCGCTACGCGGCAACGTCGAATTGATCGTGCTGTATGCCGAAGCGCTGGTACGGGGCGACGAGGAGGGTATCGCCGAGCGTCTGCTGCGCCATTCGCTCAAGGAGCATTGGGACAGTCGCCTGGTGCTGCGCTACGGGCTGCTCAACGTCGACCCGGCACGTCAGCTGGTGCATGCCGAGAAGTGGCTGCAGGAGCGCCCCAACGACCCCGACCTGCTGCTGACCCTGGGCCGTCTGGCACTGCGCAACGCCTATTGGGGCAAGGCCCAGGAGTACTTCGAGGCGAGCCAGCGCCAGCGACCCAGCGGGCTGGTCTGCGCCGAGCTGGCGCGGCTCTATGCCAACCTGGGCGAGCACAACAAGAGCCAGCTCTACTATCGCCAGAGCGTCGAACTGCTCGACAAGTCGCTACCCTCGCTGCCGCAGCCGGCCGAACCCGCCGAGGCAACGAATGCGAAGCCGGCCTCTCCCAAGGCTAGCTGAGTCGGCTTCAAACCGTCGCAAGGCAACGTAAGGGGCGCCACGGCGCCCCTTTCCCGTGTCGCAGGAGGACACCGTGGCACTCAAGCAGGTCTGGCAGCGCTGGACGTCCCGATACTTTTCCGACGAACAGGCGGTGATCCTGCTCGTCCTGCTCATCGTCGGCTTTGCCACCGTACTCTGGCTGGGGCGCATGCTGGCGCCTTTCCTCACGGCACTGGTGCTCGCCTTTCTGCTACAGGGGGCGGTAACGCGGCTCACGCGGCGGGGCATGTCGCACCTGACGGCGGTGATCACGGTCTTCGTGGTGTTCATCGGGCTGCTGCTCAAGGTCGTGCTACTGCTGATTCCGCTGGTGTGGTCACAGCTGACTGCCCTGGTGCAGGAGATCCCCTATATCGTCGGTCAGGGCCAGGAGCTGCTGGGGCAGTTGGAGACGCGCTTCCCCAATCTGGTGAGCCCTGAGCAGATGCAGGCGTGGACCGCCATGGCCGGGCGCGAGGCCACCCAGCTCGGCCAGCGGCTGTTGGCGCTGTCGCTGGCTTCGCTGGGTAATGTCATGGCGCTCATCATCTATCTGGTGCTGGTACCGATCCTGGTGTTCTTCCTGCTCAAGGATCGCGCAGTGCTGCTGGGCTTCTTCCTGCCCTTCCTACCGGAGAAGCGCACCTTGATGAGCCAGGTCTGGGCGGAAATGGAGGTGCAGTTGAGCAACTACGTGAGGGGCAAGGCGCTCGAAATCCTCATCGTCAGCACGGTCAGCTATGCCACCTTTGCCCTGTTCGGGCTGCCCTATGCGCTGCTGCTGGGCATTCTGGTAGGGCTCTCGACGCTGCTCCCCTATATCGGTGCTGCCGTCGTCACCCTTCCCGTTGCCGCCGTGGCGGGCTTCCACTTTGGTCTCACCCAGCCATTTCTCTACGTGATCCTGGCCTACGGCGTGATCCAGGCGCTGGATGGCAACGTGCTGGCGCCGCTGCTGTTCGCCGAGGCGGTGAACCTGCATCCCGTGTCTATCATCGTGGCGGTGCTGTTCTTTGGCGGCATCTGGGGCTTTTGGGGGCTGTTCTTCTCGATTCCCCTGGCCACCCTGGTCAAGGCGCTGTGGTTGGCCTGGCCAAGGCAAGCGCCAGCTCAATAGAAGCGCACCCCCACCTTGAGCACCTTGTCGCCCGCCACCTCGCTGACCACCCAGTGGATGCCATGCCAACTGACGTCGTCGCCCACTACCGGATGGCCGCCTACGCGTTTGGAGATAAAATCACCAAGCGAAACGTCACCCTCGCCGGGCGTCACCGAGAGCCCATACGCCTTGGCGATATCGGCCATGCGGGCCTCAGCGTCAATCACGAAGGGGCCGAAGAATTCCTGGGCTTTCTTCAGGCGCTTCTCGCCGCTGAACAGCTTGTTCAACGCCGGCAGATCATGGTTGCGGCCAATCACGCAGACTACGTCGTCAAGCTGTAGACGGGTGCTGCCCTTGGGATGGAGCATGTCGCGCTCGCGGAATAGCGCCGAAATCAAGGCCCCGGAGGGAAAGCGCAGCATACGGATTGGCACATCGTCCAGCGCTTGGTTCTCGACCCGATAGACGAACAACTCGTAATCGTCCTCCGGTAGGATGCCGAGCGGCCCGCGCTGTTCGGGTGTCACCCCCGGCGGTACCTCGACCTTCAGCAGACGAGCCATCAAGGGAATGGTGCCGCCTTGGATCAGCAGCGACATCAGTACCACGGCAAAGGCTGCGTTGAAGTAGAGCGAGGCGTTCTCAACTCCGCCGATTACAGGAAAGATCGCCAGAACGACGGGCACCGCGCCACGCAGCCCGACCCAGGAGATGAAGCCGATTTCGTGCCAGCGGAACTTGAAGAAAGGCTTGATCGTGAGCACTACGGCCAGCGGGCGCGCCACGAAGATCAGGGCCAGTCCCACGATGGTGGCCGGTAAGGCATACTCGAGTAGGTCGGTGGGATTGACCAGTAGGCCCAGCACCAGGAACAGGCCTATCTGACTGAGCCAAGCCAGGCCGTCATTGACGGGCAGTATGAAATTCAAGTGCTTGCCCGGCTGGTTGCCGATCATCAAGCCGGCAAGATAGATGGCCAGGAAGCCGCTGCCACCCGCGACGCTAGTCAGACCGAAGACGCAGAAGCCCAAAGCGAGGGCGAGAAGCGAGTAGAGGCCGGGCTCCAGGTCGACCCAGCGCATGAAGCGCGCGATCAGCCAGCCACCCGCGACCCCCATTGCCACTCCGACACCGAACTGCTGGAAGAAGAAAAGCGTGGTTTCCACCACTCCCCCGATATCCCCGACCAGCACTTCAATCAGCATGATAGTGAGGAATATCGCCATCGGGTCGTTGGTACCTGACTCGATCTCCAGCGTCGCCCCGACCCGTTCGTTGAGGTTCACGCCTTTTCCGCTCAGCATCGAGAAGACGGCAGCCGCATCGGTAGAGCCGACGATGGCACCGATCAGCAGTCCCTCGATCAAGCTGAGGTCGAAGACCCACATGGCGATCAGGCCGGTGATGCCACTGGTGAGAAAGACTCCGATGGAGGCCAGCGAGAGAGCCGGCTTGAAGGCCGAGCGAAAGGTCGAAAGGCGGGTGCGAAGGCCACCGTCCAATAGGATCAGCGCCAATGCCAGGTGGCCGATGGTAAAGGCGAGGGGATAATCGTCAAAGCGAATGCCAAGCAGGCCCTGCTCGCCTGCCAGCATGCCCAAGGCGAGGAAGAGAACCAGCAAGGGCAAGCCGAACAGGGAGGAGAGCCGGCTGGCCAGGATGCTCAGCGCCAGCAAGGAGCCGGAAAGTAGAAACAGGGTGTTGATAGTGTCCATTCGCTAGGCCCCGAGTCGGCGCTATCAGAGACTCATATCCTTGTCCATAAGCCCGTGTTTGTGAGTAGCGTTTATGAATGCACTGTGGTTTAACGTGCGCTTTGATTTTAAGTGGTTGATTAATATAACGAGTGCAGCTTTGTTGGGCAAGCCTGGCTGAAGTCGCTGTCGGCAGTTGCCGGGGCGCGCTTAAAAAGGCAGTCGCTATGGCGGATGACTACACCAGTAGCTCATCCGCCGAGGTGTGGAAGGTCAGGTTTCCTCGTCGAAATCCCCTTTGAATTTCGGATTGGGTCTTGCCCTGGGGTCGTAGCGGTCGTCGGTATGGCTATCTTCCGATTTGGGTTGGCCCGCGGGGCTGCCGTCGATGGTGAAGTCCTGCTGCATGACCCGCAGGTTGGCGGGCGGGGCCGAGCCGGTCTTGTCCTGGCCGAAGTAGAGCGTGGTGTGCGGGAAGGGAATCTCGATGCCCCTGGCGTCGAAGTGCAGTTTGACCAGGCGATTGTAGGCGCGACCGATGCCCCAGTGAGTGCCGGGCGTGGTCTTGATGCGCACGCGAAGATTTACCGAGCTGTTTGCCAGAGCCGTGACGCCAGCCACCTCCAGCGGTGCCACGATGTTCATCTTGTGGGTCTCGTCGGCGGCCAGTTCATCGAATGCCTCGCGCAAGGCGATGATCGCTTCGTCGATGTTCTCGCGGTAGGCGATGCCGTATTCGCCGACGTGGTAGCCGAAATCACGCATGAAGTTGGAGACGGTATCCACGCTGGAGAAGGGCACGATGTGGTAGGTGCCGGCGAGATCGCGGATGCCAACCGAGCGAATGCTGAGCCGCTCGGCGGTGCCGGTGATGCCGCCCACCGAGACCACGTCGCCGGTATTCATGGCGTTCTCCACCTGAATGAAGATGCCGGTGATGATGTCCTGCACCAGCCTCTGGGCGCCAAAGCCGATGGCAAGACCCAGCACCCCGGCACCGGCGATCAGTGGGCCGATATTGATGCCGATCTCCGACAGCACGATCATCCCGGTCATGGTGATCAGCGCAATGGCCAGCGCATTGCGGAACAGGGTCAGCAGCGTCTTGGCGCGGGCATCGGGCTCACCGGTACCGGTCTCCGGATTGAGCTTGTGCTCGATCAGGCTGGCTAGTGCCAGCCATACGGCAACGGCCAGGGCCAGAATCGTGGCTACGCTGGCGACCATGGCCACTACGCTTCGGCCGGCTTCGGAGGCGTACCAGGCGGCCAGGTCGAAGGCGCCCCAGGCATTAAGTATCAGCAGCACCACGACGATGAGGATGATCGTGCGGATGAACCGCAGCGCATTGGGCACGTAGCTGTTGAGCCGTGGCTCGAGCAGCGGCAGTTTGCGACGCAGGTCGTCGGAGAGGCGGATACGCCGTCCGATGGAGTGGGTCAGCAGGTTGGAAAGTAGCATGCCTACGATCACCACCGCCAAGGTTTGCAGGGTGGCAATCAGAACGAAAGGCAGCGCATCGACCGGGCGCGTCAGGGTCAGCACCAGCACTATCAGGAAATAGAGCAAAGCAAAGAGGTGCCAGGTGCGTGCGAACAACTGCAGGGTGACCCGGGTCGCGGTGAAGTCGGAGCGCGCCGCCATGGCATTCAGCTCATCGCGGATGCGCAGGCGGTTCTTCAGCACCACTGCCACGGCATAGATGAAGGCGCCGAACATGATCAGCACGCCGACCGCCTGGCCCATGGTCGGGGCCAGATAGACGCTGGTCAGTGGCGCCACCACCAGCAGGCCGTAGCCGACCAGGCCGATCAGCCGGGCCAGCCAGCGGTTCCAGTAGGAGGCCTCGGCCGCCGAGATGGGCAGCAGCCTGAGCCCCTCGTAGCGCGAGGCGAACAGCATGCGAACGGCCGCCTTGATCAGCTCGATGATCAAGAAGGCGTTGAGGAACAGCGAGGCGCGGGTCGAGAGTTCGCCGGTCTCGCCCACGGCGAAGGTGGCGATCAGGTTGCCGCCCACATAGGCCAGCGCCACCACCAGCACGTCGGCAACGGCAGCGGCCAGTACCCCTAGAACGAGTCGAATGGTGGGATTGAGCCCACCTTTCTGCTGTTTCCAATGGCTCAAGCGAACGAAGAGTGGCCGCTCAAAGCGGCGGAATACCATGAACAGGGCGAAGGTGGCGGCGATGACCAGCCCCAGGTTGATCGCCGCAGTGAGAAAGTCGCCCCAGTCGATGGCGGTGGTGTCGGTCTCGGCGGTGAACAGGCCAGCCACCACGTCGAACAGGTTGCGCATCTCGCCACCGATATCGCTGACGACGCGACTAGTCATTTCGGCCAGCTGCCTGGGCAGCGATATCGCGCCATCCGGTTCGGCAGCCAGCCCCGGGTCGGCGGCAGCCTGACGACGCAGATGTTCGATCAGCTGCTGACGGGTCTGCTCGTTCTCGAGCAGCTCGGCCAGTACTTCAGGGGCCGGAGCGGCGCCGTTGTCGGCGGGTTGCGCCAAGGCCGGCGAAGACGCCAGCAGGGCGATAGATAGCCAGACCAGTAGGCAGGCAAGAATCCGTTGGGCAATCACGCAGGTCCTCCATTTCGGGCGTGTCGGCAGGCAGCGAAGCGTACTGAGCCAATCATACGGGTTCAAGGCGTGAGGAACGAATGCTTGTGCTGCACGCCCGGCTTTCTTATTCGGCTATTGTACATCATTTGATTGTTGTGTAATATTTAACCTGCGCCATCCCCCTTGTGGCGCGATTCCCTGCACCAAGTTCGACATCCCTCTTGCCATCCGTCCCCCGGATGGCTTTCTTTTTGTCTCGGCCACCCGAGTCGGCTAGCATCGGCTGGCGACAGCGACGAGAGAGGCGCATGAATGCGAGCGTGGGGCTAGTGCTAATGGTAGCAGCGGGCGGTGCCTTGGGTGGTATGGCACGCCTGGCAATCACCAACCTGTTTGCCAGGTGGGTGGGTACCGCCTTTCCCTGGGGCACTCTGTTCGTCAATCTCAGCGGGGCGCTGCTGGCCGGTGCGCTGGCCGGCTGGTTCGGCCTGGCCCGAGGGGGCGAGATGACGGGCGGCTGGCTGTTTTTGGTCGTCGGCCTGCTGGGCGGCTATACCACCGTCTCTTCGCTGAGCCTGCAGAGCCTGACCCTGTGGCAGAGCGGCCACCGCCGGGGGGCGATCGGCAACGTTGCCGTCACCCTGGTAGCCGGGCTGGCATTGGCAGCGTTTGGCTGGTGGCTGACGGGGCGACTGACATGAACGGCTGGCGCGCCTATGCGGCGGTGGGGCTGGGCAGCGCCTTGGGCACGACGCTGCGCTATCTGGTATCGCTGGCCACCCATGCCACGCTAGGCCCGGCCTTCCCCTGGGGCACGCTGGCGGTCAACCTGCTGGGCTCGTGGCTGATCGCCGCCTTCGCCGCTTATGCTGCCCTGCGGGTCGGCGGCAGAGTGGCGCGCTGGCAGCCGTTCCTGGTGGCCGGCTTCTGCGGCGGCTTCACCACCTTCTCGCTGTTCAGCCTGGAGACGCTCTTCCTGCTCGAACTCGGCCGCCCCGGCCTGGCGCTGCTCTACGTCTTGCTCAGCGTTCCGCTGTGGCTGGCAGCGGCCTGGTGGGGCGACCGCTTCGTGCGAGCCCGTCACGCCTGACGGGCCCGCGCCTGGCTCCCTGCGGCGCTGTCTCCCTTTTTCTCCGGCGCTGTCAGCGCCTGGCCTTTGCCACCTTCTTCTCCGCTTTGCCGGTCTTGGCCGGCTCCACCGTCTCCTCCGTCTCGGGGGTGGAGCGGAAGTGCTCGCGCACCAGCGCCAGCAGGCCCTGGGTCGAGGCATCGAACTCCTGGCTGCGCTCGTCGATGCGCTCGCTGATCTCGCCGGCGATGCGCTTGCCCAGTTGCACCCCCCACTGATCGAAGGAGTTGATGTTCCAGATCACCCCCTGCACGAACACCTTGTGCTCGTAGAGCGCGATCAGCGCACCGAGATTGCGCGGCGTCAGCTCGTCGAGCAGCAGCACGCTGGAGGGGCGGTTGCCGGGGCAGCTGTAGGGGTCGAGCTGGCTACCCTCCTGGCTGCCCATCATGAAGGCGTTGGCCTGGGCCAGCATGTTGGTGAGCAGGGCGAAGTGGTGCTCCTCGACGCCGGGCTCGGGCTTGAGCGAGGCGATGAAGTCGATGGGTACGTAGCGGGTGCCCTGGTGCAGCAACTGGAAGAAGGCGTGCTGGCCGTTGGAGCCGGTCTGGCCCCAGACGATGGGCCCGGTCTTGTAGTTCACCGGATGGCCGAAGATGTCCACCGACTTGCCGTTGGACTCCATGTCGAGCTGCTGCAGGAAGGCCGGCAGCTGATGCAGTGCCTGGTCGTAAGGCACGATGGCCTGGGTCTCGGCGCCGAGGAAGTTGATGTACCAGATACCGATCAGCGCCATCAGCACCGGCATGTTGCGGGCGTTGGGGGCCTCGATGAAGTGCTGGTCCATGGCATAGGCGCCCTCTAGCATCTCCATGAAGCCATCGAAGCCGATGGAGAGCGCGATGGGCAGGCCGATGGAGGACCACATCGAGTAGCGGCCACCGACCCAGGCCCAGAACTCGAACACGTTCTCCTCGCGGATGCCGAACTCCATGGCCGCCTTGCTGTTGGTCGAGGCGGCGACGAAGTGAGCGCCCACGTCGGCGCCCTCGCCGGCATTGTCGAGGAACCAGCGGCGTGCGGTCTTGGCGTTGAGCAGCGTCTCCTGGGTGGAGAAGGTCTTGGTCGAGACGATGAACAGCGTGGTGGCCGGGTCGAGCCGCTTGAGCACCTTCTGGATATGGGTGCCGTCGACGTTGGAGACGAAGTGGAAATTGAGCTCGCTGTGGCGGTACTTGAGCAGCGCCCGGCAGGCCATGTTGGGGCCGAGGTCCGAGCCACCGATGCCGATGTTGACCACGTCGCGGATGCGCTCGCCGCTGTAGCCGCGCCACTCGCCGCTGCGCACCGCCTCGGAGAACAGCCTGATCTGCTCGCGGGTGCGTTGGATCTCGGGCATCACGTCCTTGCCGTCGACCATCAGTGGGCCCTCGCCGAGGTTGCGCAGGGCGGTGTGCAGCACCGGGCGGTCTTCGGTGACGTTGATGATGTCGCCGGAGAACATCTGGGCGCGGCGCTGCACCAGCGCCGAGTGGTCGGCCAGTTCGAGCAGCTTGGCCAGCACCGCCTCGGAGACGTGATGCTTGGAGTAGTCGAGGAACAGCCCGCCGACACGCAGGCTCATCTTGTCGAAGCGCTGCGGGTCGGCGGCAAAGTAGTCGCTGATGCGGTCGTTGGCGGTGGCCTGCTGCAGCCGCTGGAGAGCCTGCCAGGTGACGCTGCGGGTCAGATGGAACATGGTTTCCTCGCACGTGCGGGCGCGGCCCGCCATCTCGTTGTCAGGGGTTGCGTGAGGCCACCCAGGCCTCGGCGTCGGGAATGGCCATCTCGTAGGGCTGGTCGAGCCAGGGCGAGCTGACCAGGAAATCGGCGCTGGCCGCATTGCACGCCACTGGTACGTTCCACAGCGCCGCCAGGCGCAGCAGCGCCTTGACGTCCGGGTCGTGGGGCTGGGGTGCGAAGGGGTCCCAGAAGAAGATCAGCAGGTCGAGGCGCTGCTCGGTAATGCGCGCCCCGATCTGCTGGTCGCCCCCCAACGGGCCGCTCATCAAGCCTTCCACCGCGAGTTCCAGGCTGGCCGAGAGGCGCCCCGCCGTGGTGCCGGTGCCGACCAGCTCATGCCTGGCCAGGGTATCGCGCCAGCGTGTGGCCCACTCCAATAGTTCGGCCTTCTTGCCGTCGTGGGCGATCAGGGCGATGCGCTTGCGTGCCGGCAGGGTACGGCGAACGCTGCGCTGGGGGCGGCTGTCGGTCATGGCTGGCCTACCTCGAGTATCTTCAGGGTATTGGTCCCACCGTGGGCGTTCATGTGATCGCCCCGGGTCAGGATGACATGATCCCCCGGTTCGGCAATCCCCTGTTGCACCAGCAGCGCCAGCGCCCGGTCGTTGAGCTCACTGGCCGCCATCGCACTGGTGTCGAACGGCAGCGAGACCACCCCGCGGTAGAGCGCCATGCGCCGCTGGGCGATGGGGCTGTGGGCCAGCCCGACGATGGGCAGCCCCGAGCGGATGCGCGAGGCGATCAGCGGCGTGTAGCCGGTGGAGGTCATGCAGGCGATGGCGGCCACCCCGGTGAGGTGGTTGGCGGCGTACATGGCGGACAGCGCGATGGTCTCGTCGATGCGCGAGAAGCCCTCATGGATGCGGTGCCCCGACTCCTGGGCCACACGCTCGCGCTCGGCACCGAGGCACACCCGACGTATCGCTTCGAGGGTCTCCACCGGGTAGTCGCCGGCGGCGGTCTCGGCGGAGAGCATCACCGCGTCGGTGCCGTCGAGCACGGCGTTGGCGACGTCGAACACCTCGGCCCGGGTGGGCAGCGGCGAGGTGATCATCGACTCCATCATCTGGGTGGCGGTGATCACCGCACGGTTGAGGGTGCGGGCGCGCTTGATGATGCGCTTCTGCATGCCGATCAGCTTCTCGTCGCCGATCTCCACGCCGAGATCGCCGCGGGCCACCATCACCGCCTCGCTGGCCTCGATGATACCGTTGAGCGTTGCGTCGTCGGCCACCGCCTCGGCGCGTTCGAGCTTGGCGACCAGGCCGATCTCCTTGCCCGCTTCGCCGAGCAGGCGACGCGCTTCGCGCATGTCTTCGGCGTGGCGCGGGAAGGAGACGGCAAGATAGTCGACGCCGATCTCGATGGCGGTTTCGAGATCGGCCTTGTCCTTGTCAGTGAGGGCCGGGGCCGAGAGCCCGCCGCCCTGCTTGTTGATGCCCTTGTTGTTGGAGAGCTTGCCGCCGGTGACCACGACGGTATGGACCTGCTGCCCCTCGATGCGCTCGACGTCGAGCACCAGGCGGCCGTCGTCGAGCAGCAGGCGGTCGCCGGGGGCGACGTCGTCGATCAGCTGCTTGTAGTCGCAGCCGACGCGGCTGGCGTCGCCGGCGTCGCTGTCCAGCGCCATGTCGAGCACGAAGGGCTGGCCCACCTCAAGGGTCACGGCGCCGTCACGAAAGCGGGCGATGCGGATCTTGGGCCCCTGCAGGTCGCCCAGGGCGGCCACGCTGCGCCCCAGGCGGTCGGCAATCTGACGCACGGCGATCAGGCGGCGGCGGTGGTCGGCGGCGCTGCCGTGGGAGAAGTTGAGGCGCACCACGTCGACGCCGGTGCGGATCATGGCTTCCAGCACACCCTCGCGGTCGCTGGCCGGGCCCAGGGTGGCAACGATCTTGGTGCGGCGGATGGGGGTATGTGGCGACTGGGGTGACATGGAGTTCCTCCGGCGAGGTGGCGTATTGTTCGTATACGGTAACGCTAACAAGGTAATATTACTACAAAAAAGCAGCAAGGAAAGAAACCGTCAACTGCGGGGCAATGCCGGGGTTGGCGACACTTTCGCGAGCATGAAAGCGAAAATGATATGAATCTTCAGTGCCGTAGTGAACGAGGGGCTCGTTCTTTATGTTGTAAAGTTACTAAAAAAATCTTGAGTCTGTCGCCCTGCTGCGTCACATTTGGAGTTATCACCTATCGGCTCGTCTCCATACCGACAACACTGCTTACGGAGGACACCCACCATGACGCTCAAGATCGCTATCAACGGATTCGGTCGCATCGGCCGCAACGTGTTGCGGGCTCTGTACGAGAACGGCTATCGCAAGCAGGTCCAGATCGTCGCCATCAACGACCTGGGCGATCCCGCGCTCAACGCCCATCTGTTGCGCCACGACACCGTGCACGGCCATTTTCCGTTCAAGGTGGAGCACGACGAGGAGAGCCTCAGCGTGGATGGCGACCGTATTGCCATCTTCTCCCAGCGCGACCCGGCCGCACTGCCGTGGAAGACGCTGGGCGTGGATCTGGTGATGGAGTGCACCGGCCTGTTCACCAAGCGTGAGGCCGCCGCCAAGCATCTCGAGGCGGGGGCCAAGCGCGTGCTCATCTCGGCGCCGAGCCCGGACGCCGACGCCACTATCGTGTTCGGGGTCAACGAGCATGTGCTGAAGCCCGAGCACAAGGTGGTCTCCAACGCCTCCTGCACCACCAACTGCCTGGCGCCGGTGGCCAAGGCGCTCAACGATACGGTGGGTATCGAGAATGGCCTGATGACCACGGTGCACGCCTACACCAACGATCAGAACCTCTCCGACGTCTACCACAGCGACCCCTACCGGGCGCGTAGTGCCACTCACTCGATGATCCCGACCAAGACCGGCGCCGCCGCCGCGGTGGGGCTGGTGCTGCCGGAACTGAAGGGCAAGTTCGACGGCCTGGCGGTCCGGGTGCCGGTGATCAACGTCTCACTGGTGGATCTGGTATTCACCGCCGGACGCGACACCTCCAGAGAAGAGATCAACGAGATACTCGCCAAGGCCGCCGAGAACTCGCCGGTGCTGGCGGTCAACGCCCAGCCGCTGGTCTCCATCGACTTCAACCACGACGCCAACTCCTCGACCTTTGACAGCAACCACACCCGGGTGAACGGCCGCCTGGTCAAGGTGATGGCCTGGTACGACAACGAATGGGGCTTCTCCAACCGCATGCTCGACACCGCGCTTGCCATGCAGGCCGCGAGTGACGCCAAGCGTGAAGTGGCCTGAGACGTCGAGCGGCCTAATGGCTGGAGTCTTGAGCGTCGGAGCGAAGATTTGCTCCGGCGCTCGACCACGCAGACCTCACTGACTCGCCGCTTCGCTTGGCTTGTCACCGGGACCATTGACTACGCTGGAAAGGTACATCCATGGATCGGGAGGTATGTCATGAAGCGCTTTGGAATGCGTAGCGCCTTGGTGGTCTTTGCTGCATCCCTGATGCTGGCTCTGGCGGGTTGCGGTACCGGTACCGGCGAGCGGGCTGCCAGCGGTGCCGGCGTTGGTGCGGCCGTAGGCGGTGCCGCCGGTGCTGCCACGGGAGGCAGCGTGGTACGGGGAGCCGCCATTGGCGCCGGCGCGGGTGCGGTGACCGGTGCAGCGACCGATGAGGACGATATCGACCTCAGCGATTGATGTCGATGCCGTCAGGCAACGACCGATGGACCGCGCATGTGAGCATGCGCGGTCTTTTCGTGCTTGAGGCGGCCTTACTCGGGAATGTGCCAGGTCTCTGGGCACTCCCGACTGCGAAACAGCCGCTGGGCGGTGGTGGCGTTGCGGCGTTCGGCAAGCGCTTCGCGCCCCTCGCTGAGGGTATCCATCATGCCGGGGTGGGGGTGGCGCACGGTGAGCAGCGTCAGCGCGTCCTCGCGGCCGACCTCGTAGTCGCCCTGCAGGGACTCGATGAGGGGCTCGAGCCGCTCGGGCTTGTCGTCGAGGCAGAAGGCGAAGCGCATGGCGCCGCTGTCGACCAGGTTGGCGTGCATGCCGGCCTTTACCAGGCGGCCGAGGATGTCGTGCTGGCGCGGCTCGTCCATGAAGGAGAAGTCGCGCGGTCTCACCTCCACCCATACCTGCTCCTCGCGCAGGATGCAGCTGGCCACGTCGCTGTCGAAACGCCGCTCGGCATCGATGACGGTGGGCTCGGCATCGGGCGTCTCGAAGGAGCGCACCGTCAGCGGAATCGACTTCTCCTGCAGCGGCCCCAGCGTCTTGGGATGGATCACCTTGGCGCCGTGCCAGGCCAGCTCAGTGGCCTCGGCGTAGGAGATCCGCTCGAGCTGTACGGCGTTGTCGAAACGCCGGGGGTCGGCGTTGTACAGTCCGGTGACGTCCTTCCAGATCACTACCTCGCGGGCGTCCAGGCAGTGGGCGAAGATCGCTGCGCTGAAGTCCGAGCCTTCACGCCCCAGGGTGGTGGCCTCGCCATCCTCGGTGCCGCCGATGAAGCCCTGGGTCAGGATGACGCGGTCGCTGTCGGCCAAGCGCTGGCGAACGGTCTCGGCAGTGGCAGACCAGTCGAGATTGGCGGCCTGATGGCAGGCATCGGTGCGTACCAGCTCGCGGGCGTCGTGCCAGTCGGTGGCGATGCCGCAGTGGTCGAGCCAGGCCGCGACGATGGTGGTGGAGATCAGCTCGCCGCAGCATACGGTCTGGTCGTAGTGTTTGGCATAGGGGCTGTCGCGGTGCTTGCGATGCTGGGCGTCGAGCTCGTCGAACAGGGCGTCGACACGCTCACGCGGTGAGTTTGAGGCGTCGCCGAACAGGGTATCCATCGCTTCGCGGTGCTCGGCTTGCAGGGCGTCGAAGCACTGGCGGTACTCGTCTCCCTGCGTTCCACCCTCGCCGCGGGCGGCGGCCAGCAGCGCTTCCAGCTTGTTGGTGGTCTTGCCCATGGCCGAGACCACCACGATTAGCGGGCGGTCGCGATGCTGCTCGAGCAGCGGAGTCAGCTGGCGTATGGCATCGGCATCCTTGATCGAGGCGCCGCCGAACTTGAATACGGTCGTCATGTCGGGCTCTCCCTGTCTGGTGACGTGCCCTACACCATGGGTCATAACGGCGGCCAGCGAAAGGGTCGTTCGGCATGCCGTGCAAGTGGCGGTGCAGATACGAAAAAAGCCCCCGCAGGGGCTTTCTTCGTGCAGCAGTGTCTCAACTCAGCCGCTGCATGTAGTCCTCGTAACCGAAGGTCTTCACCGTACGCACCTCGCGGCTGCGCTCGTCGATCCGGCAGATCGACGGCAGACGAATGCCGTTGAAGGTGGTGGTCTTGACCATGGTGTAGTGGGCCATGTCGGTGAACACCAGGCGGTCGCCGATGGCGAGCGGCTGATCGAACGAGTAGCGGCCGATCACGTCGCCGGCCAGGCAGGTGGTGCCGCCCAGACGATAGGTGAAGGGCTTCTCGCCCGGCTCGCCGGCACCGATGATGTGCGGTCGGTAGGGCATCTCCAGCACGTCGGGCATATGCGCCGTGGCCGAGGTGTCGAGGATGAGGTTGGGACCGTCGTTTTCCACGATATCCAGCACCGAGCACACCAGATAGCCGGTATTCAGCGCGATTGCCTCGCCCGGTTCCAGGTAGACGGTGAGGTGAGGATGACGCTCGCGGAAACCGCGCACCACCCGCACCAGCCGCTCGATGTCGTAGTCAGTGCGGGTGATGTGATGGCCGCCGCCGAAGTTGACCCATTTCAGCCCGGCCAGGTACTGGCCGAACTTCTCCTCGAACGCAGCGAGGGTCTCCTCCAGGGCGTCGCTGTTCTGCTCGCACAGGGTGTGGAAGTGCAGTCCCTCGAGCCCTTCCAGATCGCCCTCGGCGAGATCCGACACCCGCGTGCCGAGCCGCGAGCCCGGTGCGCAGGGATCGTAGAGCGGTACCGCGCCGGTGGAGTGCTCGGGGTTCACTCGCAAGCCGCAGGAGACCTGACGCGGCGCCGCCGCGACGGTCTCGCGGAAGCGGCGCCACTGCCCCGGGGAGTTGAAGCTGATGTGGTCGGCGTACTGCAGCACC
The DNA here is from genome assembly GCF_021404355.1 of Halomonas sp. MCCC 1A11062. Classification (NCBI taxonomy): domain Bacteria; kingdom Pseudomonadati; phylum Pseudomonadota; class Gammaproteobacteria; order Oceanospirillales; family Halomonadaceae; genus Halomonas; species Halomonas sp. MCCC 1A11062. The sequence goes on from NZ_JABFTW010000001.1 coordinate 478,168, forward strand.
ACCGCCATCTCCTCGGGGGTGAAGGCCGGCGAGTAGACGTGCACCTCGCCGCCGAAGGTCTCCGCGCCCAGACGCGCCTCGTCCTGCCCGCTGGCGGTGGTGCCCACCAGGTACTGGCTGACCAGCGGGAAGGTGTCCCACATGGCGAAGCCCTTCAGCGCCAGCAGGATCCTCGCGCCGCTCGCTTCCTGGACCTGCCGCAGCAGCTCCAGGTTCTTGCGCAGCAGCTTGTCGTCGACCACGTAGGCCGGCGACGGGCAGGCGTGGATGTCGAAGTCGGGGCTCGTCATGCTACTCATGCCAGCGGGTCGTGCTCCGGGTCGAGTTCGACCACTTGCCACGGCAGGCCCATGTCGCCGATGCGCTCCATGAAGGGGTCGGGATCGAGCTGCTCGACGTTGAACACGCCCGCGCCCTTCCAGATTCCTTCCAGCATCAGCATGGCGCCGGTCACCGCCGGCACGCCGGTGGTGTAGGAGATCGCCTGGGACTTGACCTCGCGGTAGCAGGCCTCGTGGTCGCAGATGTTGTAGATGTACACCTTGCGCCGCTTGCCATCCTTGATGCCGTCGGCAATGATGCCAATGTTGGTCTTGCCCTTGGTGCGCGGGCCCAGCGAGGCCGGGTCGGGCAGCACCGCCTTGAGGAACTCCAGCGGGGCGATCCTGGTACCGCCCACTTCGATCGGCTCGATGCTGGTCATGCCGACGTTCTCGAGCACCTTGAGGTGGGTGATGTACTTCTCGGAGAAGGTCATCCAGAAACGAATGCGCTCCAGCCCCTTGATGTTCTGGCTGAGCGACTCGAGCTCCTCGTGGTAGAGCAGGTAGATGTCCTTCTCGCCGATGCCGTCGAAGTCGAACTTGCGCTTCACCGCCAGCGGGTCGGTCTCCTTCCACTCGCCCTTCTCCCAGTAGCGACCCTTCGCGGTGATCTCGCGAATGTTGATCTCCGGGTTGAAGTTGGTGGCGAAGGGGTAGCCGTGGTCGCCGCCGTTGGCATCGAGGATGTCGATGCGGTGGATCTCGTCGAACAGGTTCTTCTGGGCGTAGGCGCAGTAGATGTTGGTCATGCCCGGGTCGAAGCCGCAGCCCAGGGTGGCCATGTTGCCGGCCTTGACGTAGCGGTCGTGGAAGGCCCACTGCTCCTTGTACTCGAACTTGGCCTCGTCCGGGTGCTCGTAGTTGGCAGTGTCGAGGTAGGGCACGCCAGTCTGCAGGCACGCCTCCATGATGGTCAGGTCCTGATAGGGCAGGGCCACGTGGATCAGCACGTCCGGCTTGAACGACTCGATCAGCGCGACCAGGTCGTCGACGCTGTCGGCGTCCACCTGGGCGGTCTGGATCGGGCGATCCAGTTGGGCGGCGATGGCCTTGCACTTCGCTTCGTTGCGGCTGGCCAGGCAGATCTCGCTGAACACTTCGGGGTGCTGGGCACACTTATGGGTGACGACGCCTCCGACGCCGCCGGCGCCGATAATCAGGACTTTGCTCATGGGCCTCTCGAATCCAGATCGGGGATGTGTATGAAAGCGTAGGGTCTTATCGGTGTTTCGGCCATCTCGCATGCCCGTGCCCGATGCCACCCCGGTCTCGCTCGTCGCTTGCGCGCTGATGATGGCCCCCAGCGAAGCCGGGGGCAAGTGATTTTGTCATGACACGTTAGACCAAAGAAGGGGGTGGCGCCGCTCGGAGCCCATGAGCAGTGGGGCGTTTTAGCATTATTTCTCGTCTATAACCTGCGTTATGAATCTCTATATAAGCTTGTGTTTTAGTATTGCGCAGAATCAACCATAAGCCGGAGAGGCAGAGCGTGACCCTACTGGACAGTATAGTGATACAGGGCTTGGGCAGACACGGCGCTTTGACGGCAGAAGAAAAGACCCTGCTGCTGGACCTGGAACTCAATCCCAGACGAGCCGCTGCCGGCGAAGTGCTGTGGCAGGAGAGTGCGGACGTGGACCTGTTCTGCGTGGTCAAGGAGGGCTGGGCCTACTCCTACCGCAACCTCGGCAACGGTTCGATGCAGATTCTCAAGGTCTACCTGCCCGGTGACATCATCGGCATGCGGGATTTTGGCTTCGCGCGGCGGCTGGCGGGTGTCGCGATGATCAACGATGGGGTGATCAGCCCGTTCACGCATCAGCAGCTGTTCGAGCTCATCGGACGCTCGCCGGCGCTGGCGGCGAGCATCATCGCCACCGTCGTGCGTCAGCAGGCGATGCTCACCGAGCGACTGGTCTATCTCGGTCGCTATGCGGCCCACGAGCGGCTGGCGCATTTTCTCTACGAGCTTTACCTGCGCTTGAAGCGGATCGGTGCGGTGACGGACAACGGCTTCGTGATGCCGCTGTCGCAGGAGCAGGTCGGCGATGCGCTGGGGCTGAGTGCCGTGCACGTGAGTCGGACCTTCTCCATGCTGCGTGACGAGGGCTTGGTGGTGCGCGACCGCCAGCACGTGGTGCTGCCCGACCCGCAGGCGCTGGCGCGGCTGGTCGAGTTCAACGATACCTATATCGACGAAACGCTTTCCCCGGCGTTCCACGGCTTTCATTAGCCCAGCATTTCATTGGGCTCTTCACTGGCTCATGCTGCATCGGCGACGAAGGCGCGGGCGACGAGGGTTAGGACGGCCGAAACGAAAAAAGCACCCTAGGGGTGCTTTTCTCGTTACTCGATTGGTGGAGGCGGCGGGGATCGAACCCGCGTCCGCCGACACTCGCTCTTCGGCTCTACATGCTTAGGTCCGTTTTTTGGTTTAACGCATCTGGCTCCAACGGGCAGGATCCAGCTACGCGATTCCTCTAAAGTTTAGCGATTGGCGAGAGGACACCACCAACCGCGATCCCATCAGTCTTGGCTCATATCCCCTCCGCGATGAATGGGCACATCGCTTTGGGGCCGGACTAGAAGCTAACAGCTATTAAGCTGCCAGCGCGCCCTGAGCGTAGTTGTCGTCGTTTGCGACTATTTAGTCGTGATGTTGGATTTACGAGATACATCACGCTCTCGGCATGCACCTAGGAGGTTGTCATCGGCGTCGAAGCCATGTCGCCCCCGTAGCAGTCCCATCTTACCAGCATGGGTACATCTATGACACCTGTTGGCGGGGCTGGTTCCCTCATCTCTCCGATTCTTGCCGTTTTCGGGGAGCCAACCAATGTCTCCTACGCTATGACGCCTCAGGCCTTGGTATGTTCCCGCATGATGCGGCCCTTCTGCCGCTGCCAGTCGCGGTCCTTCTCGGTGGCGCGCTTGTCGTGCAGCTTCTTGCCCGTCACCAGGGCCAGCTCGCACTTCACCTTGTTGCCTTTCCAGTAGAGCTTGAGCGGCACGCAGGTGTGGCCCTTCTCCTGGGAGCGCGAGAAGATCTTGGCAATCTCCTTGCGGTGCAGCAGCAATTTGCGAGTGCGGGACGGATCGGCGATCTCGTGGGTGCTGGCGGTGTTGAGCGGTGTGATGTGGCTACCCAACAGCCAGGCCTCGCCATCCTTGATCAGGATGTAGGTGTCGGTGAGCTGGGCCTTGCCGGCGCGCAGGCTCTTCACCTCCCAGCCGGCCAGCACCAGGCCGGCCTCGAAGGTCTCGTCGATGTGGTACTCGAAGCGAGCTTTCTTGTTCTGGGCGATGACGCCGCCACCGGGGCCCTTGCCCTTGCCTTTCTTGTCGGCCATGGAACCTCTTGTCACGTTCTGCTGATGGCACCCTTCCTTCGATATGAGGGGAAGCGTGTTACCATTCAAGGCATGAAATAACCGCTCATGATACGCCCTGGGCACTGTGAAGTCAGCGGAGAGCTCAATGCCAATGGTCAATCGGTCCGCCCTGGTGCGGCACACCCCTCGGGACATGTTCGAACTGGTCAACGACTTCGAGCGCTATCCGGAATTCCTGCCCGGCTGTCGGCGGGCGCGGCTGCTCGAGCGCGACGAGTCGCACCTGATCGGTGAGATGACCCTGGGACGGGCGGGTATCGAGCAGAGTTTCACCACGCGTAACGATCTGATCGAACCCGAGCGCATCGAAATGTCGCTGGTCAGCGGCCCCTTCAAGCGTCTGCGTGGGCGCTGGCTGTTCCTGCCGATGGGTGAGGGCGCCTGCAAGGTGTGCCTCGAGCTGGAGTTCGAGTTCGCCAACCGGCTGCTGGGCATGGCCTTCGGCAAGCTGTTCCAGCAGGTTGCCGGCCAGCTGGTGGACGCCTTCACCCGTCGTGCCGACGAGCTGTACGGACGCTAAGGTGGGGCTTCAGGTAGAGGTCGCCTTCGCGCTGCCCGAGCGGCAGCGCATCGTGACGCTGGAGGTGCCCGCGGGCACCACGGCGCGCCAGGCAGTCGCTCTGGCCAAGCTGGAGCAGCACTTCCCGGAACTGCCGGCGGCGCACTTCGCCGCGGCGGATCTGGGCATCTTCGGCCAACTGCTGCGCGATCCCGACACCCACCGCCTGCGTGCCGGCGACCGGGTCGAGGTCTATCGCCCCCTCGAGATCGACCCCAAGGAGGCACGACTCCGGCGCGCCGGGCGTTAACCCGGCTGCGCGTTCGCGTTACTGTGCCAGCGGTTCGGTGGTTGCCGGCTCGCCGCCCCGGGGCAGAGTGCCGCCAGCGTCAGGTGCGGCCTCGGGAGCGGCTTCCGGCTGGGTGGCCGGCAGTTCGCCCATGGGGTCGGCGCCTTCGATGGCCGGGCCGACACCGTTTTGCGGCCGCAGCTCGATATCCTCGGAAAAGTCGCCTTCGCGCTGCACGTTGACCAGGCGTTCGCCGTCGAAGGTCAGCGTGACCCGGCGCTGTTGTACGCCGCCGTAGGCTTCGTCGAGGCGGAACACGTAGTCCCACTGGTTGGCATTGAAAGGCGCTTCCAGCAGCGGGCGGCCCATCACGTCGACGACCTGAGAGCGGCTCATGCCGGGCTGGAGCTGCTGCACCATGCCCTCGGTGATGTAGTTGCCCTGGGGCAGATCCCGCTTGTAGACGCAGCCGCCGGCCATGGTCAGGGCGATGACGAGAGGGAGGGTTTTGATCAGCTTTTGCATTTGTGTCCGTTCTTCACTATCGTGGATTCGGTCGATCATACCCGACCCTACCTGATACTGCGAAGAGCGAACATGGCCGACCAGAACCATGAACTGCGCAAGGCAGGCCTGAAGGTCACCTTGCCCCGAGTGAAGATCCTGCAGATCCTCGAGAATGCCACGGGTCAGCACCACCTGAGCGCTGAGGATGTCTACAAGACCCTGCTGGAAGCCGGAGAGGATGTCGGTCTGGCAACCGTCTACCGCGTGCTGACCCAGTTCGAGTCGGCGGGCCTGGTGATTCGTCACAATTTCGACGGCGGCCATGCCGTGTTCGAGATCTCCCAGGAGGAGCATCACGACCACATGGTGTGTCTCGACAGCGGCGAGATCATCGAATTCTTCGACGAGACCATCGAGCGGCGCCAGCAGGAGATCGCCGAAGAGCACGGCTTCGAGCTGGTCGATCACGCTCTGGTGCTCTACGTGCGCCCGCGCGGCTCCAATGCCACTCGCCAGGACGGCACGCCGCGAAAATAAGCGATCAGCTATCATCAGCTATCAAAGCTTGATGGCAAAGCGGCCCCGATCATCGATCGGGGCCGCTTTGCTTTACGGTGCGTCAACCGGTCGCAGGCTGTGGGCCCTCAGTGCGACGCACCCTGCTGGCTGGCATCCAGCATCTCGCGTGCGTGGGCCAGGGTGCGGTCGGAAAGATTCACCCCGCCCAGCATGCGCGCCAGTTCGCTGACCCGGCCGGCCTCGTCGAGCAGCGCCATGCGGGTCAGGGTGGTGTCGCGCTTGGCCTGCTTCTCGATGTGCAGGTGGTGGTGGGCCTGTGCCGCCACCTGGGGCAGGTGGGTCACGGTCATCACCTGGCCCTGCTCGCCCAGCCGGCGCAGCAGTTGACCGACGATCTCGGCGGTGGCGCCGGAGATGCCCACGTCGACCTCATCGAACACCAGGCTGGGGATGGTCGAGTGGCGCGCGGCGACCACCTGGATCGCCAGGCTGATTCGCGACAATTCGCCGCCCGAAGCGACCTTGGCCAGCGGGCGCGGCGGCTGGCCGGGGTTGGCACTGATCAGAAAGCGCACCTCCTCCATGCCGTCTGCCTGCGGGCTCTGGCGCGGCGTGACTTCCACTTCGAAACGCGCCTTGCCCATGGCCAGGAAGGCGAGCTGCTCCTGCACCGCCTTGCCGAACCTGGCCGCTGCCTGCTGGCGGGTCTCGCCAACGCTTCGTGCCTGCTCGCGCCAGCTGTCGCGCAGGCTCTCGACCTCGGCGCGCAGAGCCTCGAGGTCGTGTTCGCCGCCTTCCAGACTTTCCAACTCGACCTGCAGCCGGCGGTGCAGGGCGGGCAGCTCCTCGGGCATGACGTGATGCTTGCGCGCGATGCGATGCACCTCGCCCAGGCGCGACTCGACCCAGGCCAGGCGCTCCGGGTCCAGCTCGGTGGCGTCGGCGAAGCGGTGCAGCTCGCGCACGGCTTCCTCGACCTGGATACGCGCCTCGCCCAGCATGGCGAGGATCTCGGCCAGTGCGCCGCGGTCGCTGCCTGGCAGCGGATCGAGCCGATGTATCGCCTGATTGAGCAGAGTCAATACGCCGCCTTCGTCGTTGTCGCAGCATTCGGCGGCGTGCTGCGCCTCGCGCAGCGTCTCCTCGGCGTGGGCGAGCTGCTCCTGTTCGTGCTCCAGGGTGGTGAGCTCCTCGTCACCTAGCGCCAGGAGATCGAGCTCCTCGACCTGATAGCGCAGCAGCTGGCGGCGCGCCTGCACCTCGTCGCCGCTCTCGGTCAGCTGCTTCAGGCGTTTGCGGGTCGCCTGCCAGCGGCGGAACGTCTCGCTGAGTTCGTTCACCGCGGCGCGGTTGCCGGCGAAGTCGTCGAGCAGACGCAGATGGGTCTCCTCGCGCAGCAGCAGCTGGTGGGCATGCTGACCGTGGATCTCGACCAGGTGCTCGCCCAGTGCCTTGAGATCGGCCACCGTGGCCGGCTGGCCGTTGATCCATGCCTTGGAGCGGCCGCTGGCGGTCACTACCCGGCGCAGCAGGCAGTCGTCGTCGGGCAGCTCGCGCTCCGTGAGCCAGGTGCGGGCGGCGGGCAGGGCGGCGATGTCGAAGCGCGCCGAGAGATCGGCGCGCTCGCAGCCGTGGCGTACGCTGGCGGCGTCGCTGCGCTCGCCCAGGCACAGCCCCAGGGCGCCGAGCAGGATCGACTTGCCGGCGCCGGTCTCGCCGGTGATGGCGGTCATGCCGCCGGCAAGCTCCAGATCGAGCGTATCGACGATGGCGTAATCGCGAATGGCAAGCTGAGTCAGCATGGGACCTCCCGGCGGCCGGTATCCTGGTGAGCTGGATATCCATACACGTTATTGCGTTTTTATACAGTAGTCGAGGTTCGCTCACAACACATGCGCAAAACAGACCCCATCGTTGATGCCCGATCACTTGAGTTTGCGGCGAGGACCCCCATATAGGCCGCAGACCTTACAAGGCATTTGCCGATTCGAAATCTTTCCGGCCTCGCTGGGCCGGTGCTGCTTCAGGAGATGCGCATGGCTAAAGAACCCCAGACCCCGCTTGACGACGAGCTGGCGCGGCGCGAGAAAGAGGCCCGTCCGGAGCCGCTGGAAGGCGAGCTGGACGATGCGGCTAGCCTCGTGGAGGACGACGCCGCGGCTTCCGAGGAGCCGACGGAGGTGAGCGACAACCCCGAGGCCGACATGCTGGCAGCCCAGGTCGAGGAGCTGGAGCAGAGCTTGGCCGAGGCCAAGGACCAGGCGCTGCGCGCCGCCGCCGAAGCGCAGAACGTGCGGCGCCGCGCCGAGCAGGAGGCCGAGAAGGCGCGCAAGTTCGCCCTGGAGCGCTTCGTCAAGGAACTGCTGCCGGTGGTCGACAGCCTGGAGAAGGCGCTGGACGCCATGGGCGAGGACGCCAGCGATGTTCACCGCGAGGGCGTGGCCATGACGCTGAAGATGCAGCAGGACGTGCTGGCCAAGTTCGGCGTCGAAACGGTCGAGCCGGCCGGCGAGCCGTTCGACCCGAAGTTCCACGAAGCGATGGCCATGGTGCCCAACCCCGAGCTCGAGCCCAATAGCGTGATGGAAGTGATCCAGAAGGGCTACCTGCTCAACGGGCGCCTGGTGCGTCCGGCCATGGTGGTGGTCAGTCAGGCCACCGGCTGAGGCCTAGCGAATGAAAACGGGGGCGGGGCTTGAAAAGCCACCCGGCGCCCCCAGATAGACGTCAACCGCGGCAACTGCCGCAGCGATGGATTCAAGGCAAACGAATTTTCGAGGATTTCCTATGGGACGCATCATCGGTATTGACCTGGGGACCACCAACTCCTGTGTGGCCGTGCTCGACGGCGACAGCGCCAAGGTGATCGAGAACGCCGAAGGTGCCCGCACCACGCCTTCCATCATCGCCTATACCGATGATGGCGAGATTCTGGTGGGGCAGTCGGCCAAGCGCCAGGCGGTGACCAACCCGCAGAACACCCTGTACGCCATCAAGCGCCTGATCGGTCGTCGCTTCAAGGATGACGTGGTGCAGAAGGACATCAAGATGGTGCCCTACGGCATCACCGAGGCCGACAACGGCGACGCCTGGGTGCAGGTGAAGGACAAGAAGCTGGCACCGCCGCAGGTCAGCGCCGAAGTGCTGAAGAAGATGAAGAAGACCGCCGAGGACTACCTGGGCGAGCCGGTCACCGAGGCGGTGATCACCGTGCCGGCCTACTTCAACGACAGCCAGCGTCAGGCCACCAAGGACGCCGGTCGTATCGCCGGTCTCGAAGTCAAGCGCATCATCAACGAGCCCACCGCGGCGGCGCTGGCCTACGGCATGGACAAGTCGCGCGGCGACAAGACCATCGCCGTGTACGACCTGGGCGGCGGTACCTTCGACATCTCCATCATCGAGGTGGCCGACGTCGACGGCGAGACCCAGTTCGAGGTGCTGGCCACCAACGGCGACACCTTCCTCGGCGGTGAAGACTTCGACATGGCGCTGATCAACTACCTGGTCGATCAGTTCAAGGCCGACAGCGGCATCAACCTGTCCGGCGACAACCTGGCCATGCAGCGCCTCAAGGAAGCCGCCGAGAAGGCCAAGATCGAGCTTTCCAGCGCGCAGCAGACCGACGTCAACCTGCCCTACATCACCGCCGACAACACCGGACCCAAGCACCTCAATGTGAAGGTGACTCGGGCCAAGCTGGAGTCGCTGGTGGAAGAGCTGGTGCAGCGCTCGCTGGGGCCGTGCAAGACCGCGCTGTCCGACGCCGGCCTGTCCGCTTCCGAGATCGACGACGTGATCCTGGTCGGCGGTCAGACCCGCATGCCGCTGGTGCAGAAGAAAGTCGCCGACTTCTTCGGCAAGGAAGCGCGCAAGGACGTCAACCCGGATGAGGCCGTGGCCGTGGGTGCGGCGATCCAGGGCGGCGTGCTGGGCGGCGACGTCAAGGACGTGCTGCTGCTCGACGTCACCCCGCTGACCCTGGGTATCGAGACCCTGGGCGGCGTGATGACCCCGCTGATCGAGAAGAACACCACCATCCCGACCAAGAAGACCCAGACCTTCTCGACCGCGGATGACAACCAGACTGCCGTGACCATTCACGTGCTTCAGGGTGAGCGCAAGCAGGCTGGCCAGAACAAGTCGCTGGGCCGCTTCGACCTGGCCGACATTCCGCCGGCGCCGCGCGGCGTGCCGCAGATCGAGGTGGCCTTCGACCTCGATGCCAACGGCATCCTCAACGTGTCCGCCAAGGACAAGGCCACCGGCAAGGAGCAGTCGATCGTCATCAAGGCCTCTAGCGGTCTGACTGACGACGAGATCGAGCAGATGGTGCGCGACGCCGAGGCCCACGCCGACGAGGACAAGAAGTTCGAGGAGCTGGTGGCGCTGCGCAACCAGGCCGACGGCATGGTCCACGCCGCGCGCAAGACCGTGCAGGAAGCCGGCGAGCATGGCACCGACGAGGAGAAGCAGGCCATCGAGACGGCCGCCTCCGAACTCGAGGAAGCGCTCAAGGGCGACGACAAGGACGACATCCAGGCCAAGCTGGACAAGCTGACCGAGCTCTCCGGTAACCTGGCGCAGAAGATGTATGCCGCCCAGGCCGAGGCCGCCCAGCAGGCCGGTGGCGAGGGCCAGGAGGCCGGTGCCAAGCAGGAAGACGACGTGGTCGACGCCGAGTACGAAGAAGTCAACGACGATCAGAAGAAGCAGTAATCGCCAAGGCGATGCCACGGACGACGGTAGCGCGGGGGGACGACTCCCGCGTTGCCGTTTCCGCGGATCGGGCAGCACTGCCTAGACCAGGAGGCGCATGGACCCATGTCCAAACGCGATTATTACGAGGTGCTCGGTGTCGAACGAGGGACCGACACCAAAGAGATCAAGAAGGCATACCGACGGCTGGCGCAGAAGTACCACCCGGACCGTAACCCGGATGACGACAAGGCCGCGGAGAAGTTTCGCGAGGTCTCCGAGGCCTACGAGATCCTCTCCGACAGCGAGAAGCGTGCCGCCTACGACCAGTTCGGCCATGCCGGCGTAGACGGACAGGCCGGCGGTTTCGGCGCTGGCGGCTTCGGCGGTGCGGGTGCCGGCGGCTTCAGTGACATCTTCGGCGACGTGTTCGGCGACATCTTCGGTGGCGGCGGCGGTCGGCGCAGCCCCCATGCGCCGCAGCGCGGCAGCGACCTTCGCTACAACCTCGAGCTCGATCTCGAGAGCGCGGTGGCCGGCACCACGGTGGACATTCGCGTGCCGCGTCACGTGGAGTGCAGCCGCTGCGACGGCGAGGGCGCCGAGCCGGGCTCCACCAAGGAGACCTGCCCCACCTGTAACGGCCTGGGTCAGGTGCGCATGCAGCAGGGCTTCTTCGCCGTGCAGCAGACCTGTCCCACCTGTCACGGCAGCGGCGTGCACATCAAGGTGCCGTGTCACAAGTGCCACGGTGAAGGCCGTGTGCGTGAGACCCGCACCCTGTCGGTGAAGATTCCCGCTGGGGTCGATACCGGCGACCGCATTCGTCTCAACGGCGAGGGCGAGTCCGGCATCAACGGCGGCCCGCCCGGCGATCTCTACGTGCAGGTGGCGATAAAGCCACACCGTATCTTCCAGCGCGACGGCAAGCACCTGCAGTGCGAGGTGCCGATCAACTTCGTCGATGCCGCACTCGGTGGCGAGCTCGAAGTGCCCACCCTGGATGGCCGGGTCAAGCTCAAGATTCCGCCCGAGACCCAGACCGGCAAGCTGTTCCGCCTGCGCGGCAAGGGCGTCAAGCCGGTTCGCGGGGGCCCCCCCGGCGACCTGCTGTGCAAGGTGGTGGTGGAGACCCCGGTCAACCTCAGCGAAGACCAGAAGGCGCTGCTGCGCCAGCTTCAGGAGAGCCTGGGGGGCAGCAACAGCGCTCACCACTCGCCGAAGAAGAGCGGCTTCTTCGACGGCGTGAAGAAGTTCTTCGAAGACATGAAGCCGTAAGGCGGAACTGCGCCACGAAAGCCCCCGAGCCCTGGCGGTGTCGGGGGCTTTTGCGTTTTCGGCGTGAACGGTTCCTTCGAACCCAGCGTTCCGCCCTGCGCTGTGCATCGGGGCTGGCGCCAACCCGCTCCGGCGTCTTAGTCTGTTGGCTCAGATACGAATGGAGATCGTTGCTATGCCGATGTCGCGTGCGGTGATCGCCACCGAATCCGGGGCGAGGGTGATGAACCGGCTGTGCAAGCACTGGGCGCACAAGCTGGAGGTGGAGCAGGGCGAGGAGCAGAGTCGCGTGGCGTTCGAGGGCGGCTCCTGCGTGATGCGCGTCGAACCGGGCAAGCTGCTGGTGGCCATCGAGGCGCTGGACGAAGAGGTGCTCGACCGTCTCGAGGGCGTGGTGGATTCCCACTTGCAGCGCATGGCGGGCGACGAGGAACTGGCCATCGTCTGGGAAAATTGAGCGCGCCGACGTCGCTCCGCCTGGCCCACCTCGGCATGCTGCTGTGGGCCCTGCTGGTGGGGCTGTCGTTTCCCGCCGTGGGGATGATGAGCGAGCTGCCGCCGCTGTCGCTCACCGCCCTGCGTTTTGCCATCGCCTGTGCCGGGCTGTGGTGGTTGGCGCGGCGCTCGTCCGACTTCCTCCCGCCCTGGCGGGTGTTGCCGCTCTACACGCTGATGGGGCTGTGTCTGGCCGGCTTCTTCGGCGCCATGTTCTGGGCCGCCCATCACGCCACCGCGCTCTCCATGGCCACCCTCTACGTCACCGTGCCGCTGCTGGCCTACCTGCTGGGGCTCGGGTTTCGCGTCGAGCGGCTGGGCTGGCAGCTGCCGGCCATTCTCGCGCTGGGAGCCGCCGGGGCGTTGGCGCTCGCCTTCGCTGAGGCCCGCAGCCACGGCGAAGGCATGCAAGTGGGAGTCGGCGAGGCGGTGTTCTTCCTCGGCTGCGTGTCGTCGGCGCTCTACCCGGTGCTGAGCAAGTGGGGGCTGGCGCGGGAGTGGCTGCCAGAGTCGGCGGCGGTACGCACCTTCTGGAGCCTGGGGCTGGGCGGCATCGCCATCGGCCTGCTGGGACTCGCCATCGAACCCGCCACGCAGCTCGTTACCATGCGCTGGCAGGATCTGGCTCTGGTGGTCTATCTCGGGCTCTTCTCCAGTGCGCTCACCTTCTGGCTGATGCAGCGCGCTACCTCGGTGCTCACGCCGGGGGCCGTGACCGCCTACGGCTACATGGTGCCCTTCGTCTCCATGCTGCTGCTGTTCGTCACCGCCCCCGAGCAGCTCGGCTGGCACTGGCTGCCGGGCAGCGCCCTGGTGGTCGCCGCCATCGGGCTGCTGCTGCGACAGGACGGCAAGGCGGCCCGTTAATCCAGCTCGTCGGTATGTGGTTCGCTACCTGGCGTGGCGGCCAGCCGCGGAAAATGGCGGCGAATTTCGGCGTAGAGCTCGCTTACGTCCTCCACGTGGCGGCGCGAGAAGTGGAACGGCACCAGTTGGCCGACCCTGGCCGCGGCGGCGATCTCACCGCAGGCGCGGGCGGTCAGATGGCCGGTGCGCCGGGCCTGCTCGGCCTGGTCTTCACGAAACGAAGCCTCGCAGAACAGCACCTCGGCGCCGTGGGCAAGCGCACACAGGCGCTCGCGGTTCTCCGGTGTGTCGCCGAAGTCGGTGGCATAGACCAGGCGCTGGCCCGGCTGCGCGAACAGCAGTTGCTCGGCCAGCCCGGCGACGGGGTGCCGGCTGCCGTCGGGCAGGGCGATCTCGCCTGCGTCGTCGCCTTCCAGCGCGCGCTGCTTGAGCTCGCCGAGCCAGGGGCCGGGCGCCCAGCCGTGGGCGTCCAGGCGCTCCTTGCGCACCTTGAGCTGCGTCGCCGGCTCGTAGGCGAAGGCCAGCACCGGGGTGCCATGATCCAGCGTGGCGGCGCGCACGCGAAAGCCGGGCTCGGCGTGGATCACGCCGCCATCCACCTCGCGTGGGGAGAGCGCCTGCATCGGCTGCCCGGCAACGAGGCGATAGTGGGCCAGACGCTCGCCGTGCAGCTCGAAGACCTCGAAGCGGGGCGCCTTCTCCTCGACCCGGTCCCACAGGATGCCGCGCAGAAAACCATCCAAGTGAGTGGCGAGCCCGGGCGGGCCGTAGACACGGCAGGCCGGATAGTCGCCGATGCGTGAGCGCAGCAGCCACAGGAAACCGCCGATATGGTCGACGTGGGCGTGGCTGATGAAGACGTCGCTGATCTGGTGGGCCAGCCGCGCCGGTAGTCGGCCGGGGTCGCCCAGGTCGAACAGCAGGCTGCGCTTGCGGTGGCGCAGGCGCAGATGCAGCAGCGGGTCGCCGAATACGCCGTTGACCAGCGTGGCGCGCAGTCCATTGAGGCGCAGCGTCGGGCGGGGGCCGGTGGTGTTTTCCTGAGGGGTAGTCGAGAGCGTCGGCTCTTCGCCGGATGCGGTCGACGAGGGGCGAGGATGAGGGCGCGCCGTGCCGAGCTGACCCTCGGCGTTGCGCCGGGCATCGCGAATGACCAGGGTGCGCGGCGTGTTCGTCAGGGGCGGAGTGCGCACGCTGAGTAGATCTCCCACCAGAGCGACGACTTCGCCCATGGCCAGGGTCGTCCCGCCGACATCGAGCAGGCCGACCTGCCGCCCTGGCCAGGCATGAGGAGCATCGCCGGGCGGCGGGGCGCCGACGATGATCAGCGCCGACAGGTCGAGTTCCCGCGTCTCGGCGCCGTCGAGATAGGCGTCCCAGGCGCCGGTGCGCCACTGGCGGCGCAGCTGTTTGCCGGGATGGCGCGCCTGAGGGTGCGCGGGCAGGTTCAGCGTCGCCAGGCCAAGGGCGGTGCGCTCATGCGGATACGGGTCGCGCTCCTGCGCCGGCGCCAGGCGTACCACGGCGCTCACCCGGCCGGCATTGGCCAGTGCCGGCAGCAGCTCGGCGCCGCCGATACCGCGCTCCACGCCAGGAGCGTCGATGAGCAGCGGCGTCGCGTCGAGCCGTGCGACCATGCGGCGTACGGCTTCTATCAGCGGCAGGCGGAAGCGGGCGCTGTCCAGCGTGGCCAGTGCCTCGATGGCTTCCAAATGCCAGTCGTCCAGGCGCTCATCCCAGCGCCCCAGGCGCTCATCCCAGTGCCCCAGGCATACGGCGCCGGGCGGGCCGAAGCCGGGCAGACCGGGGTCGGCGGCCAGGCAACGACACACCTGGCCCCGTTCGGCCAGGGCCGCCGCCGCACTCCGCACCAGGGTGCTCTTGCCGCTGCCGGGTGGTCCGGTGAGCAGCACGCGCGTATGACGTTCGAGCAGCTCGAGCAGGGCGGCTACGCGGGTGGTGTCGGGCGGCATCGGCTCAGACATGGCGTTCCTTGCGTGGGGTCGTCATGCTCAGTGTGGGCGATTCCGCTGTCGCTGCCCAAGCGCTCGGCCAGCCCGGTCGATGCTCTGATATACTGCTTCGATTCCCACTCGTCAGCTTTCGCAGGAGTCCGCATGACCCGTATCGCCATCGTCGGTGTCGCCGGCCGCATGGGCCGCACCCTGGTCAACGCCGTGCAGGAGGATGCCGGTGCCACCCTGGCTGGCGGTATCGTCGAGTCGGGCAGTTCGCTGGTTGGGGCCGATATCGGCGAGCTGGCGGGGCTCGGCAAGCTGGGCGTCGCCGCGGTGGACTCCCTCGAGGCCATCGTCGACGACTTCGACGTGTTGATCGACTTCACCGCGCCCCAGGTCACGCTGGCCAACCTGGCCTTCTGCGCGGCGCACGGCAAGCGCATGGTGATCGGCACCACCGGGCTCTCCGACGACGAGCTGGCCGAGCTTGACGGCTATCGCGAGCGGCTGCCCTTCGTCTTCGCCCCCAACATGAGCGTGGGGGTGAACCTGACCCTCAAGCTGCTCGAGACCGCAGCCCGGGCGCTGGGCGACGAGGGCTACGACATCGAGGTGATCGAGGCCCACCACCGGCACAAGGTCGACGCGCCCTCCGGTACCGCGCTGAAGATGGGCGAGGTGGTGGCCGAGGCGCTGGGGCGTACGCTCAAGGAGCACGGCGTGTTCGAGCGTGTCGGCCAGTGCGGGCCGCGGGGCCCCAAGGAGATCGGCTTCGCCACGGTGCGCGCCGGCGATATCGTCGGCGAGCACACGGTGATGTTCGCCACCGAAGGCGAGCGCATCGAGATCACCCACAAGGCCTCGAGCCGCATGACCTTCGCCAAGGGTGCGGTGCGGGCGGCGCGCTGGGTCGCCGACCAGAGTAATGGACGTTACGGCATGCAGGACGTGTTGGGCCTGTAAGCGCAGGGCAAGCCACGCGAGACGCCGGGGACAGGTTGAAAAAGGAGAGAGGGAGCTGACGACGGGGTAGTCCCGAGGACATCGCCAACTGCTCTGGACTGCCCGATGGGGGTAGCCGCTGAGCGCCATTTCCTGTAACATCTCCAAAATTTTGGCCGGGCGCCTGAAATACAGCAGTCCAACTGCGCGCTTGTTGCGTGGCCAGCCCCGAGCAAACAGAGACAACAAGCGGGATGAAACCGGTTCCATCGGCTTCGTCCCGCTTTTTTACGAGCCAAATCTGTCGCCGCGACGATAGCCGCCGAGCCTGCGCCCCTCAGGCTCGCACCAGCATGGGAGGACCTTGTCTTGAACAGCCCCGCATTGAGCAGACCCGCGATATTGGCCCTGGAAGACGGCAGCGTGTTTCACGGCACCGCCATCGGCGCCGATGGGCAGACCAGCGGCGAGGTGGTGTTCAATACAGCCATGACCGGCTATCAGGAGATCCTCACCGACCTCTCCTACACCCGACAGATCGTGACCCTGACCTACCCGCACATTGGCAACACCGGCGTCAACGCCGAAGACGTCGAGTCGGGCTCGATCGCCGCCGCCGGCCTGGTGATCCGCGACCTGCCGCTCATCGCCAGCAACTTCCGCTCCGAGCAGTCGCTCTCCGACTACCTCAAGAGCCAGAACGTGCTCGGCATCGCCGACATCGACACCCGCCGCCTGACCCGCATCCTGCGCGACAAGGGCGCCCAGAACGGTGCTATCCTGGCCGGTAGCGAGGCCGAGGGCGACGACGCCGTTGAGCGCGCACTGGCCGCGGCGCGGGCGTTCCCGGGGCTCAAGGGCATGGACCTGGCCAAAGAAGTCTCGTGCCGCGAGGCCTACGAGTGGAACGAGGCGGAGTGGGTGCTGGGCCAGGGCAACGTCGATGCCAGAAGCAGCGAGCGCCCCTTCCACGTGGTGGTCTACGACTACGGCGTGAAGTACAACATCCTGCGCATGTTGGCCTCCCGCGGCTGCCGCCTCACCGTGGTGCCGGCGCAGACCCCGGCCAGCGACGTGCTGGCGCGCAATCCGGACGGCATCCTGCTGGCCAACGGCCCCGGCGACCCCGCCCCCTGCGACTACGCCATCAAGGCGATCCAGGAGATTCTCGAGACCAACGTGCCGGTGTTCGGCATCTGCCTCGGCCATCAGCTGCTGGCCCTGGCCGCCGGTGCCAAGACGGTGAAGATGAACCACGGCCACCACGGTGCCAACCACCCGGTGCAGGACCTCGACAGCGGCCACGTGATGATCACCAGCCAGAACCACGGCTTCGCCGTCGACGAGGCGAGCCTGCCGGGCAACGTGCGCGCCATTCACCGTTCGCTGTTCGACGGCACGCTGCAGGGCATCGAGCTGACCGACCGCCCGGCCTTCAGCTTCCAGGGGCACCCGGAAGCGAGCCCCGGACCGCGCGACGTGTCGCCGCTGTTCGACCGCTTCGTGACGATGATGCGTGAGCGCCGCTGAGCGGCGCCGCCTTCGTCTTATCGCCTGCTTTCAACGAATCCAGCCGCGGGAACCGACATGCCCAAGCGTACCGACATAAACAGCATCCTGATCATTGGCGCCGGCCCCATCGTCATCGGCCAGGCGTGCGAATTCGACTACTCCGGCGCCCAGGCCTGCAAGGCGCTGCGTGAGGAGGGCTACCGGGTCATCCTGGTCAACTCCAACCCGGCCACCATCATGACCGACCCGGTGATGGCCGACGCCACCTATATCGAGCCGATCACCTGGCAGGCGGTGGAGAAGATCATCGAGGCCGAGCGTCCCGACGCCATCTTGCCCACCATGGGTGGCCAGACCGCGCTCAACTGCGCGCTGGCGCTCGACAAGCACGGCGTGCTCGAGAAATACGGCGTGGAGATGATCGGCGCCAACGCCGACACCATCGACAAGGCCGAAGACCGCGACCGCTTCGACAAGGCGATGAAGAACATCGGACTGGAGTGCCCGCGGGCCAAGGTCGCCCACTCCATGGACGAGGCCTGGAAGATCCAGGCCGAGCTCGGCTTCCCGGTGATCATCCGCCCCTCCTTCACCATGGGCGGCTCCGGCGGCGGCGTGGCCTACAACAAGGAGGAGTTCGAGGAGATCTGCGATCGCGGCTTCGACCTCTCGCCCACCAAGGAGCTGCTGATCGACGAGTCGCTGCTGGGCTGGAAGGAGTACGAGATGGAGGTCGTTCGTGACAAGAACGACAACTGCATCATCGTCTGTGCGATCGAGAACTTCGACCCCATGGGCGTGCACACCGGCGACTCCATCACCGTGGCCCCGGCGCAGACGCTGACCGACAAGGAATACCAGATCATGCGCGACGCATCGCTTGCGGTGCTACGCGAGATCGGCGTCGAGACCGGCGGCTCCAACGTGCAGTTCGGCGTCGACCCCAAGACCGGGCGCATGGTGGTCATCGAGATGAACCCGCGGGTGTCGCGCTCCTCGGCGCTGGCCTCCAAGGCCACCGGCTTCCCGATCGCCAAGATCGCCGCCAAGCTGGCGGTGGGCTACACCCTGGACGAGCTCTCCAACGACATCACCGGCGGCCGCACCCCGGCTTCGTTCGAGCCCTCCATCGACTACGTGGTCACCAAGATTCCGCGCTTCACCTTCGAGAAGTTCCCCCAGGCCAACGACCGCCTCACCACCCAGATGAAGTCGGTGGGCGAGGTGATGGCCATCGGGCGTACCTTCCAGGAGTCGCTGCAGAAGGCGCTGCGCGGGCTCGAGACCGGCAATGACGGCCTCGACCCCAAGGTGAGCGAGTTCACCGAAGAGGCGATGCAGCACATCAAGGGTGAGCTGCAGGCCGCCGGCGCCGAGCGCATCTTCTACATCGCCGACGCCATGCGCGCCGGCCTGAGCGTGGAAGAGATCTTCACCCTGACCAATATCGACCCCTGGTTCCTGGTCCAGCTCGAGGAGCTGGTGCGTATCGAGCAGGACGTGGCCAAGCGCTCGCTCTCAGAGTTCAGCGCCCAGGAGCTGTTCCGTCTCAAGCGCAAGGGCTTCTCCGACGCGCGCCTGGCCAAGCTGCTCGGCGTTTCCGAGAAGGAATTCCGCAAGACCCGCCAGAAGGCCGGCATCCGCCCGGTCTACAAGCGCGTCGACACCTGTGCCGCCGAGTTCGCCTCGGACACCGCCTACATGTACTCCACCTACGAGGAGGAGTGCGAGGCCGAAGTCAGCGACCGTCAGAAGATCATGGTGCTGGGCGGCGGGCCCAACCGCATCGGTCAGGGCATCGAGTTCGACTACTGCTGCGTTCACGCCGCCTTCGCCATGCGCGACGACGGCTACGAGACCATCATGGTCAACTGCAACCCGGAGACCGTCTCCACCGACTACGACACCTCCGACCGCCTCTACTTCGAACCGGTGACCCTGGAGGACGTGCTGGAGATCGCCGACAAGGAGCAGCCGGTCGGCGTGATCGTGCAGTTCGGCGGCCAGACCCCGCTCAAGCTCGCCCGTGAGCTCGAGGCCGCCGGCGTGCCGATCATCGGCACCACCCCGGACGCCATCGACCGTGCCGAGGACCGCGAGCGTTTCCAGCAGATGATCGACAAGCTGGGCCTCAAGCAGCCGCCCAACGCCACCGCGCGCAGTTTCGACGAGGCCTTCGCCAAGGCCGAGGCGATCGGCTACCCGCTGGTGGTGCGGCCGAGCTACGTGCTCGGCGGTCGTGCCATGGAGATCGTCTACTCCGCCGACGAGCTGGAGAACTACATGACCCACGCGGTCAAGGTCTCCAACGACTCGCCGGTGCTGCTCGACCACTTCCTCAATGCTGCCATCGAGATCGACATCGATGCCGTTTCCGACGGCCACGAAGTGGTAATCGGCGGCATCATGCAGCACATCGAGCAGGCCGGCGTGCACTCCGGCGACTCCGCCTGTGCGCTGCCGCCCTATTCGCTGCCCGCCGAGGTGCAGGACGAGATGCGCGATCAGGTCAAGCGCATGGCCGTCGAGCTCGGCGTGGTGGGCCTGATGAACGTGCAGCTGGCGTGGCAGGACGGCGAGATCTACGTCATCGAGGTCAACCCGCGCGCCTCGCGCACCGCGCCCTTCGTCTCCAAGTGCATCGGCACCTCGCTGGCCCAGATCGCCGCACGCTGCATGGCCGGCAAGAGCCTGGTCGAGCAGGGCTTCACCCGCGAGATCGTGCCGCACTTCTACAGCGTCAAGGAGGCGGTGTTCCCGTTCAACAAGTTCCCCGGCGTCGACCCGATCCTGTCGCCGGAGATGAAGTCCACCGGCGAGGTGATGGGCTCGGGCGAAACCTTTGCCGAGGCCTTCTACAAGGCGCAGCTGGGTGCCGGCGAGGCGATTCCCAAGCTCGAAGGCGAGCGCAAGGCGTTCCTCTCGGTACGTGAACCGGACAAGGCGGGAGTTATCGAGATCGCCCGTTCTCTGCTAGGATTGGGGTTCACCCTGTGCGCGACTCGCGGCACCGCCGCAGCCCTCGAAGCCGCCGGCCTCGAGGTGGAAGTCGTCAACAAGGTCTATGAAGGTCGTCCGCATATCGTCGATCTGCTCAAGAACGACGACATCGCCTATATCGTCAATACCACCGAGGGTCGCCAGGCGATCAACGACTCTTCGGTGATCCGCCGCACCGCACTGGCCCGCAAGGTGCCCTATGCCACTACGTTGGCAGGGGCGAGTGCCGTTTGCATGGCACTGGAATATGGCAACGAGATCACGGTGCGGCGGTTACAGGAACTGCATGCAGGAGCAACGCAATGAACAAGGTCCCGATGACCGTTGCCGGCGAAGCACGCCTGCGTAAGGAACTCGAGGAGCTCAAGAGCGAGGCGCGACCCAAGGTGATCGCGGCCATCGCTGAAGCCCGTGAGCATGGCGATCTCAAGGAGAACGCCGAGTACCATGCGGCGCGTGAGCAGCAGGGCTTCATCGAGGGGCGTATCCAGGAGATCGAGAGCAAGCTCTCCAACGCCCAGGTGATCGATGTGGCCAAGTTGCCGCAGACCGGCAAGGTGATCTTCGGTGTCACCGTGGAGCTGATCAATCTCGGCAACGACGAGGAGGTCAGCTACCAGATCGTCGGCGAGGACGAAGCCGACATCAAGGCCGGCAAGATCTCCGTCACTTCACCCATTGCCCGTGCTCTAATCGGCAAGGAAGAGGGCGACGTGGTGGTGGTCAGCACGCCGGGCGGCGAGGTCGAGTACGAGATTTCCAGCGTCGATCACCGCTGAGCCCAGCTGAGTTCAGTCCAGCCCGGGCCGGTACGAAAAAGCCCGCGACATCATGTCGCGGGCTTGTTTTTTTAGGCCTTGGCTCTTTTTGGGCCTTGCCTCTGCGGCTTGCTTCAGTGCCGACCGTGGTGGTTCTCGAAGCGCTTGACGTTGGAGAGCTTCGGGTTGGCCTGGGGGCTCTTGCGGTAGAGCAGTGCCATCTTGCCGATGGTCTGCACGCGCTCGGCGCCGCTGGCCGCCAGCAGCTCCTCGAGCATGGCGGCGCGGTCGTCGCGCTCCGGCAGGGCCAGCTTGACCTTGATCAGCTCGTGATCGGACAGCGCCCGGTCGAGTTCCGCCAGCACGCCCTCGGAGACACCGTTCTCCGACACCGTCACCACCGGGTTGAGATGGTGGCCGATGCTGCGAAATGCTTTCTTTTGTGCCTGTGACAAGCTCATGGTATCTTGCGTCTTCCCGGTTGCGCGTAACCTGTCATGGTACGGTGAAATGCGCGCCGGCGAAAGCATGGCAAGGCCCGCCGGGCCCTCGTCCAGCTCTGCATCACACCGAACCGGGCCGGCATGTCTGCGCTCCGCTCGGCGTCTTCAGTCAAGGTGATCGTGTGGCTCGATCCACTTCCTCGTCCCGCAACGGCGCATCCGACGGCTCGCGCCGCCAGCAGCCTGGTGTCAGCAAAGGCAGTGCCAGCAAGGGCAGCGCCGGCAAGAGCAATGCCAGCAAGAGCAGCGCCGGCTGGCTCAAGGAGCACTTCGACGACCGTTTCGTGCAGCAGAGCTGGCAGGACGGCTATCGCTCCCGTGCCAGCTACAAGCTGCTGGCGCTCGACGAGAAGGACCGGTTGTTCAAGCCCGGCATGAGCGTGATCGACCTGGGCGCGGCCCCGGGCGGCTGGAGTCAGGTGGCGGCCGACCGCGTGGGTCCTGAAGGCATGGTGATCGCCTCGGACATCCTCGAGATGGATGCCCTGGCCGGCGTCGAGTTCATTCAGGGCGACTTCACCGAGGAGGCCGTGCTGGAGGCGATACTCGCCACCCTCGATGGCAGGCCGGTGGACCTTGTTATGTCCGACATGGCCCCCAATATGAGTGGTATGAGCGCCATCGACCAACCCCAGGCCATGTACCTGGTGGAGCTGGCGCTGGACTTGGCGCGCCAGACCCTGCGCCCCGGCGGTCGCTTCCTGGCCAAGGTGTTCCAGGGCGAAGGCTTCGATGCCTACCTGAAGGAGCTGCGTGAGAGCTTTACCAAGGTGGTGACGCGCAAGCCGGAGGCATCCCGCGCCCGTTCGCGCGAGGTCTACCTGCTGGCAGACGGATTTCGGGGCTGAGCCGCGGCTCGGCCCGACGACACGAGCCAGGGTGCGGCGGTGCCGGCCCTGGGCGATCGACAATAGCTTAAGACTAACAGCTCCATGACCAGACATGGCCGCCCAACTGTGCCACAGTGTGTGGTGGCGCGGGTGCGGCCCGCGAGGCGGAACATGGCCGCTCCATTCGTGGTCTTAGAGCCAGGCATCGTTGGCCGAGAGTAGCTTGCAATGAGGGTAGACCCTTGAATGATATGGCGAAGAATCTGATCCTCTGGTTGGTCATCGCGGCAGTGCTGCTGACGGTGTTCAACAATTTCACCGTCGATACGACACCGCAGACGATGAACTATTCCCAGTTCGTCCAGCAGGTGCAGAACCAGCAGGTCCGCAGCGTGACCATCGACGGCTACCGGATCACCGGCGAGCGCGCCGACGGCTCGCAGTTCCAGACCATCCGTCCGGCGGCGGAAGATCCCAAGCTGATCGACGACCTGCTCACCCATAACGTCACCGTGATAGGTCGCGAGCCGCAGGAGCAGAGCCTGTGGACCCGGCTGTTGATCGCCAGCTTCCCGATCTTGCTGATTCTCGCCATCTTCATGTTCTTCATGCGCCAGATGCAGGGTGGCGCCGGCGGCAAGGGCGGGCCGATGAGCTTCGGCAAGTCCAAGGCCAAGCTGCTCTCCCAGGATCAGATCAAGACCACCTTCGCCGACGTCGCCGGCTGCGACGAGGCCAAGGAAGAGGTCGAGGAGCTGGTCGACTTCCTGCGCGACCCCTCCAAGTTCCAGCGTCTGGGCGGCACCATTCCCCGCGGCGTACTGATGGTGGGGCCGCCGGGTACCGGTAAGACGCTGCTGGCCAAGTCCATCGCCGGCGAGGCCAAGGTGCCGTTCTTCTCGATCTCCGGCTCCGACTTCGTCGAAATGTTCGTCGGCGTGGGTGCGTCCCGCGTGCGCGACATGTTCGAACAGGCCAAGAAGCAGGCCCCCTGCATCATCTTCATCGACGAGATCGACGCCGTGGGCCGCTCGCGCGGCGCCGGCATGGGCGGCGGCAACGACGAGCGCGAGCAGACGCTGAACCAGCTGCTGGTGGAGATGGACGGCTTCGAGGCCAACGAGGGCATCATCGTCATCGCCGCCACCAACCGTCCCGACGTGCTCGACCCGGCGCTGCTGCGTCCGGGCCGCTTCGACCGTCAGGTGGTGGTGCCGCTGCCCGACATCCGCGGCCGTGAGCATATCCTCAACGTGCACCTGCGTAAGGTGCCGCTGGCCGACGACGTCAAGCCGTCGCTGATCGCCCGCGGTACCCCCGGCTTCTCCGGTGCCGACCTGGCCAACCTGGTCAACGAGGCGGCGCTGTTCGCCGCGCGGCGCAACAAGCGCCTGGTGGGCATGGAAGAGCTGGAGCTGGCCAAGGACAAGATCATGATGGGCGCCGAGCGCCGCTCCATGGTCATGACCGACAAGGAAAAGCTCAACACCGCCTACCACGAGTCGGGCCACGCCATCATCGGTCTGGTGATGCCGGAGCACGACCCGGTCTACAAGGTCACCATCATTCCGCGCGGTCGCGCCCTGGGTGTGACCATGTTCCTGCCCGAGCAGGATCGCTACAGCCTGTCGCGCCAGCAGATCCTCAGTCAGATCTGCTCGCTGTTCGGCGGCCGTATCGCCGAGGAGATGACCCTGGGGCCGAACGGTGTCACCACCGGGGCTTCCAACGACATCAAGCGCGCTACCGAGCTGGCCCACAACATGGTCGCCAAGTGGGGCCTCTCCGAGGAGATGGGCCCGATCATGTACGACGAGGACGAGTCGCATCAGTTCCTCGGCGGCCCGGGCCAGGGCGGCGGCAAGCTGAAGTCCGGCGAGACCGTCTCCAAGCTCGACAAGGAGGTGCGCAAGGTCATCGACGAGTGCTACGCCAAGGCCAAGCAGATCCTCGAGGAAAACCGCGACAAGCTCGACGCCATGGCCGAAGCGCTGATGCAGTACGAGACCATCGACGCCGATCAGCTCAAGGACATCATGGAAGGCCGTACGCCGCGTCCGCCCAAGGACTGGGAAGACGGTGACTCGGGCACCGGCGCGCCAGTGAGCGGCGAGGCAGAGCCCAAGCCCGAAGCGGAGCCGGCACCGCAGCCGACCGATAGCAGTGGCGACGGCGGCGATGGCGGAGACCACGGTGACGAGGATGAGGACGACGAGCCTCGCCGCCGTCCCTCCGATCCGCTGGGCGGTCCCGCCGGATCGTAAGCCGCGATGCCGACACAGGCGCCCCACCGGGGCGCCTTTGCCGTGGGGCGACCTGACCCGACCCATGTCACAGGATGCATGACATGACAGATTCTCCTTCAGCGATTTGGCTGCCGTGTGGGCGGCATCGTCTGGACCTCTCCTACCCCCGCGTGATGGGGATTCTCAACGTCACTCCCGACTCCTTCTCCGACGGCGGCCGCCATGTCGCCATCGACGATGCCCTGCGTCACGCCGAGCGCATGCTGGCTGAGGGCGCGGCGATCATCGATGTGGGCGGCGAATCGACCCGCCCCGGCTCGCAGCCGGTGGCCACGCAGGAGGAACTGGACCGCGTGGCGCCGGTGGTCGAGCGGCTGGTGTGCGAACTCGATGCGCTGGTGTCGGTGGATACCAGCAATCCCGACGTGATGCGCGAGGTCGCTCAGCTGGGCGCCGGTATGCTCAACGACGTGCGCGCCCTGCAGCGCGAGGGTGCGCTGGAGGCGGCAGTCGGTACCGGCCTGCCGGTGTGCCTGATGCACATGCAGGGCGAACCACGCGACATGCAGCAGGCGCCCCACTACGATGAGCCTATCGAGGAGGCGGTGGCCGGATTCCTCGCCGCCCGAGTAGTGGCCTGTGAGGCCGCGGGGCTGCGTCGTGAGCGGCTGCTGCTCGACCCCGGCTTCGGCTTCGGCAAGACCGTGGAGCACAATCTGCGCCTGCTCAACCGCATGGAGCGCTTGGCCGAACTCGAGCTGCCACTGCTGGTGGGCATGTCGCGCAAGAGCATGATCGGCAAGGTGCTGGGACGGCCGGTGGAGGAGCGTCTGCCCGGCGGGCTGGCGCTGGCGTCGCTGGCGATCGAGCGCGGCGCACGTATCCTGCGCGTCCATGACGTTGGCCCTGCCATGGATGCGGTGAACATGACTTGGGCCGTGCTTAGGGAAGGCTGCGAGAATGACTAGAAAATACTTTGGTACGGATGGCATTCGTGGGACGGTCGGCGAGTACCCCATTACGCCGGATTTCATGCTCAAGCTGGGCTGGGCCATGGGGCGGGTGCTGGCCCGTGAGTCGGGGCGCGCCCGTGTCCTGATCGGCAAGGACACGCGCATCTCGGGTTACATGTTCGAATCGGCCCTGGAGGCGGGCCTCTCCGCCGCCGGCGTCGACGTGGCGCTGCTCGGTCCGATGCCCACCCCGGCGATCGCCTATCTCACGCGCACCTTCCGCGCCGATGCCGGTATCGTCATCTCGGCGTCGCACAACCCTTTTGCCGACAACGGCATCAAGTTCTTCTCCACCGCGGGCACCAAGCTTGCCGATGAGCTCGAAGAACGCATCGAGGCGATGCTGGACGAGTCGCTGACCACGGTGGCGGCGGACAGGCTGGGTAAGGCGATGCGCATCGACGACGCGGCCGGTCGCTACATCGAATTCTGCAAGTCGACCATTCCCAACCGGGTCAGCCTGCACGGGCTGCGCATGGTGCTCGACTGTGCCCATGGCGCCACCTATCACATCGCGCCCAGCGTGTTCCGCGAGCTGGGTGCCGAGGTCAGCCTGGTCGGGGCCAGCCCCGATGGCCTCAACATCAACCGTGACGTCGGTTCCACCTCGCCGGCCTCCCTGCGGGCGGCGGTGATTCAACAGAGCGCCGATCTGGGCATCGCCTTCGACGGCGACGGCGACCGGGTGCTGATGGTCGATGCCGACGGTCGCGAGATCGATGGCGACGACATCCTCTACCTGATCGCCCGCGACCGCCATCAGCGCGGCCAGTTGGTGGGCGGCGTGGTCGGCACCCTGATGACGAACTTTGGCCTGGCCATGGCGCTCGAGAACATGGGCATTCCCTTCGAGCGTGCCAAGGTCGGCGACCGCTACGTGGTGGAGCGCCTGCTGGCCAACGACTGGCAGCTGGGCGGCGAGTCGTCCGGTCACATCGTCTGCGCCGACGTGCAGAGCACCGGTGACGGTATCGTCTCGGCGCTGCAGGTGCTGGCGATCATGATCAGCGAGGGTAAGCCCCTGCACACGCTGCTCGCCGGGCTGGAGAAGGTGCCGCAGGTACTGGTCAACGTGCGCCTGACGCCGGGCAGCGATGCCAAGGCGCTGATGGCGAGCCCGGCCGTCAAGGATGCCGTGGCCGAGGCGGAGGCGGAGCTGGGCGACGAGGGACGCGTACTGCTGCGTCCTTCAGGCACCGAGCCGCTGATTCGCGTCATGGTCGAAGGGCGCGCGCATCTCGACGTCGAGGGGTTGGCGCAGCGCCTGGCCGCTCAGGTCGAGGGAGAGTTGGGTTGACAACCGCCGCAACGGTTGTCTTGACTAGGCACCTCCTATACCATTTCGCTCCACTTTGAAAGAGGATGCAGCATGCGCACGCCGCTGATTGCCGGGAACTGGAAGATGAACGGTTCGGCCGCGCTGGTCGAGGAGTTCGGTCAGCGTTTCGCCGAAAAGACGCTCCCGGCGTCGCTGGACGTGGTCGTTCTGCCGCCTTTTCCCTATCTGGACGCGGCCCGGCGCGCCTTCGATGGCACGCCGATCCGCCTGGGGGCGCAAACCTTGAACCCGCTGCACTCCGGTGCCCGCACCGGCGAGGTGAGCGGGCGCATGCTCAAGGAGTTCGGCGTGGAATACGCCCTCGCGGGCCACTCCGAGCGTCGTCAGCTCTATCGCGAGGATGACGAGGCCGTGCTCGACCGGCTGCTGGCCGCGCTGAACGTGGGGATAACCCCGATTCTGTGCGTGGGCGAGACGCTGGAAGAGCGCGATGCCGGCAAGACCATGGAAGTGGTGCTGCGTCAGGTGGGCTATGTGATGGCCCGGCTGGAGCCCGATCAGCGTGAGCGTGTCGTCATCGCTTACGAACCGGTCTGGGCGATCGGTACCGGCCGCACGGCCACGCCCGAGCAGGCCCAGGAGGTCATGGCCGGTATTCGCGAATACCAGGCCGGCTATGATCGTGCTCTAGCGGCGGGCCTGCGTCTGCTCTACGGCGGCAGCATGAATGCCGACAACGCGGCTGAGCTGCTGGCTCAGCCCGACATCGACGGCGGCCTGGTGGGCGGTGCTTCGCTCAAGGTCGACGATTTCCTAGCCATTTGTCAGTCAGCAGGTTGAACTCATGCAAGTTGCCATTCTCATGATCCATGTGGCGATTGCCGTCGCCCTGGTCGTTCTCATCCTGCTTCAGCAGGGCAAGGGCGCCGAAGCCGGTGCCGCCTTCGGTGGCGGTGCCTCGCAGACCGTATTCGGCTCGCGCGGGACCGGCAGTTTTCTTTCGCGCACCACGGCGGTGCTGGCGGCGGCCTTCTTCGCCACTTCGCTGACACTGGCCTACTTCGCCACCCAGGCCGGGCAGGCGCCGGAAGCGGGAATTCCCGATGCGCGCCTGATCGAACAGCAGCGCGGCTTGCCAACGCTTGACGATGAAGCCCGCGACGTGGATAATACCGCGCCAGTGCTGGAGGAAAGCGGCGACTGAGTCGCGCTTCCGGCAGTCAAGCAAGCCGAAGTGGTGGAATTGGTAGACACGCTATCTTGAGGGGGTAGTGACCGTAAGGTCGTGCGGGTTCAAGTCCCGCCTTCGGCACCATCTGAAACGCTGCGAGCCCATTGGGGTCGTGAGTCGTCAGAAGCAGGATTGGCACCAGGAAGATTGCAGGTCCGTGTTAGCGCAAGTCTCCTTGACGCAAGCGCTTTCCACGCCTACAATCGCCGACCTGGAATGTTGCGGGGTGGAGCAGTCTGGTAGCTCGTCGGGCTCATAACCCGAAGGTCATCGGTTCAAATCCGGTCCCCGCTACCATTTTCAGCCAGGTGTTCCTATAAGGGATGCAGAGTGGCGAAAGTGGTACTACAGGTTTCTTGTGAAAGGCCCCTTCCTGCGAAGGGGCTTTTTGTTAGCAGCTTACTGCCGGCATGGGTCGGCAGTGCTTATCCGGGCAATGCCAATCAGCCACCTAGCTTTCCTGTTCACTCCCGGCCAGGTGCCTGATGCAACGGCTGTAGGAGCTTTTTCTGTGGCACTCAAGGACGCTGCGCTGCATGCGCTGATCGAACCGGTGGTCACCGCCATGGGATTCGAGCTCTGGGGCATCGAGTATCGCCCCCAGGGCAAGCACTCCCAGTTGGTGATCTACATTGATCATGCCGACGGTGTGAGCGTGGACCACTGCGCCGACGTGAGCCGTCAGGTCAGTGCCGTGCTCGACGTGGAGGATCCCATCCCGGGCGAGTATCGCCTGGAGGTGTCGTCACCGGGGATGGATCGTCCGCTCTACACCCTCGATCAGTTCGCTCGCTACGCTGGGCACGAGGTAGCACTGAAACTGCGCGTGGCCTTCGACGGACGGCGCAAGTTCCAGGGGTTGCTGGCCGGTATCGAGGAAGACGAGGTCTTGCTGCAGCTCGACGGCGAGGAATACTGCTTTCCCATCGAAAGCATCGATCAGGCACGGGTAGTCCCGCGATTCGAGGACTGAGGCGCAGGCCAGGTTCGGTGCACAAGAACAGGTTTTCTGGCGAGGCAAAGGCATGAGTAAAGAAATTCTGATGGTCGTCGATGCGATCTCAAACGAGAAGGGCGTACCCCGCCAAGTGATCTTCGAGGCGGTGGAGGCGGCGCTGGCCAGCGCGTCACGCAAGCGCTTCGAAGGTCGCGAGGTCAGCGTGCGCGTGCATATCGATCGTCAAACGGGTGACTACGAAACCTTCCGCCGCTGGGAGGTGGTGGAGGACGACGAGTTCGAGAACCCCGACGCCGAGATCAAGGAGTCCTTCGCCGCGCGTCGCGAGACGCCGCTCAAGCTGGGTGATGTGGTCGAGGAGCAGATCGAGAATGCTGCCTTCGGTCGCATCGCCGCCCAGACCGCCAAGCAGGTCATCGTGCAGAAGGTGCGCGAGGCCGAGCGCGCCGAGGTGGTACGGCAGTACGCCGAGCGCGAGGGCGAGCTGGTTGCCGGCATCGTCAAGAAGACCACCCGCGACGGTCTGATCATCGACCTGGGCGACAACGCCGAGGCGTTCCTGCCGCGCAGCGAGATGATTCCCGGCGAGCGCTACCGCATGAACGATCGCGTTCGCGCGCTGCTGCTCAAGGTCGACGCCGAGGCGCGTGGCGCCCAGCTGATCCTGTCGCGCACCTGCCCGGAGCTGATCATCGAGCTGTTCAAGATCGAGGTACCGGAGATCGCCGAGCAGCTCATCGAGATCAAGGGCGCCGCACGCGACCCGGGCTCCCGCGCCAAGATCGCGGTCAAGACCAACGACCGCCGCATCGATCCGGTCGGTGCCTGCGTCGGCATGCGCGGTTCACGCGTTCAGGCGGTGTCGAGCGAGCTGCAGAACGAGCGGGTCGACATCATCCTGTGGGACGACAATCCCGCTCAGCTGGTGATCAACGCCATGGCACCGGCCGATGTCGGCTCGATCCTGGTCGACGAGGATGCGCATGCCATGGACGTGGCCGTGGCCGAGGACAACCTGGCTCAGGCCATCGGCCGCAGTGGTCAGAACGTGCGTCTGGCTTCCGAACTCACCGGCTGGCGGATCAACGTCATGACCGAGAGCGAGGCGGAAGACAAGCGCGAGCAGGAAATCGACAGTCTGGTCGAGAACTTCATTCAGCATCTGGAGATCGAGGACGACCTCGCCCGGCTGCTGGTGGAAGAGGGTTTCACCACGCTGGAAGAGATCGCCTACGTGCCCCTCGAGGAGATGCTCGAGATCGAGGAGCTCGACGAAGAACTGGTGGAAGAGCTGCGTGCCCGCGCCAAGGACGAGCTGCTGACGCTGGCCATCGCCTCCGAAGAGGAACTCGACGGCGCTCAGCCGGCCGACGACCTGCTGGAGATGGATGGCATGGAGCGTCATCTGGCCTTCATCCTGGCCAGCCGGGGCATCGTTACCATGGAGGATCTCGCCGAGCAGTCCGTCGACGACTTGATGGACATCGAGGGCATGGACGAGGAGCGCGCTGCAGCACTGATCATGACTGCCCGTGCGCCCTGGTTCGAGAACGAACAGTAAACGGGTCACGGGCTGAGGAGGGTCGAGATGTCGGAAATGACCGTTAAGGATTTTGCAGCGAAGGTTGGGCGCGACGTGCCCCGACTGCTGGAACAGATGAAAGAAGCCGGGCTCGAGCACAAGTCGGAGGGCGACGCTGTGTCCGAGGAGGACAAGCGCAAGCTGCTCGACTACCTGACCAAGAGCCATGGCGGCACCGGTGCCGGTGCGCGCAATCGCATCACGCTGACGCGCAAGACGCGCAGCAAGATCAAGACCGGCGAGCGTGGCAAGACCATCGAGGTGCAGGTGCGCAAGAAGCGTACCTACGTCAAGCGTGCCGAAGAGGAAGAGGCACCCAAGGCGGAGCCGGTGGAAGAGACCGGGCCGCGCCAACTGGTAGGCGATATGGCCGACTCCCAGGCCAAGCGCGAGGCCGAGCAGGTCGAGCAAGCCAAGGCGCGCGCCGCTGAGCAGGCCGCCAGCGAAGAGGCCGCCAAGGCCGAAGTTGCCGAGGCCGCTCAAGCCGCCAAGGCTGAAGCGCCCGAGATTGCGGTGCCCGAGCTGGTGGAGTCGGAAGAAGAGCCGGCTGCCCAGCCCGAGCCGCCGGCGCCGCCCAAGGAGGGCCGTACCGACCGTCGTACCGCGCCGCCCAAGAAGGCCTCGGCCAAGAAGGGGCGTCACGACCGCGACGACGACGACCGTGGCGACCGCGAGGAGCGTCGCCGTGGCGGCGGCAAGAAGGTCAAGCGCGCCGAGCGTCGCGGCGGCCGCCGCGGTTCCGGCCAGAGCGGCGGCGGCAAGCACGGCTTCCAGAAGCCGACGCAGCCGATCGTGCGTGAGGTCACCATCCCCGAATCGATCAGCGTTGCCGAGCTGGCCGACAAGATGTCGATCAAGGCGAACGAGGTCATCAAGACCATGTTCACCATGGGCGCGGCGGTGACCATCAACCAGACCATCGATCAGGACACCGCGGCCATCGTGGTCGAGGAGATGGGTCACAAGCCCAAGCTGATCAAGGACGACGCCCTCGAGACCGAAATGCTCGAAGGCATCTCCTACGAGGGCGAGGAGATCACCCGTTCGCCGGTAGTGACCGTGATGGGTCACGTCGACCACGGCAAGACCTCGCTGCTCGACTACATCCGTAAGGCCAAGGTGGCCACCGGCGAAGCCGGCGGCATCACCCAGCACATCGGTGCCTACCACGTCGAGGACGAGCACGGCGGCGTGACCTTCCTCGATACCCCGGGTCACGCGGCGTTCACCGCCATGCGTGCGCGCGGCGCCAAGGCCACCGACGTGGTCATCCTGGTAGTGGCGGCCGACGACGGCGTCATGCCCCAGACCATCGAGGCGATCGAGCACTCCAAGGCGGCCGAGGTTCCGATGGTGGTGGCGGTCAACAAGATCGACAAGCCGGCGGCCGATCCGGACCGGGTCAAGAACGAGCTGTCCCAGCACGGCGTCATCTCCGAGGAGTGGGGCGGCGACACCCAGTTCGTCCACGTCTCGGCCAAGAGCGGCGAAGGCATCGAGGACCTGCTGGAGGCGATCCAGCTGGTTTCCGAGGTGCTCGAGCTCAAGGCCGTGCCGGAAGCGCCCGGCAAGGGCGTGGTGGTCGAATCGCGCCTCGACCGTGGCCGCGGCCCGGTGGCCACCGTGCTGGTCCAGAACGGCACCCTGAAGAAGGGCGACATCGTGCTGGCCGGTCTGCACTACGGCCGCGTGCGCGCGCTGACCAACGAGCTCGGCCAGCAGGTCGACTCGGCAGGCCCCGCCATGCCGGTAGAGATCCAGGGCCTCGACGGCACTCCGGATGCCGGTGACGATTTCATGGTCGTGGCCGACGAGAAGAAGGCCCGCGAGGTCGCCAACTTCCGTCAGGGCAAGTACCGCGAGGTGCGTCTGGCGCGTCAGCAGAAGGCCAAGCTGGAGAACATGTTCAGCCAGATGGGCCAGGACGAAGTGGCCAAGGTCAACATCGTGCTCAAGGCAGACGTGCAGGGCTCGCTGGAAGCGATCAAGGGCGCTCTCGAGGAGCTCTCCACCGACGAGGTGCAGGTCTCCGTGGTCTCCTCCGGCGTGGGCGGCATCACCGGCACCGACGCCAACCTGGCGCTGGCCTCCGAGGCCATCGTGGTCGGCTTCAACGTGCGTGCCGACGCCGCTGCCCGCGAGATCATCGAGCGCGAAGGGCTGGATCTGCGCTACTACAGCGTCATCTACCAGCTGATCGACGAGGTCAAGCAGGCCATGAGCGGCATGCTGGCACCGGAGTGGAAGGAAGAGATCGTCGGCGTGGCCGAGGTTCGCGACGTCTTCCGCGCGCCCAAGATCGGCGCCGTGGCCGGCTGTATGGTGGTCGAGGGTACCGTCTTCCGTAACAAGAAGATCCGCGTGCTGCGCGACAACGTCGTCATCTACGAGGGCGAGCTCGAATCGCTGCGCCGCTTCAAGGACGACGTGCAGGAAGTGCGCAACGGCATGGAGTGCGGTATCGGCGTCAAGAACTACAACGACGTCCAGGTCGGCGACAAGATCGAGGTCTTCGACCAGGTCAAGGTCGAGCGGACGCTGTAATCGCAGCAGGAGTAGTGCATGCGCGAGTTCAAGCGTACCGACCGGGTCGGCGACCAGCTCCAGAAGGAGCTGGCCGTGCTGATCCAGCGCGAGGTCAAGGACCCGCGCCTGGGCATGGTCACCGTCAGCGGAGTCACGGTCAGCCGTGACCTCGGCTACGCCGACGTCTACGTGACCCTGCTGGGCGAGGACAGCCCCGAGCGCATCAAGGAGAACCTCAAGGTTCTCAAGCAGGCGGCGGGCTTCCTGCGCAGTCAGATCGCCCGGCGCATCAAGCTGCGTCACGTGCCGGAGCTGCGCTTCCACTACGACGAGAGCGTGGTGCGCGGCCAGCGGCTCTCCTCGCTGATCGACGAGGCCGTCTCCAGCGATCGTGCGCGTCACGACGATGATGAGCACGGCCCGGACGGCAGCGACGAGGGAGAGCGCGGCTGATGGCACGGCGCCGTCGCGGTCTGCCGGTCAACGGCGTACTGCTGCTCGACAAGCCCAAGGGCGCCTCGAGCAACCATGCCCTGCAGCGGGTGCGACGCCTGCTGCAGGCGCAGAAGGCGGGCCATACCGGCACGCTGGATCCGATGGCCACCGGGCTGCTGCCGGTGTGCCTGGGCGAAGCGACCAAGTTCTCGGCGCACCTGCTCGAGGCCGACAAGGTCTATCGCACCCGGGTTCAGCTGGGCGCGGTGACCGCCACCGGCGACGCCGAAGGCGAGGTGATCGAGCGCTGCGCGGTGCCATCGCTGACGGCGGCGGACGTCGAGCGTGTGCTCGAGCGCTTTTGCGGCGAGATCGAGCAGACGCCGCCGATGTACTCGGCGCTCAAGCATCAGGGGCGCAAGCTCTACGAACTGGCCCGCGAGGGCAAGAGCGTCGAGCGTGCAGTGCGCCGTGTGACGGTGTATGATGCCCGGCTGCTTGCCTTCGAGGGCGATGCCTTCGAGCTGGAAGTCCGGGTCAGCAAGGGCACCTACGTGCGTACCCTGGCCGAGGACATCGGCCGGGCACTCGGCAGCGGGGCCCACATCACCGCCCTGCGGCGGCTGGCCACCGGCCCTTTCGGCACTGAGGACATGCTGCCCATCGAGGCGCTGGAGGCGCTGTCGGATCAGGACGAGCGAGAAGCTTTGCTGCTGCCGGTTGACGTGCTGGTGGCACATCTGCCCAGGCTCGTCGTCGACGAGAGTGCCAGGCAGCGGCTCGTGCATGGTCAGGCGGCAAGCGTCGATGCCGGCGGCGAGCAGGCCGGCAAGCTGGCGAGACTCTACTGCGGCGAGACCTTCATCGGGCTCGGCGTAGTGACGGGGCCACAGGAGGTGGCACCGAAGCGGCTGCTCAATACGGCAGCCGATTGAGGGGTGGCGCGAGCGCCGTCCCGTAAGGAGAGACGCCCGAGACTGCAAATATGCGTGGTCTCACACATTCACGTTTCAGGCATATTGCTTACTGGAGAAACAGATGGCACTTACCGCTGAACAGAAGGCCGAGATCGTCAAGGAATTCGCCCGTGGCGACAACGACACCGGTTCCCCCGAGGTTCAGGTGGCCCTGCTGAGCGCCAACATCGACGGCCTGCAGGACCACTTCAAGACCAACAAGCAGGATCACCACTCCCGTCGTGGTCTGATCCGCATGGTCAACCAGCGCCGCAAGCTGCTGGACTACCTGAAGCGCAAGGACCTGGCGCGCTATCAGGCATTGATCCAGCGCCTCGGTCTCCGTCGTTAAACGACGCGAAGCTGGAAACGAAACGGGCAGTCCCCACCGGGGGCTGCCCGTTTTGCGTTTTCAGGACGAAAGCGGCGGTATAGGTGGCTCTCACGCGCGTCAACCCCTAAAATGGTCGCCGAGTCAAAACGACCCATACATGTAGAGAAAAGTTGAAGGAAGTCGCCGTGAATCCGGTCAAGAAAACGTTTCAATACGGTCGCAGCACCGTCACCCTGGAAACCGGGCGCATTGCCCGCCAAGCCACCGGTGCCGTCATGGTCACCATGGACGAAACCGTGGTGCTGTGTACCGTCGTGGCCCGCAAGGACACCAAGCCCGGGCAGGATTTCTTCCCGCTCTCCGTGCACTATCAGGAGAAGACCTATGCGGTGGGCAAGATCCCCGGCGGCTTCTTCAAGCGTGAGGGGCGTCCTACCGAGAAGGAAACCCTCACCTCGCGCCTGATCGACCGCCCCATCCGCCCGCTGTTCCCCAAGGGGTTCATGAACGAGGTGCAGGTCATCTGTACGGTGCTCTCCACCGACCGCAACCATGACCCGGACATCGCTGCCATGCTCGGCACCTCGGCGGCGCTGGCGATCTCCGGCGTGCCGTTCAACGGCCCCATCGGTGCCGCCCGCGTCGGCTTCGACGAGGAGAAGGGCTACTTCCTCAACCCCACCGTGGAAGAGCTGGCCAGCTCCGAGCTGGACATGGTGGTCGCCGGTACCGAGAAGGCCGTGCTGATGGTCGAGTCCGAGGCTGAAGAGCTGCTCGAAGACGAGATGCTGGGTGCCGTGCTCTTTGGCCACCAGGAGATGCAGGTTGCCATCCGCGCCATCAACGAGCTGGTCGCCGAGGCCGGCAAGCCCAAGTGGGACTGGCAGCCCCCTGCCGAGAACACCGCGCTCAAGCAGGCCATCGCTGACGCCTTCGAGGCCAAGGTCGGCGAAGCCTATCGCATCACCGACAAGATGGCGCGTCAGGACGCGCTGGCCGCGCTCAAGGAGCAGGCGGTGGAGCAGCTGGCCGGCGAGGAAGAGGGTAAGTTCGACGCCGACGAGGTCAAGGGCGCCTTCGCCGGCCTCGAGAAGCGCGTAGTACGTAGCCGTGTGGTCAAGGGCGAGCCGCGTATCGACGGCCGCGACCACAAGACCGTGCGTCCGCTGGCCATCGAGGTGGGCAGCCTGCCCAAGACCCACGGCTCGGCGATCTTCACCCGCGGTGAGACCCAAGCCATCGTCATCGCCACCTTGGGCACCCTGCGCGACGCCCAGTTGATCGAGTCGCTGGAAGGCGAGCGCAAGGACCGCTTCCTGCTGCACTACAACTTCCCCCCCTATAGTGTGGGTGAGGCCGGCTTCATGGGCGGACCCAAGCGTCGCGAGATCGGCCACGGCCGACTGGCGCGCCGCGGCGTGCAGGCCATGCTGCCCGATGAGGCGGACTTCCCCTACACCATCCGTGTGGTCTCCGAGATCACCGAGTCCAACGGCTCCAGCTCCATGGCCTCGGTGTGCGGCTCGTCGCTGGCCCTGATGGACGCCGGTGTGCCGATGAAAGCGCCGGTGGCGGGTATCGCCATGGGGCTGGTGAAGGATGAGAGCGGCTTCGCCGTGCTCACCGACATCCTCGGCGACGAAGACCACCTGGGCGACATGGACTTCAAGGTGGCCGGTAGCGCCGCCGGCGTCACCGCGCTGCAGATGGACATCAAGATCGAGGGCATCAACGAGGAGATCATGGAGATCGCCCTGCAGCAGGCCCACGAGGCCCGTCTGCACATTCTCGAGCAGATGAACGAGGTGATCGGCCAGAGTCGCTCCGAGGTCTCCGAGAACGCACCCTCCATGGCCACCATCAAGATCGACCCGGAGAAGATCCGCGACGTCATCGGCAAGGGCGGCGCCACCATCCGCAAGATCTGCGAGGACACCGGCGCTTCCATCGATCTGGACGACGACGGCACCGTGCGCATCTACGCCGAGGACAAGGCGGCGGCCAAGAAGGCCATCGACATCGTGCTGTCGATCACCGCCGAGGCCGAGATCGGCAAGCTCTACCGCGGCAAGGTGGTGCGTATCGCCGACTTCGGCGCCTTCGTCAACATCATGCCGGGTACCGACGGCCTGGTGCACATCTCGCAGATCGTGCCCGAGCGGGTCAACGACGTGCGTGATTTCCTCAATGAGGGTGACGAGGTGGTGGTCAAGGTGCTCGACATCGACAACCGCAACCGCGTGAAGCTCACCATCAAGGAGATCGGCGCGGAAGAGAAGGCTGCCTTCGAAGCCGCCGAGGCCGAGGTCGCGCTGTAAGCCGCACCCGACGCCGAAACGCGAACCGCCCCCATGGCCTCTGGCCATGGGGGCGGTTTTTTAGCATCGCGGCTGATCCGGCGACAGGCCTTTGCGGAGGCGCTGTAAACCCTTCCCTGGGCGCTACTTTTGCCTTCCCTGGCAAAAGACCTCCGCTACGTCCTGCCCCCGGCGCCGCTCGTGCCGCGGTACGTGCTTAGCGCTCAATGGCGAGGGCGACACCCTGCCCACCACCGATACACAGCGTGGCCAGGCCCTTCTTGGCGTCACGAGCAATCATCTCGTGCAGCAGGCTGATCAGCACGCGGCAGCCGGAGGCGCCGATGGGGTGACCCAGGGCGATAGCGCCGCCGTTGACGTTGACCTTGGAAACGTCCCAGCCGAGCTCCTTGTTGACCGCCAGCGCCTGGGCGGCGAAGGCCTCGTTGGCCTCGACCAGGTCGAGGTCGTCCAGGCTCCAGCCGGCCTTCTCCAGGCAGCGTCGGGTCGCCGGTGCCGGGCCGATGCCCATGATCGCCGGGTCGACGCCGGCGTTGGAGTAGGCCACGATGCGTGCCAGCGGCTCGAGTCCGAGTTCGCGTGCCTTGTCGGCGGAACACAGCATCACCGCAGCGGCGCCGTCGTTGATTGAGGAGGCGTTGCCGGCGGTGATGGTGCCGTCCTTCTTGAACGCGGGGCGCATGCCGGCGAGCTTGTCGGCGCTCACTTCGCGCGGGTTCTCGTCGGTGTCGAACACCACCGGGTCACCCTTGCGCTGGGGGATCTCCACCGGCACGATCTGACCCTTGAAGCGGCCCTCCCGGATGGCGGCGGCGGCCTTCTGCTGCGAGGCGGCGGCGAATTCGTCCATCTCCTCGCGGGTGATGCCGTACTTTTCTGCCAGGTTCTCGGCGGTGATGCCCATGTGGTAGTCGTTGAAGGCGTCCCACAGGCCGTCGTGCACCATGGTATCGATGGCCTTCCAGTCACCCATGCGCTGGCCGTTGCGCGAGTTGGGCAGTACGTGGGGCGAGGCCGACATGTTCTCCTGCCCGCCGGCAATGATCAGCTCGGCGTCGCCGCAGCGGATCGCCTGAGTTGCCAGGTGCAGGGCCTTGAGGCCCGAGCCGCACACCTTGTTGATGGTCATGGCGGGTACGGCGGCGGGCAGGCCTGCCTTGATGGCGGCCTGGCGGGCCGGGTTCTGGCCCACGCCGGCGGTCAGCACCTGACCGAGCAATACCTCGTCTACCTGCTCCGGGGCCACGCCTGTGGTGGCCAGTATGTCCTTGATTACCAGCGCACCGAGGTCGCTGGCGGCGATGCCGGAAAGTGAGCCCCCAAAGGCGCCGATGGCGGTGCGGCGGGCGGCAACGATCACCACGTCTTGCATTGTCATTCTCCCGAGTCGTTCACTGGCGTCAGCCCGACCAGCATAGGCGACTATTGTGCAGCGCGGCAATCCCCCGCTGGCGTGACGGTGCACGACACTGCCGCGAGTCACCCCTCAGTTCAGGCGAACTGGACGGGAATGGCGTTGCTGGTGTGGCTGACGGCGTTACCTTCCTGCAGGTAAACGAGGCGTGGCTGGTGGTGCTCCAGTTCGGCCTCGCTGTAATGAGCATAGCTGCAAATGATCACGCGGTCGCCGGGACCGGCGAGATGCGCGGCGGCGCCGTTGATGGAGATGACCTGCGAGCCCTCTTCGGCACGAATGGCGTAGGTGGTGAAGCGCTGGCCGTTCTCGACGTTGTAGATCTGGATCTGCTCGTTCTCGCGAATGCCGGACATGTCCAGCAGCTCGCCGTCGATGGCACATGAGCCTTCATAGTTGAGGACGGCATGAGTGACGCGGGCCATGTGCAGCTTGGCCTTGAGCATGATGGTGAACATGCGGGTTTTTACCTCCAGGTAGCGCTGGGAACCGCCTCAGTGCGGCAGGGTCAGGGTCAGATTGTCGATCAGGCGGGTCTTGCCCAGGCGTGCGGCGGCGAGCAGCACGGCGCCACGGGTGGTGGCATCCACCGGTGTCAGGTCGGCGGCGCGCAGTTCCAGATAGTCGGGCTCGAAGCCGGCCTCGCGCAGCCGGGCCAGCCCCGTCTCTAGGGTCGCCTCGATCGGCGCTCCGGCTTCCAGGACCTCGCGCAGGGCGACGAGGGTGCGCTGCAGCTCCGCTGCCGTGTCGCGCTCACGGGCGTCGAGGTAGCCGTTGCGTGAGGAGAGTGCCAGGCCGTCCTCGGCGCGCACGATGGGCACGCCGACGATCTCGATGGGGAAGTGCAAATCCGCAACCAGCTTGCGGATCACCGCCAGCTGCTGGTAGTCCTTCTCGCCGAAGCAGGCCACGTCGGGCTGCACCAGGTTGAAGAGAATGGAAACCACGGTGGCGACGCCGTCGAAGTGGCCGGGGCGCGAGCCGCCGCAAAGCCCCTCGCTGACCACCGGTACGCGCACCTGGGCGAGGCCCTGCAGGCCGCGGGGGTAGAGCGTGGCATCGCTGGGGGCGAAGAGCAGATCGCAGCCGGCGGCCTCGAGCTTGGCCTGATCGTCGGCCAGGGTGCGGGGGTAGGCATCCAGATCCTCGCCCGCGCCGAACTGCAGCGGATTGACGAAAACGGTGGCAATCACCACGTCGGCATGTCGCCTGGCAGTTTCCACCAGGGACAGGTGGCCGGCGTGAAGATTGCCCATGGTCGGCACCAGGCCGATGCGCTGCCCGCGTCGGCGATACTCGCCGAGTGCCTCACGCAGCGCCGGAATGTCTCGCAGAGTACGCATCGGCATGACTCCTGGAAGGAAAGCGCAGTATCAGAAGCTGTGTTCCTTGGCCGGGAAACGGCGCGCCTTGACCGCTTCGTGGTAGTGGCGGAACGCATCGGGGATGTCGTCGGCCTCGGCCAGGAAGTTCTTGACGAAGCGCGGTGTGCGCCCATGGGTGACGCCCAGTACGTCATGCATGACCAGGATCTGACCGTCGGTATCGGGGCCGGCACCGATACCGATTACCGGTACGTCGAGGGCCTCTGTGACGGCACGGCCGAGGCTGGCCGGCACGCACTCCAGCAGAATGACCGAGGCGCCGGCATCGGCCAGGGTGCGGGCATCCTCGAGGATCTGTGCGGCACGTTCGGCATCGCGCCCCTGCACCTTGTAGCCGCCGAGCTGATGCACGGTCTGTGGTGTCAGGCCCAGGTGGGCGCAGACGGGAACGCCGCGACGGGTCAGCTCACGAATGCCCTCGGCCATCCAGGCTTCGCCCTCGACCTTGACCAGCTCGGCACCGGCGCGCATCAGCTCACCGGCATCGTTGAGCATGCGCTCGGTGGTGGCGTTGCTCATGAAGGGCAGGTCGACCATCAGCAGGCTGGCGCCCTTGGCGCGCGCCACGCAGCGGGTGTGGTAGCAGATGTCGTCGAGGGTCACCGGCAGCGTGCTGTCATGCCCCTGCAGCACCATGCCCAGGGAGTCGCCGACCAGCAGTACCTCGATACCCGCCTCGGCTGCGGTGCGGGCGAAGGTGGCATCATAGGCGGTCAGGCAGCTGAAGGTTTCTCCAGCGCGCTTGTAGGCCTGCAGTGTGCTTAGCGTGACGGTTTTCATGGCGTGCTCTCGTTGTGTCTCGGGCGAGCGGTCTGGAGCCGCCTGCACCAATGCTGCGCATGATTGTTACCAGAATAAGGCAGTCGTGTCGACTGGTAACACTTGGTCCCTCACTCAGCGCTACTCAGGTAACACTTCGATCTCATCGCTTGTCGCAAGAGCGCTCGCCAGGGCCGCCACAGGGCGCCCATCCGGCAGCTGCAGTTGCGGCGACAGCTCGGCGAGCGGCAGCAGGACGAAGCTGCGCGCGGTCATCTCGGGGTGCGGCACCCGCAGGCGCGGCAATTCCAGGCACTCGTCACCGTACAGTAGCAGGTCGAGGTCGAGCGTGCGGGGCCCCCAGTGGCGCCGGCGCACACGGCCATGGCGCTGTTCCAGGGCCTGCAACTGGTCGAGCAGGGCGAGAGGGGACAGACGGGTACGCAGATGGGCGACGGCATTGATGAAGTCGGGCTGGTCCTGTGGACCGAGCGGCCGACTGACGTACAGCCGCGAGGCGGCGACGCGCTCGGTCAACGGCAGGGTGCCGAGCGCTTCGAGCGCCAGGCGCACCTGGGCGATGGGGTCTTCGAGATTGCTGCCCAGCCCGACATAGACGTCGACGAGAGGCGTCATGAGGGGCCGGAGGAGCTGCGCCGGCGACGTTTGCGTGGGCGCCGACGGCGCGAGTCGCTACCGCCGGGTCCGGCATCGGCGCCGGCCTTCTCGAGCAGACGCCGCTGCTCGTGCTCGTCGCCTTCCTGATAAGCGGTCCACCATTCGCCCAGTCCCGCCTCGATCTCGCCGGCGGCTTCACGCAGCAGCAGGAAGTCGTAGGCGGCACGGAAGCGCGGATGCTCGCGGGTCTGCAGGGCGCGCTTGCCGCGCCGCTGGGGCAGGCGCTGCTGCAGGTCCCAGATGTCGCGCATCGGCATGCTGAAGCGCTTGGGGATCGAGATGTGCTGCAGCTGGCGCGACAGGACCTGCTGCGAGGCCAGCTGCAGTGCCGGAATGGGTGGCATGCCGTCGGCCTCCAGCGCGGCCTGGCGGCGCTGCACGGGCCCCCACAGCAGGGCGGCGAAGAGGAAGGCCGGCGTGACCGGGCGCTCCTCATGGATGCGCTTGTCGGTGCTGGCCAGGGCGTGCTCGATGAGCGATTCGGCCCAGGGCTGCTCCACCATCGCCTCATCGGTTTCGGGGAAGAGCATGGCAAACAGGCCGTAATGGCGCAGCAGGCGGAAGGTTGCCACGCCATGGCCGGCCATGAACAGCTTGAGTACCTCATCGAACAACCGTGCCGACGGAATCTGCAGCAGCAGCGGTGCCAGCTTCTCGATCGGCGCTTCCGAATCGGCGGCGATATGGAAGTCCAGCTTGGCGGCGAAGCGAACCGCACGCAGCATGCGTACCGGGTCTTCGCGGTAGCGCACGGCCGGATCGCCGATCAGCCGCAGGGTGCGCGACTCGATGTCACGCATGCCGTCGGCAAAGTCGTGAATCGAGAAATCGGCGATGCTGTAATAAAGGGCATTGACGGTGAAGTCGCGGCGGATGGCGTCTTCCTGGATGCTGCCCCAGACGTTGTCGCGCAGCAGCAGGCCGTGCTCCGACTGCTGGGCGATATGGTCGCCATGGTCGTCGCTGTGGGTACCGCGGAAGGTGGTGACCTCGATCACCTCGCGGCCGAAGCGCACATGCACGATGCGAAAGCGGCGGCCGATGATGCGCGAATTGCGAAACAGTTCGCGTACCTGCTCGGGCGTCGCATCGGTGGCGACATCGAAGTCCTTGGGCATCTTGCCCAGCAGCGAGTCGCGAATGCAGCCGCCGACCAGGTAGGCCTCGAACCCGGCATTGTGCAGGCGATAGAGCACCTTGAGCGCCGGCTCGCTGAAGTGCTGACGCGACACGGGGTGCTGATCACGAGGAATGATTCGAGGGCCTGCGTGCCCCCCTGAGGCATCCTGGGGGCCGAAAAGTGTCCTGAAATGCGCGCCAGGGCTCTGCAGAAAGCGGGTAAATCCTTTGAACATGCGGCGATATCGACTCGCAGTGTGCGAAAGTACTAGAGTGTAGCGGACCGCCGACACCTTGCAAAGCGGCGCACGGATCATCGCGACGGTATCGCAGCAGAGATATGCAAAAGAGGAGGCCCGTGGGCCTCCTCTCACAAGCAAAAATGTTGCTGCGTCCTTGCGGCTGTTTCTTCTTCGTGATGGCGCATCGCCTTGAATACGCACCACAGTCACCAAGAGTCACAGGCAAACAGTGTTGTTGTGATTGTTGACGTTCCTGGTTATGCGACCGCCTCGTATTCAAAACAATAATCCAACCACGACGGCATGGAAGATATGCCTCCCTTCGGCTTGTTGGCATTGTTGCCGAAGGTGCGCGTTTGCGGCCATTGTTCTTGTTGGTGGCCGGGGTTGGCGCGTCGCGTCCTGATGGATCCGGTGCTTCGCTCGTGTCTTGTTGTTGTTGCAGTCGAAGCGAAGGGCAGCGTTCTCCGGGGCATCTTGTTGTTGTTGCCCCTCGCCGCGTCTCTATCACAGCCTGCCATTGTTGTTGTTGGCGCAGGCCCTGCTCCCCCGATGCCTTGTTGTTGTTATTGGCTCGGGATGCAGCCGGATGTTGTTTTTCTTGCCATGAATGTTGCACGGCATATGCCAAGGTTTTTTTAATTCATAAAAAACAAAGGCTTATTTCATCATCTCGAATGCGGTCCGGCATGCCATGGCGAATGTGTTACCCCGGTTGCGCCATGAGGGGGCAGGTTCTGGGTGGGAAGGTAACACCTGGTGCATGAGCACGCGGAGGGGCACAAAAAAAGCGCCTTGGCGGAACCGCACGAGACGCTTGAACCTTAGTCGTAGAAAGAGGCGAGGCGGTCAGGCGCTGCTGCGTCGGGCCTGCTTCTTGCGCGGAATGCCCAGGCGCTGACGCCGCTCCCACAGGCACTTGCGGCTAATCCCCAGCTTCTGGGCCAGCTCCGTTTCGCTCATGTGATCCTGATGTTCGAGC
Source organism: Halomonas sp. MCCC 1A11062 (assembly GCF_021404355.1). NCBI lineage: Bacteria > Pseudomonadati > Pseudomonadota > Gammaproteobacteria > Oceanospirillales > Halomonadaceae > Halomonas > Halomonas sp. MCCC 1A11062. The sequence goes on from NZ_JABFTW010000001.1 coordinate 521,995, forward strand.
ACGAAGTGCTGGAAATAGTCCTCCAGCGACAGGTCCTCTTCGGCGTCCAGCGCTTCGCTCTCGACCTGGGCGGTGGCCGGCTGGGGTTCGACGATGGTGCGGGGGGCCGATGCCAGGCTTGGCCTGAGGCCTAGATCGTCAGGGTGAATGAGATGACCCTCGGCAAGGATCACACCGCGTTCGAGCGCGTTCTCCAGCTCACGCACGTTACCAGGCCAGGGATAGTCGCGAATCTCGCGCCGCGCCGCTCGTGACAGGCGCAAGCCATCCCGATGGTGGCGCTGGCAGGCCTTCTCCAGCAGCACGTCGGCAATCAGCAGGATGTCGTCCTCGCGCTCGCGCAGCGGCGGCAGGTCGATCTGCATCACGTTGAGTCGGTAGTAGAGGTCGAGGCGGAACTCGCCGGTCTTCGATAGCGCGCGCAGGTCGCGATGCGTGGCGGCGATCAGGCGGACGTCGACATGGCGGGTCTCCACCGAGCCGATACGGCGGATCTCGCCCTCCTGCAACACACGCAGCAGGCGGGCCTGGGCGTCCAGCGGCAGCTCGCCGATCTCGTCGAGAAACAGCGTGCCGCCATCGGCGGCTTCGACCAGGCCGGTGCGGGCGGCGCTGGCGCCGGTGAAGGCACCCTTCTCGTGGCCGAACAGCTCCGACTCGATCAGGGTTTCGGGAATGGCAGCACAGTTGACGCAGATGAGCGGGGCGTGGACGCGCTGGCTCTGCTGGTGGATGGCACGCGCGACCAGCTCCTTGCCGGTGCCCGACTCACCCTGGATCAGCACGGTGACGTCGGCGGGGGCTGTCTTGCGAATGCGGGTATAGACCGCTTGCATTGCTGCGCACTCGCCGATCATCGGCTGGCGTGTACCGCCGGCATCGGTGATGTCGGGGGGAGAGGTGCTGTGGGTCGACCGCTGATGGAGCACCCGGGCCACGGTTTCCAGCAGCTCGTCATGGTCGAAGGGCTTGGCCACGTAATCCACGGCGCCCTGCTTGAGCGCCTCCACCGCGGAGCGCATGCTGGCATAGCTGGTCATGATCAGCACCGGGGTCGGCGCGGCGTGCTCGATCAGGTCGGTGCCGGGCTCGCCGGGTAGGCGCAGGTCGCTGATCACCAGATCGAAGCCGCGCGGCTCCAGCGCCAGCGCTTCGTCCACGCAGCCGGCCTCGCTCACCTGGTAGTCGTGACGCTCCAGCAGCCGGCGCAGTGCGGTGCGGATGATGGCTTCGTCTTCAACGATCAGAATCCGGCTCATCGGTATGTTCACCATCCTCTCGTTCGGTGGGCAGCCACAGACAGATGCGGGTGCCCCGCTCAGCCCCGGGGGGCGGCGATTCGATCTCTATCCTGCCATGATGCTCGGCAACGATGCTGTAGACCAAAGGCAGACCGAGTCCCGTGCCTTCGCCCGGTGGCTTGGTGGTGGTGAAGGGTTCGAAGAGGTGCTCGCGCACCCGGTCGTCGAGCCCATGCCCCTCATCGGTCACGGTGACCTTCACCGTGTCGCCATCCGGCTCGGCATCGATGTCCACCTTGCCGCCAGGCTCGCTGGCATCCCGTGCATTGCTCAGCAGGTTGATCATCACCTGCTGCAGCCGCTGGGTGTCGCCGAGCACCTTCAACGCGGGAGGACAGAGATTGCGATACCTGACATCCTCGCCCGAGCGTGCCAGCCGGATCAAGTGCAGCGCCTCGTCGGCGATGGCGGCAATGGAGACCGACGCCAGGGTGGTGTCCTTCACATGACGACCGCCGTGGGCGAAGCCCACCAGTGAGCTGACGATGCGCGAGATACGGTCGGTCAGCTGCTGGATCTGCCGGGCGGTTTCCAGCACTTCGGGGTCGTCTGTGTCATAGCGCAGGTTCTGGGCCAGCGAGGAGATGCCGGTCACCGGATTGCCGATCTCGTGGGCGACACCGGCCGCCAGCTGACCGATCGAGGCCAGCCGGGCGGCATGCACCAGCTCGTCCTCGAGCCACTTCATCTCGCTGTGGTCCTCGACCAGGATCACGGTGCCACCGCGCACGTCGTCGTCGGCTTGCAGCTCGGCGCGATGGAAGGTCAGGTAGCGGATGTTGCCGCTCAGCTCGACCGGCTGCTTGTAGAGGTGGTCGTTGGGCTCGACCAAGGCGCGGCCCAGCAGCTCGGACCAGGGCGCCGGCAGGCCGTCGCGTCTGGCCCCCACGACGCTGCCGCCGTCGATGCCGGAGAGCTCGGCCAGGGCGTCGTTCCACATCAAGAGCTCGTCGTCGACGCCGAAGGCGCACAGCCCCACCGGCAGGCGGGTGAGGATGCGCCGATGGTAGCGGCGCAGACCGTCGAGTTCGCGGGCCAGTCCCGTCAGTCGCGAGCGGTAGGCCTCCAGCCGGCTCTCGACGAAGTGGATGTCGTCGGTGGGCTCCTGGCCGCTGCGGCGATAGGGCAGGTAGCGGTCGACGATGTCCTGGGCCACCGAGGGGCCCATCAGGCCGGAGAGGTTGGCCTGGATACGATCGCGCAGCCGGCGCAGGGCATAGGGGCGGCCGTCCAGCGGCGACATGCCGAGGTCGGTCAGGGCGCGCTCCACCTCACGCTGGGCGACCTCCTCGCCCAGCGCCTGGGCCAGCGGCTGCTTGAACTCCTCCCCGGTGGCGGCGATCAGCTGCATGCGCTTGGGCCGGATCACGGCATCCACCGAGCAGGCTTCGGCAGCGGCGCGCTCGCCCTCGGAGGTGCGCGTGGCCAGCGAGACGATGATGAAAACGAGCACGTTGAGCGCCAGCGACACCAGGGTGACCACGTACCAGTCCGGCTCGCCGTCGAGCAGTTCCAGGCCCGGCGGGATCAGGATCAGGGTGGGCAGGCCGGTGAGCAGCGGCAGCCACAGGCCGACGAGCCAGATGACGACGCCGACGACCAGGCCCGAGACCATGCCCTTGCGGTTGGCGCCCGGCCAGTAGAGCAGCGCCAGCAGCCCTGGCAGGCACTGGGCCATGCCGACGAAGGCCGCCAGGGCCAGGGTGGTCAGGTCGTGATTGACGCCGACCGTGCGATAGAACAGCCAGCCGCTGAGGATGACGGCGGCCATCAGCGCCCGGCGCAGCCAGCGCAGCCAGCGGTAGAGGTTGGGCTGGGCCTCGGGCGGGTGAGCCACCAGCAGCACGTGGTTGAGGATCATGCCCGAGAGCGCCATGGCGATGATCACCATGGTGCCGCTGCTGGCGGCCAGGCCGGCGAGGAACGCCAGCGCCTGGACCCAGAAGGCGTCGGAGAGTCCGAAGGCCAGGTAGGCGGCGCCCACCAGCTCGTGGCTGCCCAGCCGCTGGCCCGCCCACAGAATCAGCGGGACCGGAATCGCCATCAGCAGCAGGAACAGCGGTAGCGACCAACTCGCCTGCAGCAGAGTATGTCGCGACAGGGTCTCGGCAAAGGTGATGTGGAAGATGTGCGGCATCAGCAGCGCGGCGGCGAAGAACAGCAGCAGCAGGGTGCGCCAGTGGGCGGCGTCCGGCTGCACCACGCCGGCCTGGTACAGCTGGCCGGGGCCGTCGAGCCAGTGCTGCAGGTCGGCAGGGCCATCGAAGACGACGAACAGGGCGATGGCGCCCAGTGCCAGCATGGCGAAGAGCTTGACTACCGAGGTCAGGGCGATGACCGCCAGCAGGGTATCGTGCCGCGCCGGGCCCTTGCCGTGGCGGGCGCCGAAGATCATCGCGAACAGGGCGATCAGGGCGCACAGCGCCAGGGCGAGCAGCGACGGTGAGGCGGTGCCGGTCATCAGGAAGATGGCATCGCCCAAGGTCTGCACCTGCAGCGCCAGCAGCGGCATCACCGCCAGCAGGCTGATCACCGTGATCATGGTGCCGACCCAGCGCGAGCGGAAGCGGAAGGCGAACAGGTCGGCCAGGGAGGCGAGCTGGTGGGTACGGGTCATGCGCTGGATGGGCACCAGCAGTACCGGGGCCAGCAGAAAGGCGCCGGCCACGCCCAGGTAATAGGCGAGATAGCCGTAGCCCGAGCTCGAGGCCAGCTCCAGGCTGCCGTAGATCGCCCAGGCGCTGGCATAGACGCCCAGCGCCAGGGTGTAGACGGCCGGATGACGGGTCACGCGGCGGCTCAGCCAGCCCCGCTCCACCGCCAGGGCGCAGAGAAACATCAGCAGCAGGAAGCCGGTACCGAGGGCGAACACGCTGACCAGGCTAGCGTTCATCGAGCTTCCTCTTCTGCTCCAGCCACAGCGTCAGGGCGATCAGTACGCCCCAGATGACGAAGGGGCGGTACCAGGCGACTCCGGGGCTCGACCAGCCGCTCATCAGCAGCGGCGACAGCAGATAGCCGGCCAGAACCAGGAACAGCATGATGCGATAGACGTACATGGGCGCTCCTCACTCCTGGCGGTGGGCCTCGGGGCGGATTCGGCTCGGTTCCCAGTGGTCGATGGCCCAGGCCAGCTGCTCTGGCACCGGCACCGTGTCCAGTTCGGCGGGCGGCGCCTGGTCGAGTGCCGCCAGGGCGCGGTACAGCAGCGGCCGTACGGCGCTCTCCTCGCACGGCAGCGCCGGGGCCAGATTCTGCTTGGAGAGCTTCTGGCCGTCGCGATTGACGATCAAGGGCAGGTGCAGATAGCGCGGCTCGGCCAACTCCAGCGCCTGCTGCAGCTGGCGCTGCCAGGGCGTGTTGTCGAGCAGGTCGAAGCCGCGAACGATATCCGTGATGCCCTGATCGGCGTCGTCGACTACCACCGCCAGCTGGTAGGCCCACAGGCCGTCCTTGCGCTTGAGCACCACGTCGCCGAGCTCGGCCGGATCGAAGCGCTTCTCGCCGAACAGGCGGTCCTGCCATACCACCGGACGCAGGCCGAGGTCGCTGCGCAGGCGCCAGGCAAGCGGCTTGTCCGGTTCGCGCGGACCTTCACGGCACCAGCCGGGGTAGACCGAAAAGTCACGCCACTGCTTTCGCGAGCAGCTACAGGGATAGGCCAGCCCCAGCGCCTCGAGCCGCTCCAGTGCCGCAGCATAAGCCGAGTCGCGTGAGTGTTGCCACAGCACGGGACCGTCCCAGTGCAGGCCGAACGCCTCGAGCTGGCGCAGGATGGTATCGGCGGCTCCTGCGGGGCAGCGCGGCGGGTCGATGTCCTCGATGCGTACGAGCCACTCGCCGCCGGCCCGGCGCGCATCGAGAAAGCTGGCCAGGGCGGCGATCAGCGAACCGAAGTGCAGGGCGCCCGAGGGGGTCGGGGCGAAGCGACCGCGATAACCGGTCATGACGCGCTCCCGGAGACGATGGCCGACATGCGAACGGGCACCCAGGGGTGCCCGTTGCGAAGTGACGCGACCCACACGCTAGGGACCTCAGCCGCCGAGCTGCTTTTCCTTCAGTTCGGCCAGGGTCTTGCAGTCGACGCACAGCGTAGCGGTGGGGCGAGCCTCCAGCCGGCGAATACCGATCTCGACGCCGCACGCCTCGCAGTAGCCGTAGTCCTCCTCATCGATCTTCTCGAGGGTCTCGTTGATCTTCTTGAGCAGCTTGCGCTCGCGATCGCGGGTCCGCAGCTCCAGGCTGAACCCCTCTTCCTGGGTGGCCCGGTCCGCAGGGTCGGCGTAGTTGTTCGCCTCTTCCTGCAGGTGGCGCACGGTGCGATCGACTTCTTCCATGAGCTCCTGTTTCCAGCCCAGCAGGATCTGTCGGAAGTGCTCAAGCTGCTGCTCGTTCATGTACTCTTCACCCGGTGCCGACTCGTACGGGGTGAACTTTTTGGGCGCTTCCGTTTTCTTGTCTGCTACTGGCATGGGACTGCCTCATTACTTGAGTGACTGCTGATCAATACCCGCCGCAACCTGGTGCAAGGTATCTCACGCCAAAGGCATGCTTGTTTATCGGATATTGACCAACTTTGCAATACCTGGCAGCAACGCCTGGCATCCCCAGGTGAGTCAAATCAATGGTATGGTTTTTTGACCGTGGGAACGGGAAAAGTGCCCAACGTCGGTCATCTATCTTGTGTTTCAGGAGTCAGCCATGTCGTGGAATCCGCGCGTTGATCGCGTCGCCCCCTTTCGTGTGATGAGCCTGCTGGAGGCCGCTCAGGCGCGCGAGGCGGCCGGCCACGACGTCATTCATCTCGAGGTGGGGGAGCCCGACTTCGCCACTCCCGAGCCGGTGGTGGCAGCCGGGCAGGCGGCGCTGGCCGCAGGGTACACGCGCTACAGCCCGGCGGCGGGGCTGCCGGCCCTGCGCCAGGCGATCGCCGGCCACTACAGCGAGCATTTCGGTGCCGACGTCGACCCCAGGCGGATTCTGGTCACGCCCGGGGCTTCTGGGGCGTTGCTGCTGGCCAGTCAACTGCTGGTAGGGCCCGGCGACCGGGTGCTGATGGCCGACCCCAACTACCCCTGCAATCGCCACTTCATGGCGCTGGCAGGGGCCGAGGTGGATACCGTCCCCGTCGGCCCGGAGAGCGGCTGGCAGCTCGATGCCAGCCTCGTCGCGCAGCACTGGCAAGAGGCGACCCGACTGGCGATGCTCGCCACGCCGTCCAACCCCACCGGCCATATGCTCGATGCGGCACAGCTACAGGCGGTGGCCGACACGGTGGCCGAGCGCGGCGGCCACCTGCTGGTGGATGAGATCTACCAGGGGCTCAGCTACGACATCGCGCCGCTGTCGGTGGCCTCGCTGAGTAGCGATGCCTTCGTGGTCAACAGCTTCTCCAAGTACTTCGGCATGACCGGCTGGCGCCTGGGCTGGCTGCTGGCGCCGCAGGCGGCCGTGGAGCCGCTGACCCGGCTGGCGCAGAACGTCTTTCTGGCCGCCCCCACCCCGGCCCAGCATGCGGCGCTTGCCGCCTTCACCCCCGAGTGCCGGGAGCTGCTCGAAGCCCGACGCAGCGAACTCGGCCGCCGCCGCGATGCGCTGCTGGCCGGGCTCGCCCGCCTGGGGCTGGTGCCCTCGCTGCCGCCCCAGGGGGCCTTCTACCTGTGGCTCGACATCTCGCGCTACAGCCGCGACAGCCAGGCGTTCTGTCAGGGCCTGCTGGAAGAGGAGAACGTCGCCATCACGCCCGGCATCGACTTTGCCGTGGTGGGCGGCGAGCACCACGTGCGTATCGCCTTCACCACCGGGGTCGAACGCCTGGAGGAGGCGGTGAGACGGCTCGAGCGCTTCCTGGCGCGACGGTAGGCGGCGAGATGGACTATCCCCAACTGGTTCCCGGCGTGCTGCTGCGCCGCTACAAGCGCTTTCTGGCCGACGTGCGCCTCGACGACGGCCGCGAGGTGGTGGCCCACTGCCCCAATACCGGCTCGATGCGGGCGGTCAATGTGCCCGGCTGTCGGGTATGGCTGGCCGCGAGCGACAATCCGGCACGCAAGCTGGCCTGGACCTGGGAGCTAATCGAGCTGACCCAGCCCGACGGCAGCGTGGCGCTGGCGTCGGTGCATACCGGGCGCACCAATCGCATCGTCGAGGAGGCGCTGGCAGAGGGGCGAATTGCCGCGCTGGCCGGCTATGCCGAACTCCGGCGCGAGGCCAAGGTGGCGGGCGCGCGGCTCGACTTTCGTCTCGACGACCCCGAGCGCGGCACCGCCTTCGTCGAGGTCAAGCAGGTCACGCTCAAGGAAGAGGACGGCCACGGTTACTTTCCCGATGCGGTGAGCGAGCGCGGGCGCAAGCACCTGCTGGCGCTGGCGGCCCTTGCCGAGCAGGGGCAGCGTGCGGTGCTGCTGTTCTGCGTTGCCCACGGCGGCATTCGCGACGTGGCGCCGGCAGCACACCTCGACCCGGCCTATGCCGCCACGCTCGAGGCCGTGGCAGCGCGGGGAGTGGAAGTGCTGGCCTACGGCTGCGAGTTCGGCTGGCACGAGTCACGGCCGGTGTCGGTCGCGCTGGGTGAGCGGCTTGCGGTGTCACTCACTCGCCAAGTGAATATTGCCCTCGGCGTCGATTGAGATCGCCAGCGGCTCCAGGAAGCGGCCCTGGCAGGGGCCGAACACGCACTCGCCGCTTTCCGGCAGGAACAGCGCACCGTGCATGCCGCACTGGATCAGTTCGCCGCTCGCTTCGAGAAAGTCGCCTTCCGGCAGGTTGAGCGGCACCTGCTGATGCGGGCAGCGGTTGACGAAGGCGCTGACCCGGCCGTGAACGCGCACCAGGAAGGCGTGGCGTCCGTCGGGCAGCGCCACACCCCGCGAGGACGAGGTGTCGAACTGCTGCAGGTGGGCAATGGGCTGGGACATGGCTCAGCGGTCGATATGGAAGCGCTGGACGAAGCCCACTTCGGCCGGCTGCCGGTTGCGGTCGTAGCGCACTTCCAGGTCGAAGCGCATGGGCTCGTCGTCGCGAATGCGGAACACCGCCACCTGCGACTGGGTATTGCCCTCACGCAGGGTGCGGAACTCCAGCGGCGTGCGATTCTGTCCCTGCAGCTCCCCGACCGTACCGCTGACCGGCGCATTGACCGGTCGCAGTTCGCCCTCGACCTCCTCCAGCACGCTGACGTTGAGCAGTGCCATGGCCGGGCTGCGCTGGATACCGTGGGCTTCGGCCACGGAGGCGGGCAGGAAGTCGGTGCTCACCGCGCTGTAGTGGATCTGGTAGGCGCCGACCTGTTCGTACTGCTGGGCCTGTGCCGACAGCGACAGCAGGCCCAGTGCCAGCAGCAGGCCGGCGGCAAGGTGACGAAGCGGCAGGATGCGATGGCGCGACATGGCACTCTCCTTGAAGTGGCGGGCCTGTCTTGAAATGGCGGGCCCGCGGTACGACCTCAGCGGCGATCCTGGCGTTCGACGCGAAAGATCGCGATCTCGCCGAACAGGTTGGGCCGCAGCCGGGTGGCCCAATGGCCCTCGTGATCGCCGATGCCCACGGCACGGTCGGTGATGCGTAGCCCCTTCTCGCGACACAGGTGCTCGAAGTCGTTGAAGGTCGAGAGATGGATGTTGGGCGTATCGTACCAGGCATGGGGCAGCGACTTGGAGACCGGCATGTAGCCGCGGATCCCCAGGTGCACCCGATGGCGCCAGTAGGCGAAGTTGGGGAAGGTGATGATGCACTCGTTGGCCACCCGCAGCATCTCGTCGAGCATGCGGTCGGGGCGGCGCAGGGCCTGCAGGGCCTGGGTCATGACCACCAGGTCGTAGGTGTCGTCCTCGAAGTGCACCAGCCCCTCATCGAGGTTCTGCTCGATGACGTTGACGCCCTTGGCGATACAGGCCGTGATGCCGGCCGGGTCGATCTCCAGGCCGTAGCCGGTGACCCCCTTGTCCCGCGCCAGGGCTTCGAGCAGGGTGCCGTCGCCGCAGGCCAGGTCGAGAATGTGGGCGCCTTCGGGCACCCAGCGATGGATCAGCTCCAGGTCGGCGCGCATCATGCGGTCTCCTCCAGGCCCAGCTCGCGGGCGGCGCGAGACATGAAGGCGGCGAACACCGCCTGGTAGCGCGGCTCCGGCAGCAGGAAGGCATCGTGGCCGTGGGGCGAGTCTATGTTGATATAGCTTACCTGCTTCCCGGCGCGGATCAGGGCGTTGGCCAGCTCGCGTGAGCGCGATGGCGGGAAGCGCCAGTCGCTGGTGAAGCTCACCACCAGGAACGGGCACTGGCCGGGAGCGACGGCCTCGGCCAGCACGCCGCCGTGCTCCGCCGCCGGGTCGAAGTAGTCCAGCGCCTTGGTCATCAGCAGATAGGTGTTGGCGTCGAAGGCGGTGGAGAAGGTGTCGCCCTGGTAGCGCAGGTAGGATTCGACCTGAAACTCCACGTCGTAGCCGAAGTTGAGGTCCTCGCTGCGCAGGTCGCGGCCGAACTTGCTGCCCATGGCGTCTTCCGAGAGATAGGTGATGTGCCCCACCATGCGCGCCAGCTTGAGGCCGCGCCGGGGGGCGGTACCGTGCTCGGCGTACCAGCCGTCGTGGAAGTCCGGGTCGGAGCGGATCGCCTGTCGCGCCACCTCGTTGAAGGCGATGTTCTGTGCCGAGAGCTTGGGCGTGGCGGCGATGATCACCGCGTTGGCGACCCGCTCGGGATAGAGGCGGGTCCATTGCAGTACCTGCATGCCGCCGAGACTGCCGCCGATGGCGGCGGCAAAGCGCTCGATGCCCAGGCGATCGGCCAACCGCGCCTGGCTGTGCACCCAGTCGCTCACCGTGACCATGGGAAAGTCGGGCCCCCACTGGCGGCCGGTGGCGGGGTTGGTGCTGATCGGCCCCGTGCTGCCGTGACAGCCGCCCAGGTTGTTCAGCGACACCACGAAGAAGCGGTTGGTGTCGATCGACTTGCCCGGGCCGATATGGGCGTCCCACCAGCCGGGCTTGCGCTCGTCGGCGTCATGGTAGCCGGCGGCATGGTGGTGTCCCGACAGGGCATGGCAGATCAGTACCGCATTGGAACGCTCGGCGTTGAGCGTGCCATAGGTCTCGTAGACGAGATCGTAAGCGGGCAGGGTTCTGCCGCAGGCCAGGGCCAGGGGGTCGTCGAAGTGCGCCGTCTGCGGCGTCACCAGGCCGACCGAGTCATCGGGAAGCTCGGGCATCTTGTCGTTCTATGTCCAGTCGTTGAGGGTCCAGTCGTTGAGGTCCGTCACGGCGACAGTGTGGATCACAGCCCCACCAGAGCGCCGGCGATACCGGCGGCACGGGTCAGCGCGCCCACCACGATACCATCGACGATGCTGATGGCGATGAAGACCACGATCGGCGACAGGTCGATCATGCCCAGCGGCGGAATGACCTTGCGCACCGGTGCCATGATCGGCTCCACCAACTGCATCACCAGCAGCGCCCCGGGATGGCTGGCGTTGGGCGCGACCCAGCTCAGGATGATCATCACGATCAGGGCGAAGAAGTAGATCTTGAGAATGGCGTTGGCGATGGCCGCAATGGCGCCGATCGCGATCTGGGTGATCGGCGGCATGCCGATGCCGGCGATCTGCAGGATCGCCACGATGCTGACCGCCTTGAGCACGAAGGCCGCGGCCAGGGTGGCCATGTCGAAGCGTCCCATCACCGGGCCGAGGAAGCCCTGGAAGGGGCGCACCACCGGCTGGGTGATCTTCACCACCGACTGGCTGATGGGGTTGTAGTAGTCGGCCTGGGATGCCTGCAGCAGAAAGCGCAGCATCATCAGGAACAGGTAGATGTTGATCAGGGTGTTGACCAGCAGCAGGCCGGCATTTCCCATTTGGCCCATGTGGGCTCCTCCATGTCGTCGAGATGGCCGCTCCGTCAGCGGGAGCGGCCTGAAAGACTATCGTTGGCCGAGAAGGCTATCGCTGGCCGAGCTCTTCGGCCATCTCCCGCGCGCGGGCGGCGCAGGCATCCATGGCGTCGGCCACGATGCCGCGCAGGCCGGCCTGCTCCATGTGCTCCACGGCACGCTCGGTGGTGCCACCGGGAGACATCACGTTGCGCTTGAGGCGGTCCGGGGTGAGCTCGCTCTGCTGTGCCATGCGCGCCGCGCCGAGCGCCGTCTGGATCGCCAGTCGCCGCGCCGTCTCGGCCGGCAGACCGAGCTTGACCCCGGCCTCTTCCATGGCTTCGAACATCAGGAAGAAGTAGGCCGGGCCGCTACCGGAAACGGCGGTCACGGCATCCAGCAGGGACTCTTCCGCCACCCACTCGACCAGACCCACGGCCTCGAGCAGCTCGGTGGCCTGGGCGCGCTGCTCGTCGCTCACTTCGGCAGTGGCATACAGGCCGGCGGCACCGGCGCCGACCAGCGACGGCGTGTTGGGCATGCAGCGCACCAGTGGCAGGCCGCCACCCATCCAGGCCTGCAGCGACTCGGCGGTGAGTCCCGCCGCCACCGAGATGATCAGCGGGCGCTGGCGCTGCAGGGTGTCGCGCAGCCCTTCGCAGACCTCGCGCATGACCTGAGGCTTCACCGCCAGCACCACGATGTCGGCGTCACGCACCGCGGCCTGGTTGTCGGTATTGGTGCGAATGCCGTAGCGCTCGTGCACCGGCGCCAGGAAGGCATCGCTGGGCGAGGTGGCGGTGATGGCGGTGGCCGGATGGCCATTGTCGATCATGCCGCCGATGATGGCGCTGGCCATGTTGCCTGCGCCGATGAAGGTGACTCTGCTGGCCATTGCGATTCGTCCTTCTTCTGTTATCCAGCGACCGGCCACGTGCCGGTGCGAGTGCGTCTAGCGACGCGATGTGTTCCGTGCGCCGAAAATGGCCGTGCCCAGTCGTACCAGGGTGGCGCCCTCGAGAATGGCGGCTTCCAAGTCGTCGCTCATGCCCATCGACAGGGTGTCCAGCGGGGCCTCGGGGAAGCGCTGCTGCAGCGCTTCCAGGGCCTGGCGCAGGCGTGCCAGCGGAGCTCGCTGCTCGGCCACGGTTGCCGCCGGCGCCGGAATGGCCATCAGCCCGCGCAGACGCAAGCGTGGCAGTGAAACCACCGCTTGCGCCAGGCTTTCCAGTTCGTCAAAAGCCACGCCCGACTTGCTGGCCTCGTCGCTGACGTTGACCTGCAGGCAGACCTCGAGCGGGCCCAGTGCCTCGGGGCGCTGGTCGTTCAGGCGTCGGGCGATCTTCACGCGGTCGACGCTATGCACCCAGTCGAAGTGCTCGGCCACGGCGCGTGTCTTGTTGGCCTGCAGCGGGCCGATGAAGTGCCACACGATGCCCTTCAGGTCGGCCAGTTCGGTCTGCTTCTCCAGCGCTTCCTGGACGTAGTTCTCGCCGAATTCCCGCTGGCCGAGCTGCCACGCCTCGCGAATCATGCCGGCCGGCTTGGTCTTGCTCACGGCCAGCAGCCGGGCCGCATCGGGCGTGCGTCCGGCCGCCGACAAGGCGGTGGCCAAACGTCGGCGAGCGCTGGCCAGCGACTCGGAAAGCATGGTATCCGTCATCTCAGCCACATGAAGTCCTTCATGTCCGCAAGGTCTGTCATACTCGCTGGAACCTTAATCGGGAGCAGGGGAATCGCATGGATATTACCGAACTGCTGGCGTTCTCGGCAAAACAGAACGCCTCCGATCTGCACCTGTCGGCCGGCCTGCCGCCGATGATTCGCGTTGACGGCGACATTCGCCGTCTCAATGTGCCGGCCATGGAGGACAAGGAAGTCCGCAAGCTGATCTACGACATCATGGGCGACCGCCAGCGCCGTGACTACGAGGAGTTCTTCGAGACCGACTTCTCCTTCGAGGTTCCGGGTGTGGCGCGCTTTCGTGTCAACGCCTTCAACCAGGCGCGTGGCGCCGGCGCGGTATTCCGTACCATCCCCAGCGAAGTGCTGACCATGGAGGATCTGGGGCTGGGTGAGGTCTTCCGCCGCCTTGCTCTGCTGCCCCGCGGGCTGGTGCTGGTCACCGGGCCTACCGGCTCGGGCAAGAGCACCACCCTGGCCGCCATGATCGACTATATCAACGATCACCGTTACGACCATATCCTCACCATCGAGGACCCGGTGGAATTCGTGCATCGCAGCAAGCGCTGTCTGATCAACCAGCGCGAGGTGCATCGTGACACCCACGGCTTCGCCCAGGCGCTGCGCAGCGCCCTGCGCGAGGACCCCGACGTGATCCTGGTGGGCGAGATGCGCGACCTCGAGACCATCCGCCTGGCGCTCACCGCCGCCGAGACGGGCCATCTGGTGTTCGGCACCCTGCACACCACCTCGGCGGCCAAGACCATCGACCGGATCATCGACGTCTTCCCCGGCGAAGAGAAAGCCATGGTGCGCTCGATGCTGTCGGAGTCGCTGCAGGCGGTCATCTCCCAGACGTTGCTCAAGCGGCGCAGCGGCGGGCGTGTGGCGGCCCACGAGATCCTCATCGCCAACGCGGCGGTACGCAACCTGATCCGCGAGGACAAGGTGGCGCAGATCTACTCGGCCATCCAGACCGGCGGCAACATCGGCATGCAGACACTCGACGCCGCGCTGGCCAAGCTGGTGGCTGAGAACGTGGTCAATCGCGATGAAGCCCAGGCCCGGGCCAAGAGCGCACTGACCAGTTGAGTGTTCGATGATGACGACAAGGGGGTGGGGAGATGAAAGCACAGGAATGGCTTGAGCAGCTGCTCGACATCATGGCCCGGCAGGAGGCCTCGGATCTGCTGATCTCGGTTCAGGCGCCACCCACCATCAAGACCGCCGGCAAGCTCACCGCGCTGGGCGATCAGCGGCTCTCGGTGGAGCAGGTGCGCGAGCTGGTCAACGTGGCCGTGCCCGAAGGACTCAAGGAGCGCTTCGCGCAGGAGCGTGAGGCCAATTTCGCCCTGAGTCTCAGCGGTCGCGGTCGCTTCCGGGTCAGCGCCTTCCAGCAGCGCAATCAGCTGGCGATGGTCATCCGGCGCATCGCCTATGAGATTCCCCATCTCGAAGAACTATCGCTGCCGCCTCAGTTGGGCGAGCTGGCCAATCTCAAGCGCGGGCTGGTGTTCGTGGTCGGCGGTACCGGCACCGGCAAGTCGACCACTCTGGCGTCGATGATCCAGCAGCGTAACGAGACCGTAGGCGGCCACATCATCAGCGTCGAGGACCCCATCGAATACGTGCATCCGCACAAGAAGGCGATCATCAATCAGCGTGAAGTGGGCATCGACACCGAGTCGTTCGAAGTGGCGCTGAAGAACACCCTGCGCCAGGCGCCGGACGTGGTGCTGATCGGCGAGGTGCGCACCCGCGAGACCATGGAGCACGCCCTGACCTTCGCCGAGACCGGCCACCTGTGCCTGGCCACGCTGCACGCCAACAACGCCAACCAGGCGCTGGATCGCATCATTCACTTCTTCCCCCACGAGCGCCACGAGCAGATCTGGCTCGACCTGTCGCTCAACCTGCACGCCATCGTCGCCCAGCAGTTGCTGCCCACCCGCGACGGCGGTCGCTGTCCGGCCATCGAGATCCTGCAGCGCACGCCCCTCATCGCCGATCTCATCCGCAAGGGCGACGTGGGCGAGATCAAGAACGTCATGGGCCGCTCCCGCGATCAGGGAATGCAGACCTTCGACCAGGCCCTGTACGACCTCTACAAGGCGGGCAGGATCAGCGAGGAAGTGGCCATGGTGCACGCCGACTCGGCCAACGAGCTGCGCATGATGATCAAGTATGGCGACGAGAAGAGCGACGTGCTGGCCAAGGCGCAGGCTTCCGCGCAGCGGCTGTCACTGCGCGATGACGACGATTTTTAGCCGCCAATAGTTTAGGGCGCGTAGACGCCGCCGAGAACGCGCGGGCCGGCAGCGCCGGTGACGCTGGGCAGGTTGCCGGGCAGCCCTTCCAGGCGGCGCCAGGCGAGCCAGGCGAAGGCGCCGGCTTCCAGCCAGTCGGCCGGCCATCCCCAGTCGCTGCTGGGTACCAGGGCGGTTTCCGGCAGGTGGCGGGCCAGACGGCCGAGCAGATCGCTATTGTGGGCGCCACCGCCGCAGGGGATCAGCGCCGAGGCCGGCGGAGCGCCGGCCAGCTCGCGTGCCATCTCGATGCCCAGAGCCACACTGGTGGCGGTCAGCTCCGCCAGGGTTGCCTGCACGTCAGCAGGACTCTCCTTTCCCGTGAGATGGCCTTCGAGCCAGTCGAGGTGGAACACCTCGCGCCCGGTGCTGCGCGGCGGTGGGCGATGAAAGAAGGGCTCGGCAAGCAGGCGCTCCAGCAGGGTGTCATCCACCTGGCCCGAAGCAGCCCAGGCGCCGTCGGGATCGTAGCGGCCGCCACGATGGCGGGCGTGCCAGGCATCCAGCAGCGCGTTGGCCGGGCCGGTATCGAAGCCGATCACCTCGGTCTCGCTCTCCGCGGGGGGCAGCAGGGTCAGGTTGGCGAAGCCGCCCAGGTTGAGCACCAGCTGCCACTGCCCCGCACGCCGAAACAGCGCCTCGTGGAAGGCCGGCGCGAGCGGAGCGGCCTGACCGCCGGCGGCCAGGTCGCGGCGGCGGAAGTCCGCCACCACCGTGCAGCCGGTCAGTTCGGCCAGCAGGCTAGGATTGTCGAGTTGCAGCGTATAGGCCGGCCCCTCGGCGTGGCCCCAGGGGGCGTGCTCGATGGTTTGGCCGTGGGTGCCGATGGCGGCAATCTCGCCGATGGCGATGCCCTTACCTTCGGATAGATAGCCTTCGAGCAGATGCTGGGCCGCGACGGCCTGAAGCCGGCAGAAGGCATCCTCGGCGCTGGCCAGCTCGGCAAAGGCGACCCGTTCGGCCTGGCAGAGCTCGAGCAGCTGCTCGCGCAGCGCTTCGGGCATCGGTTCGGCGTGGGTGGCAAGCAGGCTCGCGCTCCCCGTGGAATCGATCTCGACCAGGGCGGCATCGATGCCGTCCAGGCTGGTGCCGGACATCAGACCAACGAATAGTGGCATCTCTATTTCTCCCTAAGGCTGGGGGGACCGCGAGGCATCAAGTCATGCTACCATCGTGCCCCATTCGATGGACCCAGCCCGTACGGGCGATCAACGTATTTGGAGTGGGAGAGATGAGCGAGGTCGCAAGCGCACTGGCGCTGCTGAAACGAGGCACCCAGGAGATCCTGCTGGAGGACGAGCTGATCAAGAAGCTCGAGTCCGGCCGCAAGCTGCGCATCAAGGCGGGCTTCGATCCCACGGCTCCCGACCTGCACCTCGGCCACAGCGTGCTGCTGACCAAGATGCGCCAGTTCCAGGATCTGGGCCACCAGATCATCTTCCTGATCGGCGACTTCACCGGGCGCATCGGCGACCCCACTGGCAAGAACGTCACTCGTAAGCCGCTCACCGAAGAAGAGGTCCGTGCCAACGCCCAGACCTATAAGGAGCAGGTGTTCAAGATTCTCGATCCCGACAAGACCGAGGTGCGCTTCAACTCCGAGTGGTTCGGTGAGCTCACCGCGGCCAAGATGATCGAGCTGGCCGCCCAGAGCACCGTGGCGCGCATGCTCGAACGTGACGACTTCGACAAGCGCTACAAGTCGGGTCAGCCGATCTCCATTCATGAGTTTCTCTACCCGCTGGTGCAGGGCTACGACTCCGTGGCGCTCGAAGCCGACGTCGAGATGGGCGGCACCGACCAGAAGTTCAACCTGCTGATGGGGCGCGAGATCCAGAAGCACTTCGGCATGGAGCCGCAGGTGGTCATCACCATGCCGCTGCTCGAAGGTCTCGACGGCGTGCAGAAGATGTCGAAGTCGCTGGGCAACTACGTCGGCGTCGACGAGGCGCCGGGCTCGATGTTCAACAAGCTCGTCTCCATGCCCGACAGCCTGATGTGGCGCTACTTCGAACTGCTCTCGCTGAAATCCAACGAAGAGATCGAAGCGCTCAAGCGCGACGTCGAGGCCGGTGCCAACCCGCGCGACATCAAGATGATCCTCGCCCGCGAGCTGATCGGCCGCTACCACGGCGAAGAGGCCGCGGCCAATGCCCACAAGTCGGCCGGCAACCGCCTGGCCGAAGGCGAGCTGCCCGAAGACCTGCCCGAGGTAGAGGTCGACTTCGAGGGCAGCGCCCAGGCGCCCATCGCCGCGGTGCTCAACCGGGCGGGGCTGGCCAACAACAGCGCCCAGGCCAAGGACATGCTGGGCAACGGTCGGGTCAAGGTCGACGGCGAAGTAGCGGCCAAGGATGCCATGCTCGACACCGGCAAGAGCTACGTGATTCAGGCCGGCAAGAAGCGCTATGCCCGGGTCACGCTACGCTGAGTCATTCCACCGGCTCTCAGGCCAACTGATGACAAGTCAGTTGCTCTACCGACGCCCGCCCCGTGCGGGCGTCGTCGTCTTCACTCCTGGGGCAAAACCATCCACAGCCCCTCGCCTGCGAGCGGCTGTGGATAGCTGACTCGCCCGCGTCTCGTCACCGCTTAGCCATCATCCTGAAATATTTTTACAGCCGGCCCTTGCGGGGCTCGGGGGAAAGCCGTAAAGTACGCATCCGCTGCCGGTGACGAGCAACGTTGCAGGCGGTGGGAAGAGTGGTAAGTGGTTGTCGTTATTTGAGTTTTCCGATTCGCTTCGCAAAATTCGCACTTGACGCCCGCGGCGGGTTCGGTAGAATGCGCCCCACTCGAAAGCAAGTCCGGAAGCGGGCTTGCGGTCGCCGGCTCAGGCCGGTCTTCGATGTCAGGGTCACCTCGGAGAGAGTTGACAAACTCCGGCGCTTCAGTAGAATACGCCTTCCTCGCAGGGCGCTGGCGAGGCCCCTCGGTCATAGGATCGACGGCCCCGACAGCAAGCGAGACGCTCCGCTCTTCAGGCTGAGGCTTGAAGAGGAAAGGAGCCGCTCTTTAACAATCGATCAGGTAATTCATGTGGGCGCTTGTCGATGAGGTGGTGAGAAGTCACACCATTTCAAGGCAAGCGACTCGTCGAGACCTTCGGGTCTTTTGAGAAGCTTTGACCTTGAGCCAAGTTTGGTCCGCTTCCTTCGCAAGAGGGGTAAGGACTATATGATCTTAAACTGAAGAGTTTGATCATGGCTCAGATTGAACGCTGGCGGCAGGCCTAACACATGCAAGTCGAGCGGCAGCACGGGAAGCTTGCTTCCTGGTGGCGAGCGGCGGACGGGTGAGTAA